>NZ_JBFAMP010000016.1:0-151542 GCF_040674455.1 Streptomyces sp. NPDC049837 | reverse complement strand
GGACGATCACGACTTCCTTGCCCGGCGCCTCGACCTGGTTCAGCTCGCCGATCCCGATGCCGGAGACCAGCTCCGCGATACCGCGACGCCGAGGAAACTGACCCCGAGAACGTGGCCGGGTAGCCCGGCCGGGAGCCCGGCCGGGGCCGCGTATCACGCACCCCCTTGACCGCAGTCTGATCGGCGGCCGAAAGGCGCTGTGGCAAGGAGGCATGGGCCGGGCAGCAGAGGTGGACAAGGGGTCACGCGCGAACTCGGGCACCTGGAGGAGGGGGTGCCGGTGCGCGCACCGGGTGCAGTGGACATCGCGGTGCGCACCTCGGTGGCGTCCATCGTCATCCGGTGCGCACCAGAGTGAGCTGCTGCCAACCTGAATTCAAAGGGCTGGTGTGGTCGATCCTTGGGGTGCTCGTGCTGGTCGTGGGCGGGAGCCCATCGAGAAGATCGTCGGGCAGGGGTCGGGATTGTCTCCGAAACGGAGTCAGGGGCGGCGCTCTGGCCCGTGCACCTGGGCTGGGGGCGCAGTCCGCTGCTGGCCAGCGCATGACATCCTGGCCCAGTGCTCCTGAACGATCTCTCCAGCAGTGTCGACCTCCGCCCAGTGCGCTATCAGTTCGCCACCGTTCGGGGCGACTCGTACGACGACAACTGGCTGGTCATTGAGGGCACGGTGGCGACTCCTGAGGGAAAGTGGTCCTTCGCCGATCCGTGTTTGCTCACCGATGAGGCCCGCCAGGTGTCCGCGTGGCTGCGCGCGGTGGCCGCAGGTACGGTGGACGTCACCGAACCTGATGCCGAAGGCGAGCTGTCGCCGGACACGTGGTTCATCGAGCCGGTCGTGGCTTTCAGCCTCGCCCATCGAATCGAGGGCGGGACCGCGGTGATCCGCGTTCATCTGTCTCTGGAGGCGGCACCTCCGTGGCAACAGGGCGATGATGGGGCTGACATCTACCAGTACGTGGTGGAGGTCAGGTTGGACGCCGCAGCGCTGCTGCACGCGGCTGACGAGTGGGACCTCTCTCTGGCTTCCCTCCCGCCCCGCTGACCCAGCCACCCGGCACTCCCCGGACAACCGATTCCTACCTGCTGGGGGTCGGGTGCCCCTCTACGATCCGGTGCACTGGATCCCGAACTGCTGGAACGGATCACCGCGCGGCGCGCGGAACTGGACGAACTCGAAGAGCAGTTGGCCAAACATCTGGCGGAAGTGCGAGCCGAGCGGGACGAACTCGCAGTCGCCGAGCGCGTGCTTGAACGGATGACCGGGCAGCTCGCCGAGGAACGCGCCTCCGCCGGTCCGGTGCCCAGGCAGGTGGGCGGCCGGGCGGTGATGCTGATCCCGCACCGCGAATCGGGCGTGAAGGAGGACACGCTGCCGTGGGACTATCAGCGCATCATCGCCGCCGTGCGGCAGGCCGGCGGACCGGTCATGGCCCGCGAGGTCGGCGAGGTGGTGGGGGTGAACGTCAGCGTGAAGGCCAAGCTGGAACCGCTACGCAGCAAGCTCGTCAGACTCGTCGATCGCGGCTCGCTCCGCAAACTGCCCGACGGCCGGTTCACCACCCGCCTGTGACCAGGAAAGCCACTACTCGGAGCGGACCGGCACGGGCGTAACGAAGGTGCCCCCGACGGCCGTTGGAATTGTGTGACGAATACCAAAGAGCGCACCGAGGACACCTGTCCTCTTGTCTACCAGTGCCGTCTGCCACTGTCCACGCGCACCGTCAACCACCTCACTGACCTGCTGCGACGCCGTCTGAAGGCAATCCGGTCCCGGTGGCGAATCCTGCCGCCGGGGAAGATCGCGGTGATCGTCCTGGCCGTACTACGCCACGACCAGCGCCTGGCCGACATGGCCGGCGGCAACAACGTGTCCGAATCCACCGTCCGCCGCTGGCGCGACGAGCTGGTCGGACTGCTCGCCGCCCAGGCGCCCCGCCTGGACCGCGCCCTGAAGAAGGTCGCCAAGCAGGGCGGGGAAGTGGTCCTGATCGACGGCACCCTCATCCGCACCCAGCGCCGCACCAGCAAGGCCGACCGGCGAAATTACTCCGGCAAGCACCGCAGCCACGGCCTGCACTTTCTTGCCCTGACCGATGAGAACGGGCGCTTGATCTGGATATCCGCTGCCCGGCCCGGCTGCACCCACGACAACACTGCTGCCCGCCACGACCACATCCTGGCCCACCTGCAGGCCGCCGGCCTCGGGGCGCTGGCCGACCTTGGCTTCCGAGGCCTGGACAACGACATCCTCGCCCCCGTGATCGTCACCGGCTACACCACCAGCCGCACCCACAAGCTCAGCCCGGGTCAGAAGGAAGCCAACCGAGTCCTGGCCGTCGGACGCGCACCCGTCGAGCACGGCTTCGCCCACCTCAAGAACTGGCGGATCCTCACCAAGCCCCGCACCGACCCCGCCCGCCCACCCGACTTCTGCGGGCTCTGCTCGTTCTGACGAACCTCGAGATCAACCGCTGACGGGTGATCTTCTCCGTGGGCTCCCGCCCACGACCAGCACGAGCACCCCGAGGACCGACCACACAAGCCATTTGACCTGCGAATTTAGCTTGGCGGAGGCTCACTCGGTGGACTCCACTCGGTGGACGATGTCCGGCATCGTCACCACAGCCAGGCGGTGGAGTGCCGGACTCGGGACAGGGCGCGGGCGTCGCGGCGCGCGGCGGCGTTGCCGATCCGGTTCTGCCGGGAGCGGGGCCGGCGCGACTGCGCGGCGGCGAGGCGGCGCTTCCCGGCTTCCTGGAGTCGCTTCCGCTGCTTGCGCAGTCCTGCCTTCTTCGCCGCCTTCGACTTCGGCTTCCGGGGGCGCTTCCAGATCGGCTGCCATCACAGGGGCTCGTCGGGGTCGGGCTCCCGGTCCTCGTTGAGCGCGGCGGCCATCTCCAAGCGGGCGGCACGGGCGCGGGCGCGGGCTTCGTCGGGGTTGAGGCGTTCTTCCAGGGTGTTCACGTGACTCCTCCTGTGGTCCGGCCAGGCGTGTGCTGGGTGCCGGGCTGCTGGGTGTGCGGCGGCGGGGCCGTCGCCGGGGTGGGCTACGGGCGGGGGCCATGGGCGGCTTCGCGCGCCCGCCGACTGTCCTGGAGCGTGGCGGCCACCTGCGCGGCGGCGGCTTCCAAGGTCTGGCGCGTCTGTTCCACCATGTCGACGGCTGTCTCCGGCCCCAGGAGGCGGCCGTCCTTCGGGCCGGTGCGGAACGGCCGCGGGTACGGCCTCGAGGCGGCGGGCACGGCGATGGTGCGCAGCCGGGTACGGGAGCCCAGTCGCTCCGCACGGCACACCGCATGGACCCGAGCGGCCAGGGCGTCGGCGGCGAGGCGGGCTCGCTCGTACGGCGGGGCGGTGCGCTTGCGGGTCAGCGGGCGCAGCACGGCCTGGTCCTCGGTGTCGCGCGGGTACAGGGCACGCAGGTCAGCGGTCATCATCCGCCGACTCGCCGGGCGGGTGTAGTCGTCGACGACCGTCTGCACGATCTGTACGTCCAGGCCCGGCTGGTGGGGCCGACCGCGCAGGACGTAGGAGAGGTGGCGGCGGGCTCCGGCGAGCAGGTGGTGGCGCGCGAAGGCGCCGCGCATCACGTACACCACGGCGACGACGTCGACGGCCGCCAGGGCGATATCGACCACCGGCCGCACCCGTGCCCACACGGCCGCGGCCGCCGCCCGCGCCCGCTCCGCCAGCCGGTAGACGGTGCAGGCCCCGAACGACCGGATCGCCGAGGTGCGCCATCGCGTCCGCAGCTCGGTCAGCGACAGCAGCTCCGTGCGCTTGGGCGGGCGTGTCTGGTCGGCGGCCTGGCAGGCCAGCGCGTAGGCGGCCCGCTCCCCCGGCGCGTGCCCCTGCCGTTCCTCGTACTTGGCCGTCAGGACGGGCAGCGCGTCCTCGATCTGCTGGCGGCGGGTCGACTGCCAGCCGATGAGCCGCCGCTCGATCCCGGCGATGTCCATCACGGGCCGGCGGCCGGGCGTCACCTCGCGCGGCTCCCACGCCCACCGGAGCCGGGCGGACACCTCCTCCATGAAGCACAGGACGTAGAGGGTGTCGGCCGCGACGATGTGGGCCATCAGCGAGTCCGCCGACAGGTTGCCCCACTTCCCGTCGTGCGGCCGCCGGGCACGGATCGACACGACCGCGTGCGCGTGGAGCAGCGGTCTCCATTCCGTGGCCCTGGACTCGTAGTGCCGGAAGACCGCGACGATCAGCCCGTCCTTGACCCGGGCCCGCTGCTTCCCGCCGGCCTTCGAGCGGATCTCCGCGACCGACTCCTACAGCCACCCCAGCGTCTTGTCGCGGGCGACATCGCCGCACAGCTCCAGCACCCGGCGGTGCTCGTCGTCCATCAGGGCCCACGCGAGGTGGGCCGTCGGCGGGGGCCGGAACACCAAGTCGAAGGCCAGCCAGGGGGCGCTCCTTGGCCTTGTCGGTCTTGGGTGAGCAGTTGTGCTCGATGGGCCTGCCCAGCACGGTCGCCCGCCGGCCTGCGCCGGGCTCTTGCCCTGCGCCAGGAGCTCGCGCTCGATCCGGTCGGCGTCCGGGTGCCGGCCCTCCCCCAGGAGCAGTTCGGCCTGCCGCTCGGTCACCACGTCCCCGTCCATCAGGCCGAGCGCGGCCAAGCCCCGCAGTGTTGCGAAGTGCCGGCCGCGCCGCACAACGATGTCTGATTGCCGCCAGCAAGATTTTCCTGCTGTGATCATGCTGGCGGCATGACGATGTCATCCACTACGGAGTCAGTAACAGTCCTCACCGGCATGTATGCGGCTGAGGCGGAGTACTTGGCGGCAGGAGGCCCGGGCGAGGCTTCGTTCGACCTGCTCGCCCCATTCTTTGCGCCGGATGTCGAGCTGCATCAAGCAGATGCTCTGCCCTATGGAGGCACTTGGCGTGGGCACAACGGCATGGCGCAGTTCTTTCTCATGATGGGAGAGGTGTGGGAGTCGTTCGACATGGTGGAGCAGGAGTTTCTTGCCACCGGTGAGACTGCGGTCGTGCTCACACAGGTCCGTGCTCGTGCTCGTGCGACCGGCCGTGAACTCAGCTTCCCGATTCTGCAAGCGATCACGGTCAAGGACGGGCGGATCACCGAGGTCCGTCCGTTCTACTGGGACACGCGGGCTATCGCCGATGCCTGCGCCGTGCCGACACCGACAGACTGAGGTCGACGGCAAACCCACTGGTCACAGCCACTCGTTGAGGACTGTCACCAGCACGGTCGCCCCGTAGCGGACGCAAGCTTGTCGTATCTCGTGGCCACGGATCGGTGACGCTTGAGGCGGTTGATCCCGCACTCGACCGCGTGGCGCTCGCGGTAGTCGGTCCTGTCGAACTTCGGCGGCCGACCGCCTCGGGAGCCGAGTTTCTGGCGGTTGCGGACTCGGTCCGCCGGGACCCGAATGGTCGCCTTGATACCGCGTCTGCGCAGGTAGGCCCGGTTACGGCGGAAGTCGTACGCCTTGTCGGCCCGCACCCGGTCCGGTCGCCTACGGGGCCGACCAGAACCGATCCGCGGCACCCGAATAGCGTCGAGGCCCGACTCGAACTGCGGCGAGTCGCCTTGCTGCCCCGCCGTGATCAGCACCGACAGTGGATGCTGGAGCTCGCGCAGACCGTAGTCCGGTGGCAGCCAGCCCTTCTTCCGTCTGTCGATGGTCTTCTGGGTGTGGGTAGGGGGGAACGGGCAGCCCTGCATCAGATCGGGTTCAGTCACGGCCCAGGAGGGCCCGTAGTGGGCGGTACACGCAGGCCAGATGGTCTTCTCGGGCTGCTTCAGCCCTGGTGCCGTTCCTTTCCAGGGCCTGCATCGTTCAGGGCGAGGTGGCTGGGGCGAGCGCAGCTTGCAGCCCTCGGCTAGGAAGTCAGGGACGGCAGACCAGTACTGCCCAGCGGGCCGAACCCGGCGAAGATGCCTTCGCCGCACGGGCGACGAGCTCCCGGTAAACCGCGGAGACGTTCCCGCCCCATAGCGCGAGAAGATCCCGCACCTCCCGCGTCACGGTGAACCGCAGACGTGACCGCGGCCCCGTCCTGCCTTCACGACGCGCCACGGACAGCCAGCCGTTGTCCCGGGTAGTTTCATCATCTGCGACAGCATTCGTGGATGTTCCAGGCCGAGAGCCGGGAGGCAGGTCAGGAGCTCGGGTTGATGCGGATCTCCGATTTTCCCAGCGCTGCTTCTTCGTTCCCCAGCCGGCTGCTTCGGCAACTGGGGTCTGGGCGGCCCGCCTCGGAGTGTGCGGCCCGTGCCGAGCAGCTCAGGGCGATTGCGGTGGTGTTTCGCTCATCCTGGACTGCTCGGCTCGTCCTTGGCGTCAGTGACGAGTTGAAACCCTCCGTGGCCAGTTGGCGGTATCTGGCTGGCCATGGACGGTCAGTCTGTGACGACCGTCGTCTGGTGAGCGGGGCGCGTCCGAAGCCAGTAATGAGCGGGCCGCGATGATCAGGGCGATGCCGTAGACGGCGAAGGCGACCATCCCGATCCAGCCGACCAGCAGCGCGTCGCCCGAGGAGTGGAAATCGCCGCGCCTCATCGTCACTACGTCGGCCGTGGCCAGGGCCAAGTATCCGACCCCCACAACGCCGACGGGGCGAGCGTGGCAGCGCCAAGCAGAGCCGGGGCGAGCGGGGGCCAGCGCGGCACCCGTCGGCCGTGCAGGAGCAGCGTCCAGCGCGGGAAGACCTGACCCCACGGGCGGACCAGGCCCCAGAGCAGAAAGATGCCGAGCACGGCCAGCAGCGCGGTCGGGTCCAGCCCCCAGGACTCCAGGGTGAGGAAGACCCCGGAGGCGCCGTTGCGCTCCGAGACCGCGAGCATCTCCTCACCGGTGATCCCAGCGAATGTCCCGCCGGACGCCCAGACCAGCTTCATCGCCGCGTACGGGACAAAGGCCAGCGTCCCTGCCCAAGCGGCGAGTCGGACGAGCTGCGGTGCAGCGGACGGTGCTCGTACGGCACTACCGGCCAACCGGCAGTCGGACCGGGCCGTGGCCGCGAGCAGGACCGCCCCGACGGCCGACAGGGCCTTGTTCGCAGCGGAGAGGCCCGGCTGTCCACTCCCTGACCGAGCATCAACGTGATCACATCCATCAGCAGGCTGAACGCGGTGATCCCGGCCAGGGCGCAGACCACCCAGAGCAGCACCCGCAACGCCGGCCGCAGCCCCTACAGCACCACCGCTCCACTGACCAAAGCGGCCAGCGCACCCACCGCCACGACCACCCAACCCAGCCCGGAGGCCCCCGAGTCAGTGCCGTGGTACAGCAACGAGGTCCCGCTCAGCACGCACGCCAGGCCGAAGCCGGCATACAGGACCGCCCACAGCACCGTTACCCTGGCCACCCAGCGCGGCCATCGCTGCCACCAGTCGCTCCAGAGTACCTTCATCGTCCGTTCATCCCTGGTCATGCTCTGAACGTCGCATCAACTGCGGCAGCGTGGCGTCGGCCGCCGGAACGATCTCCCTCCCCCAACCGGGTGAGCTCAGCGGTTCCGGGGGAACCTCGGTGAGCAGTCTGTCCCAGCCCCGAGCGTCGGGTGGGGAGATCCAGGTTCTGACCGCAGTTCTGTGAAGGATCTCGGAGTCGGTCCATCCGGTGCAGTCCGCCGGGAGCCACCTGGTTGGATGAACGCATGACGGATTGGTCGACGCTCATCGACGTGTGCGGTTCCGCGGAACACGTGCCTGGTCTCCTGGACCGGTTCAAGGCCGACCCGAGCGGTGTGTGGTCAGAGTTGATGGACCATCTATGTCCGCAGATGGACATAGCTTTCCCCGCCAGCTACGCAGCTCTTCCACGGCTGGCCGAGATCGCGATCGCCTGCAGCCCGGAGGATCTGGCCTGGGTGCTGCTGTCAGCCGGAGCGATAGCTGCCTGTTCGCCTGGGCTGTCGGAGCCCGACAGCCCTCTGACGGTCTTCTCGGCCCCGATCGGGGTGCTGCACCGTCTCACCGATCGCCGCTTGAGCCAGGGCGTCGAAGCCGAGGAGTACGTGAACCTGCTGCAGGCCCTGCTCTCCTTCGAGGGCGTTGAGATCTGGGATCGCTGCCTGGAGGGTCTGCAGACCGGGGAGTACGAGGTCGACTGTCCGCACTGCGGGGTCGACCTGTTCGTCGTCATCGGACAGGACGAGTCGTTCTGCTGCAGCGACGACTACGCGTTGCGAGAGGTGCACAAGTCGCCTCTTCGACCGGCACGAACCCAAGACTTGGAGGCGTTGCCGCACAGGTTGAGCACGCGGGCACTGGCGGACGGGCATCGGAGCCTGGCCCACGGCGTCCGCTACTTGTTCGGGCGAGCCGACTGCCCGGACTGCGGGACTGACTTCTCGGTGGCCGAACGAGTGGAGGCCCGCTGGATTCCGTGACCGGCCAAGGACCCTGCCGTGACTCCCCCTGATACTCCCCCATTCGGAGTCCAGGATTCGGAGTCCAGCAGGGGTCTTTCAGCCAGCTTTGCCGGTCCCTCGCATCGGCATGCCGCCGCCCCGGTCACGCCGGATTGCCATGTACAGCTCAACCTTCGACATCTGCCGTATGACCAGCACCCTTCACCAAGAGCAACCTGATGCCGCCCCGGCAAGAGACCTGGTGCCTCCCGAGCTCATCAACATCACCCGACCGCGGATCGGTGTGCCTACCAAACCCATCGGCAAGTGACGTCATTACTGGGTTCTGGCACAGATCTTGGGGAGCCGTCGCAGAGCGTTACCTCGGTATCCGATTGCGAGGAGTCTGGCTCGTGCGAGACGGCGTACGCCATGTCGCCGACAGCCGGAAGTGACGCTCCCTCAGGTTCCTCCCGTTCGCCGCTATGGTCGGGAGTGGACGGTGATGGTGCTGGTCATGCAGACCAACGCACTGCTCTGGAGCCCGCTGGTGTTCGAGGAGATCGCCGATGTGGAGGTCGAGGCGGTCACGGCCGCCTTCGGCACGATCGAAGTAGTGGCGAGAGGTCACGCAGGCGGCGCTTCATGCCCGGGCTGCGGCCGCTTCTCGGACCGAGTCCACGACCGTTACCAGCGCAGGCTGAGGGACCTTCCGCTGGCTGATCAGGGCCTTGTGATCCGGCTGACGGTCCGACGCTTCATCTGCGAGTCGACGGACTGCCCACGCCGGACGTTCGCCGAGCCGTTCTCCCGGCTGACTGTCCCACATGCGCGGTTCACCACGCGGCTCAACCGCGCCCTGGAACGGGTGGGGCTCGCCCTGGCGGGGCGGGCTGGCGCTCGGCTGGCGACCCAGCTGGGCTTCGGTGCGGGACGGATGACCTTGTTACGCAGGGTCATAGCACTGCCCGACCCGCGGTTCAGTACTCCGCGGGTACTGGGCGTGGACGACTTCGCGCTCCGTCGCGGCCAGACCTACTCCACCGTGCTGACCAGCGTCGAAGACCGCCGCGTGGTCGATGTGCTCCCCACCCGTGAAGCCGGGCCACTGGCCGACTGGCTGGACCGCCACCGCGGCGTGGAGATCATCTGCCGGGACCGGGCAGGCGCCTACGCCGAGGGCGCCCGACGCGGTGCCCCCGATGCTCTGCAGGTCGCTGACCGGTTCCATCTGTGGCAGGGCCTCGGTCGGGCCGTCGAGACCTGCGTCGCCGCTCACCGCGACTGCCTGCGTACCCCGACACCCAGCGGCGTGCTGCCGCACGACACCCATCCGCCTTCCGATAGGCCGCAGGACGACGCGGAGCCGGTCGGCCGGCGGGCCGAGCGGAAGAAGGCTGCACACGCACTGGTCCACGAAATGCTCGCCCAGGGTCACTCGCGTCGGGCGATCGCCCGGCACCTGGGCTGGGGCCTCAACACCGTCCTCCGGTACGCGAACGCCGCACACTGGCAGGAGACCCTCCGCGAGAACCGACCTCGGCCCAGCAGACTGGACCCCTACAAGTCCTACCTGGAACGACGATTCACAGAAGGATGCACCAGCGTCACCCAGCTCCACGACGAGCTGGTTGCCGAGCAAGCACCCGTCACCTACGGCATGGTCCGAGCCCACATCGCCACCTTGCACGGGGCTCCGTCCGTAGCACCGCCACGACCGCCGACGGTACGGCAGGTGACCGGCTGGCTCACCCGCCACCCCACCGCTCTGACCCAGGAAGACCGCGTCGGCCTGAAAGACGTCCTGGCCCGTTGTCCCGAACTGGACATAGCCGCCGGACACGTCCGTGATTTCGGCGAGATGCTCAGCGGCCGCCTCGGCACCACGCTCCCTGCCTGGATCAGCACCGTCGAAGCCAGCCAGCTACCCGGCCTTGCCGGCTTCGCACGCCACCTGCTGCGGGACCTCGACGCCGTGACCGCCGGCCTCACCCTGGACTGGAACTCGGGCAGCATCGAGGGAGCCGTGAACCGCATCAAGAAGATCAAGAGACAGCTCTACGGCCGAGCCGGCTTCCACCTGCTCCGGAAGATGATCCTGCTGCAGTAGCGCCTCGCCGTGGTTACTCGGGGTGCGACTCCCGATACCTCTCCTCAGACTGCTCCTCCTAGTGAAGGCGAGCAGCCACGTCCGGCTGTGCGACTTGCAGGACAGAGGGAGGCGGCAGCGACGTCATGCTTTGGCGTCGGGCATGCCGCTGGTGACGACGATCGCCGCCACGTCGCCGGTCTTCGTGCGGCCCAACCAGACGACGCCGCCCGACTCGGCCCCGAACGTGACCAGATCGGCTTGCTGTGACTCGTCGCGCACCCGTTCGCACCCGTCGGCCAACTGCTCGGTATCGCGCGGGGCGGGGATCCCGTCTATGAACGTGCGAAACGGTGCGGACAAGGTCGTCCACGCGCCTGCGTCGGCGAAGCAGCCGACATTGGCATCGGAGAAGAAGCGGGGCTCCTCGCCCGGCTGAAGCCGGGCGATGTCGTCCTCGACACTCAGGCCCATCTCCCATCCGACGACAGGGTCGTCGCTGATGCACAGGCGCGTCGCGGCGCACTCAACGCCGTCGACGTGCTCGCCCATGAACTCGTACGGGCCCGCCGTCCACGCGATCTCTACCCGGTAGACGCCCGGGGGAATGCGCACCGCCAGCTCCCGCGGGGGCCTGGTGGGCAGCCCTCTCTGGTACTCCCAGACCTGGTCGTCGTGCCATGGCGCATCGACGACGAGCCGGCCGCTCGGTACGCGGATCGTCGTCAGCTCCTCGATGCCCGTCACGACTACCGGCGTCGTCGGATCGTCGTACACCGTCCCAAGGTGAGCACCGGGCGTGAAAGCCGCCTCCAAGTACCAGGTGGCCTCAGGCCCGGCTGCCAGCCGCGCGTCCTTGACCCACTCCATGTCTCACTCCCTCCTCGCCACCCGGCCGGGCGGTCAACCGAAAGCTACGTGGGCCCACTGACATCAGCTCTTGCATCGTCGCAATCCGTGATCGCTCCCCAAAATCTGTGCCAGAACCCGTAACTCACCAACAAGGCCAAACGCCCCACCGGCGCGCTGCGCGACCCCGCTGACCGTCACGCCGGCCCGGCATCGCGTGTCGGGCCCAGGGGGATCGGCCCGGAGAAGTCGAAGCACACGCCGCCGCAAATCGTGACCGGGCGTTGCCCGGCCGTCAGCCATTCGCGGGTCCAGAGGTCGGGGAAGAGCCGCTGGATCAGGCTGCCGCGCCGGGACTGACGGAGCACCGGCCCGTCGGCCGCGACGCGTGGACATTGGGGACCGGTAGCCGACGAGACTTCGCCTGGAACGCGAGCCCACCCGGCAGGACGCCTGGGGCCGGGGGGGTCTCCCGGGCCTGGGCGAGCATCGGCTCCACCGGAGGACGAAGCACGACCGGGTCCTCGCTCCTGGCAGGGAGCCGTGCCGCTCGGGGGTGGTTGGCACGGCTCCCCGACGATGAGGGCGCAGCCCGCTCCAGCCCTGTCAGCAGACCGCGGCTGCCCCTTCATGTCTACGGCCCAGGCACGGACCGCGCGACCGACGCGGGGCCAGTCGATGGTCCGCAGCCCCTCGTGCCGGAGCTTCCCCAGCGGCCGGCGAACCGGGAATTGGGCGGAGCCGTCGGTGGGAGCATGCAGATCGATGAACAGCACATCGCCGAGCCGTGGCTCGTGGTCCTGGACGCCCTCGCCGCGGACGAGGACACCCTCGCCGCGGTGATGGAGGGCCTCCAGCACAAGTGGGCGACCTCCGGGATCAGCCCGGTGTGGCGCGCCCCCGGCGAGCCCGGGGTCGGGGTGCGGGTGTATGCGGACATCCGACGCCCCTCCACCCCGGGGGCGGATTCCAGCGGTTGTCGCAACACAGGTTGAGTGCCGCAATGGTGTCGAGTTGCGGCGGTGATCAGTGTTGCCAGTCGGTTTCGCCGCCTGGGCCTACCAGGACGGGATCGATTCCTGAGCCGGTGAGGTTCCACGACTCGTAGTGGGGGTCTGGATCGACGCTGAGCCGAGTGCCGTCATCGAAGCCGAGCGACAGGGTGCCATGCCCAGTGACCTCGGTTTCGGTGACGACCTTGGCGAACAAGCCGAGTAGCGGCGCCAAGGACGGTCCGGTGCCCGGCGTCATGAGGGCCTGGTGGCCCGAGGCGTCTGTGAGGGTGAACGGTGTCTCGATGACGAGCTCACCTTCGATGCGGGTCCGGCCGCCTGGGGCCTGATCGGTGAAGCTGATCCGGACCTGGTGGTCGAAGGCCGTGCGCGTGACACGAGTGCCGACCAGCTCCACGGGTACTTTCACCGCTCCCCCTACCGCGGTTGTGCCGTATGTCGACGGAAAGCCGACGACCGGCTCTACTGGGCCTTGAGCAGTGTAGATGGGCGCTCCGCCGGAGTTCTCCGGCCGAGTATCTTGCCCGGCCTGGCGCGCAACAGGCTGGCGGCAGAACGACCGCGGCCACCACGGCGCCCTGTCACTGGCAACACTGGCTGGGTACCCGCTCAGATGCCGAACTCCTGCTTCGTCACGTCCTTGACGAACGTCCAACCCTCTCCGGCCGGCTCGAAGACGTAGACGTACTGCCCTACGTAGGGAATGTCCGGCTGCGGATCGGTGCCGGAGCTATTGGTCGTGTAGGGCGTCGTGATCTCCTGAATCCACACCTTCGCCCGCTTCCCCTGGATCTCCACCCGGTTCAGCGTGGCCCTCGCCCGCGCCTCACTCCACACACGCCCCGCTGGAGCGGCGTACTGTCGCCACAGCGCATCCTTCTTGTCAGCCCTGGCCTGGAAGATGCTCTCGGCGGCCAGGCGAAGCGATTCCCGCTCCGCCGCACGCTCCGCCTCCTTGCGGTCCTGCACGACGAACACCACCGCGCCCACGACGATGACAGCCGCCAGAGCAGCGAGCAACAACTTGTGGATCTTACGCATGGTCCCCCCTCGAATACTGCGAAAGCGCAGCGTACGCGATCATCCGCTACCCGAGGACGAGGACGGGCGGCCCCGGCAGACGGTGTCGGCCCGACAACGGCCAGCACCTATCGCGGCCGCCCGGTGTCGCTCCGGTCCTGGTTGAGGCCGTCGTACATCGCTCCGTGCCCCCGCCGGTGGTCAGGAAGGTGGGTCAGCTCGACTGCCGAGTGCACCGCGCCAGGCGCGCACAGCACCGCGTCCGCCAGCTCGAACAGCTCATCGCCCCGAACGGTCAGACACGCATAACAACTCGTCCCAGAAGCGTGACGCTTCCGCGAATGCCCCTCCCCGGACGGCATCGGGCAGCAGACTCGCTCTCACGGCCCTCGTCGCTGTCACGTGCACCTTGGTCGGAGCCCATGCTCAGGCGGAGGCCGCCCGCACGTCAGCCGAATAGCACAAGCCGTGATCAAGTCTGAGCGGCGTTCGCGCGCCTTATGAACAGCTCAGGCGGCAGCCAGTGACGCATGGATCCGGCTGATGGCACGCAGGACCTCGTCTCGGTTCTTCGCTCGCTTGATCCATGCCGGAAGGCGGGCCACCAAAGTCATCTTCTGCCCGGTGTCGTACCAGGACGCTCGTTCTCGCAGCGGCGCTTGGACGAAACGGCGGATCAAGTCGAGGTGTTCGAGGTTGTACGCCCACAACCACCCACGACGGGTCTCAATCTGGAGCCACAGCGGCATACCGAGGTACGGATCCGTCGCGGGTTGAGCTGTGCCACGGGAGAGCGTGACAAGACGACCGCTCCACACCCGTGACAGTCCGCAGCCACAACAGACCAGACGTCGCGGCCTGAACAGCATCCGACCCCCTGGATCGGAGTCCGCGGGCGTTAGAACGACACGAGCGGCCCTCGCGCAGCCGGGGCATCGCACAATGATCGAGCCGATGAAGTCGTACTGGCTACTGCGCGGATCCTGGAACCGACCAGAGAACAAGACCATCCGGTCAGTATGCATCTGTCCCGCAGACCAGCGCATCCCGATTCGGCCGGTCACTCCCAGGCCCGCCAGCCACCCTGTCAGGAGCCGGACGAAGGTTAAAGAACAAGCTGAGCTTCTTCTACAAGACCAGGACCGACCTGGTCTGCCGATGGCCTTGAGGGTCTCGGGGCGTTTGACGGTTTTGCCGACGTCATAGCGGATGGCGGGCCGCCGGTTCTTCGAGCCGAGGGGTCGTCCGGGACCAGTTCCGGTCGGTTGAGGAACACGGGCCGGGCAGAGCAGGTGCGCACGGATGTTCCTGAACCCGCGGCGGACCCGGGCCGACGTGAGGCCTTCGGGCCTGGCCGGCTTCTCCCAGGACCAGCGGAGATCGGCAGCCAGTGGCCGGGCGAGGCGGAGCTGGGTGTGGGCGACGACCAGAAGCCAGCTCCAGCGGTCCGCTGGGGGAGTACGGACTTTCGGGGTGGGGCAGCGGCAGCCCGGCCAGCACCATCCGCAGCCGCTCGATGTCGATGCGGCCGTGGTTGAGGGCTCCGTACAACGCTCCGTGCCCACGACGGTGCTCGGGCACCAGCGTCAGATCCACCGGCGGGACCACCCGGGCCGTCGACGCACAGCAGGGCATCTGTCAGCTCGAACAGTCCGTCACGCCGGGCTGTCAGACACTCATAGAACTCGCCCCGGAAACGAGACGCCTTCGCGAACGCTTCCCCCCGGATAGCGTCAGACTCACCCTCACGGCCTTCGTCGTGGTTACGTGTGCGCCTTGGTCGGAGCACATGATGGGCCGACCCCACGTCCGGCGAATCCACAGGAGAGCGAAAACGTTCAAGGCACTGTTCGGGATCGTGGCACCGTGTACGGCATGACGACCAACCCAACGGTCCATACCGCGTAGACGGCCAGGACGCATCCGGGCCGGAATCCCGGACCGGCACCAGTCACAGACTCAAGGACGGTCATCGACCGCCTCTCCCCTGGATGGGAGAACCATACGAAGGGCTCGCCCTGTCCCGTCAGACAACGTAGGGAAGTTTGAGCACCGGGCCAGCGGATCGCAGGCTCAGCGGCAGAGTTTCATGATGATGTCATCGAAGTCCGGGAACTCTTGCATAGCCAACGCAATCACCTCAGCGGCTGGGCGGCGCCGAGTCGGCGCGAACCGTTCTGCGACGGCTGTCAGCTCGGGAATGGGACGCGGGATCCGCTCGCTCTCGTACGGGGTGGCCGCTTCCCAGGGGCCTACGCCGTCAGCCAGCAGCCACAAGAAGTCCCCCAGATCGCGGGCGACAACGCCGGTCTCTCCCTCGGATCCGAGGAAGACCACAGGCTGCTCAACCAGCGACCGATCAGGCCGGGCCAGCCAGAGCGCCGCGTACCCGCCGGAGCCGTCCTGCCCGAACACGCGGAAGTCGTCACCGTTCAGATCGGGGTTCCCGAGCCAGGCGCGGAACCAGTCGGTGGTCTCCTCGGCAGACAGGAACGCCAGGAAGGGCTCGAAGTCCACCCCGCGTCCGTCGTCATAGTCGAATGGGGTCACCATGGCGGCGGCGAGTGCCTCAGGGAACTGCCGATCATTCGTGGGTGTCACCGACACAGACTAGCGACCGCTGAAACTTCGGTGGCACGCCCCCGGCCATCAATCTTCGATGACATCGCTCAACCTCCGACGTCACAGGGCGGCCGGACGTTAAAGAAAAAGCTCAGCGACCCAGCCGCCAAGAACTCGAGCCCGTCCCCTTCCCCACGGCTATCGCGTGGAGAAGACACCTCATGCGCCTAACCCGTCAAGGGAGCCGGTCATGTCCCCATGTAGCGTGGCTCCTCGCTTGATCGAACCGGGGGAACAATGGACGTCGTACGGATCATGGAAGTGCTGGCCGAGCAGGGCGTAACGGTCATCTTCAAGGCAGATGCCGAGCGCATGCGTGTCGGCACCAAGCCTTGGACGTTCGTGGCCAGTGGGGCTCCGTTCCGGGAGGGCTTGCTCGTCCGCACCGACGCGAAGTCCGTAGCGGACTGCTTGGCCATCTGTCTTCCCCGGCTGAGGGAAGCTGGTCTAACCATCCCAGAGTGATCCGCAGCGGGATCAGCCGGGCGCTGGGGTCGGGAAGGCCGTCGGCTCATCGAAGTGTCCGGCGTGGTTGAGCCGGTTGTTCTTCACGAACCGGCGGCCGGCGTACTTGCGTTTGCCGGAGGCCCGGGTGATGGGGCCGCGCCCGCGTATTCCTTCAGTCCGCCGGCGGTGGCGAAGCGGACGTGGGTGTCGGCGTACTTGTGAAAGTGCTCAACGAAGTACGGATGAATGTGCTCAGCCAGGTGTTCGTTCGTGGGCTCGGGCAGGTGGACGCGTGCGACGATCGTGTTATGGAGAGTCCTGGTCCTTTGTTCCGTCGGCACTTGTTGCTTGAGTCGCTGGCCGTGCTGTCCGCTGATGCCCCGTCCCAGGTTGCCTGGTTGGCCCAGCACGACGTGGTGACGGATGAGATCGCCCTGGACTTCGATCATGCCTTTGGCATGGCAGAAGCCCTGGTGGACGAAGGGCAACTCGGTTGCGGCGTTCTGCCTGACCTGCGGGAGATCGACGCTGTCCTCAGCAAGATGAGCGGTACGGAGAACGCTGATCGATGGACGAGGGGCGCGTTGTCCGTCGATGAGGGGTGGAGTCATACCCGACGGCTGGCCCGCCGGGTACTCGTTGCCGAGCTGGGTGAATGGCAGCAGCCACTGCCGGAGATTTCGGTCATCCGGTGATGGACGCCGCTACCATGGCTGACCACTGGTCGCCCGTCGCGGCGGCACCACCGTGGCCTGGGCCGACAGGTACTTCCGGACCGTCCGGCGGTTCAGCCCGGTCTTCTTCACGATCTACGACAGGCTGACCGCGCCGGACTCATACAGACCGCGGAACCGGCGAAGCTCCAACCACCGATGAGGGTCCAAAACCATGACCAGCCGCCCTCTGCTGCCCCAACAGATCAAGCAGCAGATTGCCCATCAACGGCTTCCCGCACCTCACAAACTGAGCACGTTCATCCGTACGTGACTGGGCACGTTCACGTGTACGCCGACAGCGGGAGCCCTGGTGGTCGAGTACACCATGAAAAACAACACCAGCAATGAGTCGTTCCTGCACTACTTCGGCCACTACGACTGGCTGGAGAAGTTCAACCGCGAGGAGGGCGTCTTCTCGTCCGTGGACCAGAAGATCGTCTGGACCGAGCGCATTCCGGCGAAGGAGAAGTGAGTCGATGTCCCGAGCAGGTCTGCCGACGGCCGCCGCCGTGCTGGCTCTGCTGACCTGCCTGCCGGGCTGTTCGTCGGCGTCCACCGCTGTCGAGCACTGCATGGGGAAGCAGGCGGTCGGCGCGACCTCCGGGGAACTTGCCGGCACCTACCGGGGCGAGAGCGACGCGGAGGGCGTGACGCTCACCCTGAAGGCGTCGGAGAGCGAGCCGGGCAGCGGCACGGTCACCGTGCACGACTGGCCGACCGGTGACTGGTACCGGAGGGAACTCGGCGAGTCCTTCGACGGGTCCGGCACCTGGTCCGTGGTGCAGGGCGGCACCTCAGCCACCGAGTTCGCGCACCTGTCCCTCTCCTTCACCACACCGGAGCGCTTCCTGGATGGGGACACCCTCGACTCCCTGTCGATCGCCGAGGACGACGGACGCACCTACCTCTACGCGGAGGACGACCCGGACGTCTGCCCCGCTTTCCGGCTCCGGCTCCAGGGCGGCTGAGCCCGACGCGACGCGCGACAGCCGACGACGTCGGTCATCGGCTCCTGGGCCGCGGCAGGGTTTCCGGTTTGGGCAGGACGGCCGCAGGCGGGACGTCGGAGCGGCAGGTACGCCGACGGTGTGCGGCCGGGTGCGGGAGCCCAGTCGGTCCGCCGAGGGGCGTGAGACTGCTGGGGAGACAGCGGGCCCGGGTCGGGTTGCCCCGACCAGGGGTCCTTCTTGCTCGCCGCGGGTTTCAATAACCCCGTCGCAATTTTCTGAGTCCCTCCCGGACGTCCTCTGGGAACGCTGGGAACCAACCAGCTTTACGTCCCAGACCGACGACATCGCCGTACGGCGGTCCGCCGGGGCTCTGCGCAGTCCTTCATGGGACCTCTACGCCGGGAAGGCCGGGTTCCAGCAGGTCAGCAAATTCCGTCGGCTCGCCCACGACGTCGTCCAAGCCGAGCTCGCCGCCGAGGCCGCAGCCGCCGCCGAACGGCAGGCCGCCGTACGCCAGGCGGAGCGGTGACCGCGCCCGTACGGTGAAGAAGGGCGTCTGCGGAGGTGGACATGTCTAAGCACGAGAGCACCGAGGTCCGTGAACTCATGCGGGCCGCGGTGACAGGCCATGACGCGACCGCCATGCGCGAGGCCGTGGGACGGCTGTTCGGACCCGGCCCGGCGGCACTCTCGCCGGAGGCGGAGTACGAGGTGCGCCACCCCGACTACGTGATGGAGATGCCGCAGTCCGGTGAGCGGATCCGGGGCCGCGAGGCGATGCGGCGGATGCAGGAGGAGTACCCGGCTCCGCCGACGATCCAGGTGCACCGGGTGACCGGCTCAGGGCCGGTGTGGGTGCTGGAGGGCGTCAACGACTACGGAGGCGAGATCTGGTACGTGGTCGCGGTCCTCGAACTCGACCAGGAGGGCCGGATCCTGCACGACACCCGGTACTATGGGCGGCCCTTTCCGCCGGAACCAACACGCGCCGCGCTCGTCGAGCCTATGGACTGAACTCCGGGCCCGGCACGACCGCGCGCGAGGCCGCGGCCGCCGGCCACCTGCCGCCATCAGTCCCCGCGCACGCCGCGCTGCTGACCCCGCCCGCCCGCGCCCGTACCGACCGCGCAGCCACCCCACCCCCAACGGCGCGACAGCGGCGGGCGGCGCCTCCCCGGCACCGGAACGGCAAAAGCCCAGCCGGACGACGGCGTACGACCCCTCCACGACACGGAAGCGAGGCGAGTCGGCGGTCGGCCGGCGTCAAGACGGCTGGACGGCGGGCCGGGGTGGGCGGGCAACGGTCGTCGGGCCGCTCCCGCGCTGCGGCTGACGTCTCGTTGCCTGGCCGCCGCACTCACCGCGAAACCGACACGGCGGACTCGCGGCCCTGCGCGTCGGGCTGTGGTGGCGATCCCGCGCGGCGTGCGAACGGAGCGCGGGACCGCCAAGCCCTGCTGTCCTGTCGAGCCGGGCAAGTGGACCGTACGGACGCAGGGCAGGAACGCGCACGTCCAGTGGCGCAGGCGGGTGATGATGCCGGCTTGTTCACCCCGGTGTCCGCGCCGGCTTCCCCCCTTTTTTGAGCCGTGCCTTCGGTCAGCGAAGCATGTCGGGCTGGGCGACGAAATGGGCGAGGTCCTCAGCAGCGCCGCCGGGCAGGTCGGCTGCTTCTGCCTCCGGCAGGGCCGCGATCACGGAGCGCAACTGCGTGCGGAGGTGCGGGTACAGGTCCCAGGCCGAAGCGGGGACATTCACCACGGCAAGCAGCAGATCACCGTCGTAGAAGTAGGCGTCAAGCAGCGGTTCCTCGCGCAGCAAGCGCACGGCGAGCGGAAGAACGTAGGGCAGTGCCACCTGTTGAGAGACGAGGGTGCGCAGATCCGCTGGCCCCAGTTCGCCCAGCGGGACCTGCCGCAACTCATGCACCTTGCGCATCAAACGGGTCGCGTCCAGGCCAGGAGGTGCCCAGCGAGGTGGGTCCAGCTCATCGAGCGTGCGGTCCAGGTGCAGCAGAAGGTCCATGGGGCTCATTGTGGTGGGGCCACCACGAGTGATCAGGGGGGGTCTGGCCGCTGGTGCGTCCCTTGCTGGGGGATGGACAGAAGAAACGACGTCTTAGACGGTGTCCTATGTGGCGATCGCTCGTTGGCCTGCGTATGGGGCGGGGTACGTGGAGTTGGATTGTTCCGGACGGGCTGTGGGAGATCGCGAAGCCGCTGATCCCGCCGTCGAAGGTGCGGCCACAGGGCGGCGGAACGCCGGACACGCCTGATGAGACGCTGTTCGCGGCGATCATCTACGTGCTGGTCAGCGGTTGCGCCTGGCGGGCTCTGCCGCCGTGTTTCGGGATATCGAAGTCGACCGCGCACCGCCGGTTCCTGATCTGGTCGCGTGCCGGGGTGTGGGGCCGGCTGCACGAGGCCGTCCTGCACAAGCTCGACGACGCAGGGCTCATCGACGTCTCGCGCGTGGTCCTCGACTCCGCTCACGTGCGGGCTAAAAAGGGGGGGGAACTCACAGGTCCGAGCCCCGTGGACCGGGGCAAGCCGGGTTCCAAGATGCACGTCCTGTCGGACGCGAACGGACTGCCCCTGGTCGTCGGCGTCTCGGCCGCCAACACCCACGACAGCGAAGCACTGAAGCCCATGGTCGAGGGTCACCAAAGGAGACACGACCCCCAGCGCGGTCGCCACCTCAAGCCTCAGCGCCTGCATGCCGACAAGGCGTACGACATCCCGCAGCTGCGTAAATGGTTACGAGGCAAGCGCATCGGCGTGCGCATCGCCCGCAAAGGCATCGAGTCCAGCGAACGGCTGGGCCGCCGCAGCTGGGTGATCGAGCGGACGATCTCGTGGCTGTCCGGCTACCGCCGACTCAGCCCCCGCTACGAACGCCATTCCCGCAACTACCTGGCCTTTCTCGGCCTCGCCGCAGCCCTGTGCTGCTACAAGCGACTGCTCCGCCTCACCACATAGGACACCGTCTAAGCCCGAGATGGCCGCGAAGAAGGTGCCCGGGCAGGTCGCCAAGGAACCGCTGCACCGGCTCGTCCAAACGCGCCGAAGGGACGACAACCGGAAGGCCGCGGTCAAGCAGTGCAAGCGGTACTGGGGCGACAACTACAGCCAGGGCGCGACCCGCGAGTGTGACGAGTATCCCTTCGCCACCACCTACGAGGGCGCCGCGCAGCCCGACTACGACCCCGACGCCAAGAAGTTCAACTTCTCCGTCAAGCCGGTCGACAAGGCGGACAACGGCGCCGCAGGAAGCCTGCTCCTCGGCTTTTACGCCAAGAACCGCCTGAATACGGGCTCGAGGACGGGTTTCTGGTCCAGGTCACCTCCTGAACCGGAGCGGGCGGCGGCCCGGATGGCCGCTGCCCCAGTCCCGCGTCAGGGCAACCGGGGCCAGAACTGGACCAAGTACCGCTCCACCCCGTCGGCGGTATCCGTTTCCTCGGATTGCCGCTCGGCTTCCTCGCGGCCGGCACAGCTGACCCGCACCCACCACGACCCACCACCATCGGCAAGGTGAATCACGCTGTCCGTGCGGCCTAGGCTCATCGACCACAACGCCACTTGCCCGCCGGTGGAGTCGAAGTCGACCTCCGCTTGCTCATCCCACACCGTGTCCGACGGGTCGGGCGCCGGCCTGTCCCATACGTCGACCGTGACCGCGGCAGTATGGGTGTGGCCGGCACTGTAGATGTCGACGCGGCCGGGATGAGCGCTCAAGAAGGTACCGAAGGCAAAATCATCGGGGTACGGAACCGGAAGCACGGCGTCGTCGGACTCCTGGAAGCTGAAGCTATGAAAGCCCACGTCAGCATCCAGATGCTGCCGATTGATCAGATGCGCCACATCCGCTCCTTCACATGCCGGCGGTCATCGCTGTCGATCGTAGGTCGGTGAGTAGCGGTGGGGGCCGGTTTCAGCCGGTCCACGGGTGGGTCGCGCCACCATCCGCCGCACCGTGGTCCCGAGCGTCGAATGAACATCGAGCAACGGTAATGACCAGCAGCGGGTACCGGATGAGTGATGGCAATCTGCGGCACTTCGCATAGCGGTGAGGGGGGAGAGGCGTATGCGCCTCTCCCCCCTCACCGCTATGCGAAGTGCCTCGTAATCGACCAGAAAGGCCAGATCTTAATACTCTTCGTAGACGCCAGGGTCATCCCACTCAACACACGCGGGCCGCTTCCCACCTGAAATCACGAACTCCTTGACGGCTTGGCGTACCTTCTCGATGGGGATTTCCGAGAAGAGTGGGAAGTCGTGGACCGAGTCGACACACGTGTAGTACACGGGCCCTCGGCCAAGTTCGGGATTGCCGACGGATACTACGTGACCTACCGGCTCGCAGTTAGCATCCATCGAGGACAGAACTCCCGCCTCCCTGTCCTTACGTACGCCTGCGATGAGCTCGTGATCGGGCCATCCGTCGGGCGTGTCCGGTCGGTCCAGCGAGAAGAACTGGACCGCATGGATGTCCTCTGCCAGGAGGACGTTGAACATGTCATCGACGTCTTCGAGGGTAGTGAGAATTCGCGGATTCTCGAAGTGCTCGGGCTGGTATATTGCTCTGATTCCGCGCATTGCCACGTCTAGCTCTTTCTCTTCGGGCGCCCGTTGCCATAGGTGTGCGACTGGTAGCCGCCCTTTCCGTCCGGCCAGTGTACCTTGAGCGTCTTGTTTCCCAGCACTGCATTGAGAACGTCGTTACAACCCAGTGGCAGCATGCACGGCCCCGTCGGGTAATTGATGACGATCTCGGCACTATCGATCCCCTGCTCCCACATGAGGGCGGCGAACTTCACCTCCACATGGTCCGCATTGCCGCTCTTGCCTTTAAGGCCCTTCTTCTGGAGCCTCTCGTTGACAAGGTCGATCAGCCTTAGGTCCTCTGCTGGCCGACCACTCACCATTTCGTGGGAGATACCTTCACCGTCAATGAAGCGTCCCAGGGTCGGGTCACCCTTTTTCCATTCGGGGAGACCGTGACCTATGGCCTTCGGGTCGAACTCGAAACAGTTGTGGACGAGGACCGGTGTGGTGCCGGCCAGTACGTAGTAAGTGTGGACCCCGAAGACCGACAGGTTGTACGTAGTCGTACGAAGGGAATATGGCCGGTTCTTCTCGACAGTGACGTGCTCAGCACCGTCTGGGGTGCGGAGTGTCATGCCCTTGCGGAGATCTGCGGCCCTAACCCAGGTCTTCTCGGACGGGGACCAGAAGAGGTGCTCGTAGGTCGGGTTCAGCTTCTCAGGGCCGCTGGGGGTGCTGACCGTAAGTTCACTGAACCACTTGTCATCCTTGGTGATGATCTGTCGGGCGACCGGTTGCGGACTGGTTACGCCAGTGGCGGGGTCGGTGGCGAGGACCCGGTCACCGGGCCGGATTTCCTCAATGTTCTTGGTGCTGCCTCCCGCCATGAGCACCTTGGTGCCGGGGAGAAAGCAGGCGGGGCAGTTCGGCTTCCGGAGGCGGACTTTCTCCGCGAGCTCTCCGAGCTTTTCAAGCTTGCGGAACTTGAGGAGTTTCCCTGCGGGAATGACCTCGGCGAGCGCGAGAGTGCACTTCTTGAACTGCGGGTCGTCGAGGCAGTCGAGGATGCCATTGATGCCCGTCAACTCCAGGGCCAGGTCCTTCAGGAAGCCCGGGACCTGGGGCGGCTCGATGATCGCCTTGTCACCGTTCCTCTTGACGCACTGGAGGAAGGCGTAGTCGCCCCTTTCGGTGAGGGGCTGATAGCAGGTGCGGCTCCGTCGGTCTTCCTCTTCCTGCTGCTTCCGCTCGAGTTCCGCCTCGGCCTGGCGCTTGGCTTCCTCGAGCTCTGCCTTCAGCAGCTGCTCGGTCTTGGTCCAGGCGGCCTTCTCGTCGGCTGCCGCAGCCTCCGAGCTCTTACCGGCCCGCTCGGCGCTTTCGCGGGCCTCGTCTGCGGCTTTCCGGGCCTTGGCTGCGGAGTCTCGGGCGTAGTTGGCGGAGAACTGAGCCCGGAAGGCGGAGGCTTCGGCGTTGTCGGCGTCGCGGTTGGCGTCGGCGGCTGCCTTGCGGGCGGTGGCGGCGGACTTGGCAGCCTGGACTGCTGAGGTCTCAGCGGCACTGGCGGACTTGTCGGCATCGGCAGCGTATATGGCCGCCTGCGCCTCTGACTTCTTGGCCTCCGTTGCGGCGTTGTTGGCCTCGGTTACTGCCTTGGCTGCGTTGGCGGCAGCAGCGGCGGCCCGCCATGAATTGGTGCGGGCATCGGCGGCGGTGCGGGCGGCTTGGGCGATGAGCTGGGAGGTCTGGGCGATGTGGGCGGTGGTCAGCTGGTCTTTGCTGTCGGCCTGGTACTGCCCGTACTCGATGAACTCGTGTAGTTCGTCCGCCGGGCCCGTCAAGGCGATGCGTGCAGCAGCCTGGACTTCCGGGCCGCCGCTGGAAAGGAGCTGGCCGGCACGGACGCGTTCGTCGGTGTTACGCGCGGTGTACTGGTCCGCCAGCAAGAATGCCGCGAGCTTCTTGGGGTCATTCTCCTGGAGCAGCGCCTTGGAGGCTTCCTTCACTCCGGGCCCACCAGTGCTGTGCACTTGGCCGACCTTGATCCGGTACTCCGTGACCGCGACCTGGTGCTGGCCCTGACGCAGGAAGGTGTCGACGTCCTTGTTGCTGCCCTTGAGTGCCTGGACGGCCGCGTCGCGCACGACTTGGTAGGGGCTGTCGGAGGCGAGCTGTTCTACCTGGAAGCGAGTGTCACGGGCAGCGGCTTCGTCGCGCCCGGTGCGCAGGTAGACCAGAATGGCCGTGTCATCGCCAGCGAGGGCGGCCCCAGCGGCTTCCTGAGTCCAGGGGCCATGGTCGCCGTTCTTCATCGCTTTGACGGCCAGGGCGCGGCCCTTGGCCACGAGTTCCTTGGGGTCGGCGCCGGGCTTGGCGGCCTCGGCCGCGAGCTGGCTGGCCTCGCCGTCCAGCGAGTAGGTCTGCTGGAGGACCTCGGCGATCTTGGCGTTGAGCGCCTCGCGGTTCTTCCTGCGTGCCTCAGCCTCCTCTACGCCGGCAGCCGTACGGTCGGCGAGTTCCTCGGCCTCGGCGTCACGGGCGAGTGCGAAGACCTGCTGAGCAGTAACGACGGCCTTTTCGGCGGTGTCAGCGGCGTTCTTCGCCCCGGTGGCGTGCTTCGCGGACTGCGCTGCAGCCTTGCTGGCGTCGCCGGCATGGGCAGCGGCCTCATCTGCAGCATCCGCGGCGTTGCGGGCGTGCTGCGCTGCGGAGCGGGCATTGTCCCGTGCGGCGTAGGCCGCGGCGGCTGATTTACGCGCCAGGTTGCTGGAGGCAGTGGCGGCACGGTCGGCCTCGTTGGCGTGCCGGCGAGCGCGGGCCGCCGCTTCCTTGGCCTCATCAGCCTTGGCACCGGCCTGGCTGGCCCATGTACCCGCGTCGGCCGCGGCATCAGCGGCGGCGTTGGCATTGCCGGCCGCGCTGCGGGCGGCAACGGCGGCACTGTCGGCTGCCTCGGAGGCCTTCCCGGCCTGCTCAGCAGCGGCGGCTGACTGGGTGGCGAGATCGGCGGCCTTGCGAGCCTCGGCCGCCAGCTTGCGCGCGGCATCCGCCTTGCTTGCATCCGTAGCGGCGTCAGCGGCGGCGCCGAGAGCGCGCGAGGCGGCATTAGCGGCCTTCGTCGCCGCAGACGCGGCTGCGGCCGCGGCACCGGCCGCTATGCGGGCGGCGGAATTGGCGGCACGGGCCGCGCCGATGGCGTTACGGGCTTCCGCCGCCGCGCCACGGGCAGCCTCGGCGGCACGCGCGGCCGCGTTGGCGGCGCGGACGGAATCCTTGCCTGCTGCCTTGGTCTCCGCCGCCGCGACCTCCGCAGCCTTCTTGGCCAGCTCGGAGGCCACCTTGGCCTGCTGGGCGGACTCGACGGCCCTGTCGGTCTCTTGCTTGGCCAGACGGCCGGCCTGTTCCGCCTGCTTGGCCAACTGTGTGATGGTGGCATGCTCTCCATCGCGGGCGCGGGCGGTGAACTGCCCGGTGGCCAGGAATTCGGCCACATCCTGCGGAGTGCCCTTCAGGGCGAGCTTGGCGGCGGCCTTGGTGGCCGGCCCGCCCACGCTCATGATCTGCCCGACCTCGACCCGCTGGTCGGTTTCGCGTTCTTGGTACTGGCCCTCGTCCAGAAACTTCTGCACGTCTGCAGGGGAGCCCTGAAGGGCGGCCTTAGCCGCGTCCTTCACACCGTTGCCGCCGGTGCTCATGATCTGTCCGACGCGTACCCGGTTGTCCTGCTCCTGCGGCTGCTGCCAGCCGTTGATCAGGAATTCCTCGAGGTCGTCCTGAGTGCCGGACAGAGCCCTTCTGGCTGCCTCACGCACGCCTGTGCCGCCGACGCTGGCCATCCGACCAGCGGCGACCCGCTCATCGTGGTACTGAGCCAAGCCCTCTTCCGTCTTGAGGAAGGTGAGAATGTCCTCGTCGGACCCGGTCAAGGCGGCCTCCGCGGCCTCCTTCACCCCCGGGCCGCCTTCCCGCCACGCCTTGACTACGTAGCTACGGTCCCACTGGTCCACCTGGTCGACGGCGACATCGTCGGCCGCGGCAGGATTGACACCTGCTCCGACAGCCAGAACAGACGTCGCCAGAGCGATGGCCCCGAGCCGGCGGCTCCAGGAAGCCACTCCGGATATGCGACCATCTGCACCTTTCCGCGCGAAAGGTGACCTGCGGTCAGATCGTTGCTTCATCATTCCCCCTGCGTGGCCCCGCAAGGAGTTCGCACTGCTCCTGGGTGCAGGCGTCAGCGTGCATGCAGACCGAAGGAGCGAGCTTTTGACGGAGCATCACGCACTGGTTGTAGCGGTCGACACGCCTTCGGTCATGGAGGCGGCACACTGACCCTACATGATCTTCTTACAAGACCTTTACTGATAGCTTGCTCTGGCTTCGCATCATGCAGGCGAAGTATGACCATAGTGCAGAACGTGAAGGTTTAAACCTTGATATCTCGATCGATGAAGGCAGGGCTGGCCGGGGGACTCGGCCTGCTTGCTCTGGGGGCGACGGTCACTGGCTTGGCTGCGGCGAATGCCTCGGCGGCACCTGGGGACGCTCAGGCGGCCGCTGCAGAGAACATTCCCTACGCGGTAGAGGACTTCACCCACCCCGGCGCGGAGAAGATCCTGCACGACCGCAAGATCGTGCTGAAGCGGGGCGACGGCCGGATCATGCTCAAGCCGGATGATGGAGTCGGCGGCCTTTCCGGCTGCAGTGAAGCCCGGGATATCTGGGTGGAATCCCGCGTTGACAAGGCGCGGGGCTACTGCTTCGTCGCCACTGGAACCACCGGCTACCTGGCGATGGAAATTCCGGACTCCTTCCTACTGTGGACCCAGGACCGCGCGGTACGGGCCACGGTCACGGCCGACGGCGAGAAGGCGATCTACGAGGCCGGGAAGGACCAGGTCACCGCGATCGGTGAGGCAGATGACAAGGGCGGCGAGAAGCGCTCGGTCCTCGTCGAGTTGCGCATCACCGGCTGACGTCCAACTCGTAGTCGCCTCCCGTCTCACAGCAAGGAAGATCCGTACCGTGTCCCGCACACGCACTCGTCCCGCCGTGCTCGCCGTACTCCTGGCTGCTGCCGCCAGTTCCACCGTGCTGACCGGCACCCCAGCCACGGCCGCCACCGGTCCTGACTCCCCCGCCAGCACCCAGGCATCCGTCGCCCGCCTCCACATTGGCGAGGGCGACACCACCCGTTCCTGCTCCGGTGCCCTGGTCGACGGCCAGTGGGTACTGACCGCTGCGGCCTGCTTCGCTGCAGATTCCGTCAACCCGACGCAAATCGCTCCGGGCCAGCCCGCCCTCAAGACCACCGCCACCGTCGGCCGAAGCTCCCTGACCGGAACTGGCGGACACACTGCCGATGTCGTCGAGCTCGTCCCGTCTCCCAGCCGCAACCTGGTCATGGCTCGCCTGGCGACACCAGCCGCCGGTATGGCGCCCCTCGGACTGGCCGCATCCCCCGCAGGCGAGGGCGACACCCTGCAGGCGATCGGGTTCGGCCGCACCAAGACCGAATGGGTTCCCGGCGCCGCCCACACCGCGTCGATGAAGGTCGGCGCCCTTTCCGAGACCGAACTCACACTGGCCGGGACCACTGAAAACGACGCCCTCTGCAAGGGCGACACCGGTGCTCCACTGCTGCGGGAGGCTGAGGGGCGCCTCGAACTGGTGGCTATGGCCACCCGGTCACGCCAGGGCGGCTGTCTGGGAGAGACCGAGACCCGCACCGACGCCATCGCCACGCGCACGGACAACGTGGCCGACTGGGTCGCCACCACCGTGGGGCGGTCGTGGTCTCAGATGATGACTGCCGCCGACTTCAACGGTGACGGTAGGGCCGACCTGCTGACGATCGACGCGGCCGACGACTACCTGTATGCCCAGCCGGGGGATGGCAAGGGCAAGTTCGGCAAACGCGTCAAGGTCAGCGAGGGCAAGTGGGCCGGCATGCGTCTGCTGGCCGCTACAGACTTCACCGGTGACGGCAAGGCCGACATCCTCGCCGCCAACACCAACGGCAGCATCTACCTCTACCCGGGCAACGGTAAGAACGGCGTCACAGGATCCTCCGTCGCCGGAAGCGGGTGGGGCGGGATACGCCTGCTCGCGGCCGCCGACTTCAACGGCGACAGCAAGGGCGACCTGATCGCCATCCACACCAACGGCAACCTCTTCTTCTACGCGGGCAACGGCAAGAACTTCGCCTCAGGGGCCGTGTCCAGCTCCGGCTGGTCGAACATGCGTCTGCTCGTCGCCGGAGACTTCAACGGTGATGCCAAGGGAGACATCTACGCCGTCCACAACACCGGCGCCCTGTACATGTACGCCGGCAAGGGAGACGGCACCTTCCACGGTGCGAAGAAGACCGGCGATGGCTGGCAGAACATGCGCCTGGTCTCTGGCGCCGACTTCAACGGTGACAAGAAGGGCGACCTGATCGCCATCCACACCAGCGGAGCCATCTACGCCTACCCCGGCAACGGCACCGGCGGCTTCAGCACACCTATCGTCACTCCGGGCCCGGTCCACTACGTAGATCTGATCCGCAACGGCACCTTCACCACCAGCGTCGACGGCTGGTGGGTCACCGAGCGCGCCTCGATCAGCCATGCCGAAGGCGCATTGCTCGCCACTGTCGAGGCCGACGCTGCCTCCTCGTGGGAAGCCATCGCCGGACAAAGCGACTTCCTCCTACGCAAGGGCGCCACGTACACCCTCACCTTTGATGCCAAGGCATCGGCCGCCGCGCAGATGAGGGCCATCGTCCAACTCAGCGGGGAACCGTACACCTCCACGCTGGACCAGGTTGTGGACCTCGGCACCGGCTTGAAGCGTTACAGCTACACCTTCACCTCGACTGTCGACACCACGGCCGGCTCGCTGAACTTCGAGATTGGCGGCAACCCCATCAAAACCGCCATCACCCTCGACAACGTCTCCCTTACCACGACGAGCTGAGACCCGTAACCCGATCACGTATGCTGCCCGCGGCCGTACGGTGGCCCCGCGGCACTATCGACCCGCTCCACTGTTTGCCGGCTACCGCGTCGAAGAGGTGCTGGTACCGGATTCTCTGCCCGGAAGAAGCAGATGGACTGGGAACAGTTACAATGCTCCCTCGGGCACGTCGACGAGTACGCCTCTACTACCAGTGCAGATATCGGGGTGGCCGTGCGCCGGTGCCGATGCTGTAACCGGTACCGGGGCAGCAGTTGTCCGAGGGCGGCCCGGCGAGGTCGGGCCGCCCCGCGGAAGAAGCGGCTGGCGAAGTCGTGGAGCTGGTCGGCCAGGCGCCAGTCGGGGCCGCCGACAATGATGCAGGAGTCCTTCGTCACCAGGCGGTCGACTTCCATTTCGAGGTCCCCGTCGGCGGGCCGCCCCGGGACCGTTCCTGCGCACGTATCTGGCCAGCATCTCCAGGCAGTCCCGGAACACCGCATCCGGGGCTATGGAGTCCACACCCAAGTGGGTCACCTCAAGCAGCCAGTACTACGCTTCGCGACGTTCCCCATTCTGCTTGCGCCGCCCCGCGCCACCCCCTTCCAATGAAGTGCGCAGGCACCGCCTCGGCGAGCTGCTGGACAGTTCGGCCGGCGGACACGGTCCGGCGCTGCAGCGCCTCGCAGGAGAGCCGCCCTTCCTGCCACACGCCCAGCTCACCGTCCAGGACAGGCCGTGCGGCATCTGGCCCGTGGCGGCCACAAGATCGGGGAAGTTCCGCTGGATCGGCTGCCACGGCGGGACTGCAGCAGACCGGACCACCCGGCGGGCCGGGGTGAACAGCCACGTGTACCTTCGCCAGGGCGACCTGGACGGTGCCGTGGCCGCGTGGGGCGAATTCCTCGACTGCGCCGAAGGCGTCCAGTCCGTGAAAATCACCGACGCGCTGACCGACCTCCGCATACGGCTATCCCCCTACAGCAAGGCCCCCGGCGTGGCAGAACTGGACGGACGAGCCGCAGCACTGCTGTGACATCACAGCAGCCCGAACATGCCTGTGCGGTGAGGTGACCGGCGGCCGCGAGGCGAGCTCGGGCTGGGCCGAGGAGGAGAAGGAGGCCGTCGACCGGCTCCGCGCGCGGTGCTTGGAGCTGTCCGTGGAGGTCAGCCGCCATCCCTTCTGGGAAAAGGTCGAGACGGAGAAGGTCGCCATGGCTCGCTCGGAACTGAAGCAGGCCACACGAGCGGCGGCCCTGGCCAGCCACCTCGGCTGGACACCGTCGCCTCGGGCAGCGAGCCCTTCTCGGTTTCCGCCGTCTCCTGGTAGACGGCGCGCTACCGTGACGAGCCCGCCCTTCACGGAGGTCAGATGCGTGCGAAGCCGGTCGGCCGATACGTCTACTGGTCGGAGAGGCTCGTCAACGAGGTCATCGAGGACAACGGGATCCAGCTCGCCCCCCGGGTACAGCCGACGTTCAAGCTCGGCTTGGCCGGAAGCGGTATCGATGTCAGCGGAGCCAACCGGCAGAGGACCCGCTTCGAGGTCGCCGAGAAGCTGAAGAAGAAGCTCGGCCGTCGGCTCGCCGAGCACGGAGCCCCCGGGCCGGTACAGATGGTCCGCGGCCGGGGGTGGGTGGAGGTGGCGGAGTTCCAGCGGTGGGGCGCACGGCCAGAGCACAGTTTGCGTCAGAGGACCGCCGTCCTCCACACCCAGACGCGCAGCCCGCAGGGGCTCCGAGCCGACCTGTGTCTCTTCGGCGGCCTGAAGAACCTCCAGGGCTACAGCGTCCCTGACGAGCCGGTCGGCGGATGGATCTCGTCTACTGCCCCGGCCATCGAGGAACTGGTCGCCAGCCACGGCGTCGGCACGAGCTGGACCGAAGCGTACGACGCTGAAGAGCTCGCCGTGGAGGCGCTGCGTCTCGCTCTGGGCCAGGGCAACTACGCCTCACCCTGACGAGCACCGCGGGCGGCCCGAAACCCGCGCGTTCACCGTGCTCGGGTTCGAGGCTTGCGAGTACGTCGTCCGTGTCTACAGGGATGTGACCCTCACCCCTAGCCGATGGAGCTTCCGGACCGAACCGGATCTGGACGGTGCCCAGCGGATCCTGATCGGCGCGCCGCTGTGGATGCGCACCGTCCGACCTGAGTCGATCCGTACCTACTTCGGCCCCAACCGCATCGTGCTCCCCACCCCGGACAATCCGCATCCGCTGCACCAGTGACCGCCGGATCTACTTACCCCCCGGTACCCGGCTGTCAGAGCGTCACAGGGTCGATGGCTGATGGGACCGGCGGCGGATGCTGATCTCGACCGTGTGCGGGGCGGTGATGGAGGGCCTCCAGTCCGTGAAGATCACCGACGCGCTGTCCGACCTGTGCGTGCGGCTCCCCCGCTACAGCAAGGCCCCAGCGTGGCCGAACTGGACGGACGGGCGCCAGCGCTGCTGTGACATCAGATCGCGTGCGGGTTGGGGGCCGGTGCAGCGCTCATGACCCCACTCTATGGAGGGCACGGCGCGCGCCGACGGCTGGTCACCGCCCCGCCCGGCGTGGGCCGGGGACCACCGGCGGGAGCATGGAGCGCGCTGGCGTCCGGGGCCCGGTGACTGAGGGCGTGTGGGCTCGTTGGCTGGGCATGACCACGCGCTACGCGATCACCGCCCTGGCCGCCACCGCTGCTGTGCTGGGGGCGGGAGTCGTCACAGCCGCACCGGCTGCCGGCCGGTGGTGTCGGCGACTTCCTCTCTCCCGCCTTCGGTACCCTGTGTGCCAACCACAACAATGGTGCCCACGCGGCGGAAGTCACCAGCCATGGCACGGGCACGGCAGGCGGTAACGTTGCCGGCCTGCCTGTCGGCAACGCACTCAACGAGTGCGGCGGCGCCGACTGGAGGCAAATGGCGGCCTCGGACCTCGGAGTGGTTGGTGTGGCAAACCCCCCAGTGAGCTACTTCGCCTTAACGCTCCAGCGGGGCAGTGACCTTGATGGAGCGGAACTAGCCAATAGCTGATGACCTCGCGGCAGTCCCTTGCCGGCCGCCTACGGCCAGGGCCTGTGCCAATCGGCCCGGGCCTTTGTCGTACCCCGGTTCCGGAGCGCGAAGCCCCCTGGCGACACGACAGCCGCCGGGCGGCCTTCGCGTCACCGCCGGCCGCGCCGGAACGCTCGACAGGGTGACAACGTCTTCGTCGGTGCGAGTGGCAGCCGTCAGAATCGGAGGTCGGCGGCTTCGGCTCGGGACTCCCTGACGACGGTTGAGAAGAAGATGGTTTCCGTCGGCGGCAGGGGCACGGCAAAGCCCTGGCTGACGATGAAGCACGTACCGTTGTTCTCCTGCTTCGCCACGAGGTACAGGGCCCCGTCGCTCCCCCAAAGGAGCGCCCCCACGTACGGCTCATGTCGGAAGTCGCCGTCCCAGTGCACCTTGCTGCCCGCGCGCCGGAGGGCGTCCAGAGCACCGCCAGCCCACTCGAGGCGCTCCTTGCGCTCGCCGATGAGGTACTCGGCGTCGTACGGATCGGCAAGGGCGCCCGCGGCCGTCGCGGGGAACACGTAGCTGGTCAGCGGTGTCATGCCCTCGAAGCGGTCGATGGGCGGGACGCACAGGACGTGCCAGTCGCGGGTGCTCATGACGAGACCTTAGCCGCGCTCGCCCGCCCTGCACGGCGGGATCGGCGAGTACGAAGTCCTTCGGGCTGAGGCTTCGCGACCCTCCAACGGAAGGCGGGGGCATGCCGAATGCGGGGTACCGGGAGTGTCGGCGGCCTGGTCGGTGGCCTTACGACTACGGTTTGCGGATGGATTGGTGGACTCTCGGCTTCGCTGCCATCGCAGCGGTTGCTTCCACTGTCGTGGCCCGTTGGGGCTGGGTCGATCGCCCTCAGCACGGGTGGAATGTCCGCAGGACACGCGACGCCGGGATGGACGAGCAGACCGAAAAGGGCGCAACCTACAAAAGGCTGAAGATGACCTTCGCCGTACGCGCAGTAGGGACTGCCGTCGTGCACAACGTGGAGGTCAGGGTTCCCGGAACCCTGGGCGTTCAGCCAGAGCCCGACTCGACCATGTTCCAGGCGTACATGGGCGCTGGTTCGGAGCCCATCGTCTTCGATGTCTGGCTTCCGGATAAGACGGAGTCGAAAGTCTACGTCGAGATCTTTTGGACCCGCCTGCGTCCGTATAGGGAGTGCGGGGAGCGTGTTGAGGTCGAGTCCTTGGACTGGCAAGAGTGGCGGTGGAACTGGAGGTGCGTCTGCCTACGTCGCACGCCCGGAGGGAAGTGGTGGACAACCCGCCCGGTACGGACGTCGGGCGACTGGGTGCCCATGGGCGGGAGGGAACGCGCCGAGATCCCCCGGTGATCATCGGATTTCGACAGCAAGAGTCGTCCCAGCAGTTCCCCGTGGTGCCGCCGTGGGGAGCAGAGCTGAACGCCGGGCCCGCCCAGGCGTGCCCCTCGGCTGAGCGGCGTCGTTGAACGCCGCATGACGACTCCTTCAGCGACCGGCCGTGCCGCCTGCCGGTCCGTGGTTCTCGCCCTGACGATCGCGCTGACCGCCGCGGCGGCCGCCACCCCGGCGGCCGGTGCGACGTACGTCGACAAGCGGGCCAACATGTGCGTGGCGAAGGCGGGCGGCGGGTGCGGTACGGGGATCGTGGTGAAGTACTGGTACCCCGCCGGTGCAGCCAGCCAGCGGGGCGTGGGCTGGGTGTACGCCTCGAAGTCCCCGGTGAACAAGAAGACGACGTACCGCGCCCGCTGGACGTACAAGGCCCCGGGCAAGCCGGTCAAGGCCGCCTCCGGGTGGAAGCGGGCGGTGTCCAAGGGGGACTTCGTGGAAACGCACTGGGGACGCGACGGGCACACCGGCCCGCAGGTCCCCAAGGGCACGAAGGTGTGCATCCAGTTCAAGGGCCACCGGCCACAGGCCTGCGTGACCCTCGCCTGACCCCTGATGTGCGGCCATGCGCGCCGGTGCCCCGCTCCAGAGCGCGGATGCGGGGCACGTGGCGGGCGTGACAAGGCACGCACCAGCGAGGGTAGTCGCGGTGGGCGGTTACGGTGCCGGCTCGTAGGTGACCGTGGCGCCCGGGCAGCGAGCGGCCGCGGTGGCCAGGGCCTGGCGCTCGGCGTCGTCCAGCCTGAGCTGCCAGCGCAGTTTGGTGGCGGTCCAGTCGGCGACGTACGCGCAGTGCTGGCCAGCGGCCGGCGGCATCCACTGGGCCGGGTCCTGGTCCGCCTTCGACCGGTTGGTCTTCGCCGTGACGGCGATCAGGGAGCGCTCGGCGTCCAGGTCGTTGGCGTACGCCTGGCGCCGCGCTGGCGTCCAGCCGCTGGCCCCAGAGTCCCACGCCTCGGCGAGCGGTCGGGAGCTGCGCGCCATGGCGCGGTGCCACGGCGCCCCGCAGCCACAGCCGTCACAGAGGTCACGAAATTGACCGGATGTGGCAAGCGCGCGTAACAGTGCACTCCTCATCTCTCGAACCGTTGTCGGTGGTTCTCGCTACCGTTGACGTTGGCCGCCGTGCGTCGGCCTGACTCCGAGCCAGGTCCCTTCCCACGCCGGGGGGGAACCGGCGACCGAGGACAAGGGGCTGCGCCTCACGTGCCGCATCCATCTGCCTGTGGTCACGTCGTCCACGGTGGGGATGCGTGGGGTCTCCACCGGCCGAAGGGACCTTCGTGACCAGCAACAAGCAATTCAAGAAGGACGGCCGCGCTCTCGCCGAAGCCAAAGGCATCTCCTACACCGCCGCCCGCCGGCTGCTGCTGGCGGCCGCCGAGCCCGCACCGGAGTCCGACGTGGCCCGCTACGGGTGGGCGCAGGTCACCGTGGACGCGCTGTCGGCCATCGTCGCCGAGCAGCGTGTCGTGCCGGTGAGGGAGATCTGGGACGAGAGCGTCCGCAGCACCATGGCCCAGCGGGACAGCGGCGTGCGGTGGGGCGTGGTCGAGGCTGCGGTCGACGGCTACGTCATCCGGGAAGTCGCCGACTGCATGAGGGCGGTGGAGAAGGGCATGCGGGTGCCCGTGCCGCGCCGGTTGCTCGACGGCCGGGTGGAGGTCGCCGCGGTGTGGCCGGTCGTGTGGCTGTCCAGCGACGAGCCGTTTTGGCGGTTCGTGCGCAACGGCTGGTCCATCGAGCGGCCGGGCGAGTTCCCGGACGGCCTCGACCCGATGTGTCCGAGCCCGGATCTGCCGTACGAGGTGCGTACGTACGACGTCCCGGACGGCGTCCTGGGCGAGGACCACTTCGGCGGCGCACCGGACTGGTGGACGCGGGCCTGGTGCACAGACCTCGACAAGGCCCGGGAGCTCGCCGACGCGCTGGTCGCCTACCGGCTGAGCGCCATCGAGCGGCCCGCCGGCGGAGACTGCGGGCGCCAGCGGGCCGAGGTCTGGGAGCACGTGACCACCGACCTGGGTGTGCTGCCGTCCCGGGTCCACCGGGCCGACGCCGCCTGGGACCGGCCGATGGTGCCCCGGCTGCCGTTCGACACGTGGCCGCCCGGGCGGCCGCAGTCGGCCCAGCCCACGCCGGAACCGGCCTGGTTCCCGGGCGAGAAGCACCCGCCGACCTACGAACTGAAGGTGTGGCGCGAGGACACCGGGTGGACCTCGTTCGCCTGGGTCACCGGCAGCCGCTCGGGCGGGAGCCTCGCGGCGACGCTGCTGCGGGTCGGTACCGGCGGCCCGTACGCGTTCGCCGAGATTTGGGGACCGCGCCACCCCCGACGCCTGGGCCCACGACTGGACACAGGAAGGTCGCGTGCTGACCGACTACCACCCGGACATGCCCTACGCGGAACGCTCCGCCCGCTCCAACGCTCGCCACCAGGAGAGGGAAGCTCGTCTCGTCGCGGCGCTCGCCGAGCGCAGCCGGGGCGCCCTCACCGCCGCGCAGGTCACCGAACGGCTCCGGGTCGGCGGTGACGCCTACCGGAGCTTCCTCCAGGCCGGTTCCGCCTGCGTCGCCCGCGCCCTGAACACAGCGCGCCGGGCGGCGGACGGGGATGAGCGGCTGCGGATGCGCCAGGCCCTGGACGCGCTGGAGCGCCGCAGCGAGGTCGCCGGCTGGGTTGTCGACCTCACGCACGCCTACCCGGCCACCGGCCCGGACGCGCACTTCTCGGACGGGGCGCAGTTGTACGCGCGCAGGGCCCTGGCGTCCTCCACCCCGGCTCGGCCCACGGTGTCCCTGGGCTGTCCGTCGCCTGATCAGCCTGCCGGATCGGCACGAAGCCCCCGTCGGCGTATCTGCCAGCGGGGGCTTCTGAACCTGAGTGGCCGTTTGGGAGCTTGACTGCTTGGAACTTGATCGACTGTCGCCAACGGGCAGGCGCTGATTCGCGTGACCTCAGTTCGCCGCCTGTCGTTCCCCACACGTGATCACGCGCCGGGCAGTCGCAACTGCCACCTTCACCCTGACATCTATGGCGGCGGGGCTCACCACGGCCAGCCCCGCCGCCGCCGGCGGGATCGGCGACTTCCTCTCCCCTGCCTTCGGCACCCTGTGCGGCAACCTCAACAACGGCGCCCACGCCAACGGAACCGCAACCAGTGCCACCGGCGCAGCAGGCGGCAACCTCGCCGGCATTCCCATCGGCTCACCGCTCAATCAGTGCGGCGGCGCAGACCTCAACACCAACATCATCCGGGATGTCTGCCCCACCCTCCAAGACATCGATATCCTCACCGTTGAAGTACTCGATGAAGACAGAACCTTCCGGTGCAATCAGATCCGCAAGTGATCAACTAGCACTGGGTCGATCGAGGGCGGCGCAAGGGTGGAGGGGTTCGGAAATCAGCTATTGAGACCGTCCGGGAGGCGTGGACGGACCACGGGTGTGTGACGGGTCTCGGCATCGGTCGTTTTCCGGGCGTGATCACACGTCAGAGGCTTACAGCCCTGTCCCGGACCGCCACAGTGCTGGGCGCGGGCCTCGCCACCGCCAGCCCCGCTTCGGCCGGCGGCGTCGGCGACTTCCTCTCCCCTGCCTTCGGCACCCTGTGCGGCAACCTCAACAACGGCGCCCACGCCAACGGAACCGCAACCAGTGCCACCGGCGCAGCAGGCGGCAACCTCGCCGGCATTCCCATCGGCAGCCCGCTCAACCATTGCGGCGGCGCCGACGCGTCGCCCACCGCCACTGCTGGTTTCTCTCTCCTCAAGCTTGCCGACATCCCCGTTGCCACCAACGCCCCCGACGTGATCGAGGCGGACTGACGCCGCTGAAGTCCCGGAGCTCCGGGGTCCGGTTGTGGTCGAGGGACGGGATTCCGGCGGGTGGCTATCCGGCGGATGCCGCGCAGCGTATGCGCGGGCCTCCGCCGCTTGCTCGGCTACCCCGGGGGTTCCATCCTCCACGGCGATCCGCTGCAGGAGGTTCGCCTTGCGCCCGATGACCGCGGCTCGTTCAGCGTCGGTGGCGTCGGTGTCCATCAGGTGCTCGACGGCGGCGAGGACTACTTGTCACTTCGCCGTAGCTTCGGGAGAACAGTGTCTACGAGCCGTGATTTCAAGCACGTTTACGGCAGTCAGCAAGCGCCTGCTTAAGCATGTTGCGAAGGTGGTCAGGAAGCTGAATCGCATCCGGGTTGAGATCGGACTGACTGATATCAGAAACGATACCGATATCACATGGGTGGATGATCTGCGGGCGGTGGACTGGGGGAGTTTGGTTGATCGTGGGCAGATCCGCGCCGCCGCATTGGTTGACCGGGCTGCCGAGGGGGAGTCCGGCAAGGTTGCCGTTGGCGGCTCCTGTGCCGTGTGCGGTGCTGCCTTGCGTGTCCGCAGCGTGATGATTCACGCAAGCGGTCCCGAACGCTGGAGACAAGAAGTCACCGACACCACCCGCCGCTGCGGGTGTTGCCGTCGCCACTGACAGCGCTGCCGTGACAATGACAGGACCCATTACCTTGCGAGTGCCCATACCCCCGCGAACGATCAACGGCCCTGGTAGTTACCCCTGGACGGGGGCGCCGTCGCCCCGGATCTGTCCGGGGACGCCGGACGCGGGCCTTCGGCGAGCTGGGGGCGGGGGCGTCCGGGGCCATGACGAATGTGTCCGTGGTGAGGGAGACTACGCCGTTGTCGGTGCCGTGCTCGATGATGTCGACGCGAGCGAAGGAGCCGCGGTGTGCGGTGAACGCGCGGGCGTCGTCCGGCTCGTGCACCAGCCGACGGTCTGCCATCCGCCGGTTTGCCGCCGTAGTCCTCGCCCAGCACCTTGCCGTCGCGCGCCGTGTCGAGCCAGGCGGTGATCTGCCAGAGAAGGCCGGGTGCCGGCGAGAACCGCTGCGGCGGGTCGACGATCCGGGCGGGCGCGTCCACCGGCCAGCCGGTGTGTTCCCAGATTGACCGGCCCTCGTGCAAGCGGACCCACTCGGGCATCGCCACGACGGTCACGGCGCCGTCGGCCGCGCGGACCGGCACCGGTACGCGTACAAACCTCCACCCGTCCGGACCCCGAGCACAAATGCACAGGATAATTACGGTTATCCTGTACATATGCTGACGCCAGCACAGAATGCCCGGCATGTCGGGTGATTCACCCGACATGCCGAGGTCGGCAGTTGCCCGGTCGTCCCGCACGGCGCTCACGACGCTGCGGCGCGACCCCCGGGACCTCTGGCCGGCAGGCCAAGAAGATGCTGGCCGAACGGAAAGCCGCTTCCGGCTGATCTGTCAGCATGTCACGAGCCCCGAACCGGCGCGCGGTTCGGGTTCGGGGTTCGCCTGTACGTCGCAAGCTACGGGGCCGGCAACCAGCGCTCCCCGGGGTGCCGCGGTGACCACGCCAGCGGGGCAGGCTGTACCGGGTGACCAGGGTCCACGCGGTCCGAGTGGCATCTTCCACCCATGCGTGCCCCGCAGCGGGGAGGCCGTTCACTCCGCGCAGCCATTTGGTGATCTGCTCTTGTGGGATATGCGGGTTGTCCTTGCCGAGGTACTTGAGAACGTACACCGCGAGGTAGTCCACGTCCTGCGCGCGGCCCTGGCCGTTGAGGATGGGCCTGAGCCGGGAAGCGAACTTCTTTCCGATGCTGTGGTCGCCCTCGACCCAGAGGGAGGTAACCTCCGGCCCTCTGAGCATGTCGAGCAGGTCGATCAGGTGGGCGAGGTCAGGGTCGTCGGCGAGAGTGATTGGTTCGGTCACAGGCGGCTGCCTCCGAGAAGTTGGGGTTGAACCGGACCGGCGCCGCCGATCATCACGGTGCTGGTTCGGGGACACGCCGTTGATGGGCAGAACTGCCCGATTCGCAGCTTGTGATGGCCGATATCGTCCTCATCCCGCAGCCGGATGCGTTCGGCCACAGGAGAGTCTGCGTTGTGCGTCAGGTGCGCAACGAGCGGGCGGTGGAGCCGGGTGCACGGCCAGCCTGCGGGGATGGACAAGTTGATCGAGCTGGCCGGCACGCTCTTCTCCGGGGCGGTCATTGCCGTCCTGGCATCGTGGCTGACCAATCGTGCCCGCAACCGCCAGGAGCAGCAGGCCGAGGTCGGGGCGCTGCGGGTGCAGGCGGATGCGATGACGGTGGCGGTCCTGAAACTGCAGGGCGCGGCGGCCGCCAACCGGCTGCTGTGGGAGGGGCCGGCCGAGCGCGGCCGGACGTTCCTGCTGACGGTGCTCGCCGTCGCCGGTGGCGCCGTCCGGGCCCGGATCGCCGGCGGAACGGACATGCAAAGCGGCCTGGTGGGCTTCGGACGCGCGGCTGAGCTGCTGAGCCGGGAGCGGATGGCGAGCAAGCAGACCGCGGCCGCCATACGCGAGCCGCTCACCCGGGCCGCCACCGCCGCCGCCCCGCTCATGCGCTGCCGTGGCTACCGCCACGGAGCAGTTGCTGAATGCCCTGAGCGCCTTGGAGGACACCGCGCGCCTGGAGGCCACCCTGGAGGCGCTCGGTCGAGCTGTCAACGCGGCCACTGCGCCGCGGTTGTCGTGGTGGGCGCGGCGTGCCGCGCGGAGGAGCTGACCGTGGTGGCTTTGCCGAGTAGTAGTGGGTTCTGGCACAGATCTTGGGGAGCGGTCGCGGAGCGTTACCTCGATGTTCGATTGCGAGGAGACCGGCTCGTATAAGACGGCGTACGCCTTGTTGTCTAACAGCCGGAATTGACGCTCCCTCAGATGCTTACCGGTCGCTGCTGTGGTCGGCTGTGGATGGTGATGGTGCTGGTCATGCAGACCGATGCACCGTTCTGGGACTCGCTGGTGTTCGACGGGATCGACGAGGTAGACGTCGAGGCGGTTACGGCCGTGTTCGGCACGGTCGAGGTGGTGGCGAGAGGCCGCGCGGCCGGGGCTGCGTGTCCGGACTGCGGCCGCTTATCGGACCGAGTCCATGACCGTTACCAGCGGAGGCTGAGGGATCTTCCGATCGCTGAGCAGGGCTTTGTGATCCGGCTGACGGTTCGGCGCTTCATCTGTGGAGCCGGGGCCTGCCCGCGCCGGACGTTCGCCGAGCCGTTCTCCCGGCTGGCCTCCCCGCACGCACGGTTCACCACTCGGCTCAACCATGCCCTGGAGCGAGTGGGGCTCGCCCTTGCCGGGCGGGCCGACGCTCGACTGGCCGTCCAGTTGGGCTTCGGCGCGGGAAGTATGACTTTGTTACGCAGGGTCATGGCATTGCCCGATCCACGGTTCAGTACTCCGCGCGTGCTGGGCATAGACGACTTCGCGATCCGTCGCGGGCAGACCTACTCCACCGTCTTGACCAGCGTCGAAGACCATCGCGTGGTCGATGTGCTGCCGACCCGTGAAGCCGGGCCGCTGGCCGCCTGGCTGATCCGCCACCCCGGCGTGGAGATCATCTGCCGGGACCGGGCAGGCGCCTATGCCGAGGGTGCCCGCCGCGGTGCCCCCGACGCTCAGCAGGTCGCCGACCGGTTCCACCTGTGGCAGGGCCTCGGTCGAGCCGTGGAAACCTGCGTCGCCGCCCATCGCTGCTGCCTGCGCGCATGCCCTGGTCCGCGAGCTCCTTGCCCAAGGTCACTCACGTCGGGCGATTGCCCGGCACCTGGGCTGGGGCCTCAACACCGTGCTCCGGTACGCAAACGCCGCGCGCTGGCAGGACACCTTCCGCGAGAACCGGCCCCGGCCCAGCAGACTGGACCCCGACAAGCCCTACCTGGAGCGGCGATTCGCCGAGGGATGTACCAACGTCACCCGACTGCACAGCGAGCTTGTTGCCGAGCACGCCCCAGTCACCTACGGCATGGTCCGCGCGCACATCGCGACCTTGCGCGGGGCTCCGTTTGAGGCGCCGCCCCGGCCGCCGACGGTGCGGCAGGTGACCGGCTGGCTCACCCGTCACCCCACGACCTTGACCGAGGAAGACCGGGCCGGTCTGAAGGAGGTCTTGGCCCACTGCTCCAAACTGGACACTGCCGCCGGACACGTCCGGGACTTCGGCGAGATACTCACCGACCGCCTCGGCTCCACACTCCCCACCTGGATCGACGCAGTTGACGCCAGCCAGTTACCCGGCCTCACCGGCTTCGCCGTCCACATGCGCCGGGACCTCGACGCCGTGACAGCCGGGCTCACTCTCAACTGGAGCTCCGGCAGCATCGAGGGCGCCGACAACCGCATCAAGAAGATCAAGCGGCAGCTTTACGGCCGAGCCGGATTCGAACTGCTCCGCAAAATGATCCTGCTCCAATAACCCCTCGCGACGGCGTTGGTCTGTGACAGCCGCCAGTCCGGATGACTCTGGTCAACATCTCGTGATCACCCAGCGCGACCGGAGTCGGAGGGTGCTCCCTCAAGCCCCTGCGCCGGAGTGAAGCAACGTGGGTCAGCCCGCCCGCCGGCTGCCGCTGGACTGTTCAGCGTCGTTCCACATGATGGGCATGGCACCGACCGGTGCGAATTTGATCTGTGGATCGGAGCTTTGGACCAGACACATCACACGGCGTCCGAACAACGCTGCCCGGCGGGCGTTGTCGGCGACGATGTCCAGGATGACCTGCGCGCTCTCCGGTTGCGCTGCGGCGAAGACGTCGAAGTCGGTGAAGACCAGGACCAGGCCGGTGGCCTCCGGGGCGATCCCGTAAGCGGCGTAGGAGGCGACATCGCCGAAGCAGTCGTTGAACGCGTCAAAGCTGCGTCCGTAGTAGTCGGGGAAGTCCAGCGCGGCGCCGATCCCTCTGAGGAGGTCTCCCTCCGATGACCAGGCGGTCGCATCCAGACTCGTGACCTGGTAGCCGTGCCCGTCCAGCCATGCTGTGCACTCCTCCAGCAGATTCCGGCGCCAGAAGAGCGTGACAAAAGTGTTCTGCACGAGGCGGAAATCGAGGTCTGCCTCGGCGTCAGGGGTAAAGGCGGCCATGCTGATGACCCTAACCGGTCTTGGTGTCAGGAGGACACAGCGTCTCATCACACTCCGTGATTGCTGCCCAAGATCTGTGCCAGAACCCGACTTCAGGCAGCATTTATCACGACTTTGGGAGGCGTCCGGGGGACGGTGGCGTTCGAGTTGTTCGCGAGTTTCGGCAGCACCGGATACGGCGGAGTACCTCGGACGGCTTGGCACCGCAGCACGGTGGTGGAGCATTCCTCGGATTCACCCGGCGCCCCCTGAGCCGATGTGGGTGAGCACCGCGGCGGCGCCGTCCTCTGCTGTGATGCGGTGAGCGAGTTCGGTCGCGCGGCGTCGGTGGGCCGGCTCGGACAGGCAGACCGTGATCGCGTCCCTGAGGGCTTCGGCGGTCAGGTCCTGGAACGGCACAGGCGGGGGGCGACCCCCAGCTCGTACAACCGAGATGCCCAGAATGGCTGGTCGGCCATGACGGGAACGGCCACAGTGGGTACTCCGGCCCGCAGTCCGGCTCCGGTCGTACCCGCCCCGGCGTGATGGACGACGGCGGCGGTACGAGGGAACAGCCAGTCGTGCGGGACGTCGCCGATGGCCAAGACGTCGTCGCCCCAGCCACTTAGCTCGGCCCACCCCGCCTGCACCACCGCACGCACCCCCGCCTGCCGTACAGCCGCAGCCAGCAGCTCACTGAGCCGTTCCCCCTGCCCTGGCGCCATGCTGCCGAACCCGATGGACACCGGCGGCGGACCGGCCTGGAGGAAGTCGACCAGTTCGGCCGGGGGTTGCCACCCGTCCGGCCGCGCGGGCCACCAGTAGCCCGATACTTCGACCCGCGAGGGCCAGTCCCCGGGGCGCGGCACCACCAGCGGGCTGAAGCCGTGGAAGACCGGCCGGATGTCCCCCGATGACGATGACGCGCCGGCGCCGGGCAGCCCGAGGTGGGCGCGCAGCCGGGTCACGGCGCCCGCGAAGACCCCTTCCGCGCGCCTCACCACGTCCCGACCTGCGGCGAGGTTGTCCTCCGGCCCCGGGCCGCCGGCGGTGCTGCGTGCGTTGGGCAGCGCGAATGCTCCGGTGGCGAAAGCCGGTACGAGATACGTGCCGATGACAGGGATGCCGAGCGCTTCGCTGGCCGTCCAGCCGAGCGGCGCCGGGCCGGAGGCCGTGAGCAGCAGGCCGGCCCCGCCCGCCGGCTTTCGCCACCCCGTCGGCGAGCCCGTCCGCGTACGCCCTCGTCAGCGCCTGGGCCTCCTCCCGCGACGCCGCCCGGGACCAGTCCCGGATCAGCCCCTGCGGGTCTCCCGGCACAGGCCGGTAGTCGAGACCACACCCGTCGATGAGTGCGGCGAAGGACGCGTGAGCGGCCACGGCGACCTGATGGCCGGCGTCCAGCAACATGCAGCGATTCTCCTCGGCGGATGGCGCCCGGCCACCGGCGCCGGCCAAGGGGATCCCTCAGCGCGCCCCCAGCCCCGGGCGTGTGCTGTCGGTACTCGTGAACATCGAACACCGCCAAGTCGGCGTGCTGCTCAAAGCCGCGTACATCCGCTGTCGAAAGTCGGGTTCTGGCACGACTTCCGTGAAGCGGTCGCGATTAGTGATCGTGGGTGTTTCGAGTGCTTGGAGGATCTGTTGAACTTCCTGGTGCCACTGGCGGGCGTCGGCGCTGTCCACCCAGCCGGTTGCCATTTCTGATCCGTCCTGGAGCACCCGGTCCAGTGCGAGTCTTGCCGACGCGCGAAGCGAGGCTGGCAGTTGGGGCAGTGGTTGGCTGGGGCCGTCATCGGGGTCAATCATGATGGGGCTGTCCGGGAGGGTGCTGGCGACGAGAGCTCCGGCGGCAACGGCTTCGGCCCCGTCTCCGCCATCAACCCGTTCTCCCGAGTCGGTGACTCGCTGGAATGCCCGCTCCAGCATGTCGATGACCTGCTGGTGGGTGAGGCCCTCAAGTTCATCGACGAAGTCTGCGGCGAGGTCGCTGTCGAACGGGCCGGTTCCCCACGTTCCCATGGATCGCTCCTGATACGGCTGTCTCGGACGAAGGCATGGTCCCAGGAGCCACTGACATTGGTCACGGGGCGAGCAGGACCCGCTTGCGGCTTCGCGGTGCTACCGCCAGGCACTTCCGGTCCAGGGCGCGCTCGGCCGCCAGCGTTGTGTCAATAGACCTCAAGAGTCGAGCACCGTGGCGACGGCCTCGATCTCGACGAGCTGGTCCTTATAGCCGAGGACAGTGACGCCCATCAAGGTGCTGGGGACGTCGTGGTCAGCGAACGAGTCCCGGACCACCTGCCAGGCAGACACCAGGTCCTCCCGCCGGGCCGATGCGACGAGAACCCTTGTACTGATGACGTCCTGGAGTGACGCGCCGGCGGCAGCGAGAGCGACCTGCATGTTCTCGACGGCTTTCAGTGCCTGACCCGCGTAGTCCCCGATCGCTGCGGTCGAGCCGTCGTCGTTCAGGGGACACGCCCCGGCGAGGAAGATCAGGCGGGAGTCGGCGGGCGCCGTGGCTGCGTAGGCGTACTCGGCGACGTCGGACAGGGAGGCGGAGCGGATCAGAGTGATGGCACGAGCCACGGTCGTCGGGTCCTTTCCCATCGGGAGTTGAGCGTGGACATCCTGCCAACGGCCCGTTGGCATCCGCCTTCCCTTTTTCTCGCCGCGCCCACGGCAACGCCGTCATTTCTGGTCGACACTCGTGCACCCAGTGATCACCAACTGACTCCGGAACCCGTCGAGAAACGCTGTTCCTAGAGATCAACGAAGCCAGGCGTGATGAGGCGACGCCGCTGGCCGAGGTCGGACTGAGGGCGATCTACACCGAGACGCGGGGCGAATGGGTGACCGTCCTGTCGGCATCAGCCGCGTCGGGTGGGGAACAGCAGCAGGTCTGGTGAACCAAGCCGGCTGTTGAAGCGGGCGTTCAGTCGGTGTCGGTGGCGGCCAGCACCGCGATCTCCCGCCCGCTGGGGCGCAGCGCGGTGATGGCGAGGTCCCAGGCGACGTACTCGAACCAGTCGGCCTCGGTGTCGGGCAGGAACCAGTGGGTCTGCTCGGCCCGCCGTGCGATCTCCGGGACCGGGGTGTGGGCGGGGAGGCCGACGAGGCCGGCGAGAGACTGCCAGGCGGCGAGGCGGCCGTACGCGCCGAAGTGGCCGAAGGCGTACGCGCCGCCGCCGGCGGCAGCCGCCCGCAGGATGCCCAGCACGGTGTCGGCGGTGGTCGTCCACAGCTCGGGGGCGTCCCTGCGGCATTCCAGGGGCAGCCGGGCGAAGAGCGCGCCGAAGTCCGTGGGGGCGAGTGGGGAGACGTGAGCGGCAACCCGCCCGTTGGAGGCCGTGTACCAGTCCTCCACGACCGTCCTCATCGCGATGTCCTGCTCCCAGTCGTCCACCTCGGTGACCTTCGTGCCGGCTGTCCGGCGGCGGGCGAGCGGGGGCGTGATCAGCGGATCCTTCGGGACCCGGGAGACCGGGCCCATGGGGTACCAGGAGGGATCGCGTTCGATCTGCTCCAGCGGCAGCAGGTGGCACGGCAGTTGAGCGAGCGGGTGGCCGTCAACGGCCAAGGCGGCTGCGAAGGACCGCAGCGCCGGATGCTCGTCGACGGACACGGGACGCCGTACGAGCTCATGCAGCAGGCAGGCACGGAATTCGTACAGGACTTCCTGGCCGGGCGCGGCTTCGAAGACCTCCCGGGCCAGGTCCTCGGCCGACTGGTGGAACGCGAGCTCCATGGCCAGGAGCCGGGTGCGGAACTCCTCGGCCGGGCCACCGGGCCTCAGGACGAGGGGGAAGCAGAGGAGCTGGCGGATGGTGTCCCGGCCCGGGGTCCTGGCGAGCGCGCGCTGGAGGTGCTCGTACACCGACTCGTACTGCCGTACCTCGGAATCCGTCGCGCCGACCATCGCCGCTCCGAGCTCACCGATCCAGTCGAGGTCACCGGCGCCGACGCGCCGGTCGACCTCGTCGGTGAACGCCCGCGTGTTGTCGGCATGCGCCAACGCGTGCATGAACTGTCGTACCGAGGATTCCATGGTCGTCCCGCCCTATGACGACGCCCCCTCAGGACTGCACATGGGAGGCGGGGCACTGCCCGCCATGGCCCTCGTGGTGGCGGATGACCGCAGGCGAACGCCCCGGTCGCCCACCCTGGGCAGCCTGAAGCGGGGAACATAACGGGCTGCTGCGGCGTGCTGGGCGCTGCGGTAAGGCCGAAGCGAGCGTGGGTTCCCATGCCGGTGCCAGCCGTCTGCTTCCTGGGCGCGCTCCCCTGACCGCCTGGCAGTGCACTACGGGGCCCGGCCCCGTGCCTATCCCACGTCGTACCGGGCGGGTGCCGACACCTGCACTGCTGGGCGTATACGCCTGTGCCTCCGCTCCAGAGCGCGGAAGGCGGAGGCACGGTGGCGGGGCCGACAAGGCGTTCACCCCGAGGCGATCCCGCCGACGGGTTACGGTACCGGCTCGTACGTCACCCTGGCCCCCGGACACTGCGCGGCCGTAGTCGCCAGGACCTGGCGCTCGGCGTCATCAAGCGTGGCTGTTTCGGTCTCGGTGAGCCGACGTTTGATCAGAACAGGCCTTTGTAGCGCTCCCAGCCGGTGGTGGCGATCTTGACGGTGGAGCGGAATGTGCCGGTACCGCTGCCTGTGTTGCGCAGCAGTTGTCCTTGTGAGTTCCTGGTGATCAGGTCAGGGTGCCCGTCTGCGGTGATGTCGCCGACGCCCACGAACGCGTTGCGGCCGGTGGCCCAGCGGTTGCCGAATACCAGGGTGCGGGGCTTGAGTGTGCCGACGGCGGTTCCGTCGTAGCGCCACAGTGAGTCGTTCCGGTCGACTGCGAGGACATCGCCGATGCCGTCTCCGGTGATATCGCCGGCTCCCAGCACGGCACGATAGAGCTTCCAGTTCGTGCCGATGCGGCCCTTGGCCTTGAGTGCACCCGCGCCGTCATTGGCGTAGAGGTACATGTCGCCCGTCGTGGCCTGGCGTGTGATGAGATCGGCTCGGCCGTCGCCGGTCAGGTCTCCCGGTGAGGTGAGGACGTTGAACTGGTTCCAGCCAGAACCCAGGCGCCGGCTCGTCTCGACCTGGCCGCCCATGCCCGGAGAGCAGAGGATCTCCTCGCGGAACAGGTCGCCGTTGGTCCGGCGGCTGAGGAGGTCGTTGCACCCGTCGGCGGTGAGATCGCTGAAGGGGACGAAATGGTTGAAGCCAACTCCTTCGCCCCAGTAGACGGGGTGGGTGCGCAGCGAACCGGAGCCCGAACCCCAGAAGAAGGAGGCGCTGCTGTCCGGATTGATGACAACGAGGTCACCGTAACCGTCCGCCGGTCCGGAGAAGTCTCGCCACCCAGGGGCGGGTGCCGCTGCTGCCGGTCCTGAAAGCAGTGATGCGGCCATAGCTACCGCAGCACCCGCCACTACGGATGCCTTTGCCTTCATGACATTCCTCCCCAGAACGAGAACCCCGCAGGAACAGGCCCCGTAGCAGCCTCACCACGTGGTGAGTGCCATCCTCCCCAGGCCGTCCCTCGGCTTCGCCGCAGCCTACCGACCGCCCGCTGTACACGCCGGGTGATTGCGACTGGACACAGCAGTGGGCGGGCCTAGAGCTCCCCTACGGATCACGGGCGGCGAGGTTCGATCGCAAGACCTGCTGACGTTGACAGAACCGCTGCCTGCGACGATGCGCCTGTGAGCCATGACTTGGCTGTATGGGACAGCGGCGGAATTGTCAAAACCAGTGGGCGGATGAGTCATGCCGAAGGGTTGGTGCCCTGGATGATCTGCCAGCCGCGGGCCGTGCTCCCTGGGGTGAGAAGGAGCGTTCCTGTCCCCCGGAGAGTGACGAGAGCCGTGCAGACCGGGTCGAGTTCGTCAACCGGACGCCCGTAGAAGAGGATCCCGGTCAGCTCCAGGTCGATCGGCGCCGACATGTCGCGGATGTGGTGGAAGCGCGCGCTGAGACGGACCGGCCCGCGGATGCAGCGCACGGCGACGATCACCTCGTCCTCCTCGATTCTCCGCACGTGGTCGATCTGAAGTTCCGCGTCGATCGGCAGGCGGGCGAGAGTCACCGTCACGCTGCAATGATCTCAGGGCGCTCGACGAGCAGGCCGCGTTCGAAGCGGGCTCCGGCGCGGACGAGCGGGACTAGTCGGGCGCCGTTGACCGATCGCCAGCGGTCCTGAGCCGACTCGCCCGATCACCTCGGCTTCGGTGACGACCTTGGTGAACAGGCCGAGGAGCGGTGCCATGGCCGCTCCGGATCCCGGCGTCAAGAAGAACTGGTAACCAGCGGCATCCGTGAGAGCGAACGATGCCTCAATGACACGTTCAGCATCGACGCGGATACGGCCGTCAGGGTCGTGATCGGTGGCTGCGGCACGCTGACCACTCAGATGCCGAACTCCTGCCTCGTGACGTCCTTGACGAACGTCCAACTGTTGCCGGCCGGCTCGAAGACGTAGACGTACATTCCCGCGTAGGGAATGTCCGGCTGCGGATCGGTGCCGGATCTGTTGGTCGTGTAGGGCGTCGTGATCTCCTGAATCCACACCTTCGCCCGCTTCCCCTGGATCTCCACCCGGTTCAGCGTGACCCTCGCCCGTGCCTCACTCCACACACGCCCCGCTGGAGCGGCGTACTGTCGCCACAGCGCATCCTTCTTGTCAGCCCTGCCCTGGAAGATGCTCTCGGCAGCCAGGCGAAGCGATTCCCGCTCCGCCGCACGCTGCGCCTCCTTGCGGTCCTGCACGACGAACACCACCGCACCGGCGACGATGACAGCCGCCAGAGCAGCGAGCAACAGCTTGTGGATCTTACGCATGGTCCCCCCTCGAATACTGCGAAAGCGCAGCGTACGCGATCATCCGCTACCCGGGACGAGGACAGGCGGCCCCGGCGTACGACGTCGGCCCGACAGCGGCCAGAGCCTGTCGGCACCGACATCCTGCGGGCTGGCCCCGTCGATCCCCGCAGCGCACACCTCACGACCAGGTCCTCGCTCCTGGCAAGGAGCCGTGCCGCTCGGGGGGTTGGCACGGCTCCCCAACATGGGGGTCGCAGCCCGCCCGGTCCTGTCAACAAGACGTGGCTGCCCCATTCCCGTCTACGGCCCAGGCACGCTCCACGTGACCGACGCGGGGCCAGTCGGTGGCCGCAGTCCCTCGTGCGGGTGCTTCCCCAGCGGCCGGCGAACCGGGAATTGGGCGGAGCCGTCGGTGGGAGCATGCAGATCGATGAGCAGCACATCGCCGAGCCCAGGGCTCGTGGTCCTGGACACCCTCGCCGCAGCCCGATCTGCCCCTCGACCCCGCATTTCTCGTGGGCGCCCTCGATGCCGGGTCGGCAGTAGAACGGCTCTATGCCCCATTCTCTGAACTTATTGTCGGGCCTTGCTTGTGGCCACGATGTCGATGGCGACTCGAAGCGGCGTCTCGGCATTCCCAAGTAGCGCCCGGGTGATTGCGATCGCTTGGATGATGCTCATACCGCGCTCGGCCAGGAGGATCTGGACAGCCTCCATTCCGTCGCTCTCAAGGACTGGTCGGGACTGCTCGACCAGATCGGTCCAGCGTGCGGCGTCCTCGGGGCTTAGACCGATGATGTGGTCAAACACGACTCCCTCCTCGCGTGATGAGTCGATGAGATGTGCTCACGTATCGTCAGAGCCCAGTGCTGCAGTCAGGACCTTCACGGCGTCAGCGTATTGAAGGCGGTCGAACTGAAACGGGCCGAACCCCGAGTAGTCGCGTGTCTTGCGGTGGGGCTGTTCGAAGGCGTCCCAGGTCACGTGGTCAGGAGTAACTGTGATGCCGGCCATCAGCGGCCAGCATCCCCACTCACCGCATTCGCAGCCGAGCACGGGCGTCTTCGGCCCCATCGCTCCGGTGGATCGTCCATGGAAATGGTTTTCCATCGGGCCGAATCGGAAGAACTGCGGGATAAGACCTCCGTAGGCGTCTCCGGCTGGTTGCATTCCAGCGTTCATCTCGAACTGGTCGACCAAGTTGGTAAAGGGTGTTCCGTCGATGCACGGGACGACTTCGAGCACGCCACGATCAGCGTGGCGCCGACAGTCGAAGAGGATCTCCTGGCTGGTCATATGCACATTGTTGCAGCTCACTTCTTCCCTGCTCCTCCTGATTATGGTGGGCAGTCATGGCCGGGGCGGCAGGGCCGTGGAGGCTGGTTGCGGGGTGGGGATGCCGAGATCGACGATGGTCCGATGGTCGCGGCACCTGTCGAATCGGGACAGTGTGCCCTCTGCGCCGGCGAGGCTGACACGCAGTCCTCCAACCTCGCCGAGCCAGCCTTCGCGCTCGGCCTCGGCGATGCGAGCGATCAGGTTGTCGCGGATCTCGACCAATCGGTGGCGTTCGGCGGGTCGGGCCAGAGCATCGGGCAGCGGACGCAGGCGTGCTCGTGGATACAGGGGGGGTACTGAACGAGCGGCCGCAGGTGCCGATGGAGACCTTGCGCCACTCGAAGGGGCCCAGGAATTCGCTCCGCTCCTCGTCGGTCGGGACCCGGTATTCTCCGGTTGGCCGCATAGCTCGTCGACGAGCCAGGACGGCCAGATGGGCTTGGACGGCCTCGCCGAGATGGACCGCCTTGTAGCCGAAGGTGACGTTGATGTCCTGGTGTCCGGCGATGACCTGGGCGATGTGCCGGGGCAGGCCGTCGAGGACGGCGTCGGTGATGAACAGCCGGCGGAAGTCGTGCAGCGTGGAATGCAACGGTCCGCCGGTGGCGGAGTCCGTCATCCCGGTGTGTGCGAGCGCGGTGATGAGCATCTTCCGGACGGCGCCTGAGCTGATCGCCCAGTTCTTGTACCGCGGTGTCGCTGGAACAGCAGTGGTGCAGGCGGCAGCCAGGTGCGTTCGCAGTGGTCGTAGGCGGGGACCAGGGGGGCTCGACCGTTCTTGTCGCGGATCCGGCGGATGATCGAGGACGCGCCGAACCCGAACCGGCCGGGCGCTGACGGCGGCAGGGCTCGCCCAGCACGCCGACCGGAGACCCACCCGTTCGAGGCAATGGGCGGCTCATGTCAGGCCGGCGGCGAGCGCCTGGAGGCGGTTGTCGAGCAGGTGCTCGACCTTGCTTGCCAGGACGCCGTGCAGCGCAGGGAGCCGTGCCGCTCGGGGGGTTGGCACGGCTCCCCGACAAAGGGGGCGCAGCCCACTCCGGTCCTGTCAGCGGAACAGCGGCTGCCCCTTTCATGTCTACGGTCCAGGCACGGTCCGCGCGACCGACGCCGGGCCAGTCGATGGCCGCAGTCCCTCGTGCGGATGCTTCCCCAGCGGCCGGCGAACCGGACAACTGGGCGGAGCCGTCGGCGGGAGCATGCAGATCGATGAACAGCACATCGCCGAGCCGTGGCTCGTGGTCCTGGACGCCGCCGCCGCGGACGAGGACACCCTCGCCGCGGTGATGGAGGGCCTCCCAGCAACAGTGTGCGACCTCCGGGATCACCCCGGTATGGCGCGTCCCCGGCGAACCCGGCGTGCGGGCGCGGGTGTACGCGGACATCCGGCGCCCCTCCACCCCGGGGTGAGCGGACGGTAGGCCTACCCCCGGTGGTGGTCTGGGTCAGGGAGCTGCGGCGGTGAGTGCCGCTCGAGGATTTCGGCCCAGCGGTGCAGGACGACGAAGCCGGTGGTGTCGGCCTGTGCCTGGACCAACTCGGTCAGGGCGGCGACGAAAGGCTGGGCTGCTGCGTCGGCGGGTATCGCGGCGGCAGCGTGCCTGAGCCGCCCATGCGCGGCGGGAAAGACACCTTTCGCCCACTCGTCCTGTTCCTTGACCCGCTTGCTTCCTTCCTCCCAGTTGATCTCCATGATGGCGAGGGCGGGGCAATCCGGGGTGTGCCAGGTCTCGCTGATCCGGCCTGCGGCCTTCACGTATGCGATGCGGGTGTTGTCCGGGCTCGGCAGGGCGAAGCAGTCGGTGCGTTCCGTCTCCGGCTTGTCGGTCATCGCGGAGCTCTTCGTTCGGGTGGAGGCAGAGCCTGCCATCCCGATCAACCGGCGGCCAGGGGCTTGGCTCACCACTCCGGCCGCCACGAGCTCGACACCGTACGGATGCTGCTGGTTAGGCCTGATTGCGGGCGCGGGCCATGCCCGGCAAGCCCAACCGCACGTTCGATCAGACGTGGAATCCGCTGCGGAACGGGATGCAGTTCCTCGTACACCACCGCCATGACCGGCACCTGACGCGGCAGCCCGTCAGCTCCAAGGACCTCGATAACCGGAACCCACCCCAGCGGCGCACCCGGGTCGGTCCGGGCCTTCCACACACCGCCATACACACGGACCAGCACCTCCGCGACAAAAGCCGTCAACTGGGTATGCAGCCAGACCCAGTCGTCCTCCTCGAACTGTGCCCACGGTGAACGGAGGACGAAGTCATCCAGAAGCGGCACGGCCGTCAACGGGTCACGGTCGAACACCTGAAGATCACCGCCCAAAGCCGCGATCATGTCCCGGATCGCCGGGCCGGCACCCCTCGCGAACCCATCCACGTCCATCGGGCGAGCCTAACCACAGCAAGGAAGCGGCGGCCACGGCCGACGCACAACGCTGCCGCAGCAGCCCGACAAGCAGCTTGAGCGGCTCGCGGCTGACGGGAATGCGCAGCCGGAGCAGTGCGCCGCCAGGCTGCTGACCGCTGACCTCACGCGCGCCCGGTTCGCCGAGGCCGCCAAGGCGTTCGCCGCCGAGCACGCCGAGGGGTTCGCCGGGACGTCACTCAGGCCCGTGTTCCGGGTGATCCGGACGTCACTGACTTCGCGCCATGGCCGCCGCGGTGGCCCGCCATCACCACACGGTCATGGGCACCCTGGTCTATCCCGAGCCTCATCACCGGGCCGCCGCTCTGCTGCACTGCCTTGCCCGGGTGCCAGCGCTTGAGCACAGCAACGAGCTGTTCGCCGCGATGGTGGCCGCTGCCTACCTTCAGGTCAGCGGCCATCTGATCAAGGTCTCCACGGACGACGCGGCCAACCTCGTCGCCGCTGTCGCCGAGGGGCGGCTGACGATCCGCGACACCGCCGCCGCGGTGAAGACCAGCGCGGGCAGAAACTGCGAACCACGACATCTGCCAGCGACGCTACACCGCGAGGTGGCCGATCACCAGGGAGTAACTGCCGGTCGCTCAGGGCGGCGTCACCCCCACCGGCCCGCGCAGCCGGCGGGCAACCCTCACGGCGGTGCTGGACCGGGAGCGCGCTGGGTCAGGTGCCGGGCCGGCGGCCGGCTGTCTGCGGTGCGTGGGGGTGCTGCTCAGGGGCCTGTGGCTGCCGCGGCGCCGGCTGGGCCGCCGGGGTTACGGCGGCGGCGTCGGTGACCCTCGCGCGGAGGTCGGTGAGAAGGTGTGCCATGTGGCGCGCGAGCGGGAGAGGGTCGGGCCGCGGGTGTTTCCACTCGGTGCCGGGAAACAAGTGGGACCGGCCGGGGAAGGCCTTGAGGAACTGCGTGACTGGTCGTCACACCACGAGGGCACCCAGGACCCGGATCGGCACAGGAACACGGCGTCGAAGGGCCTCGTGACAGGGGCCCCGTCGTCGGTTGCGCTTGCCGACGGAGGGGGCTACGAGGTCCTGCAGGGCGCTCAGAGAGGCGCATGGCCGCTAGAGCGGGGCTACCGCGGGCTGCTGGGCAGTCTGCTGCGAGTAGGCGGCCGACTCTGGCCTCAAGACGGGCGCGGCGGTCGGCGCAGGGCCGGTGCAGCAGCTCCTCACCATCCCGCTGCAAGACGTCGACCGCCACGAAGTGCGCGGGGCCCAGCCGACGCCGAGGTGCCGCGATCGTGGGCGGCGGGGCCCGGCGCTGCAAGGCCTCGATGCCGAGCCGGTCGGCCTCCAGGACCGGGCCGCCACCCCGCGACGGGGCGGCGGCCCGGAGAAGGAGCCGCGGCTAGGGGATGTCCGGTCGATCATGGCCTTCGTATCTGGGGACCGCCCGAGCTGTAGAGGAGCGGCGCAGGGCCGGGCGGTTCTGCTCGGTGGTCAGGCGGGAACGCCGGCCCGGTTCAGGACAGCGGCCATCTCGTCCTCGGGGAGCGCAGGGTTGGCACCCGCGCTGGAGGCCAGTTCGGGGACATGAAGCGCCTCGCGGAGCCGGTGGAGCGGGAGGCGCGGGTCACCGGCCGCCGCCTGGCGTGTCCAGACCGCGGGGTCATGGCTGAGCCGTTCGATCAGCATGGGTGTGGCGGCCGGGTCCCGGACGGCCAGCCGCCGGTAGTTGCCGTCCGGGTGGTCCGCGTAACGCGCGGCGAGACCCTCGCGGGGGAAGCGGGGGTGCGTCTCCGCCATCCAGGCGGAGAACGTGCCGCCGAGCCGTGCGTACACACGCATCAGGACCTCCTCCGGCGTGTCGGAGTGGTGCACACTCAAGAGGTCTTCCACCAGGGGGTCCTCGGAGCGTGCGAGCAGGCGCATGAGGTCGGGCGGCAGGTGGGGGCTCCGGGCGGCGGCGCGCCGGAGCAGCGGGTGGGCGGAGGCCGCGGCCCGTCGCAGCACCTCCGTGTCGGCGAGCCCGTCCCGTACCCACTGCACGCCGTCGCCCCTGTCGAAGGCCCCCACCGTGAAGTCGATCGCCATGCGCCGCGTCTCGCCGAGTTCGGGCCTGAGGGAGACCGCGAGCCGTACGGCCTCGTCGGGGTCGACGGCGAGCCGCTCCACGAGGTCGGCGGGCAACGACGGGTTCTCGGCAAGGGCCGCCAGGTGCGTCCGCTCGGCAACGTATCGTTCGGCGTCGGCGCGGTGCAGGAGTCCGCGACGCAGCGCCTCGGCGGCGGACTTCGGATCGCGGAGGAGTTCGGCGGTGACGCGTGCGTCCCGTCGGCACTCCCCCAGCGCGGCGGCCCGCCGCACCTCGGGGTCGTGGTCGCCCAGCAGCGCCGACCGCTCCCCCGGCGGCAGCTTCTCCCATGCGCGCGCCGCGCTTCGGCGCGCTGCCGGATCGCGGTGCGTGGCCAAGGAGGCCACGAACGACGGCGCGAGATGGGGTGAGTCCAGCAGGGCCGTCCGTACGGAAGGGTCGGGGTCGTCGAGCAGGCGGGCGCACACGTCGTCCGGCAGCGGCGCGACCGTCGTACGCGGGTCGCGCCACTCGGGTCCGTACGCGAGGGCGGCCCGCACCTTGGGCGAAGGGTCGTCCGCGAGCCGGGCCCGCTGCGCGGTCTCGGCCCTGGTGCTCATCGCGAAGTCGATCCGAGCGCCCGGGTTCGGGTGAGCCAGGATCACCGCGACGGCCGGCTCGGGGAGTCCAGCCCGCTGGAGGGCGTGACGGGGCGGGCCGTCACCGCCGCCGTCGAAGGCGAGCAAGCGCAGCAGCAACGGTGTCGGCAGCGCCGGGTTACGGGCGACTCCGTCCAGCGCGGACGCGTGGAACGCGACCATGATTCCCCTACCCCTGTGTCACCGTCGGCTGGTTCACGACCATGATCCCCCACCCGTCAGGCCGTCTGGCGGTCGGGCCGTCATGATCGGCCGGACAGCACCCAGTCGGTCAGTTCGTCCTGGGGCTCAGTGCCCTGGACGGGGATGCCGACCGCGAAGGGCAGCGGCTGCCCGGTCTCGTCGAGCTCGGCGTGGGTCACCTCCTCGCCGGCCGCACGGGCCGGCGGGTACTGGCCAGTGTGGTAGTAGACGGTGCGGAACGGGTGGCGACTGAGCGTCTATGGCCGGTTCGGAATTCGGTGAAGATAGCCGTTTGAAGGGCAGCCCTCATCCGGGTCACCTGTCGGGCACATCGCAGGGTCGGTTTTGTCACCAAAGAGGTAGGTGTCCACCGTGCAGTCACCGGCGGAGAAGGCCAGCGACAGTACCGTGCCGGGTGTGGCGGTCTCGTCAGCGGTTCTGCCGGCCTCAGTGGATGCGTAGAACGCCCAACGGCCCGACGACAGGGCCGCCGGTCGCTGCAGTCTGATGCGACCGGCAACTCGCCGAAGTGCTCGCTGGTGAAGGTGCGATCCGCATGGAACGTCAGGGATGTACCTGCCTCGCTGGTCCATCGCCCCACAACCTGATCCGCTGAAATCTCTGCGGCGTAGATCGCCGCCGCATGGCCGCACGACACCGTCAGCGCCGCCGCCGCAGCCGTGAAAGCAGCCAACCGCCACACATGTCGGCCCACGCCCACCCCTCCCCGAGGCACCCGGGCAGCCACCCGTATGCAGGCCACGATGGGCCGCACCGCAGTATATTGAACGCGCTCAAATCCTGGAGCTCCCGCCCGATGACATCCGCGACCGACGGGAACAAAAGGCGCCGCCGGTCATCCGCCCCGCCGCCGCCTCCTTGTCCACATTCCGACGCTGACCACCAGCCAGACGTGGGGCGGTCGGGATCGTTGCACAGCCACAGATCGACCGTTCCGACCAACAAGTGCTCCTCCCACTTCCAGACCTCCGCCCGCGGATCGAGCTCGGCGGCGCCGTCGATGCGCAGCGGCATCAGTGCCAGTTCGAAGGGGTCGGGCACGTCGGCGTAGGCGGTCCGCAGGGGCGTGCTGGCGGCGTGGTCGGCTGTCAGCTCCCGGTCCGGTGTGACCTCCCACGTGAGGCCGTCGGGCACCTGGCCGTCCAAGTACGTGCGGATTGGGCCGCGTACCAGCGGCAGACCGTCCTTGCCGCGCCGGGCGTGCTCGGCTGCGGGCAGGCGGACCACCAGGCGTAATAGGGCGTTCCGCTGTCGTAGGAGTCGTGGTCGACGCACAGCTCGTGGACGCAGCCGAGTGAGGTGGCGAACTGTGTCATCGTCTTCTGGGTCCGCTCGTCCGGGCCTGGGTTCTCACCGGCGAGCTGCGATGGGTCTTGGACCTCCAGCCTCCACACCACCCAGTCGAAGCCCTCCCACTCCTTCGCCGGCTTCATGTCCTGCGCCACCGCCACCCTCCGCTTGACTCGGCTGGTTGTGTACGGCCAGTACATCAGCGGGCAGACGGTACGTGGCAGGGTTCGCGTTTCCCGGCCGCGGATGAGCGAACCCGGGGACCGGTTCCAGGGCATCCGCCGACGCTGCACGCTCGTTGAATGTGGCATGAGGACTACGACGGGCGGCTTCGCCGCTCCGAAGGACGCAGCGGACGCGATCGTCGATGAGATCTTGCGCCGCCGCATCGCCACCGACGACGCGCGCCGCCAGCACAAGCGGCTGCGGCAGACCCAGCCGAAGAGCCCGTGGTTCGACGAAGCGACGGGGTACGAAGTGCGGCGCTTCGAAGCGGACATGGAGGAGCGCGCGCTGCTCCTCGCGCTCGCGCACCTCCTGGATGGCGGTGACGCGGAGGGGTTCGTTACGGAGTCCGTCCAGCGCCGCTACCTCGCAGCGACCATCCCCGTGGCCGGCACCAGCCAGATCGTTGTCTCCCGCGAAGGCTTCGCGCTCCAGCCCAGCTAACACAGAGGCGCGGCCGTACTACGTCCCCGTGACGGGGCCCGGGATGGAGCGGGTGCTCCCGGGGCGCGGACCGCGCCGCGCCTGGCAGCGCAGCCCTTCTCGTGGTCCACGAGCATCCAGGCTTCACAGGAGTACTCCCCAAGCTGGCCGTTCACCTGGGCAGCGGCCGAACGCCTGGCGGGGGCCTCGTCCTCCACGCAGAGCCCCCGGGCTCTTCCGCTGTCAGGGGGCGAGAGGTTCCGGTACAGGTCAGGCGCATGCTCGGTGGTGCAGGCAGGTTCGTCAAGCAGCAGGAGGTGGTTGTAGCGAAACTCCTCCCGGGGCAGATGGTTGAGAACGCTGGCCCTGTGCAGTTCTCCTCGCCCCCTGACGGACCGCTGCCCCGTACCGTGCGCCTCCGGCTCTCAGTCGAAGATGTCCAGGAGGTCCGGCCAGGAGCCGTCGGCGGCGCGGCGGGCCCGCATCGGGCGCGGCTCCGGGTAGGTTGCCGCTGCGGCCTTCGCGCGGACGATCTCCGGCCCGCCGCACGCCGCGACCGCGAAGGCGCCGAAAACCTTGGCGAAGGCGGCCGGGTCGCGAAACTCCACGCCGAACGCCCGGCCGTCCCGCAGCGGCACCCACACCACCCGGTCGAACCGTATCCACTCCAGCACCGGCTGGTCGTCCGCGGTCGACCGCCCCTCCAACCACAGCCGCGCCACGTGCAGCAGGTTCACCTCCTCCATCGGCAGCCGCTTGCGCCGTACACGCAGTTCACGCGTCGTCAGCGTGACCCGCTGGTCCTTCTTCGGATACCAGACGACGCCGATCCCGAACGGCGCCCACAGCAGGATCCCGATCATCGGCCAGACCACAGCGTCACCCCACGATCGGAGCAGCCCGCCGTCCAACAGGTACAGGGCCCCGAAGACCAGAACCCACTTCGCCGTCATCCGCCAGAACCCAGTGCCCTGCCGGTACAGAACCCGCCGCTTCCTCGTCATCGTCATGCCCGCACGCTAACCGCCACCCCGCAGCTCCCGACAAACCCGGCTGCCCGTCAAAGTCACTCGCACCTCGGTGAGAATGCTCCGCCTGCACTGCGATGACGACGTACCCGGTGAACCCGCAACACGCCTACGCCAAGGCGAGAGGCGCACCTTCAATAATCGTTCAAGAACAGCCGATCAGCACGAACGGAACGGAACCGGCCGGCACCCGGCAACACGCGAGCAGCACAACCCCCGCCAGCCGCCGCACGGCAGCAGGACCGGGCGGGCGAGCGCGGGACGAAACAAGGCGAGGCGGGACGAGCGGGCCGACGGCGCGGCGGATCCCAAGCAGCGACAGAACAGCGCCTGGGCGCCTGCACTGCACACCGGGACCGCGGGGACGACCGGGCCGACGGACGGCGGCCGTGCGGCCGTGCGGCGGACGTACAGCAGGCCGGAGGTCGCGGCGCGGCAGCCGTAGCCGGTCGGTGGCCAACCGGCAGTGCCTGCTGCCCGAGAACTAGGGCGGAGGTGAAGTGCAAAAGCCTGCACCAGGCGCGGCGATCACTATGCGGGGTGGACTACCCGCTCGGCAGCAGGACGATCTCGGCACCGCTTGAGTGCCGAAATGATGAAGGCACCCTTCTCGGACTGCGCCTCGGCCTGGAAGTCCGCGGGTACGTCTCTCGCTCCGAGGAGGAGAATCCACGGCCCGGAGCTCACAGAGCCTGTGGTGCTCAGTCCGCCCTGGACCCGCCACGCGCGCTGCTCCAGTCGCTCGATGATTCGCAGGAGTTCGGCATTGCCCGGCACCTCGGCAGAAAAAGTCACGCCATGCGCTTCGCAGTGTTCGCGCTCCTTGGTGGCGCGCACATGCGGTCGCCCCTGTCCCTGGGCCGCGTACTCGATGTCAGCCAGTACGTCCTCCATTGTCTTCGCCGTAGTCGGCGTCGGCATGGGCACCTGCGGCTGTGTCGCAGCCGGGGCCGGTCAGTGGCTGGCTCTCATCGAGCCCACCGCCAACGACTGCTGCGCCGAAAAGGCCGTCGACGGTGCTCCTACGAGACGACCGTGGTCATGCGCTTGGCCCGGGGCAGGACCACGTAGAGCTTGCGGTGGTCTTCGTCGTCGGCGCTGAGGCCTTGTCACAGAGTTTCGCCTTCGCGTCGAGTGAGACGCACTCCGACGGCGTCACACTCGCGGCCCCTGGCTTGATGAGCGGTGAGGCCGGGGATGAGCAGGCACGCGGATGCGTGGAGGCATCCTCCCTCAGCTTCTCCAGGCGTGCGGTGTGGAGGAGGCCGGCTTTGCTCCCCGGGCCACGCGCCTCCGAACCGCCTGAGGTCCGCTCGGCCACAGCACGCCGGCAGCGGAAGAGGAACGTACCCTCCCGGTCAGGACGCCGCGAGCGGCTGATGTGAGGGGCTGGCCAGCGCCTTGTGGTGCTGCATGGCCGTCAGCCGCCGGACGAACAGGATCGCCCGGATGGCTGCCAAGAGGTCGATGACGCTGCCCGCCACCAGGCCGAGAGCGGCCTGCTGGACGGCGTCGGCTTCCTCGGCGCGGCCCCCATGCCCGGCCGGCGATGCGGTTGACCACGCAGGAGAGCAACCACAGGGTCCACCAGGCGTTGAGGACCGTGCGCGGGACGCGCTTGTCGCGTTCGCTCGCGTCCCAGATGTCGCCCGCTATCGCGCGGGGGATCCAGAGGTTGGCGAACGGGATGAACCAGGAGCCGATCGCCCAGCCGGGGCCGCGGCCATGCTCTTGGGGGCTGAAGATCCCGGCGTTGACGCACGCCCGGTGGAACCAGACGATGAACGTGGCCGCGGTCGCGAGCAGACCGATGAGGCTGAAGGAGTCGGAGAAGTACATCACCACTAGTTCTCCACGTCCCCGGCCTCCGCCGCAGTCAGGGTGGTGGTTCCGCCTCGCACAGGCGGCCTGACCGGGACACGTGACACCCGGGAATCACGCTCAGCCGGCAGGGACCGTCTCGCGCAGGAAGCCGGTCAGCAGGTCCGTCACCGCGGCAGGCCGCTCCAGACTGGGAAGATGACCGGCCCAGGGCAGTTCGAGGTGCCGGGCGTCGGCGAGCAGACCCGGGAGCCGGGCCGCGATCTGCCGAAAATCCGCCATGTCATGGCCGCCCGAAAGAGCGAGACAGGGCGCCTTGATCGCTGACAGATCGATTCCCACCTCGTTCCGGCCGGCCCCCTCGGGGGCGGCCAGTTGCACCTCGAAGGCGTGCCGTTGCATCCCGCGCACCTCCTGCCGGATTGTTTGGTCGGCGTCCGGCCCAAGCCAAGTGTCCACGTTCAGTTCCACAGCCCGCGCGATATCGCCCGCCTCGAGCAGCGCGGCCTCCCGCTCACCGAACGCGCGCAATTCATCGGAGGGTCCATGCCCCGGCAGTCCGGCGCACAACAGCGCCATGGCGGATACCCGGTCCGGACAGCGCGCGGCGATCTCCACGGCAACACGTCCGCCATACGAGGAGGCGATCAGCGCCGCTTGCTCGATTCCGAGGGCATCCAACAGGTCCAGCGCATCCTCTGCATCGTTGTGCAGCCGGTCCGGCAAGGGAGTCCCGCCGAAGCCCCGGAAGTCGCAGCGCACCACCCGGTATCCGGCATCGACAAGGGCCGGCCACTGCGGATCCCACATCCTTCGGTCGCACACCGCGGAGTGCAGTAGAACCAGCGCAGGACCGTCTCCGGCTGCATCGTAAGCGAGAGCCATGCAGCAGACCCTAGGCGGCGAGTGACCGAAGCACTCATGAATTTCACCGCCAGCCGCCTCACTCACGGGCTGCACCCCCCAACCCGGCGAACCTTCGCGGTCAGAGCACTAGGGCCTGTCCGGCGGATCTTGTGACTACTAGGCTGCGACGATGGATCGCTTAACCGATGGACCCGAGCGCCTCGCCAGGTCTGCGGATCTGGCCCGGGTGAATGACTACGACAGTTTCGCCGAGGCGTACTCGGCGGAGACCGAGTGCAACCTCGTGAATGCGTACTACGCGCGGCCCGCGATGCTGGACCTCGCCGGAGACGTGGCCGGCCGCCGGATCCTGGACGCCGGCTGCGGCTCCGGCCCCCTGTCCGCAGCACTTCGCGACCGCGGTGCCGTCGTCACCGGCATCGACACCAGCGCCAGGATGCTGTCACTGGCCAAGCGACGGCTCGGCGACGACGCGGACGTGCACCAGGTCGACCTTCGTGACCACTTGCCGTTCGACGATGGCGCGTTCGACGTCGTGTCTCTTCGCTGGTCCTGCACTACCTGGAGGACTGGGGGCCGACACTGGCCGAGTTGCGGCGCGTGCTCAGGCCCGGCGGGCGGCTGATCGCGTCGGTGGACCACCCGTTTGTGGCCTACACGATCCAGGAACCTCAGCCCGACTACTTCGCGACCACCAGCTATACCTTCGACTGGGCGTTCGGCGGGCAGACCGTCCCGATGAAGTTCTGGCGCAGGCCGTTGCACGCGATGACCGATGCCTTCACCACCGCTGGCTTCCGCCTTTCCAGCATCAGCGAGCCGCAGCCCGACCCGGCCGCCCGCGAACTCTTCCCCGACGGCTTCCACGACCTTTCGGCCAAACCCTGTTTCCTGTTTTTCGTTGCCGAGGTGCCGCTTTCGACCACCGGCTCGGACGACTAGTCAGTCGCGGATCACGAGCGGAGCCGGAGTCGGATCGAGGCGACGATGACGGTGCCATGGAATACGTAGGCGCGCTGATCGAACCTCGTGGCCACAGCCCGGAAGCTCTTCAGGGCATTGATGGTCCGCTCCACTTCGTCCCTGCACTTGCAGAGCGTCTTGTCAAAGCCGGTGGGTCGACCACCCTTGCTGCCGCAGGCTTGCCGGTTGGCCCCCTGGCTCTTCGGTTCGGGAATGGTGTGCTTGATCTGACGTCTGCGCAGATAGCGGCGATTGCGGTGGGAGCTGTATGCCTTGTCGCCACCGAGGTGGTCCGGTCGCATCCGGGGACGCCCGCTGCCAGGGCGCTTGATCTGGATGCGTTCCAGCACCGGGATGAGCTGGGGGCTGTCGCCCCACTGACCAGGAGTGATCAGCAGGGCCAGTGACCGGCGGCCGCCCTCCCCGGCGAGGTGGATCTCGCAGGTGAGGCCGCCGCGGGAACGGCCGTCCCTCATCGGGCCGGTGCTGAGGAGGAATCGACCGCCTCTTCGGGATCCGCGGCGCCCTGCGCGGTGCCCCGGCCGCATGCTGGTGAGCCCGGCACGAGGTGGAATCCACGCTCACCATGCTCCAGTCGATCCGTCCTTCGGCGTCAGCATCGGCCAGGACGGCCTGGAGAATCCGATCCCAGGTTCCGTCCGCGGACCAGCGGCGATGGCGCTCGTACACCGTCTTCCAGTTCCCGAACCGCTCCGGCAGATCCCGCCACGGGACGCCGGAGCGGATCCGGAACAGGATCCCGTTGATCACCCTTCGGCGATCGCTCCACCGCCCGCCACGGCGACCCGGCTTCGGCAGATGCCGCGCGAGTCTCGCCCACTCGTCGTTCGTCAGATCGCTCCGCCCCACGAGCAGAACGACGACCCAGGGGCCAGACAGTCACATGATCCGCCGGACAGGCCCTAGTGCCGCGTCAGGCAACGTCGTGGGTCTTCTGCTCGTGACGGGCGCCGCACATCTCGGCGAGGTCATCGTGCTGGCCACCGCGCGTGGTGCCGGTCCCGCCGCACACTTCCCTCCGGCAGATCCAGCGGGACCAGGGCCGTGCCCGCTTCCGCGGTCCGCCCTCGTCAACGTCACCGATGGCGGGGTCGCGCGGACCTCTGCGCTCCGGCGCCCCCTGACCGCTGGGCCTGGCCTGCGGAAACGATCTTCCCTTGGCGCCGCTAAGCGGCATCGGGCCTGGTGTTCGATCCGATCGCCCCGCGCCCGCGTCTGTGAACAGCGACGGCCCTGACACCGGGCGGGAGTCAGGGCCATCACACGCGGCCCGGCGTGGGGCCGGGTTGTGCACCGTCGCCTGGGTCAACGTGTCAGGGAGGAATGGGTCACGTCGCCGACCGGCTGTCTGCTGGGAGTCGATGTGGTCGACGACGACCTGGTGGTCCTTCAGCGCCCGCACTCGCCAGTCGCGAACCTGCTCGCGGGTCAGATCCTCGAAGAACAGCTCCTCCTGGCTGTTGACGTCGTCGTCCTCCGGCTCCGGAGCGGGAACGGCGGTAGTCACGCAGCGCTCGGCTGGCTCCAGGACCGAAACACAGGTCCCCAAGCAGAACGCGGGGCAGACAGCCGGCCGAGCAGGGGCATCGGGCAAACACGATCGCTGGACCGATGCCCTGGCAACGAAACCTTCGAGACGTGGGAAGACACCCGGCTTCGTGGCACGTACGTGGCCAGTACCGCTCGGGACCGGTGGTTCAGCGGACTCGCCCTCTGGAAGACGAGTCCTGATTCGTCGGCGAGGACAACACCCTGTGTCCAGTCACGGAAGTCGCTGGGCTTGAGACCCAGGAGGCAACATGGATTCCCACGTCGCCTCAGGGGCGCCACCGGGCGCATGCGGCAGCCCCCAGACGTACGCGAGCGCTCGCCGTGAAAGTCCCGTCAGCCGCTGGGCTTGGCCGAGCGGCGGTATTCCTCGTTGAGGCGCTGGGCCTCTTCGAGCTGGTCCTCGAGGATGACGATGCGGCAGGCCGCCTCGATGGGGGTCCCCTGGTCGACGAGTTCGCGGGCGCGGGCGGCGATGCGCAGCTGGTAGCGAGAGTAGCGGCGGTGGCCGCCGGCCGAGCGCAGCGGCGTGATGAGTCGGGCTTCACCTATGGCGCGGAGGAAGGCGGGGGTGGTGCCGAGCATTTCGGCGGCGCGCCCCATGGTGTAGGCGGGGTAGTCGTCGTCATCGAGTCGGTTGAGCGGGTTTTCTGCGGCCATGTCACCTCGTTGTGTAACGCGTCGAGGGGCCCTGGTGCCGTACAGCACCAGGGCCCCGAGGGGTTCAACACCATCTGCCGGCCTTGTGCTGTGCCGGCTTTCTGTTTCCGCAGCTCCGCTGCCCGGGAGAGGGCGGGGAGTGCGGGGATCGCGGATGCGTGACCGGGGACCACCTTCCAATCCGGGGCCTGCGGTACCCGAGCGGACCCTAGGTCCGGCCCGGGCGATCCTGATGGCGTTATTCCTCCTTGTTTCTTCTGATCAACCTCTTGTGGTGCTTCATCCTGCGTGTTGCTGGCGGCCCCGTTGGGCCGCCCGGCCCGGCGGCCAGTGGTGGAACCCTGTTACGCCTTCGGATCCACCGCTCCACCGCCGTGCCGTCCTGCATGCGCGGCAGTTCGTCTCTGCCACGCCTCGATTACTGTCTGGCTACGGGTGGAATCATAACCTGGAGGGACACAGATTTCTACTCCAGCCATGGCAGATTTTCCGTCATGGGGGTGGTCATATTTCTGTCACCCGTACGTGAGCTCACGTCTGAGCGCGTGCAAGGCGGGCATACGCACCCAGCAGACTGAGCGGTGCCAACGGCATCAGAGGGGTGCGCGATGAGCGACACGACGACCACCACTGGCAGGTCAGAGCCACCATCGGCCGTAGTGCACGGGAACAGCGCTGCCGGCATCCGGCACGCCCGCGACGCCGCCCGGGCCTTTGCCGATGGCCTGAGCCCGCCGCGCGCACGCCGAGACGGCGGACACCCTCACCCTTGTCGTGTCCGAGCTGGTCACCAACGCACTGCGCCACGGCCGTGGCCGGTTCACCCTCAAACTGTCCGCCGGCCCCGACGTGGTGACCGCCGCCGTTAGTGACCCGAGCCCAGCACGTCCACGCGAATGCACCCCGGATCTGAACGGCGGCAGCGGCGGCAGCGGCTGGCACATGGTCCGCCGCCTCACCCGCAGTCTAACCATCACCCCCGGCCTCGGCCACGGCCACGGCCACGGCCACGGCCACGGCAAGACGATCCACGCCCAGCTCGCCCGGCATGGCGCCGACACCGAACCGCCAACAAAAGCCCGATGACGCGCAGCGCCCCGCCGGATCCCGCAGGACCGCCGGCCATTGCCGCTGGGTCAGGGCTCACGTCCAGTACGCAGACCGGCGCCCCCGCCCACCGGTGGGTGTGGCGGTGGCGATGGTCGCTCTCGGGACGCTCCGAGGTGGGCCGCGTGGCCCCCGGCCGCCCATGCTCGGTCGGTCGCCACACCTTCCGCCCCCAGAACCCTGCTCCGAGCCCCACGACGGGGCCAGGCTCGTCGACGCCGCATCCGGGCGCGAGCGGCCCTTGGGGGTGGGACCGGCCAGGTTCAAGGCGATTCTTGAAAACGACCAGGGGTACTCCTCGCCTCACTTGATCCAGCCCACAAGGAAGTGGGGAAGTTCGACGAGCGGCCAGTCCGCTGTGACGGCGGTCGCGGGTCGGTATCTCGTCCGGGGCACGGCCAGCCGAACCGACGAGGATGGGTGCCAGGCCGTCGGAGGAACCTGAGATCCCCCGGACGTGGGGTGGGCGTGTGGACGCCGGGCAGACATGCTGGGCCTCGATCGGCTGCGCACAGGGCGCCGCCGCAGAAAGGCACCGTCCGTGATGACCACCACCCCTGTGCTACCCGGCCGGGCCGTCTGCTCGCTGCCCCTGACGTTCGCCTGCGGGGCCGGGGTCGGTGCGCTGGGCGGCACGATTGTGCTGGGCGGCGCGGAGTTCCGGCTGCCACGACTGATCGGCGTGTTCGGGTTCGCGGCCCTGTCAGCGGTCATCCTGAACAAGGCGATGAGCCTGATGGTGGTGAGGACCGCGCTGCCGACCCGGCTAGCCGCCGTGTCCCTCTCCGACCTGGGCGCGCACCGGGCGATCGCGGTCAACCTGCTCGCCGGAAGCCTGCTGGGTGCCTGGGCCGGCGCTTCCTGGGCGGTGCGGATGCGTACCGCCACGCTGTACAAGGTGCTTGCAGTCCTGATGGTGGCCATGGCCGGCGCCCTGATCCTGACCCACACCACGGAGCTGGGCAGTCTCGGTGTTTACCCCGGTTCAGGCCACGACGGGGGTGGTGATTTTGTCGGGTCATATGAGAGCCACTGCTTCGGTGTGAACGGGAGCCGCGTGTAGGCCGTTCGTGGCGGTGGCGTACTCGCCCGGGGCGGATGTTCTTCGGTGAGTTCGGGAGCCACTTCGGCGGGATTGGGAGCCACTGATCGGGTGACCGGGCGGGTCTGGGTGGAGTGTCCGAAAGGACCGGGTCAGTGTCGTCGATAACGTGTGGTCGCGGGCCCGGGTTGCCTCCCTGACAAACCTTGGCCAGGGCCCACCCCACGCGAAGCGAGAGCACTGCGACAGCATGTCGTGATCGAGCCCGTTGGGTTCCTCGGAGTGCCTGACGCACTGGCCCAGCCGGCTCTCGCAGGGGACCACCATCGTTGCGCACCTCCGCAACGTGAACGCGGCGGACCACTTCTACTGGTTCGACATGCCCGAAAGCGGCGACACCGAACCACACACGGAAGCCGCGAAGAACGGCTGGGTATGCACGGATGAGTGGCGTACCAGGCCGTCCCACGTCTTCAGCACCGCTGTAGCGTTGTCCGCAAACGATCAGGGGGATTCAGTGACGAGGTCTTTGCACTTCAGCTGGGAACTGAGCGGCTCCGGCTGGGCGACGTGCAGGATCTGGGACGGCTCGACGAAGCACCGGGACAGCGTCAGCTACTGCACAAACGCGCTCGCCGACTTGTTGAAAGGCGTGACGGGCCTCTACGGCCCCCATGGCATCCAGCGGTTCTCGTTCGACCTCGAACCGGCAGAGGCGCGGTGGATTCTTCGTCGCCGAAACAGCGACGTGCACATCACGATCCGTCGCTTCCCGGACATGTCGACGAGCTGCGACGCACCGGACGGGAAGGGCACCCTCGTGTGGACGTCCACACGTCCTCGCACCTCCCTGGCACATGCGGTCCTGATGGCTGCCGAGAAGGTGTGGCGAACCCACGGCGAGGACGGCTACCTCCAGAAGTGGCAGCTGCACGCCTTCCCCACCACCGAACTGGAAACCCTTCGGCACCTGCACCTGGCAGCTGATGACTGCGTTCTCCAGCACTGAACCAACGGCGCCTCACGACGCAAACAAAAGCTGAGCCAGAACCGCTTCTTGTGCGCAGAGCCAGCCATCGGTAAGGGCCAGGTCCTTCGTGCTGCCTGGCGGGTTGTCAGCTCTGGGCGGTGAAGAGGGATTCCTGCGTGGTCTGGTAGCGGTAGGACTCGGTGCCGGTCTGCATCAGCGTGCAGCGGAAGGTGATCCGGTCGGCGATGGCCGCGCAGAGGCGGGCGTCGCCGAAGGTCTTGTCCCACTCGGTGAAGGGTGAGTTCGTGGCGACCGCGGTGGCCTTGCGCTCCTCGCGCTCGGTGAAGATCTGGAACAGCAGCTTGGCGCCCTTGCGGTCCAGGTTGAGGTAGCCGAACTCGTCCAGGCAGAGAGAGAAGGTCGATCTTGCTGTAGCGTGCGATGACCGAGGACAGGCGGCGGTTGGCGTCGGCCTCGGCGAGTTCGTTAACCAGCGCGCTGGTGGTGGTGTAGCGCACGGACAGGCCGGTCTCGGCGATCGCGGTGCCGATGCCGATCAGCAGGTGGGACTTGCCGGTGCCGGAGTCGCCGATCAGCACCAGCGGCCGGCCCTCACGGACCCAGGTCGGTGACTTCAGGTCGGCGACGACCTCGGGTGTGACGTTGGGGTTCTTCGCGAAGTCGAAGTCCTCCAGCCGCTTGGGCCTGGGAAAACGGGCCAGCCGCAGCAGCCGCTGCTGGCGGCGAAGGTCCCGGTCGGCCTGCTCGGCCTGGAGCATGTCCAGCCCACCTGGCCGACTCCAGCCGGGAACGTCCGAAGAGCACCTGCTTGACCGCGGGCTTGAGGTTGTCGTAGCGGATGTGCACTGACGGCACCCCGCCCAGCACCGTGAACGCCTCCACGTGCCCTTCCAGGAACGCCTCCTGGGACGCGGTCGCGTAGACCCGGTGCACCGCCCTGCCCGAGTAGGACAGCCGCAGGGTGAACAGCACGCACTTGCGGCGCTGCCCGGCCAGGTCCAGCCAGAAGTCCGCGAAGTCGACCTCCGCCTCCTCGCCCGGCCTCTTCGCCTGTGGCACCGTCCCGTCCAGGTGCCGACGCCCTTCCATGGCTTCCGCCCTGATCTGCGGCCGCCGCTTGGACACGTACTCCCAGACCGCGGTCTGGCGAGCCAGCTCGAAATCGTGCTCCGCCGCCAGACGCTCCATGATCCGCGGGATCGTGTGCTTCTGCTTCGCCGGCGCGTCCAGGTCCTCACGCAGCATCGCGTCGATGAAGCCCTTCACCGGCTCCAGCACGCTCTTGCGTGGCGGCGGCGACTTCCGTTTCGGCGGCACCGGCGACTCCAACGTTTCCTCACCGTGTTTCGCGACACCTTGAACCGCGCGGCGAGCTCCCGCCCTGACAGCCCCTGCTCGCGATGAGCCTGGCGGATCCTCTCGAACAGCCACTCACGTGACCTGTGCACCAGCGGTCTCCCTGACCTGGACCGTGATCAACAGGCACAGCGTGACGGCCAACCAGAGCAACCACTCGCGAATACTCCGAAAGCGGCATGTTCCACACCATCACACCGACTGGCTCCCGAACTCACAAAGAACCACTGGCTCCCATTCACGCCGAAGCCCTGGCTCTACTTCGCCCCGATAAAAGCAGGATCCAGACCCTGCTCCGGAAAGGGCTCGGCAAGCCGGGACAGGTCCGCCAGCTCGGCGCCATCGCCCTCCCACCGCCAGCGGCCTTGCACTCGCTGCACCGGGAAAACGCCGTAGGCGGGACCTGCGCCACCCGCGCCGACTCGAACAAGGAAGGATCGAAATTCCTCTGGTAGCCGCACCTTCATCTGCGCCTCAAGCTCAGAGAGCTGAGCATGGCTGAGCGGCTCCTGCAGAACCCACTTGTGCCCCAAGGCCCCGAACACCTCCTTGCTCTCGGGAGACGTCCCCAATGCCTCGACCCGCTGACGGACGCCCGTCCATTCCTGATCAGCCATGCGCAAAAGCTGGACGCTGCCACCGACATCGGGCCCAGCGGGGCACCCTGCCCTCCGGAAAGCCAGGTGGGGCCACTTCAAACCGTTCCTCCCCGGGGCCTGACGAAGTCGTCGCGGGGCCAAAGAAGACCGTCCTAGACAGGATCGCGGGGACTGCCATCACGGAGGTGGACACAGGCCCCGGGGGCATCTACGCACGGCTCGCCGACCTTGGCTTCGCGCCGGCCCACTTCCGGGAGGAGATCCGGGTGAGGATGCCATCCGCCGACGAGAGGGCGCTCCGAACCTGTCACGCAGCACGCCCGTGATGAAGGTCTGCCGAACCGCCTACACCGAGCATCTTATGGCTGCGATACCTTGATCTCAGCAGTCGGACAGCGCTGCCCCGTCGCTCACTGAGCTGTGATAGACGCCTCGGCTGTTCGTCGCTGACGTGGCCACATGTCGTCATACGCGGCGTCCATGAATTGTGCCTGCAGTCTGCCCAATGCGGATGCTTCAGCTACCTCGCCTCGCGCTGCTGCAGTGAGGCTGGCCGCGTAACGGTAGGTAGCGCCCCGCAGGGGCTCGCTTCTTGCCGCAAGGTCGATTCCCTTCTGCGCGAGCCACAGGTCATCGACGAGTTGGTCGAGTGCGGGAGCGGATGCCGTCTCGACGCTCTGTGAGCGCGCGGCTGTCGCCTTCTCCACCTGTGACGCAATGCTCAGGAACTTCAGGACGGCATCCTTGAGCTCCGCGCGGTGCGCGGCAGATTCCTGTACGTCCACCTGCCGACTGCTCGCCCTCGACATCAGATACTGGCCGAAGAACGACCCGCCCGCGCCCAGCACAACACCCACCAAGGACAACAGCGCCGGCCCCAAGGTTCCCCAAGATCCCATGTCTGAAGTTTCTCAGCACCGGCTTGTCGAAGTGAAGGGCGGGCCGGGGCCCTTAAGAGGGCGTTTTGACCCGTCGCATCGCCCACGAATCCAGACCAACCTGGTGAGGATCCTGAAACGCATTAAGTACGCAGAACGGGGCGGAACAACGGTCAAAACGCCCTGCCCGACGGTTACTTCCTCGGGTCAGTTTGAGTGGGTTCCCGAGGGCGCGCCGGCCAACGGCTGGCTCAGAAAGTCAGCCGGACCGTTCGTCTGCCGCCGTCAGGAGCCTCCGGATACCGTGGGGGCATGGCTCGGGAAATCCGTATCTAGATCAGCGACGAGGCGTACGAGCAGTTGCAGCGCGCCGCGGCGGAGAAGCGTGTGGCCGCTGAGGCGTACGCCGGCCAGGTCTTGGCCGCCGACCTCACGCGGGTCCGCTTCGTGGAGGGCGCTCGGTCCTTCATCAGCCAGCACGCCGAGGGCTTCGCGGAACGCTTCGGGGGCCGCGCCGGCCGCAGTGTCGATGCCGCCTGAACCGCTCCCGCGCCCTGATCCTTCAGGTTGATCTGCCCTGGCTGCTCGACATCGCGCACCGGGAGATTCCTGGTTCGCCAGGCGGGAGCACTCCGGAGCCGGGCGATCACGCGCGGGGCCGCTCCGCGGCGGGCTGTCGACCAAACTGCACCTGGCCTGCGAACAGGGGCAAAGGCCCTTGTCGCTGGTCCTGAGCGCCGGGCAGGCCGCGGATGCCCCGCACTTCGAGGCGGTGATGGCCGGTATCCGCATCGCCCGGCCGGATGGTGGCCGACCGCGGACCCGGCCGCAGCGGGTCCGCGTCGACAAGGCGTATTCCTCCCGCGCCATCCGCGCCCACCTGCGTCGGCGCCAGATCGCCTGCACCATTCCCGAGCCTGCTGACCATGCCGGTCACCGGCGCAGGCGCGGCAGCCGTGGCGGCCGGCCGCCTTCGACCCGATCGACTACCGCGGCCGGCACGCCGTGGAGTGCGGCAGCAACCGCCTCAAACGCCACCGGGTGGCAGCCACCCGGTTCGACAAGCTCGCCGTCAGCTACCTGGCCACCGTCCACATCACCGCCGTCAACGAATGGCTCCACCTACTTCGAAACACGGCCTACTGGTCGCGCTTGGGCCAGACGGGGCCCTGATCGGTCCAGATGACACCCTTGTTGCGGCAGAGGCAGAAGGGGTGGCCAATGGGGTCGGTGTAGACGCGGAAGCCGTAGCCGTCGGGACCGATGCAGTCCCGCTGCAGGGTCGCGCCGAGGGCCAGGACGCGGCGCTGTTCGGCCTCGATGTCGTCGACTTCGAAGTCGAGGTGGAACTGCTTGGGGTGCTCGCTGTCGGGCCACTGCGGGGCGCGGTAGTCCTCCACCTGGATGAAGGCCAGTTCGATCTCGCCGAGCTGGATACCAGCCCAGTTCTCGTTACTGCCCTCCTTGACCGGAAGCCCCGTCACCTCGGAGTAGAAGGCTGCCAGCTTCATCGTGTCCGGACAGTCGATGATGAAGTCGGTTAGTCGTAGCATCCCGCGATCTTGCCACAAGATCAAATGAGCCGGTGAGACAGGCCCCAGAGGACTTCGAGAAGGCAAGGCCCGGACCAGGCGTCCGGGCCTTGCTTGTTTCGGGACCATGGTTGTGCTGCGCACGATGAGGGGGCCGGGGGATGACCTTTCGCGGGCCGCAGCGATCCTGCGGCAGCTCACCTCGCGGGAACACCTTCGGTGACAAGGCCCTGCGTGTCGGCGTTCGCTTCAAGGTGCACCGGGCGGTACACGCGAACGTGCACCACGCGCCATGCCCGGTCTTGCGGGAGTGTCATGGAGTGGCATTGCCGCCCCGGCCGAGATCCTTGAGGAACTGCCGTTGGTCGTCCAGGAATCCGTCCGCGAAGAGCGAACGGGGGGAGAAGAGCGCGGTAAGCGTGGTCTTGAGGCCCGACTGCTCGATGGACCGTTTGAGCAGTGAATGGGCCGCGTCCGGGTATCGCTTGACCGTCAACGCACCGCCTCCGTCCAGCGCCCTGCGGTAGCCGCGCTCCGTGTCGGCGGTGTCCACGTTGATGTCATGGCCTGCCAGGGTGAGCAGCACCGGTACGCCGCGCAGGGCGCGGAGGTCTCGCGTGGCGTCCGCGGTGTAGTTCTTGGAGATGAAACCCCAGCGATCGGCGGTCATGCCGTTCGCGTCGCCGCCCATCTCTGTGACGTATTCCTCGAAGGTCGCGTGGCGTGCCAGCAGCCGGCGGGTGTGGTCGCTCTTGGCGATCTCGGCCTTGGTGCGGGCCGCCGATGCGCCGTCGGCGCGCAGCTCGGCGAGGAGGTTGTAGCGGCCCTGCTGGAGCCAGTTGATCGCGGGTGAGACGGCGATGACGAAGCTCACGGGCGTCTTCGCTGCGACCTTCGGCAGGACCCAGCCCGCCTGGCTGGCGCCCCAGAGCCCGATCCGGTCGCGGTCGATGTCCGGGCGGGCGCGCGCCCAGGCGATGGCCGCGACCGCCTCGTCGGCCCGGTCGTCCATGGACTGGTCGAGCCAGTCGCCGGGTGCGCCCGCGACGCCGGGCTTGTCCCAGGACAGGGAGGCGTACCCGGCCTTGGCGTTCGCTTCCCACATGGGCTTGTAGCCGTCGTCGTGGGTGGCGTCGAGGGGGCCGTCGCCGTGGACGTACACGACCAGGCCATGGCGCTTGCGGCCGTCCTTGGGGGCGGCCAGTACGCCGTTGAGGGTATGACCGCCGTGGCGGATGGAGACGCGTTGCTCCTCCATGTCGTAGGTGTTCTGCCACAGCACCACACCGGTGAGGCCGGTGGCCACGACCAGGACGGTGACGAGTGACCACACGGCGGCGCGGAGCCCGCGCCTTCGGGGCTGGACCTTCGGGCACATGAGATCTGACCGCCTCTGCTCGGGGTTACGCAGCACCGAAACTATCACCGCAGGAACGGTCGTGTAAGAAGTGATAGTTTCAGTGGGAGGCTGGACGAGGAAATGGGGGCACGGACATGGAACTGCACGCGACGGGTGCCGGCACCGGGCCGGTGACGGTACGGCAGGGCGTTCCAGCGGGAGCCGAGCAGCGGGCGGCTGAGCTGTACTGGGACGCTTTCGGCCGCAAACTGGGACCCGCCCTGAACCCGCCGGACAAGGCGGTGCCCTTCATCGCCGCCCACCTGAACGCCGACCGCGCGGTGTGCGCGTTCCTCGACGGGCAGCTCGTCGGCCTCGCCGGCTACCAGCTCGGCGGCCGGGCTCTCACCGGGGGCTCGGCCGCCGCCGTGCTGCGCGCGTACGGACACCTGCGGGGACTGCACCGACTCCTGCTCCTCGCCCTGTTCGAACGCCACCCGGCCCCCGGGCAGCTCGTCATGGACGGCATCGCCGTGGACCCGGGCATACGTGGCCGCGGCGTCGGAAGCCTGCTCATCGAAGAAGTGGCCGCAGTCGCGGCTGAGCAGGACTGCCGGGAGATCCGACTGGACGTGATCGACACCAACCCGCGCGCCAGGGCCCTGTACGAGCGGCGCGGCTTCACGGCCGTACGGACCGAGCACACGCCCTGGCTTCGCGGGCTGATGGGGTTCGGCGCGGTGACCACCATGCACCGCCCTGTCGGGGCGAACGGGCCGAGAGGACTGAGCACACCATGACCGAACACATCGAGATCCCCACCCGCATGCTCGTCCACGCGCTGATCCGCGAGGACGGCACCGTCGGCGCGGACGAGCTCTACACCGTCGCCAACACCCTGGGCATGAGTGACCAGCAGGTGCGGCTGTGCGTCAAACGCCTCGTGGCCGAAGGCCGGTTCACCCACGAGGGCCGAGGTCGCAAGGCAGAGCTGCACGCCACCGCGGACACCATGCGTGCCCTCGCCCCCAACGCGGACTTCCTGCGGCACGCGTTCCAGCAGGACGCCGGGCTCGCGCCCTGGGACGGTGTCTGGCACCTCGCCGCCTTCGCGGTGCCCGAATCGGCGCGCACGGCCCGGGACTCCCTGCGCGAGACCCTCGTCCACCTCGGCGGTGCCCCACTCCAGGGCGGACTGTACGTCTGCGCCAACACCTGGGAACCGTACGTCGAAGAAGCGGCCCGCCGCCTCGGCGCCCATGGCGCGCTCACCCTCCTCACCACGACGGACCTGCGAAGGGGCGCCACCCAGGAGCCCGCCGAACTCGCCCGCCACCTGTGGCCGCTGCGGGAGATCGCCGACCGCTACCAGCGCCTCAGCCGCCTCGCCCAGCCCCGCCTCGCCCGGCTCACCGGCCCCGACAGCCTCTCCCCCACCGCACTCCTCACGATCGCGGTCGAACTGGCCGCCGAACTCACTCGCGCCATGGAACCCGACCCACTCCTGCCGCCTCAACTCCTGCCCCAGCCATGGCCCGGCACCCAGGCCCGGGAGCTCATCGCCCGGTGCTGGGCCGCCCTGCGCCACCGAGACCACGGCGAAGCCCGCCCGGCCCTCTTCCGCCTCTACGCCGACATCACCCGAGAAGTAGCAGACCGTGCCGCGCACTGAAAAATGGGTGAGGCACCGAGAGCCTCCTTCCGGGCAGACGGGCATCAGATCAACGTTGTTGCACTTTGATGCGTACCGACCGGTGCACGTGCGGGCGTACGAAGACACCCCGCGTCGGTGGGGGCGGACGCGGTCAGTCGCAGGCGACGCCGTCCTTGTCGCCATCCAGAGCGCCCCGGTAGCCGGCACCACCGATACGAATCGGGGCGGCGCCGGCCGCTCGGGCAGCGGCACAGTTCCGGTAGCAGGCGCTGCCGCCCGAGGCAGTCGACGACTCGTTGGTGTCCCCAGTGGGAAGCGGTGCAGGCGTCTCCCTCCGGTCGCCGATCCCCTTCGGGCACCGGTCGTCGTATCCGACGCCGTAGAGGGTGATCTTCTGGCCGAGGGGTGAGATTCGTCCCCGCCTCGGGCTTCTGGAAGCAGACCTTCGTGCTTCCGAGCCCGAACACATCGGGAACGCGCTTTCCCAACCCACGTCGTAGTGGTCCGGCGGCCACCCGACTACCGGCTGACTCAGGCAACAGGCGGTGGTTCCCGACAACCGTGGTGGGCGGGAAGGACCCGCTCAAGCCAGGCCGGTCCAGCCCCGGCTGCGACCAGCCGTCCGTACACGTCCGAGCAACCCGCTGCCCGCCTCGCTGAAGCCTCCGCCGCCATCGACGACGGAAGCGGATCACCACACTCCCGGCAGTACCGCCGCCCCATCCCGCCAGACGCCACGCCCCAGATCATCCGGCCGGACACACCTCGCGGCCAGCGTTCAAAAAACACCTACTCAGCCACTCTGCAACGTCTGACCACTCACTGGTCTCGCCGGTGGACGCTGGTGACGGCGATGGCACATGCGGCGCATGCCCACACCGTGTAGACGGTCCAGGCTCCGCCGGTGGTCCACGGGAAGGCGATCGGGGAGTAGTTGACATCGACGAGCCGCAGCCACGCACGGTACGGCAGGGTGTGCCCGACGACCGCCGACCAGTGGCGGCCGTCGGTCAGGAACAGCGGCAGCACGAGAATGACCACCACCGAAGTGATCACGGCGGAAGCGGTGTGCCGGATGACGGCGCCGAGCGCGAGGCCGGCGAGCGCGCACACCGGCGCGAGGAGGGCGGAGGCCAGGACGACACGGAAGGCTCCCGGGTCGCCGATGGAGACGCCCGCGTCCCGGCGATCGAGAATGGCCTGCGTCAGAGCGAACGAGGCCCCGGCGACAACCATGCCGAAGACGGTCGTGACCACGGTGACGACGACCGCCTTGGCCGCCATCACCGAACCGCGCGCCGGGACGGCCGCGAACGTCGTCCGGATGGTGCCCGTGCTGTACTCCCCGACGATCACCAGGGCGCCGATGGCGCCGAGGGCGAGCGCCATGAGCAGGGCTGCGTTCGAATTGAACGCCTGCTGCAGCGCCAGCCCGTCTCCGACGAAGGCGGCGCGGTCCTTCGACACCTGCAGCGTCCAGTGGCTGTACGTGTCATAAGCGATGCCCGCGTTGAAACCGATGGCGGCCAGAGCGGTGACCCCGTAGGCGATCCAGGTCGAGCGCAGCGACCGGTGCTTGATCCACTCGGCGGCGACCAGGTCGCGGAAGCGGGCGCGGGTTCGCGGGCGGCGCGTTCGCCGCCGGGAACGTCCGTGGTCGTGTTCGTGGTCGCGGTCATCGGGGGTCTCCTCCAGGGAACTGGACACGGTCGGCGGTGAGCTCCATGAAGGCCTCTTCCAGCGAGGCGGACCGAGTACTGAGCTGATGCAGCGGGAGACCGTGCCGCCGGGCGATCTCGCCGATCCGGACCGCGGTCAGGCCGGTCACGGTGAGCTGCTCGCCCTCCGCGTGCACGACCGCGCCCTCGGCCGTCAGCAGGTCCCTCAGGGCCGTCGCGGCGGGAGTGGTCACGGTGACGCTCTTCCGGGCGCCGCGAGCCGAGAACTTCGCGAGGCTCTCCGCCGCGACCAGCTCGCCACGGCCGATCACGATCAGATGGTCGGCGGTGTGCTCCATCTCCCACATCAGATGGCTGGAGACGAACACGGTGCGGCCGTCGGCCGCGAGCCGCCTGAACAGCTCACGCACCCACTTCACCCCCTCCGGATCCAGGCCGTTGAGCGGCTCGTCGAAGAGCAGCACCGGCGGGTCCCCTAGCAGGGCCGACGCGATGCCGAGCCGCTGTTTCATGCCGAGCGAGAATCCGCCGATGCGGCGCCGGGCGACCTCGGCGAGACCGACCTCCCTCAGCACCTCGTCCACCCGGCGCCGCGGGATGCGGTTGCCGCGCGCCAAGGCCGACAGATGGGCCGCCGCGCTGCGTCCGCCGTGCACATCGTGCGCGTCGAGCAGGGAACCGACATGACGCAGGCCGCGAGGGCGGTCGCGGAAGGGCCGGCCTCCAACGGTGACCGTGCCGCTGGTGGGCTCGTGCAGGCCGAGGATCATCCGGAGGGTGGTGCTCTTGCCGGCGCCGTTCGGTCCGAGGAATCCGGTCACCTGACCGGGGCGCACGGTGAAGGTCAGGTCCTTGACGGCTGTCGTGCCGCCGTATCGCTTCGTGAGTTCGTTGACTTCGATCACGGCGCCCACGGTGCCGTTCGGCGCCCCCGCTCGTCGTCGGACCGGTGCTGACATTGGCCGGTCGCGGGTGTCGACCCTGGTTGTACGACCTCAGGCCGATGACCGGTTGAGGGTCCGCGCTTACGATCTCGGCATGCCCGCCTCACCGCCGCTGCCGCTGCCGCTGCCGCTGCTCAAGCGCATACCGCCGGGCCTGTGGACGGCGCTGGTCTGGTGCATGGCAGCAGTGCAGCCCATCGTCGAGTACGTCCTCATGCCGCCCCCGCATGAGTACTCCCTCAGCTATCCCCGAGACGGTCTCGATTCGCTCGGAGCCCGGGCACTGCTTGCCCTCGCCTTCCTGCTGGTCCTGGCCGGCAGCGCGCTGCTGCGCCGCAGGGCCGCGGCGGCGTACGGTCTGGTGATCGCCGCCACGGTCGTCTCGTCGGTGGCCTGGCGGCAGGACGAAGTTCTGCCCCTGCAGTTTCTGGGGGTGGATGTCGCCCTCTGCTACGTCGCGGCCACCCGTCCGCGGCGCACCGCGATCACCGCGGCCGCAGGGGCGCTGGGCGTGCTCGCTGGTTACCTCGTCCTGCGGTGGATCACAGGGGGAGAATCCGGCACCGCCTCCGAACCATTTGTGGCCCTGACGGTGGTCATCGCGTGGCTCATCGGCAACTCGGTACATCAGGCCCGTGTCCACACCGCGGAGCTCCACGCCCGGGCCGCCGCCCAGGCGGTCACGGCCGAACGGCTGCGCATTGCCCGCGAGATGCATGACACGGTTGCCCACAGCATCGGCATCATCGCCCTGCAGGCCGGTGCCGCGGCCCGAGTTGTTGAGACACAGCCCACCAGGGCGCGGGAGGCGATGCTCACCGTGGAACACGTGGGGCGTGAGACGCTGGCGGGGTTGCGGCGGATGCTGAGCGCGCTGCGAGAGGCCGACCAGGAGCCTGCTCACCAGGATCAGGGGGAACCAACCGGCCAGGACCAGGGCCGTACACAGGCAACTCTGCAGCCGGCCGTCGGCCTGGCGGATCTGGAACGGCTCGCCGCGACGACCACGGCCGCCGGTGTCCGCGTGGAGGTGTCGTGGCAGGGCAAGCGCCGCCCGCTCCCCGCGGACATCGACCTCGCGGCGTTCCGAATCGTCCAAGAGGCGGTGACCAATGTCGTACGGCACGCGGGCGCTGATCGCTGCCAGGTGAGAGTCGAATACCGCGAGGACGAGCTCGTCATCGAGGTCGCCGACCGGGGGAAGGGCGGCGGCACGAACACGAAGAACACGGAGACCGGTTTCGGCCTGGTCGGTATGCGGGAGCGGGTCGCCTTGCTGGACGGCCGCTTCACCGCCGGGCCGCGTCCGGGTGGCGGCTTCCGGGTGGCCGCACGGCTGCCGGTGCCCGCCGCCTCGGGGACCGGAGCAGAAGCGAAGGCAGGAGCCGGATGACCATCCGCGTGGTACTCGCCGACGACCAGCCCCTGATCCGCGCCGCCCTGCAGATGGTCGTCACCGACACCGCGGACGTTCAGGTCGTGGGCGAGGCCGGCGACGGCGCGGAAGCGGTCCGGCTGACCGGGGACCTCGCCCCGGACGTGGTGGTGATGGACATCCGGATGCCCGGCATGGACGGCATCGAGGCCACCCGGCTCATCACCACGGGCACCAGCACCGCACGCGTTGTTGTCCTGACGACCTTCGACGACGACGATTACGTCTATGGAGCGTTGCGCGCCGGCGCATCCGGGTTCCTGGTCAAGGACATGGCCCTGGACGACATCCTCGCCGCAGTCCGTACCGTCGCCGCCGGGGACGCTCTCATCGCACCGAGCGTCACCCGCAGACTCATCAAGGAGTTCGCCGCCCGCCCCACAGCGACGCCGCCACGACGGAAAGAACTTGACGGCATCACCAACCGGGAACGTGAGGTGCTCACCCTGGTCGGCAAGGGCCTGTCCAACGCCGAGATCGCCGACCAGCTCTGTATCAGCATCGCCACCGCCAAGACCTATCTGACCCGCCTGCTCGCCAAACTCGACGCCCGTGACCGGGTACAACTCGTGATCCTCGCTTACGAAGCGGGCCTGGTGGCACCGTCCTACCGAGCGGACTTCCCATGAGCAGTTCTCCTGACTGCCGACATGGCCCAGGCCGGGATTTGACCACACGAGCCTCCGTTCCGTGGCGTTGGTACGGACGGTTCACTGACTGGAGGCGGCGCGCGGGAGAGTGCTCCCACACGCACTGAAGCTCGCCGAACAGGAGGTGTTCACCCGCGAGCCGCCCGAGAGCACCCAGCGAGAGGCTGGCACCACCACTGGGCAGTGCCAGCCTCTTCATGTTTTCACTTACTCGCTGGGAACCCACGACATCGGCATGTGCCCTGGCTGAGAGCCGGGAACGACGGGCCCGGACACCCAACCCACAGAGCGGGCCTCTCAATCTCGTGCCGTACGAAAGGATCTGCCTCACTGTCGGGTGAGTTCCGTGTCTGGCTCAGAAGTCCTGGCAGGCCGGTCCTTGGGAGCCGACAATGATCCAGTTGAAGACCGCCCGGGTGTTCGGCCCGTAGAGGCCGTCGTCGGAGATGCCGTGGTAGCGCTGCACCTTGGCTACGGCAGCCTTGGTCCCGGAGCCGTAGATGCCGTCCACGTCAATCCGGGCAAAGTTGTAGCAACGGTTGATGGAGTTCTGAAGTGCCTTGACGGCCGAGCTCGTGTTGCCCGGTCCCATCTGGCAGTTCAGGGATCCGGTCGAAGAAGCGGCTACGGGGCCGGAGAACTTGTAGCCGTACCCGTCCGTCCACGTTTTGGTGACGGTCTTGGTGCAGATGGGGGTAGCGGCCTGGGCCTGGGTGGCCGTCATTGCGACCACTCCGGTCGCGAGCAGTACGGAGCCGAGTCCGGCAGCAGCGACGCGCCGGGCTCCGGTGATGATGGACATGGGTGTACCTCCGTAGATGGTGCGATGGTTCGACAGGAAGAGCGGGTCCGGTATGTCAGAGCCGGTCGCAGTACTTCCAGGTGCCTCCTGCGGGCGTCTTCTCGGTGACGTCCCAAAGGATGATGTTGCGTGTCTGCGGGCCGTAGAGGCCGTCGTCGTTGATGCCGCTGTTTCGCTGGACCGCCGCGAGGGCACTTTTGGTCCTGTCGCCGTAAACTCCGTCGACTGCGATGTTCTTCTTGTGGCACAGCTTCAACGCCGCCTGCAGAGCCTTCACCCCGGCACCGCTGTTGCCCGGCCCGAGCTGGCAGTTGAGCGAGCCTCCCGACGTCGACGGCACAGGCCCGTGTCCTGCACCCCATGACACCGAGGTGGCCTTCACGCAAACAGGCACCACCGCCTCAGCCTGGCCAGCCGTGCCAGCCAGGAAGCCAGTGCCGAGAAGTACCGCCACCACACCTGCGGTGACGGCACGGTGAGTCCTCAATCCGATCAGCATTGACGAGCTGCCCCCAGATCAACCGAACAACGCGACGCCCTGCTGGAAACCTCGTCCGTACAGGGCCGAGCCGCCGGAAACCTGTGCTCCGGCCCGCTCAAAAGGAAGGCTAGGGTTCCCGATTTCCGTGCACATCGGGGTGCGCCCTGAGCAAAGTCCCAGCCACGCGTTTTCCGCCAGCTCCAGCCTGAGATCGTCGGCGACGCGGCGCAGCGCGGCGACGGCCGGGTCCGCCGGCGGACCGGCAGGCGGCGGGGCCGCGCATGCGGGCGGCGTCCCTGCGGGAGTACCGGATGACCAACCGGGTTCTTGCGCTGCGCCTGTCGTTCCCGGAGCCGGCCCTGGCTGTCGTCGTACTTGCGCCACTGAGTGAGGCCCGCTGCCAGGCCGACGGGCATGATGGGAGGTGACCCTTGCACGGGCAGGCGCTGCCGCAAGGATTCCATGGTCGTCCCGCCCTATGACGGCGCCCCCTCAGGGCTGCACCCTGGTAGGCGGCGAACTGCCCGCCATGACCTTCGTGGTGGCGGATGACGGCAGGCGAACGCCCCGGCCTCCCGCCCTGGGCAGCCTGCGGCGGGGAGCATGACGGGCTGCTGCGGGGTGCTGGGCGCTGCGGGTAAGACCGAAGCCAATGTGGGGTCCCCATGCCGGTGCCGGCCGTCTGCTTCCTGAGCGCGCTCCCCTACCCGGCTGGCATCACGCACTACGGGCCCCGGCCGCTGGCCGTATACGCCTGTGCCTCCGCTTCAGATCGCGGGAGGCGGAGGCGGGGGCGGGGCTGACAAGGCGCTCACCCGGAGGGCGATCCCGACGACGGGTTACGGTACCGGCTCGTACGTCACCGTGCCCCCGGGCGGTGGGCGGCCGCCGTGACGAGGGCTTGGCGCTCGGCGTCGTCCACGGTGAGCTGCCAGCGCAGTTCGTCGCGATCCAGTCGGCGACGTACGCGCAGTGCTGACGGGCGGCCGGCGGCATCCACTCGGCCGGGCCCTGGTCCGCCTTCGACCGGTTGGGCATAGCCGTGACAGCGATCAGGGAGCGCTCGGCGTCCAGGTCGTTGGCGTACGCCTGGCGCCGCGCCGGAGTCCAGCCGCTGGCGCCAGATGGCGGGGAGCGTCATTCGACGGGTGCGCTGTTCCTGCCAGACTCTGGTGCTTGAGTGAGTGGAGTTGGTGTCGCTCCAGGAGTGCCGCCTCACGGTCTGTGTCAGCGCCTGGCGCTGCGCACCGCATTGTCAGTGGTGGCTCCTACTCTGCTTCGGTGAACGTCGAAGATCTTGAGTGGCAGGCAGACTCCTACGGAGGAGTCAATCCGCGGGTCGTGGACTCTCTCCTGAAACGTGGTCATCTGGAGTTGGTGGTGCAGGCCGCGGGAGAGCGTGAGGACTGGGGGTCGGGTCAGCCCGCGGCGGGGGCAGCCGGGCGACCGGGAAGCCGGGGCATCGGGGGCTTCTCACCAGGCCCGTGCACGGCCCAGGCCGGTGTGCGGCAGGCAGAGGTGCGTTTGGCGGCACATGATAAGGCATCAGGAAGGTGGCTTTGTTGATGTGTACCGGCCCACATTTTTTCCTCACATGATCCGCACGGATGCGGACCGGCGACATCGGGCCGGACTCCGGGGCCGGACGCGCCGTGTGCCGCCTGGGGTGGAGGCGTGCCGGAGGCGCTGCGCGCTGCCGTACTCTCTGGCCGCATCACATATGGAGTGTTGCATTCCGTGTTACTCGTGAGTTCTGACCCAGTCCGTTCAAGTCATCTTTCAGTCAAAGATTGGCCTCAAGTGAGCTATTAAGCAGCCATACCGGTGGGTGATCGGACAGGAGCTGTCAATTCCACTTTGACTCCCCCAGGGTGATCTTCAAGACTGCGCCCCGACCACCTGGCACGCGTGGGGAACCGCGTGCGGGACCTAGCAGGGGGACCGAAACCCGAATGAAGAACAGCAACTCGAACTCCGCCCGCGTGCGGAGAGCCGTCACGCGCGGGCTCGTGACCGCCACCGCGGTCGCCTCCGTCACCGCCGTGGCCGCGCCGCAGGCCGCCATCGCCGCCCCGCCGGCCGCTCCGGCCGCGGCGGCCGGGATCGGCACCACCGACACGCAGCGCGTGGACGCCGCAGCCGTCGTCCGCCTGGACCCGAGCCCGGACGTCCTGCTGCTCAGCGACCACGACTTCATCCACGCCCTCTGGCAGAAGGCCCGGGACGGCGGTGAGATCTTCGACGCGGTGCGGCAGGCCGCCGAGGCCGCGATGAGCAGCGAATCGGCCGACGACCACGTGCAGTTCATCGTCACCGGCATCCACGAGGCGTACGCCGTCGACAAGCAGCGCGAGAAGGACAAGGCCGACGCCGCGCGTGCCGCCCGGCTCGCCAAGTCCCAGGCGCTGATCGCCGTCGGCATCCCCAACAGCCCCGATCTGCTCGACCTCAGCGACGACAACTTCATCCGCGCCGTGATGCGCCACGAGGCCGCCGGGCCCGAGGTCCGCGCCGCCGCCGCGACGGCCCTGGCCGGAGAGCCGGCCGCCTGGCAGGAGTTCATCGCCAACGGCGCCCGCGAGGCGCACCAGCGCGACGTCGCCAACGAGTTGAAGGAACTGGAGGAGAAGGACCGCGCGGAGGCCGAACGCCGCAAGGAGATCGCCGCCCGCACCAACGCGGCCGCGCTCTTCCGCATCACGCCCTCCGACGCCATGCTCGCCCTCAGTGACGACAACTTCATCCGCGAACTGCTGCGCGTCGCCCCGGCCGACGCCAAGGGCAGCGAGCTCTACGCGGCGGCGCAGCGCGCGGTCCTGAGCCCCGACCCGGCCGTGTGGAAGCAGTTCATCCACACCGGCGCCGAAGAGGCGTACAAGAAGGACGACGAGGCGCGCCGCAAGCAGATCGCCGAGGCCAACCGCCGCCTCGCGATTCAGATCCAGGCCGCCGCCGAGAAGACCGGCGTCCAGCCGAACCTGGTCGCCGCCGCGAAGAAGGCCCTGGCCGGCACCGACGAGGACGTCGCGCGGTTCCTCATGGAAGGGCAGCACCGTGCCAAGCGCCAGTCCTTCCAGCCGGCGAGCGGCAAGCCGGCGGGCTTCTACATCCGCCAGTCCTCGCCCGACGCCGGGGAGGCGTTCATCGCCCCCCTGTCCGCCGCGTCCAAGCAGACCGACCGGGAGGACGGCACCTGGATCGTCGTCCCCGCGCTCAACGGCCAGCCCGGTTGCTGGTCCTTCGAGTCCTCCCGCAAGATCGGCCACTTCCTCACGCACAAGGACCTCCGGGTCAGGATGGCCGCGAGCGACAACAGCACGCAGTTCCGCAAGGACGCCACCTGGTGCGCCAAGAAGGGCCTGAGCGGCTCCGGCACCTCCTTCGAGTCGGCCGGCCAGCCGGGCCGCTTCCTGCGCGAGTACTACGGCGACCTGTACGTGGCCAACAAGAGCGCCAAGAACCGCTTCGACGCCGAGAAGGACTTCGCCCAGGACGCGTCCTGGAAGATCGTCACCCCCCTCGCGCGCTGACCGCGCCGGAGGCGGCCGGCCCCGCACGCGCGCCGGCCGCCTCCCGCCGAGCTCTCTCCCTTCAGACCTGAGAAGAACGGAAGCACCCCATGTCCCGGATCGTCCGATCCGCCCTGGCCGTGGCGGCCGGTATCGCCGCGCTCACCGGCGGCGTGACCGTCGCCGTCGCCGACGAGGCGCGAACCCCGTCGACCCCCACGGCCACCACGGTGTCCACGGCCACCGTGGCCCCCGCCGACGCCAGGGCCGCGGCCGCCGCCGTGGCGGTGGCCCCGGGCGTCCAGCTCAGGGCCGCGCACAGCGACCAGTGCCTCACCATCCCCGGTGCCAGCCTCCGCAACGGCGTCAACACCGTCCAGTCCACCTGCGCAGACGACGCCGTCAACCAGCGCGTCGACATGGTGCCCACCGGTGCCGGCACCTTCGAGCTGCGCTTCGGGCACAGCGGCAAGTGCCTCGACGTGGAGGGCGCCGGCATCAAGACCGGCACGGCCGTCCAGCAGTGGTGGTGCGTGGGGGCCGACAACCAGCGCTGGCGCCTGGTCATGGTCGACATCGCCAAGGAGCTGTACGAGCTGCGGCCCGCCCACCTCGCCGCCGACACGAACCGCTGCCTGGACGTCGAGTCCGCGAGCAAGACGGACGGTGCGACCGCGCGTCTGTGGGCCTGCAACGGCTCGCCCGCCCAGCAGTGGCGCATCCACCCGGTCACGGCCGCCTGAGCCCCGTACACGCGAGAGAAACGGATCCCCACATGTCTCGGATCATCCGGGCCGTCCTGACCGCGGGCGCGGCCGTCGCCGTCCTCGCCGGCACGGCCACCGCCGTCCAGGCCGACGGTGACCCCGGCACGCCCACCTCCTCCGTCATCGCCGCCGAGGCGGCCCGCGAGGCCGCGGCCGTCGCGGCCGCGGCGCGGGCGGAGGCCATCGCCCGCATGAAGGCGGACCAGCAGGTCATCACCCTGACCGCCGCCCACAGCAGCAAGTGCCTCGAGATCGAGGGCGGTAAGACCACGGACGGCATCAACGCCCAGCAGTACGCCTGCAACGCAACCGACTCCCAGAAGTGGAACGCCGTCGCCGCGCGCAGCGGAACCTTCGAGCTGCGCAACGTCAAGAGCGGCAAGTGCCTCGAGATCCAGGCGAAGGGCGTCAAGAACGGCGCTGCCGTCCAGCAGTTCACCTGCGGTCAGGGGGAACACCAGCGCTGGCGGATGATGCTGGTCGACCCCGTGCGCAAGCTGTACGAGCTCCAGCCCGCGCACGCCGACGGAATGTGCGTCGACGTGCCGAGCGCCAAGCAGGACAACGGCATCGACGCGCAGCTCTACACGTGCAACCGCTCCGACGCCCAGTTGTGGCAGGTCCGGCCGGTCGCGTGAACCGGCCGGACGGCGCGCACGGACGCGCCGTTGAACGTCGCGCCGGGGCGGGACCGTACGCACGGTCCCGCCCCGGCGGCCGTGAACCGTACTTCATTCCCGAGGGGGTCTTGAGTTGAGTCGTCAGTGGAGATGCGCGCGGGCGGTGACCGTCGGCACGCTTGCCGGCGCGATCGCCCTCGCGGGCGGCCTACCGGCGTGGGCGGGTACCACCCCGGCCGCCGCACCGCGGCAGGCGGCGGCCACCGTCACCGCCGTACCGGCCGATTCGCCGCAGCAGGCGCTGTCGCCGGAGCTGGCCGCCGCCATCGAGGAGGCCCGCAAGCGGGTCACGTCGATGGCGAAAACCCACCCGGCCGCCGAGGTGCGCACCTCGGCGTGGAACGCGCTGCGCAGTTCCCGCGGGGACCAGGCACTCCTCGAGTGGCTCGCCCCCGGAGGCGGCTTCGACGCCGCGAAGCAGCGCGCCCGCGACACCCGCGCCCGGAACAAGGCGTTCTGCGAGCGGGTGATCGCCACGCACACGGCGGAGTTCTCCCCGCAGGTGCGGGCGGCCGCGACGCGGGCCCTCAAGGGGACCGTCGCCGAGCAGGCCGCGTTCGTCGCGTCCGGGTACGCCGAGGCACAGCGCCGCGACCGCGCCGCGCGCGAGGCGGGCGAGCTGCAACGGCTGGACGTCGCCGCCGCCGACCGCGAGTTCGTTCGCACTCTTGGCGCGCAGGACCCGGGCGAGCAGGTGCGGGTCGCGGCCCAGTGGGCGCTGCGGCCGGGAGCCACGGACACCGACGTGGCGGAGTTCTTCGGCTACGGCTGGGCCACCGGGGCCGCGCTGGACCTGACGGCGTACCGGACCCGGATCGCCGACGCGGAGGCCGTACGCCACCACACGCTGACCCGGCTGATCGCTCAGGCCACGGCGGCCGAGGCGGCCGTGGCCGGCGCGGCGGACGCCGCACGCGCCCGCGCCGAGGCCGAACGCGCCTGGCAGGCGGTCTCCGAGCACGCCGGTGCGGCGCAGCGGGCCTGGCAGGCAGAACAGGCCGCCGCGGCCGCGCAGGCGGACAACTGGCGGACCGTCGCCCGGCTGTCCCGCGAGTCCGCCGAGCGCCTCTGGCAGGCGATCTCCGGCACCGCCGACGACCACGAGGCCGCCTGGACCGGGGAGCGGCAGGCGGCGGACGAGGCGGCCGCGTTCTGGAAGGCCATGTTCGACCGCGCCCAGGACGGCGAGAGCCGCACCCGGAACTGAACCCGGGGCAACGCCCGGGCAAGCACCCGGAGCCCAACCCGGGGCGACACCCGGAGCTGAACCCGGGACAGCGCCGGGGAAGCACCCGGCCGGCCCGTTACCGGAGCCGGCCGGGAGTCCGGCCGGCTCCGGTGCCCCGATGGCCCGCCGCTCGGCGCACCGACCACCCGCCCGTGACCGGGGCGGGATTCTCGATCATTCGTCTAGGGGGTTTCCCGTGTGGGGAAGAGTCCGGCCCAGAGCCGGAGGGCTGCGCGTCGGCGTGGCCGTACATGTACGGAAGGCCGTGTCCGCGGCGGTCGCCGTGGCGGTGCTGGGCACCGTCGCCGGTGAGGCCGCCGCCGCAACCTCCGTACGCACAGAGCAGGCGTCGCTGACGCGGACGCTCCAGTCTCTGAACAGGCTCGCGGGGGCGGTGGAGCCGAAGAGCGACACCGCCCCGGCGCCCGCCGCCACGTCCGAGCTGGACCGGATCAGTGACGAGCGTGACCGGCAGTTGGTGGAGGACTTCGCGGAGTTCGACGAGGAGGAAGAGGTCCGCGAGGCCGCCAAGGCGGCGTTGGCGAGTACCGATCCGAACGCGATCCGGGAGTTCCTGGAGCGTGGTGAGGCCGAGGCGCGGCAGCGTGCCAAGGACAAGCGGGACGCCGCCGATGTGGAGAACCGGCGGAAGATCGAGGCGCTCCGCGGGACCGGTGGTCCGCATTTCAACGCGGAGGTCGAACGGGTCCTGAAGGGCACGGCCCGGGACCGGGCCGATTTCCTGGCCTTCGGTGCGGACATCGCCAGGCAGCGGGACAAGGCCACCGAGCAGAACGAGCAGCAGCGGGCCGAGGAGAACCGCAAGCGGGTCGAGATGCTCGTCGCGGTGGGTGGCCCGGAGGTGAAGCGGGCCGCGCAGGCCGCTTTGGCCACGGGTGACGCCCAGGTGATCGCCGAGTTCCTGGAGAAGGGTTACCTGGTCGCCGCGCAGAAGGACGCGGATGACCGGGCGGCGCACGAGAAGGCGCAGAAGGAGGCGGCCGAGGCGGCGGAGCGGCTGCGGGAGCTGGCGCAGAAGGCGGCCACCGCCGCCGAGGCGCGTACGAAGCTGATCGCCGCGCATGGGGATGCGGTCAGGGCGTTGAAGACCGCGTCGAACGCGATGAGTGCGGCGGCCGCGCAGTCGCGTGAGGCCGACCGGATGCTGGCGGCCGACAAGGCCGGGAAGCGTCTGTCGGACTACGCGCCGGTCAAGGCCGAGGTCGCCCGGCAGGTGGGTATAGCCGAGGGTGCGGCGAAGGCGGCGCAGGTCGCGGCCGGGCAGGCCAAGGTGCAGGCCGATGTGCTGGTCGCCACCGGGCTGACCCACGGTGTGCAGTGGGCGGAGGTCGCCTCGGGTATCGAGGGTGCCGCCACCGCGGCGGCCACGGCGGCGGCGACCGCACGGCACGCGGTGGACGCCACGGCCGCCGACGCGGCCGGGCTCAATTCGAAGAACCAGGCCGAGCTGCACGCTCAGCAGGCGGCGAAGTGGCGGGCGAACGCCGAGGAGCACGCGAAGGCGGCGGCCCGGCTGGCCGAGGCGGCAGCCAAGCAGGCCAAGATCGCCGCGGACGCGGCGGCCAAGGCCCGCCAGGCGAGGATCGCGGCCGAGCAGGCCGAGAAGCAGGCCTGGGAGCACGCCAAGAAGACCCGCGACGCGCGGATCGAGGCCGAGCGCCAGGCGAAGATCGCCGCCGCGCAGCGGGCGATCGCCGAGCGCGAGCGGGATCTGGCGGCGGCCGCGCGGGTGCGGGCCGAACGCGAACGCGACATCGCCGCGGCGGCACGCGCGCGTGCCGAGGCCGAGGCCCGTACCGCGTCGGCCAAGCGGGCCGACGCACAGGCCGCCGCGGCCGTGGCGGCCGAGAAGCGGGCCACCGCGCAGGCCCAGGAAGGCATCGCGTCCAAGGCCGACGAACTGGCCAGGGGCGAGGAAGCCAAGGCCCGCACCGCCCGCAACAAGGCGGTGGAGGCCGAACGCGCCCACAAGGCCGAAGACGCCCGGGCCAGGGCGAGTGAGGCGCTGGCCGCCAAGGCCAAGGGCACCGAGCACGCCGAGACCGCCCGCGCGGCGGCCACCGAGGCCCGCTCCGCCGCGACCGCGGCCGGGACGGCGGCCGGCACGGCTCGTGGCGCGGCCGACCAGGCCTCCGCGGCAGCGGTACGGTCCCGTTCGGCGGCCATCGAGGCGGCGGGTGCCGCCGCGCGGGCACGAGCGGCGGCCGCCGAGGCCACCGCGCACGCCGCACGGGCCAACGCCGCGGCCAACAAGGCCGAAGCGGCCGCCTTCGCGGCGAACGCGGCGGCCAACAGGGCCGAGTCCGAGGCCGCCGCCACCCGGGCCGCCGCCCAGCGGGCGAACGCCAAGGCGGCCGAGGCCACCGCGCAGGAGGCCCGCGCCGGCATCGCCGCCCACGAGGCGTCCCGGCTGGCCGGCCTGGCCGCCATCCACGCCAACCACGCCCTCCAGGCGGCCAACCGCACCAAGGAAGAGGCCGAGGGCGCCACCCGGGAAGCGGCCATGGCCCGCCTCCAGGCCACCATCGCCGTCCAGGCCGCCACCTCGGCCCGCACCACCGCCGCCGGCATCGCCGACCCGGCCAACACCGCCATCGCCCTCACCGCGCCGTTCACCGGCACGGACGTGGACGCCGACTTCGCCACCGAGGTGGCCAAGGCCGCCCAGGCCATGGGCCAGGCAGAAGTCACCAAGGCAGAAGCCAGAGCGGCGGAAGCGCTCAAGGCGGCCGAAGCGGCAGAGGCCGCCGCCGCCCGCGCCAACGCCCAGGTCGCACCCGCCTTCAAGGCCGCCGCGGCAGCGGCCCGTTCGTCCGCGGACGCGGCACGCTCCTCGGTAGCGGCGATGAAGTCCGCCGCCCAGGCCGCCGACGACGGCGCCAAGGCCCGGGCCGCCGCGGCACGGGCCAACGAGGCCGACGCCCAGGCCCAGGCCGATGCCAAACTCGCCCGCACGGCCGCCAACCAGGCCTTCGCCGACGCGGCCGCCGCACGCAACGCCGCCACCCAGGCCGAAGCCGAAGCAGCCCGTGCCCGTGGCGCCGCCGCCGAGGCCGACAACCACGCAGCGGCCGCGAACAGCGCCGCCACCCTCGCCGAGAAGGAAGCGAGTGTCGCGCAGGGGGCGGCCACCCAGGCGGAGAAGGACGCCGCCGACGCCAACACCTTCGCCGAGTCGGCCGAGAAGCACGCCGCCTCCGCCGAAACCGCGGCCAAGAACGCCGGCACCTACGCCAAGGAAGCCGACGAGGCGGCCAAGCGCGCCGAGGAGTACCAGCGCGAACTCGAACGCAAGGAACGCGAAGAAGCCGCCAAGGCCAAGGAGAAGGGTGACCCTTACTCCCTGGACGCGGCCGAGCGCAAGGCGCTCGAGGCGGCGGGCATCAGCCCGGCCGAGTACGAGGCGGCCCGGGCTCTGGCCCAGCAGGACCTCCTCGACTACCTGATGGAGAACGGCGCCGAGCTCCTCGTTGAGATCGCCGCCGAGAAGATCAAGGAGTGCTGGGACGACCCGGACATCCCGACCTGCCTGTGGGCGGTCGTGGAGAACCTGCCCTGGACGAAGGCAGCCGCCATCGTCAGCAAGCTCCCGAAGATCGGCAAGGCGATCTGGGGCATCAAGGACTTCCTCGACAAGTCGGCCAAGGCCAAGAAGCTGGTCGAGAAGGGCGAGGAGGTCATCGACGACGTATGGAACAAGCTCCCGGCCTGTGTGACCGACAGGAAGAAGAGCGGCCCGGCGGCGAGGAGTGCCGCGAAGGCGTTCGGTTCGCAGCGCGCCCTGGCGGCCGCGTCGGGCGGTGGCGGCAAGGAGGCGGGAGACCTCGGTCTGGCTCGTGAGGAGTACATCGCCAAGCTCGTCGGCGGGAAGGTCGCCAAGGACGACAAGGGCCAGGACATCAAGATCGTCATGCCCAATGTCGGTTCGAGCGGTCTCGACGTCATCGGCCCCAACGGTGAGTACGTGTACGTCGGCGGTGGAGCCAAGGCGGCCAATCCGGCCGACTTCGGCAAAAAGCTTAAGATCAACAAGTACGCGGCCGACGAGGCGGGCGTAAAGGCGGTCTACTACCTCGCCGACAACACCCCGGAATCGGCCATCAAGCAGGCCAAGAAGGTCTTCGGAGACGAGAATGTGCACATCTTCACGCTGCCGGACTGCTGACCATGAGTGACGGATACATCCGCTGGTACCGCGAGTCGGCAGCCACGCCGGTCCTCGCCGCACAGGCGGAGCTGTTCGAGGCGCACGGTCTGAGTCTCGTGCACCCCGCGAAAGGCGCGGCCGTGGTGCTCGACGTCGAGGGGGACGACGTCCTCCTGCGTCCGGAGGAACTCGGTCGGCTGCTGGGACTGCGGATCGCGTCCCTGACGACGAACTGGTGGCTGTCCGCCGACATCGACGTGGTCGACCAGTACGTCTACGAACCGCTCGGCTGCGAGATCCAGACCCTGTGGCTGGACGGGCTCACCACGGAGCAGTCGGACACGGTGGAGGCGGCCGTCCTGGCCACGGCCGCCGCACTTCCGGTACCGACCCGGGCCGTGGTCGTCGACCGCAGAGGCGCGGGTGACCCCGGCGACTGGGACTCACCGGTGCTGTACGACGGGGAGAACCTGCCGCCCCTCCCGGACCGCTTGCTGATGAGCTCCTCGCTCGCCGACCGCTTCCTGTCGGCGTTTCCGGAGCTCCGGGGCGAGACGGGCGAAGGAGGGCTCACCTCGATCACTCCCGTCGGCTCCCGCTGACCCGAACTGAGGAAGGCCCCGCCGGACCCGCGTCCGGCGGGGCTTTCCCCTTTGGTCGACCGGCACACCACTCCGCCACCGCGGGTGATGGCAACCTTCGGTGCCCGTCACCGGCTCACCGGTGTGTCGCGCGAGTCGCACGGTTGTGGTGTGCGTATGCGCCTGAGCCCGGACAGGGCCACGCGGCACCCCATCGACCGGCGACTCGCGGGGGCCCCAGCGCCCGCTACGACAGGAAAGACTTCCGCGGACCCGGGCATCAAGCATCGCAGCCGAGGAAGCTCCTGTCCCGAGGTACCGCGGCCCGCAGTTCCCTCACGAAGGCGCGGACCACAGCGGATCCCGCCATCTGGGACGTGGTGACGTAGCCGACCTGGCGTGTCGGGCGCTCGGGGCCGAGGTCGGCGATCTCGGCCGAGTCCGGTGCCCCGACCAGGGAGAGCGCGGGCATGATCGCCATTCCATGGCCCCCGCTCACCAAGGACAGCACCGCTCCGTCGTCCTCCGCCTCGACGGTCGCCTTCGGGATCCACTCCTGTGCGGCCCACCAGTCGCGGGTGTACGAGCCACAGTTCTCGGCCCAGTCGACCAACGGCAGCGAACGCGGGGAAGCGTGTCCCGCCGCGTACACGAGGGCATATGGCTCCTCGAAAAGCCCGTTCGCGGCCAGACCTGGTGGAAGCGGCACGGAGCCGCCCAGCGTGGCGATGGCTATATCGGCTTTCCCGTCGGCCACTTCGCCCGCGCTGCCGCGCCCCACCTCGCGCACGATCCGCACCCGCGGATCGATCCCGGGATGCCGGGCGCGCAGCCGATCGAGGACGGGCGGCAGCAGGTGGAGAGCCGCGCTGCGGAAGACCGCGATCCGCAGCGGCCCCTCCGCCACGTCGGCCCCGGCCGCACCGCGCGCCTCGGCGGTCAGGACGTCCAGCAGGCGCAGGATGCGGCGGGCGTACGCCACGGCCTTCTCCCCGGCAGGGGTGGGGCGGGCGCCGGCGCGGCCGCGTTCGAAGAGCACGGCACCGATCTTGCGCTCGCTGCCGCGAACCGAGTGTGAGACCGCGGACTGGGTCAGACCGAGTGTGCCGGCCGCGGCCGAGAAGCCGCCGGCGTCCGCGACCGCCACCAGGACGCGGAGTTCGGGCGGGCCGAGATCGGAATCGGTCGTGCGGGCCACGGGGCGCTCACCTCAATGTATGAGAACTGCTCATGGAACGGGGTGCCGCATGAGCCCAACCGGCTGCCCGCCGGGCGCATTCCCGCTTTACGGTCCGGTCATGAACGACACCGCGCTCACCGTGCACCAGATCGCCCGCCCGTACGGCTTTCCCACCGCCGGGCACTTCGCCTTCGTCGAGTCCACGCTTCCGGACCCCGCAGTCGGCAGCGCGCTGGTGGAAAACCTCTACTGGTCCGTCGACCCTTATCACCGCGAAATGATGGACGACATACCCGGCGGCTTCGCGCTCGACGCACCGTTGGAGGGCCGTACCATCGGGCGGGTCATCGCCTCGCGCACACCCCATCTGGCCGAGGGCGACATCGTGTTCCACCGGAAGGGCTGGCGCACGCACGCCGTGGTCACGCCCGAGGAGATCCGGCAGTTGCCCCGCTTCGACGGCGTCCCCCTGACCGCGTACCTGAGCACCCTCGGTGGCACCGGCCTGACCGCCTATGTGGGCCTGACCCGGATCGCCCGGCTCCAGGAGGGTGAGGACCTGTTCGTGTCGGCCGCCGCGGGTGGGGTCGGCACGGCCACCGGGCGGTTCGCACGGCTGCTCGGCGCCGGACTGCTCGTGGGCAGCGCGGGCTCGGCGGCGAAGGCCGACCATCTCACGCGGGAGGTCGGTTATGACGCCGTCTTCGACTATCACGACGGGCCCGCCGCCGAGCTGCTCGGCAAGGCCGCGCCAGGCGGTATCGACGTGTTCGTCGACAACGTCGGCGGTGAGCAGTTGGCCGCCGCGGTGGGAGCACTGCGCGAGTTCGGGCGCATCGTCCGCATCGGCACAATCAGCCAGTACAACACCCCCGACGCGCCGCCGCCGCGCTTCAACTACGCCGACATCGTGGAGAAGAGCCTCCGCATGGAGGGGTTCTTGGTCAGCAACTACCGTGACGTGCAGGAGGAGTTGTACGAGTTCGCGGTGCCGCATCTGCAGAGCGGCCGGCTCGCTCTGGACGAGACGGTGGTTGACGGGTTCGAGCGCATCGTGGACGCGTTCCTGGGCATGCTGCGCGGCCAGAACACGGGCAAGATCATCGTGCGGGACCGCGCGGAAGCCCCGGACGCAATCTGACCACCACCTCACCGAAGTCCTCGGCAGCGCGGAGCGGCGCCATCGGGGCCGCGGGGCGGCGGGGCGGGCGACCGCGGGCCCAAGAGGCCCGTGATCCGGGGCGCGTACCCGAGCGCACTGGAATCCCTGGGCGTCGATGGCCCCGACTGCGGGTCCACACCTGCCGGCCGGCGGGATCGCCGGTCGCGTACTCCTGAGTCTGTGCTCGACCGCGGATCAGCACCGGTTCGTCGTGGCTGGTGCGGCACCCGGTCTCCCTTCTTTCCCTGACGGGCGCTACCTTGCCCGGGTGGAGGATGGGGAGCGCTGGGAGCGGCGGGTGCAGACGGCGGCGCATCCCGTGGCGTACCGGCTGATGCGCGCGGTCGCCGCCCGCGGCCCGGTGGTGCGGGTGCCGCGGGTCGGTGTGGTGGTGAGCGACGCCGGCCTCGCCCGTCAGGTGCTGACGGACGCCGAGGCGTACACGAAGACAGGACCGGGCGCGGCGGCCGCGCTGTGGAGCCCGGTGCTCGGTTCGCGGGTGCTGATCACTCTGGACGGCGCCGAGCACGCGGCGTTGCGCAGGCGGCTCGGCGGGCTTTTCACGCAGGGACACGTGGATGCCGTCTGCGAGCGCGTGCTGCGCGCTCCGCTGGACGGGCTGAAGCGGCGGCTCGCGGCGGGTGAGGAGGTGGACCTCGTCGGGGTGGTGCGGGACGGGGCCGCCGAGGTGATCCGCGAGCTGGTCGGGCTCCCCACCGGCGGGAGCGACTTCACCGAGGCCGCCGCGGTGGTGTCGTCCGTACGGCTGTGGCGAACGACGCTGACCGGGCGCCAGACGGAGCGTGCCCGGGCGGCGCTGGCCCGGCTGAGCGAGGCGGCGGTGGCGTCGTACCGGACCGGCGACGAGTCCACCGTTCCGGGCCGACTGCGCGCGCTGGGCTTGGACGAGGCCGAGGCGAGAGGCGCAGTGGGGCTGTTCCTGCTGACCGGCACCGAGACGCTGGTCTCCTTCGTGCCCCGGCTGGTCGCACTGGCCCATGACACGGGCCGGGGGCCGGACGAGATCACCGACGCCTTGGTGGAGGAGGCGCTGCGGGTCACCTCGCCGACCCCGGTGATGCTGCGCAGCGCGGCCCGGGCCGGGCGGATCGGGGGCGTCCGGGTGGAGGCCGGGGAACGGGTGGTGATCGCCACGCTGCTGTGCACGGGGGCGTACGGCCCGTTCTCGCCGGACCGGGACCCCTCCGAAACCGCCGGGCTGCGCCGGCTGTGGTTCGGAGCGGGCCCGCACTTCTGCCTGGGGATGCCGCTGGCCATGGCGGAGATACGCGCGGTGGTCGGCACCCTGCGGGGCTTCCCGGAGCTGGTCATAGCCAGCCGTCGCCCGGCGCGTGGGGTACTGATCCCCGCCTACGCACGGCTGTCGCTGCGCGCGACGGGCTGACCGCCGGCGCCCGCCCGCCGCGCATACCGGTGAAGGCGCGGGCGGCGGGATGGTGGGCGTCGCGGGCCGGGCAGAGTTCCGGTCCACGGGTTGGCCGGTGCCCCGCGACCTGGCACGGCCAGCGGTGTCGAGGTGCCTCGGCCGATGCCTGCGTTGCCCGCGAGCTCCGTGTCGGTGGAGGGTCGCGGACGGGCCGCGTCGCCGTCGGGAACTCGCCGCTCATGCCACTGTGGCAATACCTGGCGCAGTGACACGTAGGTGCCGGCCTCTCGCAGGAGGCCGGCCCTCAAGCCCTGAGCGGTCCATGGTTACTTCGGCTCCGGACGGTCTCCCGGGCCTGGGCGGGCATGGCTCCACGGGCGGGCGCAGCACCACCAGGTCCTCCTGTGGGGAGCCGTGGCCCCCCGGGGGTGGCACGGCTCCCCGGCAACGGGGGTCGCAGCCCGCCCGGTCCTGTCGGCGAAGCGCGGCTGCTCCCTCCTGGTTCCGGTCGGGCCACGGTCCGCGCCGCGACCAGCGCCGGGTGACTCGGCGGCTCGAGTCCCTCGTACAAGTTGTCTCCCCGTGATCGGTGAACCGGTCGGCTGGGCGGGGTCGTCAGTCGGGGCATGGAGATCGGTGAGCAGCACATCGCCGAGCCCGGGCTTGTGGTCTGGTTGGGCTTCGTGGCGCGGGAAAAGCGAGACACGGCCAGCCGCCGAAGCATGGGCGGGAGTTCCGTATCGTGATGACTGACATCGCCGCCGACTGATACGCGGTCTACCGGTCCCCACGATCCCAACGTCACTGACGACCGGGCAGGTGCCGCTTCTCCTGACATGAGGGAGTACCGAGGGCCGGCTCGAGGCGGACGCAGCAGTGGCCGGGGGTGGGGGCCAGGCATGCCTGGTAGCCGGCTTCGCCGAGTCCTTCGAGGGCGCCGCGGAGCAGGTGAAGGTTCATGCCGCACACGGTCTGGGTGTGTTCGCGGGCGAGGGTGTGGAAGGGGCAGTTGCCCAGCACGATGGCGTCACCGTCGTGGCGGGGTTCGAAGCCGTTGTCTTCCAGCAGGTCGAACACGCCCGTGTTGGTCTGACCGGCGAGCTGGGCGCCGAGGTTGTGGGCCTTTCGGTGCAGGACGGTGCGGACGGGTTCGCCGGTGGCTTCGGATTCCTCGAGGGCCTGAGCGAGAAGGCGGCCGGCCAGTTCGTAGTGGCGCTCGGGCAGGCTGACGGTGACCTGCTTGGAGGACCGCTTGTAGAGCTTGGCCGGCCTGCCGGCTCCCGGGCCGGTGCGGCCGCTGCGCCGTTCGTAGACGACGTCGAGCAGTGATTCGTCCGCCAGGCGGTCCAGGTGGAAGGCCGCGGTCTTCCGGGCAAGGCCCAGGGCCTCGGCGGCCTCGTCGCGGCTGACCGGTCCCGGCTGGCGTACGACGTGGTCGTACAGCCTCCTGCGGGTCGGCTCGTCGAGAGCGGCGACGGCGGAGACGTCGGGGTGGGGTGCTTCTTTCGGGTGGTCCACAACACCAGTGTAAAACCCACAGCCATTGACTAAAGAAGGTTTGCGCGCTTCTATTGCTAGTGGAAGTTGCCGATAGAAGGAAGTGCGTCATGTCGTCCGCAACCACCACCACGTCCACCACCTCTCGACGGACCGCGCTCGCCGACCCCGGCTACCAGGCGTTCGTCATCCTGCGCACAGGGTTCACCGTGGCGCCGATCCTGTTCGGGCTGGACAAATTCACGAACCTGCTAGTGGACTGGCCCACCTACCTCGCGCCGTGGATCAACGACATCGTCCCGGGCAGCGCCCAGGCGGCCATGTACGCCGTGGGCGTCATCGAGATCGTCGCGGGCCTCGTCGTCGCCCTCGCCCCCCGCTTCGGCGGCTGGCTGGTCGCCGGATGGCTCGCCGGCATCATCGTCAACCTGCTGACCATCCCCGGGCACTACGACATCGCACTGCGCGACTTCGGCCTCCTGCTCGGCGCAGTGGCCCTGGCCCGGCTCGCCCAGCGCTACCACGGCACCCGGCAGCCGCGCTGACCGTCGCCGCAGCGGGCCCGACCGGCGACAGGCGGGTGAGCGCCCGGGGCTCACCCGCCCTCGCCGACGGGACCGCAACACATGGCACGCGCGGCCTGCGGGATGGGAAGGTGGTGCCATGGGAACCAGCAACGGTTCTCCGGAGACAGCAATCGATCCGGTCCCCTCGGCCGGACGCCGGCGGACCCGCGGCTACGTCTCTCTGCGGGAGTACGCGGTCCTCGGCGACGGCCGCACCGCCGCCCTGGTCGCCCGAGACGGGTCGATGGACTGGCTGTGCCTGCCCGACCTGGACTCCCCCGCCGTGTTCGGCGCCGTGCTGGACGCCGCCCGCGGCGGCCGGTTCACGCTCGAGCCGTCCGTGCCCTACCGGGTGGAGCGCCGCTACCTGCCCGGTACCAACGTCCTGGAGACGACCTTCCGCACCAGCACGGGCACGGTGCGGATCACCGACGCCCTCACCCTCCACGACGACGCAACGCTCACCCCGGCGCGGGAGCTGCTGCGACGCGTCGAGGGCCTGTCGGGATGCGTGCCGCTGCGCTGGAGCGTCACGCCGCGCTTCGGCTACGGCACCCACCGCACCCGGATCACCCGGCGCGCCGGTGTCCCCGTGGCGACAGCCGGAAGGGACGCGCTGGCGATCTGCGCCTGGGAGGCGGGCGAGCCCGTATGCGACTCGAACGCCGTCAGCGGGCACTTCACGCTCGCCGAGGGCCGGCGTGCTCTGCTTGCGATGCCGTTCGCGCATCAGGAGCCTCTCGTCCTGCCCGCCCGCTCCGAGTGCGAGGCACGCTTGGACGCCACGTGCGCGGCCTGGCGGCGCTGGGCCGACGACCGCCCGTACACCGGGCGGTGGCGCCAGGCGGTGATGCGCAGCCTGCTGGCGCTGAAGCTGCTGGTCTACGCCCCTTCGGGTGCGGTCGCGGCCGCGGTGACGACCTCGCTGCCGGAGGAGATCGGCGGCGAGCGCAACTGGGACTACCGCTTCTCCTGGGTGCGCGACTCCGCCTTCACCCTGGCCGCGTTCCTGAGGCTGGGCTGCCCGGCGGAGGCACACGCCTACTTCTGGTGGCTGATGCACGCCTCCCAGCTCACTCACCCCCGAATGAATGTGCTGTACCGGCTGGACGGCGGGCACCGCACCCCGGAGAAGACCCTGTCCTGGGAGGGCTACCGCCACTCCGAGCCGGTCCGCACCGGCAACGCCGCGGTCGCGCAGGTCCAGCTCGACACCTACGGGGAACTGATGCAGACCGCCTGGCAGTACGCGGGGGCCGCCGGCCGTCTCGACGCCGACGTCGCACGCCGTCTCGCCGAGCTGGCCGACCTCGTCTGCACAGTCTGGCAGGAGCCGGATGCGGGCATCTGGGAGGTCCGCAGTCCACCCCGTCACTTCACCCAGTCGAAGATGATGTGCTGGGTCGCCCTCGACCGCGCCGCCGACCTCGCCCAACGCGGCCTGATCCCCGACCGGCACCTGCCCCGCTGGAACGCGGCACGCGACGACATCGCAGAGTTCATCGAGAACCGCTGCTTCTCGGCCGACCGCGACAGCTACGTACGTTCCCCCGGCAGTGACGACCTGGACGCCGCCGTCCTGCTGGGCCACCTGTACGGATACGGCGGCGACGATCACCGCATGCGGGCAACGATCAGCGCGCTGGATCGCGATCTGAGGCACGGGCCCTACGTCGACCGGTACTCGGGGGAAGACGGCCTCGCCGGCGGTGAAGGGGCCTTCCTCGCCTGCTCGTTCTGGCTCGCCGAATCCCTCGCCCGCACCGGCAGCCTGGCGCAGGCGGTCGAGCTGATGGACGAGCTGGTCGGACTGTCCAACGACGTCGGCCTCTACAGCGAGGAGATCGACCCCGTCACCGGCGACTTCCTGGGAAACCTGCCCCAGGGCCTGAGCCACCTGGCGCTGATCAGCGCCGCCTGCGCCATCACCGCCGCGAGCAAGGACACGGCGCGGTGAACGCGTGGGGAACCGCCGCGGGCGCCTTCATCGGCACACTCGCCCTGACGACCGCGCTGCGCGCCGCCAGTGAGCTGAGACTGACCCGCATTGACCTGCCGTTCCTGCTCGGCACGGCGGTGACCGTCGACCGTACCCGTGCCAAAGCCCTCGGCTACCTGATGCACTTCGTCAACGGTCAGGTCTTCGCGTTCGTCTACTTCGCCGTCTTCGTCGCCATTGACCGGGCGGGCTGGTGGCTGGGCGCCCTGTTCGGACTCGCGCACGGCCTGTTCGCCGGCACCGCGCTGGTCAACATCCTGCTGCCGCTCGTCCACCCGCGCATGGGCAGCCCTCTGACCAGCGCCCCGAAAAGCGCGCTGCTGGAACCGCCCGGCTTCCTGATGCGCAACTACGGGCCGGGCACGCCCGTGGTCACGGTCCTCGCCCACATCGGCTACGGAGCGATCGTCGGCGGCTTCACGGGTTTGGCAGTCTGATGCGGAAGACAACACGGCGCGGGCCGCCGCCGTGGCCTGATGACGCACGCTCGGCCGCATCCGCCGCCCCGTGGGGGTCCGGTGGCCTCCGGTGTCCCGTACTTCAGCCACACGGTGAACCGCACGAGGCCCTGCCCGGTCGCACGCCGGTCGCGGCCGGTCAGGGCACACACCGCGGGTAGAGCTACGCGGCCGGTCTCGCGAGGCTGAGCATGTGCGGCCAAGCCGCCCAGGTCACACCACCGTGACGGCCCAGGTCCTGGCGAAATCCAGCCGTCACGCAAGGTGGCCGCTTCACTGAAGTTGAGCCAGAACCACCCGAGAACGGGCGTCGTTCGCCGCTGAGCGCGGGCGGCGCCCCGATGCCGATGCGTTCGACGTCCACGGCCTCGCGAGGCACCCGACACCGGCCCAAGGGGTACGTGCACCGATGTGACCGGACTCCAGTGGCCGCGCATCGCGGGAGCCACCGGCATCGTCACCAGCCATGGCGAGGCCGGCGGCCCGCCCCTCCGCCAGGCGTACCACCGCAGCGGAGCACGCGGACTCGGGGCACTCCGTGAACCGGCTCGGGAACCGTTCCCTCCGATCCTGCGTGACCTCTTGACGAGTTGTCGGCTGGTGGTGAGGGGACCGAATGAGAGCGCGAACGATGGTGCGCGTGGCGGTATCGACCTGTGTGGCGCTGGTGGCCTGCGCGTGCGGTCCCGAGGCGACGAAGGAGGACACGGACGCGAAGCCTTCGTCGCCGTCCGCGTCCACGTCGGCCGAAGGGCCGTCGGCCACGCCGTCCGCGTCCGCACGGACCGGGAAGCCGTCGGCCGAGCCGAGCGGCGACCAGCCCGCGCCCAGGACGATCGAGGGCGCGATCCAGCGGTACGAGCAGTACCTCCACGCCCTGGGCCGTGAGGACATCGACACGGTCTGCGAAGTGGCCGGCCCCGCTGCGAAGAAGGCACAGGACCAGGGGCTCGGCCCGTGCACGTCGACGTACGCCGTCGTGTTCCAGATGATCTCGCCCGCGCAGAAGAAGGCCCTGCAAACCGCGACGGTCGACCCGCAGCGCATCGCGGTGCGCACGCCCGACAAGATCGAGATGCCCGTCGAAGCGGTCAGGGCGTCCGCCACCTTCTCCGAAAGCGACCTCGGCAGCTACACCCTGGAGTACCTCAAGAACGACTGGTACATCACCGACTGAACCCGACGCGTCGCACGTGGAGCCGCCCGACGGACGGTCGACCGACAACCCGCCGGCGACGTTCGCCCGCACCATGCTGTCGGCTGTCTCCGCCCTTCGTATCCGGCCGCACCGGCGCTGCCCCGGGGGCGGCCGCCGTCGACCGCGAACCTGGTGGCCGCCGATCGCCATTCCCTGGACGGCCTCCTGCCCTGTGAAGCCTCCGACGAGCCCGTGCAAGGAAGGCGGGTTCAGGGTGTGCTCCCGTACGGCGACCGGTCGGTGGGCCCGCTGCCACAGCGCTCGGGGGCGTCGGGAGCGGCTGCCAGCCGAGACCCCGGCAAAGCTCGCGCACGGCGTACTACTCCACGGTGCCGGGCCCATCGAGCCCGCTGAGCGTCCCGGGACAGGCCCGAGGTGAGGGTTCGGCAGCGGTCGCCGAGCAGCAGTGAGGGGCGAGTCGACCTCGCCTGATGGATCAGTGCTTGCCGGGTGCCTCTCCGTTGCCTTCCTCGCACACCTGGCTCGGCGCGTGCCAAGGCCGCCGGCGCCCGCCGATGCTGGCGGGACCGTGGCGCCTCCGGTGTTTACGGTTCGTGCGATGGGGCCGGATGACGCCCGGGGTGATCAAGGAGTGCGGAACCCCTGAAAGGTCACGTGCTTGCGGGACTTGAAGCCGAGCCGCTCGTAGAGTGCGATCGCGCCGGTGTTCGCCTCGGCGACGTGCAGGAAGGGGCGTTCGTTGCGAGCCACGATACGGGTGGTGAGCGCACTGACGAGACGAGCGGCGTGGCCTCGCCCGCGTGCCTCCGGGGCAGTGCAGACGGCGCTGATCTCGGTCCAGCCTGGAGGCCGCAGTCGTTCGCCCGCCATCGCCACCAACGTGCCGTTGTCACGGATGCCGAGGTAGGTGCCGAGTTCGTGGGTGCGCGACCAGAACGGTCCCGGTCGGGTCCGTGCGACGAGGTCGAGCATCTCGGGCACGTCGTCCACGCCCAGTTCGACCACGCTGGTGTCGGATCCGGCGTGAGAGAGATCGGGCCGGCCGCTGCCGGGCCAGATCATCTGACGGCCTTCGAGGAGGAACACCGGCTCCCAGTCCGGTGGCGGGGCCGCCGGGGAGCCGAACATGTCGGCGAGCTCTCCCCGGCCGAGGAGCTTGGCGAGGTCGGCCCAGTCCGCCGCGTCAGGGTCGGTGGATATCGCGGAGAAGGTCGCGACTCCGGGCAGGTAGGTGGCAGCCTGGCCGAGTTGGCGGGCGAGATGTGCGTGGTGGCCGCGGAGTGACTGGCCCACCGGGTCGTCGAGTACCAGGGCGTCGTGGACCACCATCGTGCTGTGCCTCTCCTGTCATGGTTAAGCAGTCGGCCGACACGGCTGTCGCCGTGGCAACGGCAGCGGGCCGGCGCCTTCCTGCAGCCGCAGTCTAATTGGTGCCGGTAGCAGGCCTGCGGCACCGGGTACGTAGCCCTGTCCGACCACCCTGCGGCTGGCCGAAAGCCATCAGTGCCGACTTCTGATGTGGCCGCGGCGGCCGACCGGGCGAGGCATCCATGATCAGCACATGTGCTGCGCTTCTCCCCGCTTTGCCGCATGCGCGGCATAAAGGCGGCAGGCTCGCCGCCACGATTCCCGCGGCTCTGCGGGTTCCGGGCTCCGCTGCACGACCGCAGTCATCGTCTCGGCCGCCGAGCCCATGAGAGGCTGAACCGCATGGGTGGAGCGTCGGACGGTCAGGCTTCCCGGCGGTTTCTGGCTGCGATTCAGGTCGGTGACATCTGCAGCGGGATCGCGGCAGAGGTGTCTCCACGAGGGGTGTCGGTGATCCTGGACGATTTCGCCGCTCGTCCGCTGGGGTTCGTGGGGCCCTTGGACCTGTCTTGGCGCCATTTTTCGTCTGCATCGGTGGAGGCGGGCCAGCGAATCATCGCCGAGGTGACGGCCGTCGATTTGGATCAGGGCCAAGCCTGGCTGTCCATGGCCGCTACGGAGAACGCCGAGCTCTGGGCGTTCCTGAAGTCTCTCCGCGTCGGCGAAATGATTTCGGGCAGGATCGCGTCGATCGAACGGTTCGGCGTGTTCGTGGCGTTGGACGACGGCCCTGACCACCCGGTCTTTCCCGGTGTCGGGTTCATCACGATTCCCGAACTGTCCTGGCGACGTTTCGAGGCAGCTTCGGAGATCGTTGAGGTGGGACAGCGCGTTTCGTGCGAGTTCCTCCAGTTCGACACAACGAACGGAGAGGCCAGGCTGTCCCTGCGAGCGACGCAGCCTGACCCTTTCCAGGCGTTCGCCGCCGGCGCCAGGGTGGGGCAGGTACTGCAGGGACGGGTCACCAAGTTGGTGCCGTTCGGCGTCTTCGTCCGGGTCACCGACGGCCTTGAAGGTCTGGTCCATCTGCGAGAGCTCACGTGGACGCCTGTCGAGGCTCCGGAGGAGGTCGTCCGGGTCGGCGACACGATCAAGGTCGCCATCACGGAGATCGACCGACAGCGACGCAGGCTGGCGCTCTCCCGACGACAGGCTTCTACGGCTCTCGAATGACACGTACCCCCAGGGGCTCGCGGCTGCGTCGCAGGGCTCCGGCAGACCCACTGTCAGTGCTGTCCGTTACCTTCGGGCCATGTCGATCAACGCACGACTACGCGACTCCGTGAGGCTGCCGGGTGGGGCCGCGCTGGTCAACGGCTTTGCCTTCGAGAGCCGCGGGGACGGTTCGCGCCGCGCCCTCCTCCGGAGCGGGCGGGAGCTGGAGGTCTATGAGCTGGACGAGATCTTCGCCGGGGAGCGGGCGCCGAGCGCCGCGTTCCCCTTGCCGTGGCCGGCGTGGGACCGCGGTGTTCACTCGGTGAGTCCGGACGGTACGTTCGCCGTGTTCTCGGGCCAGCGTGCGGTACGGGCCGTCGGCCGGGGTGGGCAGACTCTGTGGGAGTACAGGCACGGTTGCTGGGGGCCCGAGCTCGGCCATGCGCACACGGGTGACGAGCTGGAGGTGTGCCGCGGGCTGGAGCACGGGTCCTGCCGGGTGTCCGACGACGGACGGTTCGTCTGGGCACACATAGTGGCTGAACTCGGGGGTCAGGACTGGCAGGAACGCTGGGTCGTCCTGGACGCCCGGGACGGACGAGAGCTGGCCCGGCTGCCACTGGACAGTGCGGCTGCCGGTTCCTATCACCTGTCCCACCCGGACGGCGTCCACATGGGTCTCTCCATAGGCACGGGCCAGGACGGCATCCTTCTCCACTGGGCGCGCTGGGACGGGGAGAAGCTGACCGGCTGGGACCTCAACCGGACCATGGATCGCATTCTGATCGACGTCCACACGCAGCACGCCGGCTTCCTGACGGTCGAGCACTACGGAGCCGACCTCAGACTGCACGCCCTGGACGGCACCGTGCTCGCCGAGGGAGTGCCCGAGCCGGGTGACGATGAAGACCCGGGGCACCTGCCCCGCTGGGACGATGCCTGCGGCTTCGTCGACGCCGACACCGTCATCGCCTCGACGGTCGACTCCGACGAGGAACCGGATCGGGCCCGCCACTGGCTCCTCGATGCCCGAACGCTACGGGTGCGTGGGACGGTCACGTATCCCGAAGGCCCCGTCGACAGCTACGCGCGCCCGCTGGGAGACGGTACCTGGCTGACGTACGACGACAATGACGAGACACTTGACCGTTGGATCGCGGTTGCGTCCTGAGGGCGGTGTCTGCGAAAGGGACTGACAGGGGGATCATGATGTCAGTGGACGTACCGCCCATCGTCTTCGTCCACGGAACGCGGTTCAGTGCGGGGCAGTGGAGCGCACAAGTCGCCGCGCTCCGGGACGAGTTCCCGGTCGCCGCGATCGACTTGCCCGGCCATGGCGCCCGCACGGCTCAGCCGTGGAGCCTGAGCGCGGCGACGGAGATCATCACGTCAGCGGTGGAGTCCCTCGCCTGTGGCCCGGCTCTGGTCGTCGGACACTCACTCGGCGGATACGCCTCACTGGAGTTCGCCCGGCGTCGCCCCGAGCGGCTGCGAGGGCTGGTCCTCGCCGGGGCGAGCGCCTCCACCAAGGGCGCCTGGGCGGCGCCGTATCGGTGGGTCGCCGGGCTCGTTCCCCGGGTACCGGCGGACCGGCTGGCCCGGTGGAACGACAGGGTGCTGCGCCGGCTCTACTCTCCCGACGTGGTGGAGCCGACCATCCGCACGGGCTACGCGTTCCATGCCCTGCCCGCCGCATGGGGAGAGGTGCTCGGCCGTTTCGACGCGGAGAGCATGCGTCATGTGAAGGCTCCGGTCCTCATACTGAACGGGGAGAAGGACACCGTCTTCCGTTCCGGCGAAAGGGACTTCGCCCGAGCGCACCCGCAGGCTCGTGTCGAATTGATCCCACGGGCTCGGCATCTGGCGAACTTCGACGATCCGGAGGCTTTCACCGGGGCAGTGCGCCGCTTCGCCCGGCAGCTAGCGTCTGGGGCTGACCGGCGTCGATGACGGTGATCTCGGGAAAACGCCCACCAGCCGAGCGGGAGGGCGGCGAGACCGCCGGCCCCAAGCAGGTGTTCCAGCCTGGGCGCCCCGGGGCCGACCGTCTGTCGTGCGGAGTGGAGCAGGGCTGTACAGTGCCCTTCCGGCGGAACACCGGCCCCACCCGCACCGCCTTCCCCCACGCGCATCGCTTCTTCATCTTGTGCTGAACAGCCCCGGCCTTGCGCCGTGTGGTCCGGAAAGGGCCCTTTACTCTGTGATCACTCGTACCTGGCTGAGTGCGCTGGCCACGACGGCCGCCCTCGCCGCCACAGGCGGTCTGCTCACCGCCACCCCGGCCGCCGCCGCCGTCACCTGCGCCTCTCCGATCTGGAAGGCGCAGTTCTTCGCCAACACGTCATTCAGCGGCACCCCCAAGCTCACTAGCTGCGACACCACCATCAACGAGAACTACGGCACCGGCGACCCGGCCGGCGTCACCCTGCCCAGGGACAACTTCTCCGTCCGCTGGTCCGTCACCCGCGACTTCGGCTCCGGCGGGCCCTTCACGTTCTCCGCCGCGACGCAGGACGGCATCCGCGTGTACCTCGACGGGGTGCGCAAGATCGACCTGTGGCGGAATGTCTCCACCACGCAGAGCAAGACCGTCAACGTCACCGTCCCGGCCGGACCCCACACCCTCCGGGTGGACTACGTGGCCTGGACGGGCTCCGCGAACGTGAAGTTCACCTACGCGCCCCGCACGGCGGCCACCGTCGACACGGTCCGGCCGCTCGCGCCCACCGGCACCTCGGTGGCGTACGACCGGGCCACCAACAAGGCCACGCTCCGCTGGTCGGCGAACAAGGAGATGGACCTCGCCGGTTACCGCGTCTACCGCAGGCTGAGCTCCACCGCTTGGGCGAAGGTCAGCGGCACGGCGCTCGTCACCGGTACCTCGTTCGTCAATTACCCGCCCGCTACCGGCGAATCGTTCCTCTACCAGGTTCGTGCCGTCGACAAGGCGGGCCGCGAGTCCCTCGGCAGCGCCGACCAGACGGTCGCCAGTGTCGACCGGACCGCCCCGGCGGCACCGGGCGGGCTGACGGCGACCGACGGGCAGGGTGGGACGGCGTTGGCGTGGCAGCCGGTCCCCGGTGCGGCGAAGTACACCGTCTTCCGCCAGCAGCAGGGGCAGACCGACGCCGGTGGCCCCCACCCCGTGGTCCAGATGGCCACGGTGACCTCCGCCTCCTGGACGGACACCACCGCCGCCGAGCGGACGGGCTACACCTACGCCGTCTCCGCCTCCGACGCGGCCGGCAACACGTCGGTGACGCGCAGCGCGGTGTCCGCCACGCACGGCGACTACGCACCCGCGGTGCCAACGGGCGTGACGGCCCAGTTCGAGCCGGGCAACGGCATCGTCGTCAATTGGACCCGCTCGACGAGCGACGACGTCAGCCACTATCGCCTGTACCGGTTCGGCGCTCCGTACGTGGAGGTCTGGGGCAGCACCTACACGGACATGTCGGTCCGCCACGGCAGCACGTACACCTACACCGTGACCGCCGTGGACGAGGCGGGCAACGAGTCCCCCGTGTCCGCCTCGGCGTCCGCCACGACCGATGGTGACCTGGTCGCCCCGGCGCCCGTCACCGGCCTGAAGGCGACGGCCCGCGAGGACGGCGTACTGCTGGAGTGGCAGCCGAGCACCGAGCCCGACCTGAAGCGGTACGAGCTGTTCAAGGCCGAGCAGTACGACGACGGTGAGGGCGGCCACGTCTGGCTCGCGCACCGGTTCGCCTACATCGCCGAGGACACCACTTCCTTCCTCCACGGCAGTACGGCGGACGGCGAGACCGTGATGTACGCCGTGGTGGCCGTGGACGACTGGGGCAACTCCCTCCGCGCGGACGACGAGAGCGTGAACTGGGTCGAGGTCACCGAACTCGGCACTCCCTCCGCGAGCTGAGCAACCCCCGCCCGAGGCCGCCGCGCCCCGGCAAGGGGCGGCGGCCTCAGCCGTGCACCCAGGCCACGGCTCCTCGCCGGTCGCCCCTCGTACGCCCTCCGGCACGGGTGGCCAGCCGCCGGCTCCCTTGCCTGGTTCAGGGCGCCGCCTCCATCCAGGGCACGGGGGCCGGTGTCGGCGTTTCGGCCAACCCCCCTGCTGTGCCCTCCCGTTGCGGGAAGCGGGTCGATGCATCCCCCACGCTCCGTCGCGCGCTCTATCTCGGGATTCCGTAACCGACCGAAACACAGGTGTTCGATATCCCGGCCGGGTCGTTGAGCCTGACGAGCACGCCGCACGACCGTCAGAGGGGGACCACGTTGACTTCGGCCGCCACGAACGAACAGCAGGACACCGCGCCGCCTCCGCCACCGCCGGCGGAGATCACCTACAGCGGGCAGTACTCCGTCAATCCGCTCGCCGAGGTCTCCTTCCGCCGGATGTGTGCGCAGATTCCGGCCGTCCTGGGCCGGATCGCCATGCTGTCGTGGCGGACCGACCGGCGGGCCGTGCAGCTCCTGCTTGGCTGCCAGGTGGTCACCGGCGTCTCGGCCGCCGTGCTGCTGGCCGCCACCGCTCGCGCCATGGGGCCCGTCCTCGGGGACGGCTCCGCCGGCGAGCGGCTGCGCGGTGCCCTGGCGGCGCTGATGGTGGTGGCGCTCGCAGCCGCGCTGGGGCGTGGCGCGGGGGCGGTGGCCACGTACGCCGAGCGGCGGATCACGCCGCGGCTGACCACGGAGACGGACAGTGCGCTGGTCGAGGCGGTGTGCCGGGTGGAGGCGGCGGCGTACGCGGAGGACGGGTTCTCGGACCGGCATGAGGCGGCCGAGATGGGGGTGATCCGCACCCAGGTGATGGTCACCGACGCTCAGCGCTTCCTGTCCGCGCTGATCCGCATGGTCACAGCGGGCGGCGTGCTGTCGGTGCTGAACCCCTTGATGCTGCCGCTGCTCCTGCTCGCCGTGCTGCCGGCCGGTGTCGGCGCCGTCCTGACCGCCCGGGTCGATTACGAGATCCACTACGCCAACGTCGCCGACCGCAACGTGCGCGGCATGATGCGCTGGTGGGCGACCACGTCGAAGTACGGGGACGAGGTCCGCGCCAACTCCATGACCGACTACCTGGTGTTCTGGTACCGGGCCCTGTCCGACCGGTGCGACCGGCGCACCCTGGCCGCGGCGCCGCGGACCCTGCGGATCGCCCTGCTCTCCTCGCTGGCCGGCGGTGTGTTCCTCGTCGCGACCTGGGGAGCGCTCGCGTGGCTGGCCGTGACCGGCCGGATCGGACTCGCGGTCGCCGCCACGGCCGTCATCGCCGTCCAGACCACGCTCGCCGCTCTCTCGCAGGTCGTCATCAACGGCGCCGCGGTCTTCCACACCAGCCTGTATCTGAGCGACATGCAGTCCTTCCTCGATGACGCCGCCGCCCGCACCCCCAGGCGCGGCCCGCGCAAACTCGCCGCGCCGGTCGAGGAGATCCGGCTCGAGGAAGTCGTCTACCAGTACCCGGGCAAGGACAAGCCTGCCGTGGACGGTGTCTCCCTCACCCTGGAGCGCGGCCGGATCCTCGCGATCGTCGGGGCGAACGGCTCGGGGAAGTCCACGCTCACCAGGCTGCTGACCGGGATCTACCTGCCCGACAAGGGCAAGGTCACCTGGAACGGCACCGACCTCGCCGACGCCGACCCGGCCACCGTGTGGGCGAACACCGGTCTGGTGCCGCAGATCTTCGCCCAGTGGCCGCTGCGGGTCCGTGAGAACGTCACCCTCGGCCAGCCCCGCACCCACGATGACACCCCGGTATGGGAGGCCGTCGACGCGGTCGGCCTCCGCGAAGCCGTCGAGGACCTCCCGGCGGGCCTTGACACCCTCCTGGCCCGCGACGTCTTCGGCGGATCGGAGCTCTCCGGCGGCCAGTGGCAGCGCGTCGCCTGCTCCAGGGCCCTGTACCGGCGGCCCGGGCTGCTGATCCTCGACGAGCCCACCTCCCAGATGGACCCGCGCGGCGAGCACCAGATCTTCGAGCAGATCAAGGCCATCGCCGCCGACCGCATCACCATCGTGGTCACCCACCGCCTGGAGAACACGAAGATCGCCGACCACATCATCGTGATGGAGCACGGCCGGATCACCGAACAGGGCCGCTGGGACGACCTCGTCCACGCCGGCGGAACGTTCGCCGAGCTGCTGGAACTCTCCCAGGACCGCTGACCGACCCTTCCGGCCCCGACACCCGACACCCGAGGAGCTGTTCGTGATCATCGACGAGGAACCCTGCGGGACTGCCGCGCTGCTGGTCGATTCCCGTGGCCGGTACCTGCTGCATCTGCGCGACGCGAACAAACCCATTTGTGACCCTGGTACGTGGAGCATCCCGGGAGGTAACCGCGAGGGGATGGAGTCCTGCCGGGAAGCGGTCGAGCGGGAGCTGCGGGAGGAGACCGGCCTTGCCGTGCCGCTGGAGGAGTTCACGGTCGTGGACAGTGTGGGCCCTGACGGAACCAAGGGCCGTATCCACGTCTACCTCGGCGCCTGGGACGGCGACGCCAACGAACTGCCATGTCCCGAGGGGATCATGTTCCGGCACTTCGACGCCGCGACGATCCCGTACTTGACGATGTGCCCCTGGACGAAGGAGGTCATCGACCTCCACCAAACCCGGAACCCCGCCCCGCCCGCCGTGCCGGCGCAGCTCCGCCCGGGCGGCCGGGCGCGCCTGAACGTCGTCGGCGTACACCTCTACCTGGAGCAGGACGGCAAGGTGCTGCTCGGCCTGCGCCACCCCGACGCCGCGTTCGGGGCCTCCACCCACCACTTCCTCGCCGGACACTGCGAGCAGGAGTCCGCCGTCGGGTGTCTGGTCCGTGAGGCCGAGGAGGAGGCGGGGCTGGCCATCGCCCCCGCGCACGTGGAACTGGCGCACGTCGTCCACACGCTGGACGAGCCGGGCGGTCAGCCCCGGATCGGGATGGTCTTCCGCGCGCACCGCTGGCAGGGCGAGCCGGTGGTGCGTGAGCCGGACCGGTGCGTGAGCTGGGATTGGTGGCCGGTCGACGCGCTTCCCTCGCCGATCGTGCCCTACACCCGTGCCGCGATCGCCGGCATCCGGGCCGGCCGCCTCTACAGCGAACTCGGCTGGCCCTGACCCGCCTTGACGACCATGCGGGGGCCGGCGTGACCAGCGGCGGCCGGTGCTTCTCGGCGACGTGCCCGGTGGTCCTTGACGTGGGCGTCGTTGAGCACCTTGGGGCTGATGCCGCCGATGCGGTCCAGCAGGGCGCGCGGGCGCATCGGCCCGCCCTCGCCGAGGATGTAGACGACCACGCTGTCCCAGCGGTTGGCGAGCACCTCGAAGGCGACGCGCGCCCGGCAGTCCGCGGCGAACGGGTCGCCTCCGAGGTCGGGTCCTGGTTGCATGCCCTCCATCGTGCCCGGGCGACGCATACCTGGTGGTGTGTATCGCCACGCCTAGCGTCAGCCCCGTCCACTGTGAGCGACGTGAACGGAGCACGAGCATGCGCATCGGAATTCTCGGTACCGGGGCGATGGCGCGCGCACTCGGGGGAGCCTGGGTGCGGGCGGGGCACGACGTACGGATCGGTGGGCGCGACACGGCCGCGGCCGCCCGAGCCGCGGACCTGGCGGGTGCCGCGGGGCACGGCACGCTCGCCGAGGCCGCCGCCCACGGTGAAGCGGTACTGGTGGCGGTGCCGGCCGTGGCGGCGCCCGGGCTCGTCGAAAGCCTCGCCGGGCCGCTTGCCGGCCGCGTCCTGCTGGACTGCACGGTCCCCATGGCGCCGGGCGGCGACGGGCGGCCCGTCCTCACGGCAACGGTCCCCGTCGCCCGGCAACTCGCGGAAGCGGCGCCCGGGTCGTATGTCGCCAAGGTCTTCGGCCTCGTCCACGAAAGCATCTGGACCATGGACCGCCCGTCGTTCGAGGACGCGCCGCTCGCGGTGCCCTTCTGCGCGGACGCGCCAGAGGCCGTACGGCTCACCACCGAGCTGGTCAGCAGCATGCACTGCACCGCGCTTCCGTGCGGTGGGCTTCACCGGGCCGGGCTGCTGGAGGCCACCGCGGTCTTCGCGATCGGTGTCTGGTGGTCGGGCGCCGAGGTCCCGGCCCGCTTTCCCCGCCCCAGCCCTGGCGCCGGGCGCCGTCGACGACTAGGGCGGGCGCGTCCCTTCGGTCGGGCGGCGGCGGAACCCCCGCTTGATAGGCAAGTCACTACTTGCCTATGGTGGTGGTCATGGCGGAGGATGTGTTCAAGGCGCTGGCCGACCCCACCCGTCGGCTCATCCTCGATGAGCTGGCGGAACGGGACGGCCAGAGCCTGTTCGAGATTTGCACCCGGCTGGTGACCAAGCACGGTCTGGGGCTGTCCCGCCAGGCGATCAGCCAGCATCTGGCCGTACTGGAAGCGGCGGGTCTGGTCGTTTCACGGCGCCAGGGCCGCTACAAGTTCCACGACCTGAACACCGAACCCCTTGAGCGCATCGTGACCCGATGGCTCAGGCCCGATGCACCGGAGAGCACCCCATGAGAATCCACCTCACCAGCGTCTTCGTCGACGACCAGGAAAAGGCCCTGCGCTTCTACACCGACGTGCTGGGCTTCGTGAAGAAGCACGACGTCCCGCTGGGTACGGACCGATGGCTCACCGTCGTCTCGCCGGAGGACCCCGACGGGACCGAGCTGCTGCTCGAACCTTCCGGCCATCCCGCGGTGCCGCCGTACAAGTCGGCGCTGGTCCAGGACGGCATCCCGGCCGCGTCCTTCGCCGTGGACGACGTACGAGCGGAGTTCGACCGGCTGCGCGAGCTCGGGGTGTACTTCACCCAGGAGCCGCTGGAGATGGGCACGGTCACCACCGCGGTCCTGGACGACACCTGCGGCAACCTGATCCAGATCGTGCACAGCAGGTAAGGCGGCTCCGGGGCCGTTCGACCGCCGCGATCCACTCGGATGCGGGGCCCTGTCCTCCCTCTCCTCCGGAACGTCCTCATTACCCCGGCGGTAATCGACCGCTCTCCCCTCCCCCGGCAGGATCGAACACATCGACGGGAGCCCCTGTCGTGATCCGGCCGCAGCCGCGAGGAGAGCGCATGTCCGTCACGTACACGAATCCCATCGCCGAGGCCACGCGGGCCGTCGTGCAGGAGTTCCTGGCCGCTCGTCTGGCCGGGGACACCGGGCGGCTCGTCGCGCTCTTCGCCGACGAGGTCGACTGGGTGCTCGCCGAGAACCCCGTCGTCCCGTGGATCAGGCTGCGGTCCACCGCCGCCGAATGCGCCGCCCAGTTCACGGAGTTGATGGAGCACACCGTGCCCGAGGACGCGCGCGCCTCCGTCGACACCTTCCTCGTCGACGGCACCGACGCCGTGCTGATGGGTTATGTGTCGGGGACCGTACGGGAGACGGGAAAGTCCTTCGAGGGCCCGTTCGCGCTGCACCTCACCGTCGAGGACGGCCGGATCACGCGGCACCACCTCTACGAGAACAGCTTGTCGATCGCCGAGGCCTGTACGTCGTGACGGGGCCTGTACGTCGTGACGGGGCCTCCCCGGTCGGCCTATGGAGCCGTCCGGGCGGAGCCCGCGGCCGCCACGACGGTCTCTCCGGCACGGGTGCGCGCGTACAGCACCTGTCTGCCGGCACGGTGGGAGCTGACCAGGCCGGCGGTGCGCAGGGCCGTCAGGTGCTGGGAGACTCCGCCGGGGGTCAGGCCCGTGCGGCGGGCGAGGTCCGTGGTCGAGGCGGGGGCGGTCAGTTCGGTCAGGAGGGTCGCGCGGGAGCGGCCGAGTACGCCGGCCAGGGCATCGGACACGGCCGCGGGCCGCGTGTTCCACAGCGTGCCGACGGCGCGGGGCGGGTAGCGGAGCGAGGGCTGCCATGGCTCTGTGAGCACGGAGAACACGCGCGGCCACACGAAGGCGGACGGCACCAGCAACAGCCCCCGGCCGTCGAGCCGGCGCGCTCCGCGCGCGGTGCGGTGCTCCAGGTGCAGGGTGCCTCCGGCCCAGGTGACCTGGGGGTCGAGGTCCGCGAAGAGGTGCTGGGCCCCGCCTTCGACGAGACGGCCGGCGCGGTAGCGGATGTCGCCCTCCAGCAGGGTGAGGATCCGCGACCAGTACGGTGCAAGAGCCAGCTCCCAGTACGCCTCCAGCACGTCGGCCAGGCGCCCGAGTTCGGCTGCCGGGTCGGCGCGCAGTGCCGCCATCCGCTCGGGCGGCACCTCGGCCGTCGTGTGCAGCAGCGCCGGAGGGGTGGCCCGGACCGTGGCCAGTTCCACGTCCAGTGACGGCAGCGGCGTCGTGGGCGGGGGGCAGATGAACCCCGGAATGCGGCCGGTCCAGGGCGAGCGTGTCGGCACCGGAACGAGGTCGAACAGCGGCCCCAGGTCCAGGTCCGCCGCCGCCAGCCGGGGGCGCACCTGTTCGGCCCAGGTGCGGTGCAGGCCGTGCTCGTCCGCGCCCTTGAGCACCCGGACGCCGGCCACCAGCTCCCACAGCGGGGAGATCGCGAAGCGGGTGCGGGCCACGTCCTCCACGCCGAGTTCGATCTCGATCATTTAGCTGAGGGTAAATCAATAGGGCGTCGGGTCGGGGGTCGAGCACGGTACGGGCATGACCCGAACGCCCCATTCCCCCTGGCCGCTGCGCGACTTCCGCGTGTTCTTCGCCGCCGGCTCGCTCAGCCACCTCGGCAGCAACGTCGGCTATGTGGCGATCCCGCTGCTGGCCGTCACCACCCTCGGCGCGGGCCCCGGCCAGGCCGGTGCGCTGGCCGCGCTGTCCACCGTCGCCTTCCTCATCATCGGCCTGCCCGCGGGCGCCTGGGTGGACCGGCTGCCCGCCCGCCGGGTGTTGGTGGCCGCCAACGCCGTACGCGCCGTGCTGTTCGCGTCCGTCCCCGTCGCCTGGTGGCTGGACGTGCTGTCACTGCCCCAGCTCTACGTCGTGGTGCTGCTGAACGGCTGCGCCACGGTGTTCTTCGACGTCGGCTCGCAGAGCGTCCTGCCCGAACTGGTCGGCCGCGAGCGCCTGGTGCCGGCGAACGTCGCCCTCGTGAGCCTGATGGCCGGCGCCAACATCGCCGGTCGCGGTGCGGGCGGCTTCTTGGTCCAGTTCCTCACGGCTCCCCTGGCGATCCTCGGCGGGGCCGCCGCCTACCTGGCCTCCGCCGCCGGCCTCATGGGCATCGGGCGGCGCCACGCTCCTGCCGGGGTGGTGCCGGCCGACCGGAGACGGCTGCGGACCGAGATGGCGGAAGGGCTGCGCCACGTCCTCGGCAGCCGCGAGCTGCGCGCCCTGGCGCTGACCGCGACCCTCAGCAACCTCGGCGCACAGATGATCAACGCCGTGCTGCCGGTGCTGTTCGTCCGCGAACTGCACCTGCCCTCCGGGGTGCTGGGGGCGTACTGGGCCGCCGGCGGCCTGGGCATCCTCTTCGGTGCCGGCCTCGCCCGCCGCCTCGCCTCCCGCCTCGGCCACGGTCGGACCCTGGGGCTGGCCGGGCTCTGGTTCGCACCCGCCACACTCGCCGTCGCGCTGGTCGGCGACGGGCCGTGGCTGTGGGTGGCCGGTGCCGGGTGGCTCGCGGCCCTGACGAAGACGGGCATCGACAACGTCCTCGGCGTGTCCCTGCGCCAGCACTTGACCCCGGACCCGCTGCTCGGCCGCATGAACGCCACCTTCCGCTTCCTGCTCACCGGCGCTCTGGCCATCGGCTCCGCCCTCGGCGGCCTCATCGGCCAGGCGGCAGGCGTACGCACGGCGGTCTGGGCGGGCGCGATCTTCATGGCCGTCGCCTTCCTCCCCGTCTTCTGCTCCCCCGTCCGTACGCTGCGAGAACTTCCCGTGGCCGCCACACCGCCCCGGCGGGTGTCGGGCGATGGCCCGGGCCATGTCTCCACGGGCCGGACTGGTGGCTGATTCACCTCATGCCGTCGGCGAAACGCCGTCGGCCACATTCCGGTTGGCGAAATGCCGTCGGCGAACGGCGGGTCGCGGTCCGGGGCGGCCTCAGGTGATCCACAAGGAACGGCCTAGTCCTGCCAGTAGAACAGCAGGGTGTCGACGGAGAGCGGCGCGCGCCTGCCGAAGTAGTAGACGTACAGGTCGGTGACCTCGATGGCCTCGGTTTCCTCGTCGATCCAGCGGAGGCCGGCCGCCTCCAGTGCCGGGCGGGCGTCGGTTCCGGCCTCGCGGGCGATGGCGAACCGGCCGAGGGTACTGATCCAGACCTCGCTGTCGCCGAACTCGATGACGTGGTACGTCCCGTCGCCCTGCTGGTGGTGGGCCCCGCAGTGGACGGGCGGGTTCGGGGCGAGGCCCGCGGAGGTGAGCGCCTCCGTGGCGCGGCGCAGCCAGCCGTCCACGTCATGGGGAGCGGGCGGTTCGGCGCACAGGGCTTCGACGCGCCAGCGGGGGTCGGTGAGGCGCCGGCTCCAGGGGGCGTACTCGTGGAGGATCGCGGTGCGCAGCTCCTCGTCCAGGCCGGGAACCTCGACGCGGGGACGGCCCAGGGCCTCGTAGAGCGTGCGTGTTTCGCCGAGGTCGTCGGTCAGCTCGTGGAGCGCGAGGACGGCCCAGAGCTTCGCCTCGGTCGTGGGCGCCTCGGCGAGGTACGACCGGAGGCGGTCGGCGTCGTGCGCGAGCGTGTGGGCGCGGTGGGCCACCATCCGGTCCGGGTCGGCGAGCGCGTACGTCACGTCCTGACCCGCCCGGAACCGCATGCGCAGCCGGAAGAGCCGGTCCTCGGGACGGTCCTCCCCGAGCCGCGCCAGGACCGCCTCGACGCCGTGCCGCTCGACCAGCGCGTCCAGCGCGGTCTCGCCGGCCTCCTGGCTGTGCTGCCACGGGTCGGCGGCGAGGGTGGCCAGTTCCGCGACGGCCGTGAGGTCGCCGGCCAGGCCGCGTGTGCTGAGGAACGCCTCCGGCATGCCGTAGGACTTCTCGTTGCGGCGGTCATCGTGGCGCAGCCAGGGCAGCAGTTCCGGGTGGTCCCCGACGACTTCCAGCAGCGCGCGGCGAACCTCCCCCACGTCGCCGGTGTCGCGAACCCGGTCGAGCAGCAGGCCGGCCCACGCCTCCGGTACGCGTCCGGCGAGCGCCAGCGCGCAGGGCCTCCGCCGCCACCAGGGGTGCGACGGCTCGGCCACGTACCGGGCGAGCTCCTGGGCGTCGTACGCGCGCAGGGCGTCGGTGTCGGCCTGCCCGGCCGACGGGATCAGCGTCTCCATGTCCGGCATCCGGGGATGGTACTGGGCGGGTACCGGCGGCGGCCTGGGGTTTTCGGGGCACGGTGCGCCTGGCTCGCGGGCGATGACCGGCCAGGAAAGAGGACGGGGAACGCCACTCGGGAACGGGAACTGGGAAACGAGGACGGGGACCAGGACTGGAACCAGGGCTCGGACCAGGACCGGGACTAGGACTGGGACCAGGGCCAGCGGCCGATGGCCCCGTCCCGGAGGTCCGGCCAGACTGTGGCCATGGAAAGCCAGGAGCCGCTCACGCCCGCCCGCCTCGCCGCGTACCTGGACCGGATCGGGGCACGCCGCCTCGCCGCCCCCACCGCCGGGGCCCTGCGCGACCTCCAGGTGCGGCACCTGCACACGGTGCCGTTCGAGAACCTGTCGATCCACCTCGGCGAGGACGTCTCGCTGGACGCCGGGGCCATCCTCGGCAAGCTCCTGGACCGGCGACGGGGCGGCTTCTGCTACGAACTGAACGGCGCCTTCGCGCTGCTGCTGCGGACGCTGGGCTACCGGGTCCGGCTCCTGGAGGGCCGCGTGTACGGACGCGACGGCGCGCCCGGCATCCCGTACGACCACCTCGCCCTCCAGGTGGAGGCCGAGGACGGCAGCCGCTGGCTCGCGGACGTCGGCTTCGGCGACCACGCCCACCACCCGCTCGGCCTGGACGACCGCGACGACCAGAAGGACCCGGCGGGGGTGTTCCGGATCCAGGACACCACCGACGGGTGTGGCGACCTGGACGTCCTGAGGGACGGCAGGCCCGGGCTCCGGCTCGCGCGGCGGCCACGTGCCCTCGCCGACTTCGTCACCGGCGCCTGGTGGCACCGGACGTCACCTGCCTCGCACTTCACCCGCGGCCCCGTCTGCTCCCGGCTCGCCCCGGCCGGACGCGTCACGCTCCGCGACCGCACGCTCATCACCACCGGGGACGGCGGGCGTACCGAGTACACCCTCGGCACCGACGCGGAGGTCCTGGCCGCCTACCGAGACCACTTCGGCATCACGCTCGACCGCCTCCCGGTCCCCATCCACCCGCGCGGCCCGCAGCCCGGCTGAGCGCCCCGGCCGGGCGCCGGTCCGGGGGCGGCCTAGGCTGTGCCGGTGACTTCCCAGCACCACACCTCCTGTTCCTGCTGCGGCGAGCCCCTCGCGGACGAGCGGCGCGTCGACGTCCGCTTCCGCTTGCCGGACGCGGCCCTCACCGTGCCCGAGGAGGCCCGCCATGACGCCGGGCCCTCGGCGTTGCGCCTCGACGGAGGTGGCTGCTACCTCCGCGTCCTCCTGCCGGTCCGGTTGACCGGCGGCACCGAACTGGTCCTCGGGACCTGGCTGGAGGTCGACGACGCCACGCTGGCCCGCGCCCACGCCGTGTGGGAGGACCCCGCGTACGCCGCGCTGTCGCTGCGCGGGGCGCTGGCCAACGCGGTCCGGCCGTGGGGCGAGGCCCTGCTCGGCGCGCACGTCACGGCCGAGGTTCGCGACCCGGACGAACTGCCGTACGTCACCGCGTCGGACCACCCGCTCGCGGCCCGCGTCGTGACGCGGACCTGGGACCGCGACGAGGTGCTCAGCCGCTTCGCGCACCCACTGCCGCTGTCCGTCCGTACGAGTCTGGACGAGCGGTGGTCGATCGAGCGCACCGCCGGCCTGACCGCCCGCTTCGCCGACGGCACGGACCATTTCGCGGACCCCGTTCGCAGCGTCGCGGTCAACGTGTTCGAGGACGACACCCCCGGCCGCGCCCCGTCCGACTTCCTGGCGGCCCTCCTCGCGGGTGCCCCGGCGGCCCCGGAGAGCCAGCGCCTCACCGAGCCGCTGCCGGACGGGCAGCGGCACGCGTTCTGGCTGACCCCGGCGGAACACGGCCGGGAGCGCCACGAGTTGTACGGGTTCGCCGCGCACGCCGACGGCACGGCCGTCGGGACGTTCTGTACGTTCGAGGCGGCCGACGACCTCGCCTGGGCGCTGCACACCTGGCGGTCGCTCCAGCACACAGCGTAGGGCGCAGAGGGCCCGTAGGGCGGGTGCGGCTGAGCCGTGCGGGTGGGTGCGGGTGGGTCAGCGGGCCGGGATCGCCCGCAGCAGGGCGTCCAGGAACGACGCGGGGTCGTGTCACACGGGCTCGTACCGTGCCCGGGCCCCGTCCGGTTTCCTGTTCGGCTCCACCGGCCGTCAGCCGTCCTTGAGTTCGTCCGCCACGTACCGCACGACCTCCACTGAGGCTCGCAGTGCGTCACGGGACTCGGTGCGGGCGGCACGCAGCCTCTTCGAGCCGTGGTGGAGGAGGGCGCAGGCCCCGGACGCGTAGGCGAGCGTCAGCGCTCCCGTGACCTTTCGAGGCTCCCAGACGCGCTCCAGGACACGGAGCAGCGTCGTATGCGCCGACCACAGGGCGAGCAGGCCACACGCACCGCCGGCTGCCAGCGCCGCGACGCCCTGCCCGGCCTCCGAGAAGCCGTGGGCCGCCGCTTCCCTCGCGTGGTCCAGCTCTTCGCGTACCTCGATGTGATCATCTTGAGCCGACGACTGCATGAGGCCCGGCTACCCGCTGCGCGCAGCGGCATACCCGGGCGGGAACCCGTCAGCGTGTCGACGAGGATGCCGGGGGAAGCAGCGTCTGCGTGACGACCATGTCGACGACGTCCTCGAAGCGGTGCCGGCGGGCATAGGCGGTCCGCTGGCGTTCGGCGCCGGTTCCCACCGCCTCCAGGCGGGCGACGTGCGCATCGACCAGCGCGGCGTCCCCGTGGCGGACCAGGGCGGGAGAGACCCACTGGATCAGTGCCCGAAGCTGGTCGGTCGCGGGTTCGAGGCACCGCTGGGTCAGGTCGATCGCTTCGCCGGAGAGCCCGTCCCTGGCCGCGCGCCAGCAGGCGGCGCGCAAGAGCTGGGGGTCGGGATTCGGTGCGGGCCGGCCTTCCAGGACCTCGTCGAGGGCAGTGGCGGCCGCGGCACGGACGAGCGCGGCCAGCAGCGCCGCGTCGTCGACGGTCAGCCCGACGTCGGCGATCCTGATCTCCAGGGTCGGGTGCTTGCGGGAGGGACGGATGTCCCAGTACACCCCGTCGGCGTCCAGGCAGGTCTCCGTGTCGACCAGCCGGGCGACCAGGTGTTCGTAGTGCTCGGTGGAGGTGAACAGCGGTGGCGGTCCGCTGACGGGCCACCGGTGCCGGGTGACACAGCGCCAGCTCGCATGGCCGGTGTCCCTGCCCGCCCAGAAGGGCGAGTTGGCGCCGAGGGCGGTGAGAACGGGTAACCAGACGCGAAGGCGATTGCTCACCGCCAGGGCCTGCCCCCGGTCGGCGAACCCCACGTGGACGTGACAGGCGCACGCGACTTCCTCGTCATCGAGTGCGCCGAACGCGGCTGAGCTGCGCGCGTACCGCTCACCCGGCATCAGACGCGGTGCCCCGTGCGGAGCCAGCACCGGGGCACCGCTGGCCATCAGCCTCACGTTGTGGGCCTTGGCCGCCTCAGCGGCGACCTGACGGGCGAAGTGGAGCTGCTCCGTGAGCTCCGCGAGGGAGGTGTGCGGACCGGTTCGGGTCTCGATCTGGCAGCGCGTCAGTTCCGGGCCGACGAGATCGCCCAGGTCCGCCGATGCTGTGGCGATGACCGCTTCCGCGACGGGCGCCGGCGTTCTGGAGTCCGGATCGACCAGGAGGAACTCCTCTTCCACACCCACGGTCAGGAGCGGGGCGGCCCGGAGGCGGGCGGACTCATCGGGCTCGTTGGTCACAACAACGCGATCCACAGCCACGAGTGTGTCACGCGATGCGGTCGTTGCCAGGGTCCATATCTGCCCATTCGGCCGGCCAGGGAACGACTACTCGGGCAGGGGGCGGTCGTCGACGACGTGCTTCATGACGAGGGTGGAGGTCAGGCGCTGGACTCCGGGGAGCCGGGCGAGCTGCTGGTCGTAGAGCTGCTGGAAGGCGGCCAGGTCGGTGGTGGCGACGCGCAGGAGGTAGTCGGGTTCGCCGAAGAGGCGCTGGGCCTGGAGCACGTGCGGGACGGCGGCGACGGCCTCTTCGAAGGCGGTGACGGTGTCGGGGTCCTCCCAGCGCAGGGTGGCGAAGACAAGTGCTTCGAAGGTGAGGCCGACGGCGGCCGGGTCGACGACGGCGCGGTAGCCGCGGATGGCGCCTTCGCGTTCGAGGTCGCGCAGGCGGCGGTGGCAGGGCGAGACGCTGAGCCGCACGCGGGCGGCGAGCTCGGTGACCGTGAGACGGCCGTCCATCTGTAGCTCGGTAAGAATCTTCCGGTCCAGGGCATCCATGGAGAAGATTCTCCCTCAGGAAGCGCGATAATGGGGTAAATGAGGGAACACTTTCGGGCGGATCCGACCTAGCCTTCCTCTCGCAACACGGAATGCGAGAGGTAGCGACCCATGGACACGACGACGCTGGCGGCTTTCCTGGCACTGGATCTCCTGCTGGTGTTCACCCCGGGCGCGGACTGGGCCTATACGATCTCGGCCGGCCTGCGGGACCGGTCGGTCGTCCCGGCGGTCGCCGGGCTGGTGGCCGGGTACGCGGGGTACACCCTGCTCGCCGTCGCGGGCCTGGTGGTGATCGTGGCCAGCTCGGCGACCCTCCTCACGGTGCTGACCGTCGCCGGGGCCGGCTACCTGGTCTGGCTCGGCTGGGGCGTGCTGAGGCAGCCGGCCACCCTGACGGCCTCGGAGGAGGTCGTGGGTTCCTCCCGGTTGCAGGTCATGCTCAAGGGAGCCGGCATCAGCAGCCTCAACCCGAAGGCGCTGCTGCTGTACTTCTCGCTGTTCCCGCAGTTCATCGACCCCGCGGTCGGCTGGCCGGTCGCGGCGCAGACCGGCCTGCTCGGCACGCTCCACATGACCGCCTGCGCCGTCGTCTACCTCACGGTCGGCGTCCTGGCCCGCACCGTCCTGAAGAGCCGGCCCTCGGCGGCCCGGGCGGTCACCCGCTTCTCCGGCGCCATGATGATCGTCATCGGCGGTTTCCTGCTGGTGGCGCGCCTGACCGGCTGACGGACCGAACCCGCCTCATCCGTCCCGGAGGCCACCGCCCGTCGCGGGACTCGTGTCACTCGGCGCGCGCGATGTGCTCGGCGTGCGCGTGCGGTCGGTGGCCCTCATCGGCCGGCGGCTCGGGTGCGGGGCTCGCACGCCGGGTCCACAGCAGCGCGCCGGCCAGCAGAGCCGCCGCCCCGGCCAGCCACGGCAGCGGTCCCGGCGGCAGGGCACCGGCGACCAGGCCGGCCAGCGCCCCCGCCAACTGGAGCGCCAGGGACTGCACGGACAGAGCGGTGGCCCTCACCGGGCCGGCCACGCGGCGGTGGAGGAGGTCGTTCCGTTGGGGCCGGCGGCTCCCAGGCCGAGATACACGAGCGCGTAGCCGCCCGCTGCCACGGCCGCCGGGCCCGGGCCTCCCCAGCCGGCCGTCACGCCCAGCAGCACCAGTCCGGTCGTGCTCACAGCGAGGCTTGCCAGGGCCGCCTTCTCACTGCTGCCCGTCAGCCGGGCGGCGAGCGGCGCGCTGTGACTGCCGAGCGCCGTGCACACGAAGCCCACGCAAGCAACAGCGGCGTACAGCACCGCCCCGGACTCCGGCGAGCCGGTCAGCCGGGCCGCCCGCCCGGGGGTGAGGAGCTCGATGGTGGCGAGCGCCGCGCCCGCCGCGGCGGCGGTCAGCAGGATCCGGCGGATCAAGGGCTCCCGTACGCCCAGACGCAGTCCGTCCGCCATCGTCGCGGGGACGCCGCGCAGGGTGGCCGGCGCCCGTGGCGGCTCCGGCAGCGCGCAGAGGACGTACACGACGTAGCCGGCGCCGACCGCCGCGCCGAGGAGCCCGGGTACCGAGAGCGGCAGCACGAGTCCGCCGGTGACGCGGACCAGTTCCGCGCCCGGGTCCGGGCCCAGGCCGAGGAGGAGCGGCAGGGTGCCGCCGACGAGCGTTCCGGCGGCGAGCGCGGCGGCGGAGGCGGTGCCGCCACGGGCCAGGCCGGTGCGCAGTTCGGCCCCGGCGCCGGAATGGGCCTGGACGGTGTCGACGTACCAGGCTTCGGCGGGGCCGCTGGACAGGGCGCGGCCGGTGCCCATCAGCACCATGGCGACGGTGAGCGCCCACACGGTGGTGCCGAGCGCCATCACGGTGAGGGCACACAGATTCAGCAGGCCCGCGGCGGCCAGGACGGGGCGGCGGCCGACGACGTCGGACAGGCCACCGGTCGGCAGCTCCATGACCGAAACGGCCACCGAGTAGACGGCGAAGAGCCCGCCGACGACCGCGAGGGCCATGCCCCGCTCGGTCAGGAGCAGGACCTGCGAGGGTATGTAGAGGCCGACGGGCAGCCAGAACAGGAACGTGACGGTGGCGAAGCGGCGCCGTGCGGCGCCGGGGTCCAGTGGCTGTGCTCGACCGGCTCTGGGCATGGGGTGAGAGTAGGAGGGCGGGCGAAGATCACCAACGAGTTCTCGCACACCGAGTCGGGCGATGCGGTCTCGTCTCGGGCTCGTACTCGTACTCGGTCTCGGGCTCGTACTCGGTCTCGTACTCGGACTCGGACTCGGTCGGCGGGACCTACGGCGGTGGACTCGGTTCCTGGGCGAGCGAGAAGAACGCGCGCCCGCTCACCGCATCCTCGTACTCCTTGAGCACCGCGCCGAAGGTCGCGGGCACGTCCGGGAAGCGTTCGGCGGTGTAGTGGAGCAGGGCGGTCAGTACGGAGTCGACCGTCTGCGCCGTACGCCGGACCTCGTCGAGTCCGGCGTCGGCGAAGTGCCGCCGCCAGGACGCCGCGTGCGGCCCCGTGGGCGCCGGCCACTCCGCCGAACCGGGCACGGCTCGCAGTGGTCCGTCGTCCCCCACCCAGTACCAGAGCTCGTCGCGGGCGGCGTCGATACCGAGGCGGGCGACGGGCACGTCATGCCGGGCCATCGCCAGACGCATCGCCTCCGCGATGCCGGTGACCAACCGCTCGGCGTTCCCGTCCTCATAGCCCCACACGGCCACGCCCATGGCCCGGGGCCAGCAGTCGGTGTACGGATGGCGGCCCCCGTGCGCGGCGGCGTACCGCTCGCCGTGCTCCCCCACCTGGTCGGCCACCTCGTCCCCCTCTCGCGGTCCCCGGCTCGGGCGGGCCCAAGGTACTGGACGTGCAGCCGTGAGATCGACGAGGCTCGGCCTTTGATGGATCGTCAATAAGCCGACGGCGGACCCTGAGTGCTGTGGCGATAGCCTGACGCGCATGGATGAAATCGACGGGGTGGAGATCATCACCTGTGCGGACGGCGAGGCGTTCGAGGGCTGGCTTGCCGAGCACCACACCCGCCATGAGGGCGTGTGGATCAAGGTGGCCAAGAAGAATTCCGGCATCCCCTCGGTCACCTCTGACGAACTGGTCGACATCGGCCTCTGCTACGGATGGATCTCCGGTCAGCGGCGGTCCTACGACGCGCAGCACTACCTGCAGAAGTACGTGCCCCGCCGGCCCCGGAGCCTGTGGTCGCAGGTGAACGTCGAGAAGGTCGAGGCGCTGACCGCCGCCGGCCGGATGCGCGAACCGGGTCTGGCCGAGGTACGCAAGGCCCAGGCGGACGGGCGGTGGGCGGCGGCGTACGAGTCGCAGCGTACGGCCACCGTTCCGCCCGACCTCGCCGCGGCACTGGAGGCGGACCCCGATGCCGGGCGCGCCTTCGAGAAGCTCGACCGGACGGGCCGGTACCTGCTGATCCTCCCGCTGCTCCAGGCCACCACGCCGGAGACACGGCGAGCCCGGCTCGACAAGGCCCTGGATTCGCTGCGCACACCAGGTTCCTCAGCCACGTAGGCACCGGTCGCGCAGCCCTGGGAGGGGACCGTACGGGCGGCGGTGGCCGGGGAGTCGCGCGCGATCAGCCAAGGAGGGTGCCGGCCGTGGGATCGGGATCCGGATCGGGGGCGCGGGCGGGGGCGGGGCTGGGCACTGGCTGGAGGCGGGAGTTCCTGCGGCTGTAGAGCAGGTAGACGGCCAGGGAGAGGGCGAGCCAGCCGCCGAAGAGGAGGTAGGTGTCGAGGGGGAGTTCGTAGATCAGGTAGCCGCAGGCGAGGAGGGAGAGGACCGGAAGGACCGGGTGGCCGGGGACGCGGAAGCGCCGGTCGAGGTCCGGGGCCGTGCGGCGCAGGATCAGTACGCCCAGGGAGACCACGGCGAAGGCCGCGAGCGTGCCCATGCTGGTGAGGTCGGCGAGCAGGTCGAGCGGGAAGACCGCCGCCATGACGGCCACCACGCCGCCGGTGAGCAGGGTGGTGAACACCGGTGTGCCGCTGCGCGGGTTCACCCGGTGGAAGGCGGCGGGCAGCATGCCGTCGCGGCCCATGGTGAAGAGGATGCGGCTCTGCCCGTAGAGCACCACGAGGGTGACGCTGACGATGGACAGCACCGCGCCAGCGGAGAGCAGCGCGGCGGGCCACTGCGCTCCGGTGATGTCGCCGAGGATGGCGGACAGGCCCGCCTCCTGGCCCTCGAAGGCGGTCCAGGGCTGGGCGCCCACGCCGACGACGGCCACCAGGATGTACAGGGTCGTGACGACGGCGAGGGCGCCCACGATCGCCAGCGGCAGGGTGCGGCGAGGGTCGCGGACCTCGTCACCGGCGGTGGAGACGGCGTCCAGGCCGATGAAGGCGAAGAACACGGTGGCGGCCGCGGTACCGATCCCCGCGATGCCCATGGGTGCGAACGGGTGCAGGTTGCCGGAGTCGAACCCGGTGACGCCGACCACCACGAACAGCGCCAGCACACCGAGCTTGAGCAGCACCATCACCGTATTGACGACGGCCGACTCCCGGGCCCCGCGTACCAGCAGGAGGCAGCACAGGGCCACGAGGACGACACCAGGAAGGTTGACGATGCCGCCGGCGCCGGGCGGGGCGGAGATGGCCTCGGGCATCCGGAAGCCGAAGAGCCGTTCGGTGAAGTCGTTGAGGTACTGTCCCCAGCTCACCGCGATCGCCGCGCCGGAGACGGCGTACTCCAGCAGCAGGCACCAGCCCACGGCCCAGGCCGCGAACTCGCCGAGGGTGGCGTACGCGTAGGAGTACGAGGAGCCGGACACCGGCACGGCCGAGGCGAGTTCGGCGTAACAGAGCGCGGTGAGGGCCGCGGCCACCGCCGCGACGGCGAAGGACACGATCACCGCGGGACCTGCCTCGGGCACCGCGGTGCCCAGCAGGAAGAAGATGCCGGTGCCTATGGTGGCGCCGATCCCGATCATGGTGAGCTGGAAGGGGCCGACGGTGCGGCGCAGGCCTCCCTCGTCCGGCTCCGTCGAGAAGGTGTGCAGGGGCTTGCGTCGCAATAGCTGCTGACGCAGCGTCGGCTGAACGTTCATCTGTCGTCTCCTGGGGTCGGGGGTGGGGCCGGGGCCGGGGCCGGGGCCAAGGCCAGGTCCGGGGCCGGGTGAGGGTTCAGGGGAGGTCGCGTCGCCGCAGGTCGTCATAGGTCTCCCGGCGCACCACGGCCCGTGCCTCGCCGTCCCGGCAGAAGACGACGGGCGGCCGCAGCGCGCCGTTGTAGTTGTTGCCGAGGGAGAAGCAGTACGCGCCGGTGACCGGCACCGCGATCAGGTCACCGGGCCGGGGGTCGGGCAGCGGTACGCCCGTGCTGACCGTGTCGCCGGACTCGCAGTGCCGGCCGACCAGGTGGCAGGGTTCGCCGCCGCCCACGCGGGTGGCGACGGCGGCCTCGAAGCGCTGTCCGTACAGCGCGACTTCGAGGTTGTCACCCATTCCGCCGTCGACGGCGACGAACACCGGCTCCCCGGCGCCGTGCTTGACGGTGACGACCCGGTAGAGCGTCACACCCGTCTCGGCCACCATGGACCTGCCTGGCTCGATGATGATCTCCGCGTCGGGGGGCAGCACCCGGCGGGCCGCTCCGACCAGCGCGTCCAGGTACTCCTCGACGCTCGGCGGATGGTCGTCGTAGGTGTAGCGGGCCCCGAGGCCGCCGCCGAGGTCGTAGACGGCGAAGGCGCCGAGATCCGCCACCGCCTCCACGGACCGGGCGAACGGTTCGGTGTCGAGGATCTGGGAGCCGATGTGGACGTGGATGCCGTCAAGCCGTAGGCGGCTGCTGCCACGTAGCCGCGCGATCGCCTCCCGCGCCTCGGGCAGGGGCAGGCCGAACTTCGAGCCCGCCTGCCCGGTGGCGACGGCGGCATGGGTGTCGGGGCGGATTCCGGGCGTGACCCGGACCAGGACCGCCTGCTCGCCGGAGGGCGGAACGATCCGTTCCAGGCGGTCGATGTCATCGGCGTTGTCGATGACGATCAGTCCGGCACCGGCCTCCACGGCCATGCGCAGTTCGCCGTCGGTCTTGGCGTTGCCGTGCACCACGAGGGACGCCGGGTCGACGCCTCCGGCCAGGGCGAGGGACAGCTCGCCGCCGCTCGCGACGTCGACGCTCAGCCCCTCCTCGGCCAGCAGCCGGTACACGGCCGTGCAGGGGAACGCCTTGGACGCGAACGCCACCCGGGATTTCGGCCAGCGGATGGCAAGCCCGTCCGCGTAACGGCGGGCGCGGGCCCGCAGTGCCGCCTCGTCGATGACGAGCGCCGGGGTGCCGAAACGCTCCGCCAGGCCGGTGACCGGACAGCCGCCGATCACCAGCGCCCCGTCCGGGCCGAGCACCGTGCCCGGCGGGAACAGCCCCAGCAGCGCCTCCCGCGACGCCGAAGCGATCGGTTGCGGGGCGGTGGGTGTCGGTGTGATGGGGGCGGCCATGGTCTTCCTCCGTGCGATGTGTGGTGGGCGGTGCACGCGTGTGTGCGCGGTGCACGCGTGCGGTGGCGGTGCGGTGCGCGCGGGCGATGTGCGGTGCGCGTTGCGCGATGGGGGGACGGCGTGCTGTCCGGCGTGCCCGGGCGGCGGCCGGTGCCCTTATGTTCGGGGCCGCCCACCCCCTGGGGCGTTGTCGCGATCGCCTACGCTTCGGCCATGAATTCGTCAGCGTCGCCAAACAGGGATGCCGGTGACGGCACGGTGGAGGAGCTGTTCGCCCTCGCCGACGCCATCGCCGCGGTCGTCGGCGGGTCCGTGGCCATCGAGGACCTGGACGCGCGGGTGCTCGCCTACTCGACGCTGCCGGGCCAGCGCATCGACGAGCTGCGCCGCCAGGGCATCCTCGGCCGGCGCGTGCCCGCGCAGCCCGGTCCGCAGACCGCGCGGCAGCAGCGCCAGTACCGCGAGGTGCTCGCCGCGCCCGGCGTCGTGTCGTTGCCGGTGCTGGCGGAGGGCGAGCTGCCGCGCGCCGCCGTGGCCATCCGCGCCGGGGACCTGCCGCTCGGCACGATCTGGGCGATCCTCGATCACGCGCCGCACGATGAGGCGGGCGGACGGGCGTCGCGGGATGGGGCGGGCAAACGGGACGCGGTGGACGGAGCGGGCGAGCGGCCCCTGCCCGGCGGAGCGGGCGACCGGGCGCCGGCGGACGGTGCGGGTGGCCGCTCCTTGCGGGGCGAAGTGGGCGAGCAGCCCGTACTCACCGGAGCGGGCGAGCGGCCCCTGCTCACCGGAGCCGGCGAGCACTCCTCGCTGGACGAGGCGGCCGGCCGATCCTCGCTGGACGAGGCGGGCGAGCGGGCCTTGCTTGATGGCGCGCGGACCGCTGCCCTGCACATGCTGCGTCGCCGCAGTGCCGCCGCCCTGGAGCTGCACGCGCGGGATCAGGCGCTGCGCGCCGGGCTGGACGGCACGGCGGAGGTACGGGAAACGGCGTACCGGCTCGGCCTGCCGACGGGCGAGCGGCTGGTCCTGCTCGGCTTCGCGCCGGTCGTGTGCTCAGCGGAGGCGGGCACGCTGCTGACCCGCATGGGCTCCGACTTGGGCCGGCACTGGGGGGCGGTCCACCCGTCGGCCGCCGTCGCGACGGGGCCGCGTGCCGTCTACACCCTGTTGCCCGGGGTGGACCTGGAGTCCGCCCGGCGGCTCGCCGCACAGGCGATCGCCGCGGTCACCCGTCCGCGTACGGACCCACTGCGCGCCGCCGTCAGCCGGGCCTCGTCCGACCCGGCCGAGCTGCCGCGGCTGCGCGCGGAGGTGGACGACGTGCTGCGCGTGACCACGGCCGAGACCTCCGCGCCGGCCGTGGCGGCGTTGGGCGACGTCCACGCCCAGGTGCTCCTGGCGCACCTGGCCGGCGAACTCGACCGGCGGCCGCAGCTACGCCACCCCGGTGTCGAGGCGATGCTCGTCCACGACCGCGACCGGCACACGCGGTACGCCGCCTCGGTGGCCGCCTGGCTGGACGCCGTCGGCAACGTCGGGGAGGCGGCGCGGCGCCTCAGCGTGCACCAGAACACACTCAAGTACCGGCTGCGGCGTGCCCGCGAGCTGTTCGGCCTCGACCTGGACGACCCCGACGACCGGCTCTCCTGCTGGTTGCAGGTGCGGATCGGCACCCGCGACCTGGCGGACGGCAAGGGACCGGGCACCGCGAGGCGGGCGAATCGGCGGGTTGACGGGGTACGGCGAACCACTCCGTGACCTGCGGCGTCCTCCCCGGCATGCACACATTCATCGGCGGCGTGGCCCAGCTCATCAGGTTCGGACTCCTCCAGGTCCGGTGCTGCACGTTCGCGGTGGCGCTCCTCGGTGGTATCGCGGTGTCGCGGGTGTTGCCGGAGCTGCCCGTCGCACGGTACGACCTGGTGTTCGTCTACGGGGTGCTGCTGACGGTCGCCGCCCGCCTGATGGGGTGGGAGAGCCGGCGGGACACGATGGTGATCGCGGCGTGCCATGTCGTGGGGCTGCTGTTCGAGCTCGTCAAGGTACAACTGGGGTCCTGGAGCTACCCGGAGGACGCGGTGACGAAGGTCGCCGGTGTGCCGCTGTACGGCGGCTTCATGTACGCGGCGGTGGCCGGCTACGTCTGCCGGGCCTGGCACCTGTTCGAGCTGCGGGTCACCGGTTACCGCGCCGCCGCGACGGCGGTTGTGGCCGCGGCGGTGTACGTCAACTTCTTCACCCACCACTGGCTGCCCGACCTGCGCTGGCCGCTGGCCGCGGCGATGGTGGCCGTGACGGCCGGGGCGTGGGTCGGGTTCACCGTCGGCCGGTGTCGTTACCGGATGCCGTTGGCGGTTTCCTTCGTCCTGATCGGCTTCTTCCTGTGGGTCGCGGAGAACGCCGCCACCTACGTCGGCGCCTGGAGTTACCCGCACCAGCTCGACGGGTGGCAGCCGGTGGCGCTCACCAAGTTCGGCGCCTGGGCCTTGCTCATCAGCGTCACGTTCGTCCTGACGGAGCGGATCAAGGCGGCGGAACCCCGCACCGTCGGCTGAGGGGCTCCGCCGGGATCACCGCCGGACGCGTGCGAGGCCCCGGGCGGTGACGCCCGGGGCCTTCTCCTCACCTCACCTCACCTCACCTCACCCGGTAACCGCCGTGGGTGACCGACCTGTCATTGAAATCGGCGAAGTCGCTGACCCACTGCCCGGCATCGGCGGGAGCGTCGTCATGGAACGACAACAAATCGGCGATCACGTGCTTGCTCATGGCCGAGCGCAAGCGGGTTGCGATGAAGCCCGCCTCATCGGCGCTGACGTGCCAGTTGGAGTTCGACAGGAACTTCTCCATATCGACCGTCTGCCCAGTCGGCTCCAGTCCCGGTGTGCGCAACGCCGGCTCCAGGCCCTGCCCGGCCGCGGCACCGGCCTCCCGCATGACTTCCCGGACGAAGCTCATCTGCCCGTTGCTCAGGGCGAACGAGCCGCCGGAGGCGGGCTGTTCGAACTCGAATGCGTATCCCATGGCGTGAGCGTAACCGGCCGTCGAGCAATGCCTCGCGCCCCCTGAAGGCGGCGCGGGCAATGGCGGACCGTGCCACGGGAAGGACGCGCGTCCGGCTCCGTCGTAGGCGTCAGCCGTCGACGGGCAGGCCGCGTGGTTCCTTCACGCGCTTCATGATGATCTGGGAGTTGACCTCCGTGACGCCGGTCAGGGCGGTCAGCTTCTCGATCCACAGCCGCTCGTACGCGGCGAGGTCCGCCACCGCGATGCGCAGCAGGCAGCCGGGGCTGCCGAAGAGCCGGTACGCCTCGATGACGTCCGGGATGTCCAGCAGCGCTGCCTCGAACGCCTCGATCACGTCCCGGTCGCGCCGTACCTCGATGGACACCAGTACTTCGAAGCCCCGGTCCACCGCGTCGGGGTCGATCACCGCGCGGTAGCCCTGAATGACCCCGTCCTGCTCCAACTGCCGCACGCGCCGCATACAGGGGGAGGGAGTCAGGCCCACGCGCGCCGCCAGCTCCTGGTTGCTCAGCCGGCCATCGTTCTGAAGCTCACGCAAGATTGCGCGGTCGATCTCGTCCATGACGCAATTATCCACCACGGTGAGGCCGGATGTGCGGACGAAGAGGCAATCCGATTGCGCGACGACTCCCCTATCATTGCGCTCGAACATTTCGTTCGGTCGCCGAGGCCGCAGCGAGCGCGGTGAGAAGAGGGCAGGACACTGTGGGACGGATCGTCGTCATCAGCACCGGCGGGACGATAGCCAGCCGCTGGCAGGGTTCCGGCTTCGCCGCCGATGCGCACGGCCAGGAGGTCATGGCGACCGCCGCCGTACCCGCGGGGATCACCATCGAGGTCGTCGACCTGTTCAGCGTGAACAGCCCGCGCCTCACCACCGCGCACCAGCTCACCCTGCTGCGCACGGTGCACGAGGTGCTCGCCGACCCGGGCGTGGACGGCGTCGTCGTCACGCACGGCACGGACACCCTGGAGGAGTCGGCGTTCCTCGTCGACCTGTACCACGACGACCCGCGCCCGGTGGTGTTCACCGGCGCGCAGTTGCCGCTGGACGCCGAGGACGGCGACGGGCCGCGCAACCTCCACGACGCACTGCTCACCGCCGCCCGCGTCCGTGACCTGGGCGTGCTGATCGCCTTCGACGGCAAGGTGTACGCCGCCCGCGGCACGGTCAAGACGCACACCCTCGACGCCGACGCCTTCGCCGACCCGTCCGGCGCGCGGATCGGCGACATCGGGTTCGGCAAGGTCACCGTGGCGCGCCGCCCGCCGCGACCGGCCGCGCTTGCCCTGCCCGCCCTGCCGGAGGCCTGGCCCCGCGTCGACATGGTGATGCACCACTCCGACGGCGACCCGCTGCTGCTCAACGCCGCCGTCGAGGCCGGCGCACAGGGTGTCGTCCTGGTCGCCACCGGCGCCGGCAACGCCACCCCCGAGGTCGCCTCCGCCGTCGCCGACGCCACTGCGCGCGGCGTCCTGGTCGCCCTGACCACGCGCGTCCACTCGGGGCCCGTCTCCCAGATCTACACCCACGGCGGCGGCGTCGACCTCGTCGCCGCGGGCGCCGTACCCACCGGGACCCTGCGCGCCGGACAGGCCCGCATCGCCGTCCTGGCCGCCGCGCTCGCGACCACCGACGCCACCGAGCGCGTACGGATCCTGCGCCACGCCCTGGGCGAGCCCGTCCCCGCCGAACCGGCCCGGATCTGATCCCTCTCCCACACCCTCCCCCTCGCACGGACACGGCTGCGCGACGGGGCCGCCCACCGCTGCCACCACCGCTGCCGCCACCGCTTTTCGGGCACCGTCCCACTCCGCACACCCTGCCGACAGGAAGCCGTACCGCCACCATGGCCACCACGCCCGTCACGTCCCCCTCTCCCCTGCCCTCCCCCGCGCCCGCGCCCGCGCCCGCGACGGCGTTCCGCGTCGAGCACGACCTGCTCGGGGACCGTGACGTGCCCGCCGACGCGTACTACGGCGTCCACACCCTGCGCGCCGTCGAGAACTTCCCCATCACCGGCACTCCCATCAGCGCCTACCCCGAGCTCGTCACCGCCCTCGCCTGCGTCAAGCAGGCCGCCGCCCTCGCCAACCGCGACCTCGGCCTCCTCGAGCCCCGCAAGGCGGACGCGATCATCGCCGCCTGTGAGGAGATCCGTACGGGGAAGCTGCACGACGCCTTCGTCGTCGACGTCATCCAGGGCGGCGCCGGCACCTCGACCAACATGAACGCCAACGAGGTCGTCGCCAACCGCGCCCTGGAGCTGCTCGGCCACGCCCGGGGCGACTACGGGCGGCTGCACCCGCTGGAGGACGTCAACGCCGGGCAGAGCACCAACGACGTCTACCCGACGGCCGTCAAGATCGCCCTGGACTTCACCGCCCAGCGGCTGCTCGGCGCCATGGAGGTGCTGCGGGACGCGTTCGCCGCCAAGGCGGAGGAGTTCGCCGACGTCCTGAAGATGGGGCGCACCCAGCTCCAGGACGCCGTGCCGATGACGCTCGGCCAGGAGTTCGCCACGTACGCGATCATGCTGGAGGAGGACCGCAAGCGGCTCGCCGAGGCATGCGCGCTGATCCGCGAGATCAACCTCGGCGGCACCGCCATCGGCACCGGCCTCAACGCCCACCCCGAGTACGCGGCGCTCGCGTCCCGCCACCTCCGGGAGATCACCGGCCTGCCGCTGACCGTCGCCGACGACCTCGTCGAAGCCACCCAGGACGCCGGTGCGTTCGTCCAGCTCTCGGGCGTTCTGAAGCGGATCGCCGTCAAGCTCTCCAAGACCTGCAACGACCTGCGTCTGCTGTCCTGCGGGCCCCGCGCCGGGTTCGGGGAGATCAACCTGCCGCCCGTCCAGGCCGGTTCGAGCATCATGCCCGGCAAGGTCAACCCGGTGGTCCCCGAGGTGGTCAACCAGATCGCGTTCGAGGTCATCGGCAACGACATGGCCGTGACGATGGCGGCCGAGGCGGGCCAGCTCCAGCTCAACGCCTTCGAGCCGCTCATCGCACACAGCCTGCTGAAGAGCCTCACCCATCTGCGGGCGGGCTGCCTGACCCTCGCCGAGCGCTGCGTCACCGGCATCACCGCCAACCGCGAACACCTCGCGCACCTCGTCGCCCACTCCATCGGCCTGGTGACCGCCCTCAACCCCCACATCGGCTACGAGCAGGCCACCTCCGTCGCCCAGGAGGCCCTGGCCTCCAACCGCAGCGTCCAGGAACTGGTCCTGGAGCGCGGCCTGCTGACCGAGGACCAGCTCCGCGAGATCCTCCACCCCGACAACGTCGCCCGTCCCCACACCCGCTGACCCGTCGTCCCATCACTGGGCGGTGGGAGGTTGGCACGTCGGTTCGTCGACCGACCGACTGAGCACCCATCTACCGCTTCGCTGCCGACCAGGGTGGAGCCTGTACCGACCAGTGCCCGTTGCCGGCTGTCCCGCGCGTGCAACGGCGAGCGCCGTTCATATGTGCTTGTTCGCCGTTGCGGCACCGCACTACCGTGCCGATGTGGATCTCTTCTCACGCTCCTGGACGGCGTTACGCGCGGCGGTCGCCGAACTCTCGGACGAGGACTTCGCAATGCCGTCGGGCTGCGCGGGCTGGCTCGTGCGGGACCTGGTGTGCCATCTGGTCATCGACGCTCAGGACGTCCTGATCACCCTCGCGACCCCCACCGACAAGGAACCGACCCGCGACGCGGTGACCTACTGGGAGGTGGCCGAAACGCCGCCCACGGGTGACGACCCGCTCGACGCGCTGATCGTCCGGCTGGCCGCCGCGTACGAGGAGCCCTGGCTGCTCAAGTTCCACCTGGACGACGTCGGCTCCGCCGCCGGCCGCGCCGCCGAACTCGCGGGCCCGGACCTCCGGGTGGCCACCCGGGACGAGGTCCTCACCGCGGGCGAGTACCTTGCCGCGTACGTCCTGGAGTGGACGCTGCACCACCTCGACCTGATCGCGCACCTCCCGGACGCGGCTGAACCGCCGGCGGAGGGGCTCGCCCGGTCCCGCGAGATGCTGGAGCGGATCGCCGGTACGGCGTTCCCCGCGTCGTTCTCGGACACGGACGCGCTGCTGGTCGGCACCGGACGGCGTGCTCCCACCGACGCGGAGAGGGCCGAACTCGGCGAGCCGGCCGCGAAACTCCCGCTCTTCCTCGGGTGACCCGGCCCGGGCGGCTGATCCGGTCCGGCTCAGGGACGCGGTGTCAGCGGGTCGCCATGACCGCGCCCGCGCTTCTGCCGTCCGCGATCGCGGGTGCCGTGTCACGCGTACGGCCTGTGACGCGCCGGGGGATCACCCGCGCCCGGCCTCGTCGTCCGCTTCCCAGCGCAGCAGGTCTCCGGGCTGGCACTCGAGCGCCTCGCAGAGGGCGGCGAGCGTCGAGAAGCGCACCGCCTTGGCACGGCCGTTCTTGAGTACCGCCAGGTTGGCGGGGGTGATCCCGACGCGCTCGGCGAGTTCGCCGACGGACATCTTCCGTTTGGCCATCATGACGTCGATGTCGACGACGATCGGCATCAGATCACCTCGTCCAGCTCGGCCTGGAGTTGCGCCGCCTCGATGTCGCGCGCGACGGCCTGGGCGAGCAGCATCCGCAGTACGAGCACGATGAGCGCGACTCCCAGGACCGCCACCCCGGCCCCGCCCACCAGGAGCACCACGCCGGGAGCCACGGCCTCGCCCGGCGCCAGGACGACCCCGAGGGTGAAGACCAGGAGCGCCGCCGGCACGAAGGCGCCGGTGACGATGTCCACGTATCGGAAGGCGGCATGGGAGAACACCGTTCCGCGTCGCACCATCGTCACCAGCCGCCACACGCAGACCAGGACGACCTGGGCGGTCACCACACCCAGTACCGCGATCACCAGCAGCGGGGTGCGGAGGTACGCGTAGTCCGTGTCGAGTCCGTCCAGGTCCATGGCCAGCAGCGGCACCATCACCGCCTGTACGAACACCGAGCCGGCGAGCAACGCCACGAGCACGGCACGCAACGCGAGCACTGTCAGTCTCCCCATCATCACTCCCTTGACCATCTCTCCCTCGACCGAGCAACGATGGAAATCTATCGAATCTCGATAGATAGGGCAAGGGGCCTCTGCGTTTGGGTACGGAGGGCCCGTAAGGTGTCCGTGGGCGCGGCGCGATGACGAGGAGAACGAGTGACTGCGCCGAGTCTTGAGCATGCCGCTGTCCCCGCCGACGCGGATGAGGTGACGCTGCTGATAGCCCGCCAGGTGGAGCCCGGCTACGAGGCCGTTTTCGAGCAGTGGGCGAGAGGAATTCTCGACAGCGCGTCCCGCTTTCCCGGCCACCTCGGTTACGGGCTGTTCCGGTCCTCCGGGGACGGGGCGCCCTGGTTCCTCGTGCACCGCTTCCGCGATGCGGAGGCGTGCAAGGCCTGGCAGGAGTCCCCGGAACGGGCGGCGTGGTTCGCGAACTGCGAAGGGCACCGTCACACCGAGATCGCCCGGCGGACGCTGACCGGCATGGAGACCTGGTTCGCCAAGCCGGGATCGACGCGTCCGGCACCTCCACGGTGGAAGATGGCGATCAGCGCCACCCTGGCGATCTATCCGATCACGCTGCTCGGCAGCTACCTGCTGGTGCCGCACCTGACCATGTTGCCGGTGCTGCTCTCCAGCGCCGTCATCGCCGGCGTTTACAACATCCTGATGACGTATGCGGCGATGCCGGCCGTGAGCCGGCTGCTGCGCGGATGGCTCAGCGGCCAACGGGGCAAGAGCGGACAATAGGGCGGTTCCTCGCTGTCCGGTTCCTCGCTGCCCGGTTCCTCGCCGTCCGTTCCTCGCTGCCGCTTCCCTTCCTGGCGGGACCTGACGGGACCTGACGGGATCTGGCGGGACCTCCTTCCGGGCGACAGGCCTCGCCTTCCGGCGGCTGACACGCGGTGCGCGTCCGCGATGTGCGCGCGGCCGTGGCCGATGATCGAGGCGACAGCCCGGTACAGCGAGCGCGGGAGACGCAGTGGCAGAGCATCCGGTGATCGGCTACCTCGTCTGGGCCGTGCTGTTCGGCGCGATCTTCGCGTGGGAAGGCATCGGCCTGCTCCGTCCTGACGACGGCTTCCCCACACTCAGCGACGCGACCAGGGCGGTCATGCGTTACCCCGTGGGCCGTTGGGCATTGTTCGCCCTGTGGTTGTGGTTCGGCTGGCACACCTTCGTACGCGGCTGGCACTTCCTGCTGCGGGACCTGTCCTGAGACCGGCCGACCCCCCACACAGGTGCCGCCCATGCTTCCCGTATCCCTCAACATCACGCTGATACTGGTCGGATACCTCCTGGTCATGGGCTATCTCGGGCTGGGCCTGCTCCTCCTCGGGCGACGTCCGGCGAAGCGGCCGTGGACGCCTGCCCGGCGGCTCCTTCCGATGGCCGCCGGGCGGAGCTGGCTCGCGCTGATCCGCCAGGTCGTGGGCACCGCGGTCGGCGGCTACGTGCTGCTGATGGCGGTGGTGGTGGGTTACTACCAGGGCGTGGCGCACGTGGGAGGCCCCTTCCTGATGAGTGCGGTGACCGGCGCCGCGTTGCTGATCGGCATCAGCCTGCCCCTGTTCCTCCTCGCCTCCTGGTTCGTCTCCCGGTTCGCCTCCTGGATTGCCTCGCGGCGCGGCAGGTGAGCCTAGGCCCGCCCGGTCGGCCGCATGAGCCGGTCTTGCGGTCCGTTCCGGTGGAGGGCATCCAGGAGGGCGAGGTCATGGGCGGAGAGGCGCAGGGCACCGGCGGCTACGTTGGCGGCCAGGTGGTCCGGGTTGCCGGTGCCGGGGATGGCCAGCACGTGCGGGCCTCGGTGCAGTGTCCACGCCAGCCTCACCTGCGCCGGGCTCGCACCGTGCGCGCGGGCGACGGCGAGGACCTCGTCGCTGTCGGCGGCGCCCGTGACGCCTGCCTCGCGCCCGGCACCGGCGAGCGCGTAGAACGGCACGAACGCCACGCCCTGCTCGCCGCAGCCGCGTACGAAGTCGTCGTGCTCGGGCCGCAGCCCGAGGCCGTAGGGGTTCTGTACGCAGACGACGGGGGCGATGGCCCGGGCCTCGGCGAGGTGGTGGGGGTGGACGTTGGAGATGCCCAGGTGGCGGATGAGCCCGGCGTCGCGCAGGTCGGCCAGCGCGCCGAAGCGCTCGGCGATCGAACCGGTCCCCACGATGCGCAAGTTCACCACGTCCAGGTGGTCACGGCCGAGTTGGCGCAGGTTCTCCTCGACCTGGCCGCGCAGTTGCCCGGGGCCGGCGTGGGGCAGCCACGCGCCCGACGGGTCCCGGCCGGGACCGACCTTGGCGGTGATCACGAGGTCGTCCGGGTAGGGGGCGAGGGCCCGGTTGATCAGTTCGTTGGCGGAACGCAGTGGCGAGAAGTAGAACGCGGCGGTGTCGATGTGGTTCACACCGAGCTCCACCGCGCGGCGCAGTACGCGGACGGCCCGGTCGCGGTCGCTGGGCGCCACGCCGGGGGCGAAGGCCTCGCCGTCCTGCGTCAGGCGCATCGCGCCGAAGCCGATCCGGTTGATCGTCAGGTCTCCGAGTGTCCAGGTCCCCGCGGCCGCCGCGCCGGGGCTGTCTGTCTGTGGGGTCATGCCCAGGATGATCAACGGGCCATAGGATGAGCGCCATTGATTCAGGCATGGGTGAATGCTGAAGGAGGTGCCCCGTCGCGGCGGAACTCGCGTTCACGGCGAGCGATCTGGCACAGGTGCGGTTCGCCGTCTCGCCGATGTGGGAGGTCGTCAGCGGCTTCCGGCTGCTGCGCTCCGGGTCCGCGCACCCGGTGCACCTGCCCTGGACGAGGCAGGTGCGGCCACGGATCGCGGCCGCCGGCCTGGAGGGCGGGTGGCTGTCCGAGCTGGTTCCCGTCTCCGGGTACGCACCGGATTTCCTGAACCCCGCGCCCAAGGGGCCGGGCCCCGCCCTGGCGGAGGAACTGGCCGCGATCACGGCCACCCCCGCCGACCGCGTACGCCACGACCTCGACCACCTCCGCTACCACCAGGGGCGCCTCGGTCCCCGCCTCCAAGCCCTGTACGCCCAGCCGCATGCCCGGCTCGGGCAGGTCGCGCAGGAGATCGAGACGTACTGGAATCTGGCCTTGGCCCCCTACTGGGCGCGCGTGCAGGGCGTGCTGGACGCCGATGTCTTCCACCGGACCCGCCAGTTCGCCGAACACGGCGCCGCCCATCTCTTCAACCACCTGCACCCCTCGGTGAGCTGGGACGACAACGCACTGCGGCTCGTGCGCAGGCAGCGGACGCTGTCACGCGACACGGCCGGTTCGGGGCTACTGCTGGTTCCCTCGGTCTTCAAGGGGCCGGGCCTGTCCACCCGCGTGGCACCGCCGGACCCGCCGCAACTCGCCTATCCGGCACGCGGAACCGGCTCGCTGTGGCACCCACGCGCCACTGCCGCGACCGCCGCGCTCACCGCCGTACTCGGGCGCACCCGGACCCTGCTCCTGACCGAGTTGCACACCCCGGCCTCCACCACCGAACTGGCCGACCGCACACGGCTCTCCCCCGCCCGGGTGTCCCAGTGCCTGACCGCACTGCGCGACGCGGGCCTGGTCAGCGCACACCGAGCCGGGCGCCGCGTCCTCTACGCACGCACCGCCGTCGGCGAGGCCCTCCTCACCGCCACCACCCCCTAGCGCGGCAACCAGCGACACAACACCCACCGCCTGATCCGACCGGCGCGGGCGGTGTGGGCGACGTGGGGTCTGCTGTCAGCGAATCCCGCTGGGCGCCCGGTGTTCACGGTGGTTGGTTGTCCGGATGGAGATGCTGATTCTGGGCGGGACGGCGTGGGTCGGCCGGGAGTTGTCGCGGCAGGCGGTCGCGCGCGGCCATCGGGTGACGTGCCTGGCGCGCGGTGAGAGCGGAGCGGCCGCGAAGGGAGCGAGGCTGGTGGCCGCCGATCGGCGCGACCCTTCGGCGTACGAGCCCCTGCTCGACCGCGCATGGGACGCGGTCGTCGAGGTGTCGTGGCAGCCGGGTTTCGTCCGCGAGGCCCTCGACGCGCTGGGCCGCGGGGCCGGGCACTGGGTCCACGTCTCCTCCATCAGCGCCTACGCCTCCCACGCCACGCCCGGCGCGGACGAGTCCGCGGGCCTCCTCGCCCCCATCGGCGCGAGGGAGGCCGACCGCACGGTGTACGGGGAGGCGAAGGTGGCCTGCGAGCAGGCGTCGGCCGGTGTCGTGGGTGACCGGCTCCTGATCGCCCGCCCGGGTCTCATCGGCGGTCCGGGTGACCACAGTGGGCGCTCCGGATACTGGGTGGCTCGCGCCGCGCGCGATCCGCGCGGGCCGATGCTGGTTCCCGGCACGCCCACCATGCCGACGCAGGCGGTCGACGTCCGGGACCTCACCGCCTGGCTGATCAACGCGGCCGAGACGGGGCTCGTCGGGACGTACGACGCCGTGGGCCCGGTCGTCCCGTTCGGCGAGTGGATTGAGCTGTCCCGCGCGATCGGCGGGCACACCGGTCGGGTGGTCGCCGCCGACTCCGCATGGCTGCTCGCGAACGGCGTGGCCGAGTACATGGGCGCCGAGTCGCTGCCGATGTGGGTGGTCGAGCCGGGGTGGGAGGGCTGGTCGGCCCGGGACGGGTCTGCCGCGCGCTCCGCGGGGCTCCGTCACCGGCCGCCGGCCGAGCTGCTGGCCGATACGCTGCGCTGGGAGCGCGAGCAGGGCCTGGACCGGGCGCGGCGTGCGGGGCTCAGCGCCGGGCGCGAGCGCGAGTTGCTCGAACTGCTCGAATCGACCGGATCGACCGGATCACTCGGATCAACCGGATCAACCGGATCGCTCAACTCGCCGGAGGTCAGCGGCTGACGGCTGCGGCCAAGCGGGCCGAGCCCGTCGTACGTGTCGTACGTCTCGTCGATCACGGCCGAACGGACTTGCGTGCACCGGTGGTGGGCGTGATGGGATGAGTCGATGCGACCCCCCACACGCATAGCGACGCATCCCCGTAATCCCTATGAAGAGCTGGCCCAACTGGCCGATCCGGAGCCGGAGTTCGACGTACCGTCGGCGCGGCCACGCACCGGGTCGACAGGCCTCGGCATCCCCTCGGACGACGACGAGGAGGACTGGTCGCCGCCCAACCACCGCGGCAGGAGCCGGTTCGCAGCCGTTCCCGTCGTGGTGAAGCTCACCGTCACGGTCGTCGTCGGCGGTTTGCTGTTCGTGGCCGGTGACCGGCTGGCCGTGGCGTACGCCGAGGAGAAGGCGGAGGACAGGATCCAGCAGTCGCTGGGCCTCGCCGCCAGGCCGCAGGTCGACATCGAGGGGTTCCCCTTCCTCACGCAGGTCCTGGGCAAGCGGATCCACACGGCGGACGTCACCGTGCCCGACGTCGCCGCGGACAAGGTGTCCCTGGCCGAAGTGCACGCGACGGCCACCGACATACGTATCGTCGGCGACCTGCCGGCCTCGGTCGAGGGCGCCGTGATCGACCGGATGGACGGCGACGTGCTGCTGTCCTTCGACGACCTGAACCGTGAACTGGGCGCGTCCCACGTCAGGTTCAGCAGCGCCGGCGGTGACGGCATCCACATCCTCGGCACCCTGCCGGTCGGCGGCCGCGAGGTGAGCCTGCGCGCCGAGGCGCACGTCAGGAGGGACGGGGACCGGGCGGTGTCCACGACCGTCGAGAACATGCGGCTGGACGTCGCCGGGCTCTTCACCTACCGCCCGGGCCATGACCCCGCCACCTCCGGTCTGCGTCTGCACCCGCAGGCCGCCCGTCGGATCAGCCGCGAGGCGGCCGACCTCAAGGCGCTGCTCGCCGTGCCCGCCATCGCGGAGCGCCTGGGGCTTCCCCGGTCGCAGATCGACCGCGCGCTGCGCGGCGAGAAGGAGCTGAGCCGGCTGACCGGTTCACCGCTCTTCCTCCAGCGGTTGATGAAGGTCAACCTGGTCGATCTGGTGGCCGATAACCCGTGGCTGCTGGAGAAGGCCGGGATCGATCCCGGTCTGATCGGCGCCCTGCTGAAGCTCCGGCCGCCGGAGCTCGCCGACCGCTTCTCCCTCTCGTTCGAACTGCCCAGGTCCGCCGGGGACGTACGGCTCCGCCACGTCGGCGTGGAGGGCTCCGGGATCCGCGTCGGTCTGACCGGTACGGGCCTCTCCTTCGGCAAGGGGAAGAAGGCGACGGCGGCCGGGCCGTCCGGAAGCATCCGTCCGGAGGCCTCCACCGGGCAGACACGGGGCCGTTGACAGCGCGCTGGCGCCCGGCCGGTGGCCAGTGGCCGGTGTGCCCCGTCACCGGCCCCCGCCACCGGCCCCCGGCCCCCGGCCGTCCCCCGGCCGACCCCCGGCCGTGACACCGCGGCGCGATCCGGCTTATCCACAGGAAGACGCGACCCGAACGGGAGTGCCCGACGGGCCTGTTATCTTTACGTTACATCGCGGGCGTCACGCTCAGTCATGTTCTGGGGTGCGCTTTTGTGATGGCTTCATCGCGCCGGTAACTCCGATGCCGGACCGGATGCCCTCGGCTGTCCGCGGGCCCGGGCCGCAAGTCATGGCTGGACGGGGATGACCAAGCACATCGACCACAGAAGAGTCGCGGAGGCGTTGCGCACCGCGGCGAGGCCCCTGACCAGGGCCCGCGACAAGCGGCGGAAGGCAGGCGCCTCGCGGCGCCTCCGCCGGCCCGACTACCCGAGATCAGGCAGGAGCGGCTGGCGCCGGTGGATCCCGTCCTGGCGCCAGACGCTGGGCTCGTTCCTGATGACCGTGGCTGCCCTCGCGGGGATCGTGGCCATCGCCTACGCACGCACCGAGATCCCTGAGGACCTGAACGGGTTCGCCACCCAGCAGGACAACGTCTACTACTGGGCCGACGGTTCACCGATGGCCCGCACCGGCTGGGTCAGACGCCAGGAGATGCCCCTGGACAAGATCCCGGAGCACGTCCGGTGGGCCGTGCTCGCCGCCGAGAACGCCGGCTTCTACTCCGACCCCGGCGTCTCGGCGAGCGGCGTGACACGGGCCCTGTGGCGGACGATCGGCGACGGCGACACCCAGGGCGGGTCCACGATCACCCAGCAGTACGTCAAGAACGTCTACCTCAGCCAGGACCAGTCGTTCTCCCGCAAGTTCACCGAGGTGCTCCTCGCCGTCAAACTGGACCGGCACCACAGCAAGGACCAGATCCTCGAGGACTATCTCAACACCAGTTGGTTCGGGCGCGGTACGTACGGTCTGCAACGCGCCGCCCAGGCCTACTACGGCAAGGACGTCACCCAGCTCAACGCCAGTGAGGGCGCCTTCCTCGCGGCCCTCCTCAAAGGCGCCTCGCTCTACGACCCCGCCGTCTCCCCCGCCAACCGCACACGCGCCGTCGAACGGTGGGCGTGGACGCTGGACCGGATGGTCGAGATCGGCAAGCTCTCCCCCGGGGAACGCGCCCGTTACACCACGTTCCCCGAACCCAGGGTCCCGACCACACCCAGCACCGCCGGCGGGCAGAGCGGCTACCTCGTGGAGCTGGCCGAGACGTACGCGAAACGCGTGGGCCGCATCAGCGACGCACGGTTCGACCTCGGGGGCTACCAGATCTACACGACCTTCGACAAACCGCGCACGACCGCCCTCACCAAGGCCGTCAACGACGCGCGCGCCACGCTCGACCCGAAGAACCGCGACGCGGACCGGTACGCCCGGTTCGGCGCCGCCTCGGTCGCCCCCGACGGCCGCATACTCGCCGTCCACGGCGGACCGGACTACCAGAAGCAGGCCTTCAACGAGTCCAACGCCGCCACCGTCCCGGCCGGCACCGTCTTCACGCCGTTCGTCTACGCCGCCGCCCTCGAACACGGCGTCCAGCGCAAGCGCGGCGGCCCTCGCACCCCGGTCGCTCCCACCAGCGTCTACGACGCGAACAACGGCGTGCCCCTGCTGACGCCGGAAGGCCCCTACTGGGACCGCGCCGGAAAAATGGTCAAGGCCACCAACCTCGACGGGCGCTCCCACGGGCGCATCAGTCTGCGCCGGGCCATGGCCGAGTCGGCCGACGCGCCCTTCCTCCAGCTCGGCATGGACGTCGGTCTGGAACGGGTGCGCAGCACCGCCCAGTCGGCCGGACTGCTCGGCTCCAGCTTCGGTCCCCCGGTGCCCGGCTTCGCCCTCGGCGACTCCACGCCGAGCGCCATCCGCATGGCCAGCGCGTACAGCATGTTCGCGGCCCACGGCACGCACACCGAGCCGTACTCGGTGCTGCGCGTCACGCACAACGGCGACCCCGTTCCCCTGGCCGCACCCCGCAAGAAGCGCGCCGTGAGCCCCAAGGTCGCCGACCAGGTCACCGACGCGCTCTCCCGGGAGACGGGCGGGGGCGGGGGCAGGGCCGCGGTCAAGGCGGGAGGCACCCGGGACGACACGGCACGCTGGTACGCCGGTTATACGGCCACGGAGGCCACAGCCGTCGTCGTCTACCGCATGGACCTCACCAAGAGCCTCGCGCCGCTGCCCCTCAAGGGCCTCGGCGGTGACTCCACGGCCGGGCCCGACCACCCGGCAGCAGGCATCTGGAACCAGTACACGCACGCGGTCAACGGCGCCTCCGGCCGTGCCGCGTCGCACGAGCGGGGGAAGACACGATGATCCGGAACAACCCGGCCGTGCGGCGCCTGCGGGAACGCACGACCACCCGCGGCCTCGCCCTCGGTGTCGCCGCAGTCCTCATCGCGACCGGCGCGAGCCTGGTCCCGCTGGTGACCGGCGGCGGCGCACCGGACGACGGACTGGCGGCGTCCGCCGACCGCAGCTCCGCGCCCGCACCACGCCCCACGGCCGGGCACAAGGGCGGCAAGGACAAGCGGAACGAGGAGGAGTGGGACGGCCGCGTCAGGGTCCTGGGAGACGGATCGACGTCGTACACCGGTCCGCAGCCCGGGCAGTTGAAGCCGGAGCGGCTCAAACCGGGCCAGCGCCCGCCCCAGTTCGTCGTCTTCTCCTGGGACGGCGCGCTTGAGGGCGACGACCGGCTGTTCTCCCGCTTCCGCCGCGTCGCGCGGGAGAGCGGCGCCCACATGACGTTCTTCCTCACCGGCATCTACCTCCTGCCGAAGGAGAAGAAGGGCCTCTACCGGCCGCCCCAGCACGGCACCGGGGCAGCGGCGATCTCCTATCCCACCCGTGAACACATCCGCACCACCCTGGAACAGCTCGGCAAGGCGTGGAAGGAGGGCCACGAGATCGGCTCGCACTTCAACGGCCACTTCTGCGGGGCCAAGGGCGGTGGTGACTGGAGCGCGGCGGAGTGGACCAGCGAGATCGACCAGTTCTACTCCTTCGTACAGAACTGGAAGACGAACACCGGTTTCACCGGCCTCGACCCGCTGCCCTTCGACCCGACCCGCGAGGTCGTCGGCGGACGCGCGCCCTGCCTCGAAGGGCAGAAGACGCTCATACCGGCGTCCAAGCCCTTCGGGTGGCGGTACGACGCGAGTTCCTCGGGCGACTTCCAGATCTGGCCGTCGAAGAAGGGCGGCGTGTGGGACCTTCCGCTCCAGATGCTGCCGTTCCCGGGCAAGGACTTCCAGGTGCTGTCCATGGACTTCAACTACCTCTACAACCAGTCCAGGGGACTCACCAAGGGCGATCCGGCGAAGTACGCCACCTGGCGAAAGCAGACGCGCGACTCCTATCTCGCCGGCTTCGAGCGGGTCTTCCACGGCAGCCGCGCGCCCATGTTCGTCGGCAACCACTTCGAGGACTGGAACGGCGGCATATACATGGACGCGGTCGAGGACGTGATGCGCGACGTCTGCCCGCGCAAGGAGGTCCGCTGTGTCTCCTTCCGTGAACTGACCGACTGGCTCGACGCCCAGGACCCCAAGGTCCTCGCGCAGTGGCGCACACTCGATCCCGCTCAGCCCGCCGGCTGGTCCTCCGTGGGGAGGTGATCCACCGCCCGCACCAGCCGGGCCGCGGGCTCCGGCCGGGCCGCGGGCTGTCGGCGCCTCCTACGATGTCCGCGGACGAGGGGAGGATCCATGGGGGTCGGGGACGGGGCCGGACACGGCATCGGCGACGGGATCGAGGGCGGGGCCGGCGCCAGGGCCGGAGGCGGCGTCGGGGGCGGGTGGGACGCGAGCGGGCGGGCCCACCGGAGGCAGCGGTGGTCGGCCAGGGCGTCCCTGGCGGCCGTGGCGCTGGCGGCGCTGCTGCCGCTGGTGTACGGGGGTGTCGGCGGCGTGCTGCTGCTCCTGGCCGGGGCGGCGGGCATGGCCGTCACGGCGTCCGGCCTGTGGTGGACGCTGACGCGGCGCGGCCCGGCCCGGGTCGCGGCGGCGGCACTCGCGGTGGCGGCGCCCGTCGCCGTCGTCGTCATGTTCGCGGCCGCCAACCTGCTGTGGGTGGTCGTGGTGTCCCTCTCGCTGTGGGTGCTGGCGGTCTGGGCCGGCCGGTACGCGCTGCGGAGCACCGGCCTGCGTACCGTACGGGTGAAGGAGCACCGCACGCCGCCACCACGGCGGCCGTTCCTGGTGATGAACCCGCGCTCGGGCGGCGCCAAGGTGGAGCGGTTCGCCCTCAAGGAGAAGGCCGAGGCGCTGGGGGCGCGCGTCGTGCTGCTCGACCCGGACAAGCCCCAGGACGTCACGGAGCTGGCCCGGCGGGCGGTGGCCGAGGGCGCCGATCTGCTCGGGGTCGCGGGCGGCGACGGCACACAGGCGCTGGTGGCGGCGGTCGCCGCCGAGCACGGACTGCCGTTCCTGGTCGTCTCGGCGGGCACCCGCAATCACTTCGCGATGGACCTGGGCCTGGACCGCGACGATCCGGCCGCCTGCCTGGGCGCCCTGACCGACGGGGTGGAGCTCCATGTGGACCTCGGCTTCGCCGGCGGGCACCCGTTCGTCAACAACGTCTCCTTCGGTGTGTACGGGGCGGTCGTGCAGAGTCCCGCGTACCGGGACGACAAGGTGGGTACGGCGCTCGACCTGCTGCCCGACCTGCTCACCGGGCAGAGCGGGCCGCGCCTGACCGCCCGCGTCGAGGGCACGACGCTCAGCGGCCCGCAGGCGGTGCTCGTGAGCAACAACCCCTACCGCCGGGACGATCCGGCGGGCCTCGGCCGTCGTGAGCGTCTGGACTCCGGTGTCCTCGGCGTCCTGGGCATCCGGGTGGACAGCGCGGCGGAGGCCGCCGCGCTCCTCCTGGACCCCGAGGCGGGCGGGCTGACGGTGCTGACGGCCCGTGAGGTGGTGGTCGAGGCCGACCGCCCGGCCATCGAGGTCGGTATCGACGGTGAGGCGTTCGTCCTGCCCGCCCCGGTCCACTGCCGCATCGCGCCCCGGGCGCTGCGCGTCCGTGTTCCCCGGCTGCGGCCCGGAGTCCCCCAGGTCCAGCCCCGGGTCGACTGGCGCCGACTGCGCAAGCTGGCCGCGGCGGTGGGCCGCACGGCGGTCACCGGCCGTCCGGTGGGCGGCGCGGGCGGCGCGGGCGGGGCCCGTGGGACAGGTGGTGGTGCCGGTGGGGCGGGTGGTGCCGGACGGCCCTGGTAGAGGCAGGCCGCGGTCCGGGCGCCGCATGACACCGGGCAGCCGTACAGCGCGATCGGAACGGCCCGTATCGGCCGGTATCGGCCCCGGCGGTGCCCGCGCCGCCGGTAGCGTCGGTGGCGTGCGCGAGCGGGAAGGGGCGGCGATGGTCACCGTGGTGGGGTTCCGGCTGGGGAACGGCAGCCGGCACGTGACGGCGGTGGTGACGGATTCGGGGCGGCTGCACCGCGCTCACGGTCCGTACGGTGCCGTGGGCCGGGCTTCCCGGCCGGACAGCCCGGTCGGCGAGAACCCCGTCCACCGTCAGGTGGCGACCTTGCGGGGGACCTTCGCACGCGGTACATGACCAAGGGTTACGCGTACGAGTTGATCACCGGCGCGTGCGTCCGGCTGCCGCTGGAGGAGCCGGCGCCGCAACGCGTTCCGGGGTGCCCGCGCGACATCGAGCGCCCCTGGCCAGACGTGTTCCGGGCGTTCGGCGAGGCGGTGCCGGCCGAGCCGTGCGGGAGCCCGGAGGACGCGATCCACGACTTCTACACCAGGATCGGTGCGCCGTTCCGCCCCCCGGCACCTCGACCGGCTGACGCGGAATCAGCCCACGACCGGGCTCCCCCGCCGCGTGGCGGCGTTGCGGCGCCTTCTGGCCGACGGCTCGGCCGTCAGTTCCCCGCCCCGGCTGTCGGTCGGCTACACGGTCACCGCCGACGACGTACGTCTCCACGTGGGCCGCGCCGGGGAGAGCCTGCGGCGCCAGGACGTGGTGGAACTGCGCGCGGCGCTCAGCGCATGGCTGCACGTGAACTCCACCGAGTAACGAAATTGGAATTCCATTACCGTTGACCGGAATTACCTCTTGCCCTCGGGTGACCGGCGCGGGATACCAACCCCATGACGGAGTCGCCCTCACCGAGCCGCCGCAGCGTACTCGCCGGTCTGAGCAGCGTGCCCCTCACAATGGGAGCTCTCACGTCCGGCGGCAGACCACCCTCCGCCAACAGACCGGGACAGCCGCGCACCACCCTGCTCCGCGGCGCGGAACTGATCCTCACCATGGACCCGGACGCGGGCGAGGGGCCCCTGGGTGCCGTGCGCCACGCCGACGTGCTGATGCGGCACGGCAAGATCGCCGCCGTGGGCCGGCGGCTGCCCGTACCGCCGGAGGCGCGGGTGCTGGACGTGAGCGGCCGGATCGTGCTGCCGGGATTCGTGGACATTCACAACCACCTCTGGCAGTCCAGCATCCGGGGCGGATGCAGCGACCAGGACCTGTACGGGTGGCTGGCGTCCTGCAACAGCACGACGCTCGCGAAGATCGACCCCCGGGACATGTACCGCTTCGTCCGCCTCGCCGCACTGGACGCGCTCCAGGCGGGCGTCACCACCGTCGTGGACTGGGTGCACCCCATCCCGTACGAGACGACCGAGCGCTACATCGGCGCGCTGGACGACTCCGGGCTGCGGTTCGTGTACGCGATGATGCAGACCCCGGCGAACGCCGGTCTCGTCCCCCGGGTGAAGAAGGAACTGCTCGGCCCGCTGCCGCTGGCGTCGGCCCAGGTGTCCGTCCACGCGGGCATGGCGGGCGTGGACCGGCTGCGCCGGTTCAGCGAGATCGCCCGTGACCTCGGGGTGATGCTCAACTCCCACGTCCTGGAACACCACAGCGACCGTGGCGACGACCCGATCCGCGCGCTGCGCATGGCGGGGTCCTTCGGGCCGGATCTGCTGATGAACCACGCGATCCACCTCACGGACGACGAGATCGCGCTGGCCGCCGGGCACGATGTCCGCGTGGCCCACTGCCCGTTGAGCAACATGCGGCTGGCCTCGGGCATCATCCGGCTCCCCGCGCTGCACGCGCGCGGGGTGAAGGCGGGTCTTGGTCATGACGGGGGAACCAATGACACGTCCGACATGTTCAACGTGATGAAGGCGGCCCTCGGCCTTCAGCGGGCGCTGCACCAGGACCCCCGGGTGCATCCGACGATTCCCGCCGTACTGCGCATGGCGACGCTCGGCGGCGCCGAGTGCATCGGCATGGCGGACCGCATCGGTTCCCTCACCCCCGGCCGGTGTGCGGACGTGGTCGTCCTGGACCCCGGCACCCTCAACTTCGCCCCGCGCATCGACTGGACCAGCCAGATCGTGCTCAACGGTCAGCCGCCCAATGTCAGTCACGTCTTCGTGGACGGCCGGCTGCGCAAGGCGGACGGTCAACTCCTGGACGTCGACACGGACTTCGTCATCCGTGAAGCCGAACTGGCCGCCGTCCACCTCCGCGACACCCTCTGAGCAGATCACGCACCGGCTCACCGGGCCCCTAAGGCCCGTCGTTTGGATCACCTGGTAGTTGGCCAAGGCTGCTGACTGAAGAGTCGATCGCGGTGCCGATTTTGGCGTGCGCGTCGGCGTGGAGGACTTCCACAAGGCTCACTGGATCAGTTCGATGTGGGGGTGGGACGGGTCCACCGGGCAGACGTGGAGCTGGAGGTTGTATCCGCCGACGATGTCGATCAAGGTGAAGTTGCCGTTCCGGGCGCCCAGGGGAGGCGGGGACGGGTTCGTTGGTTCCTCCTCCGGGATCCAGGTCCCACTGCCGCCGTCCCATTCCAAGGAGGCGATGGTGAGGAGCGGGACCTGCTCGGTGCCGCACTCGGGACAGGGGCGGGGCTTGGGGTCGGTGAGGCTCCAGCCTGTCCAGCCGCCGGTCTTCCAGCCGGGAGCGGTGGAGAGGTTGTTCAGGTAGAGCTCGCCCGGGTCGTCCGCGTACGCCTGGTACCGCTCGGGGTCGATTGTCTGCCAGCGGCTCTCGTCGTCCATCTGGTCCTGAAGCTCATTGCTCAGTTCCGAGGGGTGGGGGAATTCGGTGACCTGCTCGGGTGAGAACAGGCACGGCTCCGGGAGGTAGCAGTCCTGCTGGATGATGGGTGGCTTTGGCGGTGCGTCGAGGACGTCGGTGACGGTGGCGGAGGTGCGCCAGAAGAGGGCAGTCTTCGGGTGGGCCATCTCGTGGTCGAAGGGGCACCACAGGACCTGGAGGAGGTCCGCGTCGGTCGGGCGCGGGAAGGGGATGTCGCGAGCGTAGAGCTGGGCGACGGGGAGGAGGGGGATCGGACCGTCGAACCACGGGCGGTCCGCGAGCCGCTCCCAGGTCGCCCGTTCCTCGGAAGTCCACTGGGGCGCCTCGGGATCGAGGCGCCGCCGCTCGGCTGCTGTGGCACGGTCCTGACGGAGGAGCCGGACGTCGTCCGGGGAGTGGACCACCGGCGCCGCGTGCCTGTTGTGCGGCTCATCGCAGTACGGCCACGGCTCGTCGGCGGGCCACAGCAGCGGCCCGCCGACGGAACTGTCATGCACGGTCGGCGACCCGGGGCGCGGGTGCAGCCGGGTCGCCGTGCGCGCCAGCGGGGCCAGATGAGGGAACAGCGCGGTGATGTCGAACGGCCGCGGCGGGGTGGTGAATATGGCGTTCATGGCGGTGATGCTGCCAGCAGCGTCTGACAATGGGTGCACCGATCCACGTCAGCTGACACTGCG
>NZ_JBFAMP010000015.1:0-195484 GCF_040674455.1 Streptomyces sp. NPDC049837 | reverse complement strand
CTGGCGTTGATTTTTGGCACGCTGTTGAGTTCTCAAGGAACGGACGCTTCCTTTGTACTCACCCTCTCGGGCTTTCCTCCGGGCGCTTCCCTTCGTTGTTTCCAACCTTACCAGATTCTTTTTCCGTTCCGTTTCCGGTTCGGATTCAGTTCCGGTGGCCGTTGGAAGGCCTTTGCCTTTCGGCTGACCCGACTTTATCAGAGATTCTGAGTCGGAATTTCCGGCCCGTCCTGGGCCCCCTGCGAGGCACACAGGTGTGCCGGGTTCCCGATCTGGCGGAGCCGTAAACGTACTGGAGCGGGGCGCCCCGATGCAAATCGAGGCGCCCCGCTCCGCAAGCGAGCTGGTGGGGCGTCAGACCTCGACGACCACCGGCAGGATCATCGGGCGACGGCGGTAGGTGTCCGAGACCCACTTGCCGATCGTGCGCCGGATGAGCTGCTGGAGCTGGTGCGGCTCCGCGACCCCGTCGGCGGCCGACTTGGCGATGGCGTCCTGGACCTTCGGGATGACCGCGTCGAACGCGCTGTCCTCGATACCGGAGCCTCGGGCGTGGATGTTCGGGCCACCGGTGATCTTGCCGGTCGTGGAGTCGACGACCACGAAGACCGAGATGATGCCTTCCTCGCCGAGGATGCGGCGGTCCTTCAGGTGCACCTCGGTGACGTCGCCGACCGAGAGGCCGTCCACGTACACGTACCCCGCCTGGACCTTGCCGACGATCTTGGCCTTGCCGTCGACGAGGTCGACGACGACGCCGTCCTCGGCGATGACGATGCGGTCCTTGGGGACGCCCGTCAGGGCGCCCAGCTCGGCGTTGGCGCGCAGGTGGCGCCATTCGCCGTGGACCGGCATCAGGTTCTTCGGCTTGCAGATGTTGTAGAAGTACAGCAGCTCGCCGGCCGAGGCGTGGCCCGAGACGTGGACCTTGGCGTTGCCCTTGTGGACGACGTTGGCGCCCCAGCGGGTGAGGCCGTTGATCACGCGGTAGACCGCGTTCTCGTTGCCCGGGATCAGGGAGGACGCCAGGATCACGGTGTCGCCCTGGACGATCCGGATCTGGTGATCCCGGTTGGCCATGCGGGACAGGGCCGCCATCGGCTCGCCCTGCGAGCCCGTACAGACGAGCACGACCTCGTGGTCCGGGAGGTCGTCGAGGGTCTTGACGTCGACGACCAGGCCGGCCGGGACGCGGAGGTAGCCCAGGTCCCGGGCGATTCCCATGTTCCGGACCATGGAACGCCCGACGAAGGCGACCCGCCTGCCGTACTCGTGGGCCGCGTCCAGGATCTGCTGGATGCGGTGCACATGGCTGGCGAAGCTGGCCACGATGATGCGCTTCTGGGCTCCCGCGAAGACCGAGCGCATGACGTTGGAGATGTCGCGCTCGTGCGCGGTGAAGCCCGGCACCTCGGCGTTCGTGGAGTCCGAGAGCAGGAGGTCGATGCCCTCCTCGCTGAGGCGCGCGAAGGCGTGCAGGTCGGTGAGACGGTTGTCCAGCGGGAGCTGGTCCATCTTGAAGTCACCGGTGTGGACGACCATGCCGGCCGGGGTGCGGATGGCGACGGCCAGGGCGTCCGGGATGGAGTGGTTGACCGCCACGAATTCGCAGTCGAAGGGGCCCAGACGCTCGCGGTCGCCTTCCACCACCTCAAGGGTGTAGGGGCGGATCCGGTGCTCCTGCAGCTTGGCCTCGATCAGGGCCAGCGTCAGCTTGGAGCCGATGAGCGGGATGTCGGGCTTCAGCCGGAGCAGGAAGGGAACGCCGCCGATGTGGTCCTCGTGGCCGTGCGTGAGCACGATGCCCTCGATGTCGTCGAGGCGGTCCTTGATGCTGGTGAAGTCCGGAAGGATCAGGTCGATGCCGGGCTGCTCCTCCTCGGGGAAGAGCACGCCGCAGTCGACGATCAGCAGGCGGCCGTCGTACTCGAACACGGTCATGTTCCGGCCGATCTCGCCGAGACCACCGAGCGGGGTGACGCGCAGGCCGCCCTTGGGCAGCTTCGGGGGCGCGCCCAGTTCAGGATGCGGATGACTCAAAAGACTCTCCTCACCACACGCGCCACGTACCAGTGAGGCACGTGGCGCGTGTGACATTCGTGCACTTGCTGTTGTCGGATGTTGCTTTCGTATTCAGTTGTGAAGTCTGTGGCTAAAGCTCTACCCCGCCGGCGGCGAGGTCGATCTTGAGCTGAGCGGTTTCCTCCGGGGAGAGCTCCACCAGCGGCAGGCGCAGGGGGCCGGCGGGGAGTCCCTGGAGGGCGAGGGCGGCCTTGGTGGTGATCACGCCCTGCGTGCGGAACATGCCGGTGAAGACCGGGAGGAGCTGCTGGTGGATCTCAGTGGCCTTCTGGACGTCGCCGGTGAGGTGGGCGTCGAGGAGGGCGCGGAGCTCCGGGGTGACGACGTGGCCGACGACGGAGACGAAGCCGCAGGCGCCGACGGAGAGCAGCGGCAGGTTGAGCATGTCGTCGCCGGAGTACCAGGCCAGGCCGCTGCGGGCGATGGCCCAGCTCGCGCGGCCGAGGTCGCCCTTGGCGTCCTTGTTGGCGACGATGCGCGGGTGGGCGGCGAGGCGGACGATCGTCTCGGTGTCGATCGGGACGCCGCTGCGGCCGGGGATGTCGTACAGCATCACGGGCAGGCCGGTGGCGTCCGCGATGGCGGTGAAGTGCCGGAAGAGGCCCTCTTGCGGGGGCTTGTTGTAGTACGGCGTGACGGCGAGCAGGCCGTGTGCGCCGGCGCGCTCGGCGGCGCGGGCGAGCTCGACCGAGTGGTGGGTGTCGTTGGTTCCGATGCCGGCGACGACGTGGGCTCGGTCGCCCACGGCCTCCAGGACCGCCCGTACGAGCTGGTCTTTCTCCGCGTCGCTGGTGGTCGGGGACTCGCCGGTGGTGCCGTTGATGACCAGGCCGTCGTTGCCTGCGTCGACCAGGTGGGCGGCGAGCCGCTGAGCGCCGTCGAGGTCGAGTGCGCCGTCCGCCGTGAAGGGCGTGACCATGGCGGTGAGGACCCGCCCGAAGGGGGTCTGCGGAGTGGAGATCGGAGCCATGGGTAACACGCTACTCGCTGCTCTGCCCGCTGGGTCCCCTCGGGTGACGTGAGGGAGGTGGAGCCCGGCACTGCCTGCTCGGGGGTTCAAGCAGTGCCGGGTCCGTTTGATCAGCCTAGATGAACTTCTCGAAACGCCGCAATACGGACACTTCGGGCGGATGATCCGTACATCTGTACCGCGCTGTGACCTGGGACGACTACGGAGCGACCCGGCCGTTGGCGTTGAAGGCGGCGTACGTGAGCGGCATCAGCCGCGCCCACTCCCGCTCCATCTTCTCGCCGACCATCTCGATCTCACGCTGTGGGAAGGACGGCACCTTGGCCAGCTCGTGCTGCGTGCGCAGGCCGAGGAAGTGCATCAGCGAGCGGGCGTTGCACGTGGCGTACATCGAGGAGAACAGGCCCACCGGGAGGACCGAGCGGGCGACCTCGCGGGCGACACCGGCGGCGAGCATCTCCTGGTACGCCTCGTACGCCTGGACGTAGGAGGCCTCCATCGTCCGCTCCACGAGCGCCTGCTGCTCCTCGGTGCCCTCGACGAAGACGTACTTGCCGGGGCGGCCCTCCTGGACCAGCTTGCGGGAGGCGTCCGGGACGTAGAAGACCGGCTGGAGCTCCCGGTAGCGGCCGGACTCCTCGTTGTACGACCAGCCCACGCGGTGCCGCATGAACTCGCGGAAGACGAAGATCGGGGCGCTGATGAAGAACGTCATCGAGTTGTGCTCGAAGGGGCTGCCGTGCCGGTCCCGCATCAGGAAGTTGATCAGGCCCTTCGAGCGCTCCGGGTCCTTCTGGAGCTCCTCCAGGGACTGCTCGCCCACCGTGGAGACACGGGCGGCGAACAGGACGTCGGAGTCGGCCGCGCTGTGCTTGACCAGCTCGACGGTCACATCGCTGCGGAAGCTGGGCTTGAGCTCTTCGGCGGGGGTGTCGGTCACCGGCGGGGTCCTTCCAATTGCGTCGCTCGGGCGGCGCCCACTCTACGGCCCGGCACTGACAGCACATGAATCCCTTGAATTCGGGCACCGAAAGGGGCACCAAACCGCTGCTTCACGCGTCTGTCCCAGTAGCAGCGTCCATCACGAGATTCAAGGAGGGTTCTCACATGTTCCGCCGGCGTGAGGCAGTCCCGTTCGCGTTCGTCGCCGAGGCCGACCGCTTCCGCAGTAACGTCACTCCCCCGGCTCGGCAGCGTCCGAGCATTTCCGAGGTCGCCGGTCGTACGCTGATCGGGCTGACCGTCGTGGCCGGTCTGGTCGGGTCGCTGCTCTTCGGCCTTCCGGCGATGGAGTCGGGGCCCGCCACCACCGGTCACGGTCAGCAGTCCGAGGCCTCCCACGGGCGTTGACGCGGGACTGCCCCCGTACGGCCACCCTGGGGTGGCCGGTCCTCGAACCGCTGGGTAGCCTCACCCGGCACAGCCCCATCGAGCGTGCGTATGAGTGAGGATCAGCCGTGCCCCTGCCCTTTCTGACGGCCGACCGTGGTTTCGACACCGACGAGGACGTCGCTCTGCCGTTCGACGACGACCACGATCAGTGGCGCCGCCCGTACCGCCCGGGGCCCTGGCGGGTCGCCGCGGCGGCGGTGGCGCTGCTGCTCGCCTCGTTCATCCTGCTGGCCACCATGATCATCGCCTTTGCCGGGGCGCTGTCGGGCGCGGCCGTGTGCCTCGGGCTGGCGGCGCTGGTGATCGTCGGTGCGCTGCGCATGCTGCGGGTGGGGGCGTGGGTGAGCCGGCACGGTGTGCGGCGCGTCGCGTTCTTCCGGACGGAGACCGTGCCGTGGGCGCGTGTGTCGGCCGTACGCACGGTGCAGCAGCCCGTGCGGTGGCTCGGGCTGCCGCGCACCGTGCAGGGGCAGGCCCTCGTCGTCGTACGCCAGGGTGGTGAGCAGCTCGCGCTGCTCACCGACCACAACGCGGACTTCCTGGCGCGGGTCGAGGCGTTCGACCGGGCGGCCGACACGGTCGAGGCGTGGAGCGCGGAGTACGCGGTCAGCGGCTGACCGGCCGGCCGCTTTCGTAGCGGCCCTCGTGGAGGGCGATCGCGCGCTGCATCGCCTTGCGGGCGCGCGGGGTGTCGCGGGCGTCGTGGTAGGCGACCGCGAGCCGGAACCAGCAGCGCCAGTCGTCCGGCGAGTCCTCGGTCTCCTCGCGCCGCTTGGCGAAGACGGCGTCGGCCGAGTCGCGGTCGATGCGGCCGCCGGGCGTGCGCTTCAACTCGTCGGCCGGCAGGCCGCCTTCGGCCTCCAGTTCGGCGGCCAGGCGGTTGGCCTTGGTGACGAACTGGGTGTTCTTCCACAGGAACCAGACGCCGATGACCGGCAGCACGAGCACCGCGCAGCCGAAGGTGACGGTGAGCGCGGTGCCCTGCTGGATCAGCATCACGCCACGGCTGCCGACCAGGACGAAGTAGACGACCAGGACGGCTGCCGTGACGAAATACGTGAGCTTCGCTCGCATGATGTGATCAGCCCAGGTCCAGGAAGTGTTCCAGGCCGAAGGTGAGGCCCGGCGTCGTCACCACGCGGCGCGCGCCGAGCAGGATGCCCGGCATGAAGCTGCTGTGGTGCAGCGAGTCGTGGCGGACCGTCAGGGTCTCGCCCTCCCCGCCGAGCAGCACCTCCTGGTGGGCCAGCAGGCCCCGCAGGCGTACGGCGTGGACCGGGACCCCGTCCACGTTCGCACCGCGCGCGCCGTCCAGGGCCGTCGTCGTCGCGTCGGGCTGCGGGGCGCAGCCGGCCTCGGCGCGGGCGGCGGCGATGAGCTGGGCGGTGCGGGTGGCGGTGCCGGAGGGGGCGTCCACCTTGTTGGGGTGGTGGAGCTCGACGACCTCGACCGACTCGAAGTACGGCGCGGCGATCTGCGCGAACTTCATGGTGAGGACCGCGCCGATGGAGAAGTTCGGCGCGATCAGGACACCGGTGTCCGGGGAGGCCTCCAGCCAGCCGCTCAACTGGGTGAGGCGCTCCTCGGTCCAGCCGGTGGTGCCGACGACGGCGTGGATGCCGTGGCGTACGCAGAAGTCGAGGTTGCCCATGACGGAGGCGGGGGTGGTGAGCTCCACCGCCACCTGGGCGCCCTTCTCGGCGAGCGTCTCCAGCTTGTCGCCCCGGCCGAGGGCCGCGACCAATTCCATGTCGTCGGCGGCCTCGACGGCGCGTACGGCTTCGGAGCCGATGCGTCCCTTGGCGCCGATGACCGCGACCCTCAGCTTGCTGCTCATGCTCGTGCTTCTTCCTTCGGTTCCGACACGGATGTGGCGTTACGCGACCGCTTCGTGGAGGCGGTCGGCCTGCTTGTCCTTCAGGGGGCCGATGACCGACAGCGACGGGCGCTGTCCGAGCAGCTCGGCGGCCACGTCCCGGACGTCGTCGGGGGTGACGGCCGCCATGTGGGCGAGCATGTCGTCGACGGACATCTGGTCGCCCCAGCACAGCTCGCTCTTGCCGATGCGGTTCATCAGCGCGCCGGTGTCCTCCAGGCCGAGGACGGTGGAGCCCTTGAGCTGGCCGATCGCCCGCTCGACCTCGTCGTCGGTCAGGCCTTCGTGCGCGACCCGGTCGAGCTCGTCCCGGCAGATCTTCAGCACGTCGTGGACCTGGCTGGGGCGGCAGCCCGCGTACACGCCGAACAGGCCGCAGTCGGCGAAGCCGGAGGTGTACGAGTAGACGCTGTAGGCCAGGCCGCGCTTCTCGCGCACCTCCTGGAAGAGGCGCGAGGACATGCCGCCGCCGAGGGCGGTGTTCAGCACGCCCAGGGCCCAGCGGCGGTCGTCGGTGCGGGCGAAGCCCGGCACGCCGAGGACCACGTGGGCCTGCTCGGTGCGGCGGCCGAGCACCTCGACGCGGCCGGCCGTGCGGATGGTGCGCCGGCCGTCGCGCGGGGCGACCGGGACGGCGTCCGTGCGGGTGAGCGCGCCGGCCTTCTCGAAGGCGCGGCGGACCTGGCGTACGACCGTGGCGTGGTCGACGTTGCCCGCGGCGGCGACGACCAGGTGGGTGGGGTCGTAGTGCTTCTTGTAGAAGCGGCGGATCCGGTCCGCGGACAGGGCCTCGACGGTCTCGACGCTGCCGAGGACGGGGCGGCCCAGCGGGGTGTCGCCGAACATGGTCTTGGCGAACACATCGTGGACGACGTCGCCCGGGTCGTCCTCGGTCATCGCGATCTCTTCGAGGATCACGCCGCGCTCGGCGTCGACGTCCTCCTGGAGGATCAGCGAGCCGGTGAGCATGTCACACACGACATCGATGGCCAGCGGCAGGTCGGTGTCCAGCACGCGCGCGTAGTAGCAGGTGTACTCCTTCGCCGTGAAGGCGTTCATCTCGCCGCCGACCGCGTCGATGGCGGAGGAGATGTCCAGGGCGCTGCGCTGGTGGGTGCCCTTGAAGAGGAGGTGCTCCAGGTAGTGCGTGGCGCCGTTGAGGGCGGGCGTCTCGTCGCGGGAGCCGACGTGCGCCCAGATGCCGAAGGTGGCGGAGCGTACGGAAGGCAGCGTCTCGGTGACGACCCGGAGGCCGCCGGGCAGGGTGGTGCGGCGGACGGTGCCGATGCCGTCCTTGCCCTTGAGAAGCGTTTGGGTACGGGCGACGGCCCGCGCCTCCGAGGAGGTGCGGGCCGTCGCCTTCGAACTACGGGACGTCACTGGTCGGTGTCGTCCTTGTCGCCCTCAGCGGCAGCGTCCTCGTCCGCGATCACGGGGATCAGGGAGAGCTTGCCGCGCTGGTCGATCTCGGCGATCTCGACCTGGACCTTGGAGCCGACCGCGAGCACGTCCTCGACGTTCTCCACGCGCTTGCCACCGGCGAGCTTGCGGATCTGCGAGATGTGCAGCAGGCCGTCCTTGCCCGGGAGCAGGGACACGAACGCACCGAAGGTGGTGGTCTTGACGACCGTACCCAGGTAGCGCTCGCCGACCTCCGGCATGGTCGGGTTGGCGATGCCGTTGATCGTGGCGCGGGCGGCCTCGGCGGCCGGGCCGTCGGCGGCACCGATGTAGATGGTGCCGTCGTCCTCGATCGTGATCTCGGCGCCGGTGTCCTCCTGGATCTGGTTGATCATCTTGCCCTTGGGGCCGATGACCTCGCCGATCTTGTCCACGGGGATCTTGACGGTGATGATCCGCGGGGCGTTCGGGGACATCTCGTCCGGCGTGTCGATCGCTTCCATCATCACGTCGAGGATGTGGAGGCGGGCGTCACGGGCCTGCTTGAGGGCCGCGGCCAGGACGGAGGCCGGGATGCCGTCCAGCTTGGTGTCGAGCTGGAGGGCGGTGACGAACTCCTTCGTACCGGCGACCTTGAAGTCCATGTCGCCGAAGGCGTCCTCCGCACCGAGGATGTCGGTGAGCGCGACGTAATGCGTCTTGCCGTCGACCTCCTCGGAGATCAGGCCCATGGCGATACCGGCGACGGGGGCCTTCAGCGGCACACCGGCGTTCAGCAGCGACATGGTGGAGGCGCAGACCGAGCCCATGGACGTCGAACCGTTGGAGCCGAGGGCCTCGGACACCTGGCGGATCGCGTACGGGAACTCCTCGCGCGTCGGCAGCACCGGCACGATCGCGCGCTCGGCGAGCGCGCCGTGGCCGATCTCGCGGCGCTTGGGCGAGCCCACGCGGCCGGTCTCACCGACGGAGTACGGCGGGAAGTTGTAGTTGTGCATGTAGCGCTTGCGCGTCACCGGGGAGAGGGTGTCGAGCTGCTGCTCCATGCGGAGCATGTTGAGGGTGGTGACGCCCAGGATCTGGGTCTCGCCACGCTCGAACAGGGCGGAGCCGTGCACGCGCGGGATGGCCTCGACCTCGGCCGCGAGCGTACGGATGTCCGTCAGGCCACGGCCGTCGATGCGGACCTTGTCCTTGATGACGCGCTCGCGGACCAGCTTCTTGGTCAGCGCGCGGTACGCGGCGGAGATCTCCTTCTCGCGGCCCTCGAACTGCGGGAGCAGCTTCTCGGCGGCGATCTCCTTGACGCGGTCCAGCTCGGCCTCGCGCTCCTGCTTGCCGGCGATGGTGAGCGCCTGGGCCAGCTCCGTCTTGACGGCGGCGGTCAGCGCCTCCAGGACGTCGTCCTGGTAGTCGAGGAACACCGGGAACTCGCCGACCGGCTTGGCGGCCTTGGCGGCGAGGTCCGACTGGGCCTTGCAGAGGACCTTGATGAAGGGCTTCGCGGCCTCGAGACCGGCGGCGACGACCTCCTCGGTGGGGGCCTCGGCGCCGCCCTTGACGAGCTCGATGGTCTTCTCGGTGGCCTCGGCCTCGACCATCATGATCGCGACGTCGCCGTCCTCCAGGACGCGACCGGCGACGACCATGTCGAAGACGGCGTCCTCGAGCTCGGTGTGCGTCGGGAACGCGACCCACTGGCCGTTGATCAGGGCGACACGGGTGCCGCCGATCGGGCCGGAGAAGGGCAGGCCGGCGAGCTGCGTGGAGCAGGAGGCGGCGTTGATCGCGACCACGTCGTAGAGGTGGTCGGGGTTGAGCGCCATGATCGTCTCGACGATCTGGATCTCGTTGCGCAGGCCCTTCTTGAAGGAGGGGCGCAGCGGCCGGTCGATCAGGCGGCAGGTGAGGACGGCGTCCTCGGAGGGGCGGCCCTCCCGGCGGAAGAAGGAGCCGGGGATCTTGCCGGCCGCGTACATCCGCTCCTCGACGTCCACCGTCAGGGGGAAGAAGTCGAGCTGGTCCTTGGGCTTCTTGGAGGCGGTGGTGGCCGACAGCACCATGGTGTCGTCGTCCAGGTACGCCACGGCGGAGCCGGCGGCCTGCTTGGCCAGGCGGCCCGTCTCGAAGCGGATGGTGCGGGTGCCGAAGGAGCCGTTGTCGATGACGGCCTCGGCGTAGTGGGTCTCGTTCTCCACTAGCGGTTTCTCCATTACTTGTCGTCTTTGGTCCCGGCCGCCCGTGTGGCGGAGGGACGGGGTGGAGAAGCGCGCCTTGTGTGCGGGCCGGTCTTCGATCGAAGCACCCGGGGTGTGTCTCCCGGGGGCCACTACCGAGGACCGGCGGCGGCGAGGGCGCCTCTCCTGTGCGTTCTTATGGACTTTTCGTTATGGCGTTGTGCGACCAGCCTACAAAGGGGTGGTGACACTCCGCACGTACAGCAAAGGGAGCGGCTCCCCATCAGTGTGGGAAACCGCTCCCTTCACGGCGTCTTACTTGGCACCGCCGGCCGCACCACGGCGGATGCCGAGGCGGTCGACCAGCGCGCGGAAGCGCTGGATGTCCTTCTTGGCCAGGTACTGCAGCAGACGGCGGCGCTGGCCGACCAGGATCAGCAGACCACGGCGGGAGTGGTGGTCGTGCTTGTGGGTCTTGAGGTGCTCGGTCAGGTCCGAGATGCGGCGGGAGAGCAGCGCGACCTGAACCTCGGGGGAGCCGGTGTCGCCCTCCTTGGTGCCGAACTCGGCCATGATCTGCTTCTTCGTAGCGGCGTCGAGAGACACTCGGTACTCCTCTTGGTGTTCGATGCGCCCGCGAGTGCCCCTGGTCTTGGTCTCAGGGGAGCTTCCGTGACTCGGAGGCGAAGGTCCGATGAGCGCTGCTTCCAGATACTCCGGGAGCGCGTACACAAACGGCCGTCACACAGCGTACCAGGCCGATGGAGCGGGGCTCGCACGGCGGTGGGGCGCCTGTGGCACGTGGTCCTAGCCGGTCAGCGAGCGGGCGGCCATGAAGACGTCCAGGACGGCGAGGCACAGCGGGACCAGGGAGAGGAGCACAGCGCCCTCGGCGAGGTCGAGCAGGCGGCCCCAGAACGGCGACAGGCCCTTCTTAGGAATGATCAGTCCGATCGCGGTGATCAGGGCGGCGCCCGCGGCGACCGCGGCGGTGAGCCAGATCGTACGGATGTCCAGGGCACCCCGGTCTCCGTACCTGACCAGCTCGTGCACCAGGTCGGCCGGCGGGTTCAGGGACAGGCCCAGCACCAGCAGGGCAATGGCGGCGATCCCGGAGACGAGGGTGCAGGCCACCTGTGAGGTGTAACGGAAGAGGCGGGCGCGCAGCAGCATCGCGAGGCCGGCGGCGAGCGCGAGGAACTCGCCCCAGACGTTGCCTGCGAAGCCCAGGACGGCGGCGGAGCCGACGACGACGGCCGCGCAGCCGCCGACCAGGCCCAGCAGCATCTCGTGACCGCGGCGGGCCTGGAGCGCGATCCGCTCGGCGTCGACCGGCTGGGCCTCGGGGGTCCCGTTCGGGTCGGCGAAGGAGTCGTCGTCGTACCCGCCCGTGGCGCTGCGCGGCGAGGCGTACCCGATGGGCAGGCGGGCGAAGCGGGCGGAGAGGCCCGGCAGGAAGGCGACCAGGCCGATGGCGACCGGCGCACAGACGGCGGCCGTCTCGGTGGCCGAGGCCTCGGTGAGGATCGCGGCGAAGGTGGCGAGAGTGCCGACGGCCGACAGGAAGGTGGCCGCCACGAAGGGGGCGTCACCGCTCGGGGTGAGCGCGACCAGCGCGACGGAGGCGACCAGGACGGTGGCGCAGCCGAGCAGGAACTGGAGCCGTCCCGGCCCCTGGCCGGCATCGGGGCCGATGATGCCGGAACCGGCGATCAGCAACAGCGGGAGCGCGCCGAGACCGACCGCGACGGCCGTGGCGCGGTCGCCGTACACGCGGGCGCGTACACCTGCAAAGGCGGTCAGCAGCAGTCCGGCGGCGCCCGCGATGATGCCGGGCAGGCCGTGCATGTCGTGGCGGACTGGGTCGGCGAACCAGAGTACGAAGCCCATGAGGACCAGCAGGAGGACGCCGCCGACGAGGCCGGCTCCGCGCAGCAGGTCGTCGCTCCACAGATGGCGGTCGCGGGTGACGGCGGAGGCGACGGCGTCGGAGACGTCGTCGAAGACCGCGGGCGGCAGGGATTCCGCGAACGGACGCAGCGACAGGATTTCACCGTCGAGCACCTGCTGGGCGGCGAGGGTGCGGGCGCCGTCGAGGACGGTGCCGTCCCGGCGGACGAGGTGGTAGCCGGTCGGGGTGCCGGGCGTCTGGGTCTGGCCGGTGAGCCGGAGGATCTCCGGGTAGACGTCGGCGACGGCGATGTCCTCGGGGAGAGCGACATCGATCCGGCTGTCCGGCGCCACGACGGTGACGCGGCAGAAGCCGGTCGCTGCGGTCGTACTCACGTGTCTGGACCCCCTGATTCGCGGTTGCGCACGGTGCGCGCGCCACCCTACCGGCCAGCCGTGTCAGTGGCTGCAAGTAGGATCGCCAGTCGCGGGAGGAGGCCGTCGCCACGGGGGCGCCGGTGCGGAAGCTGCCTTCCGACTTCCGTCCGTATCCGAGGGATTGATGCTCCGGTGAGCCAGATCGTCGTCAAACGCCCGCCGCGGTCTCTTCCGCCGGAAGTGCCCACGGAAGAGCTGACTCTGGAGGCGCCGCCGGAACTGCCGCGGGGTCAGCAGGAGGGCATGCTGATGCAGATCCTGCCGGTCCTCGGCATGGGCTCGTCGGTCGTCTTCTTCTTCGCGACGCCTTCTCCGATGATGCGCATCATGGGCGTACTGATGCTGGTCTCGACGGTCGCGATGGTCATCGCGCAGATCGTCAGGTACCGGCGTGGTACGCAGGGGCAAATTGCCGATGTACGGCGCGACTACCTCAAATACCTCGCGCAGACCCGGCGTACGGTCCGCAAGACGGCCCGTGCCCAGCGGGACGCTCAGTTGTATCTGCACCCCTCCCCCGAGCAGCTCTGGTCGGTGGTGGCCGAGGGCTCGCGGGTATGGGAACGGCGCGTGGGCGACAAGGACTTCGGGCAGGTGCGGGTCGGGCTCGGCGCGCAACAGCTCTCCACGCCACTGGTGGCGCCCGACACGGCGCCGGTAGACGAGCTGGAGCCGCTGTGCGCGGGGGCGATGCAGCAGTTCCTGGCGGTGCACGGCTCGTTGGACGGGCTGCCGATGGCGGTGTCGATGCGCGCCTTCTACCACGTGACGGTGTCCGGTGAGCCGGAGGCGGCGCAGGGGACGGCTCGTGCGCTCGTCGCCCAGTTGGTGACGCTCCACTCCCCCGAGGACCTGATGGTCGCGGTTGTCGCAGCGCCGGGTGCCGTACCGCGCTGGGACTGGACGAAGTGGCTGCCGCACACCCAGGTGCCGGGACAGCTCGACGGGGCTGGAACGAGACGGCTGTTCGGGGACGACCTGGGTGAGCTGGAGCAGTTGCTGCACAGCCGGCTCGACGGGCGGCCCCGGTTCGGCAGGGACAGCCAGCCGGTACTGGACCAGCCGCACATCGTGGTGGTACTCGACGGCGGGATGGTGCCGCCGGACTCGCTGTTCGCGGCGGCCGAGGGCCTTCAGGGCGTGACCATCGTCGAGGTCGTCTCCGGTGACCTCGACGAGCCGCGTGGTGGTCTGTCCGTGGTGGTGCGGCCGGGGCGGCTGCGCCTGGAGTCCGGTTCGGGCTTCGCGTACGAGGGGGTGCCGGACACCATTTCACCGGCAGCGGCCGAGGCGCTGGCACGGCAGTTGGCACCGCTGCGGATGGGCGGGGGCGACGATGACGAACCCCTGCTGGCAAACCTGGACTTCACCGACCTACTGAATCTGGGCGACGCGGCTTCGGTGGACGTGGCGCGGACGTGGCGGCCGCGGTCGACAGCCGAGCGGCTGCGCGTACCGATCGGTGTCGGCGAGGACGGCCAGCCGGTGATGCTGGACCTCAAGGAGGCGGCGCAGGACGGTATGGGCCCGCACGGGCTGTGCGTCGGCGCCACCGGTTCCGGCAAGTCGGAGCTGCTGCGGACCCTGGTGCTGGGCCTCGCGGTCACCCACTCCTCAGAGACCCTCAACTTCGTCCTCGCGGACTTCAAGGGTGGCGCCACCTTCGCCGGCATGTCGCAGATGCCGCACGTCGCCGCCGTCATCACGAACCTGGCCGACGACCTGACACTCGTCGACCGCATGGGTGACGCGATCCGCGGTGAGCTGCAGCGCCGCCAGGAACTGCTCCGCTCGGCCGGCAACTACGCCAACATCCACGACTACGAGAAGGCGCGGGCGGCGGGTGCCCCGCTGGAGCCGCTGGCGTCGCTCGTCCTGGTCATCGACGAGTTCTCCGAACTCCTCACCGCCAAGCCGGACTTCATCGACATGTTCATCCAGATCGGCCGCATCGGCCGATCCCTGGGTGTTCACCTGCTGCTGGCCTCGCAGCGCCTGGAGGAAGGCAAGCTGCGCGGGCTGGACACCTACCTGTCGTACCGGATCGGTCTGCGGACGTTCTCGGCGGCCGAGTCGCGCACGGCGATCGGTGTACCGGACGCGTACCACCTGCCGTCTGTGCCCGGCTCCGGCTACCTGAAGTTCGGTACGGACGAGATGGTCCGCTTCAAAGCGGCGTACGTCTCCGGTACCTACCGCACGGGCGGACAGCAGTTGTCCGTCGGCCAACTTCCGATCGAGCGTCGTCCGGCCGTCTTCACCGCGCCCCCGGTACCGGTGGTGTACGCGGCGCCCGACCCGGCGCACTTCACGCCCTCGCCGAGCGAGGAGGACGACGCGCTCGCCGACACCGTCCTCGACGTCATCGTGCGCCGGCTGGAGGGCCAGGGCGTGCCCGCCCACCAGGTGTGGCTGCCGCCGCTGGACCAGGCGCCGTCGCTCGACCAACTGCTGCCGGGCCTCGCACCGACGGCTGAGCGCGGCCTCACAGCGACCGAGTACACCCGTCCGGGTGGTCTGACCGTCCCGCTGGGCCTGATCGACAAGCCGTTCGAGCAGCGCCGCGAGGTGCTGTACCGGGACTTCTCGGGCGCGGCCGGTCACATGATGGTCGTGGGTGGCCCGCAGTCCGGCAAGTCGACCCTGATGCGGACGCTGATCTCGTCGTTCGCGCTCACCCACACCCCGTACGAAGTGCAGTTCTACGCGCTGGACTTCGGTGGCGGCGGTATGTCCTCGCTGGCGGACCTGCCACACGTCGGCGGCGTCGCGTCCCGCCTGGACCCGGAGCGGGTGCGGCGTACGGTCGCGGAGGTCATGGGTGTGCTGAACCGGCGGGAGGAGTTCTTCCGTTCGCAGGGCATCGACTCCATCACGACCTACCGGCGCAAGCGCGCGGCGGGTGAGCTGCCGGGTGAGGCGTGGGGCGATGTGTTCCTGGTGATCGACGGGTGGGGCGGTTTCAAGGCCGAGTACGAGATGCTGGAGCCGGTGGTCGCCGACCTCGCGGCCCGCGGTCTCGGGTACGGCATCCATGTCGTGATCACCGCCGCCCGGTACATGGAAGTGAGGGCGGCCCTCAAGGACCAGATGCTCGGACGCCTGGAGCTGCGGCTCGGTGACGTCATGGACTCCGAGTTCGACCGGAAGGTCGCCGCGAACGTCCCGGCGGGTGTGCCGGGGCGTGGCCAGGTGCCGGAGAAGCTGCACTTCATGGGTGCGTTGCCGCGCATCGACGGCTCCAGCAACGCGGGTGACCTGTCGGACGGTACGGCGGCGTTCGTGCAGGCGGTACGGAACAGTTGGGCAGGGCCCGCGGCGCCCGCCGTACGGCTGCTGCCACGCAAGGTGCTGGCCGACCACTTGCCGAAGGGCTTCGAGTTCCCGCAGCGCGGTGTCGCGATCGGCATCGACGAAGCCAACCTGGAGCCGGTGTTCGTCAACTTCGAGACGGATCCGTTCTTCCTGATTTTCGGTGAGAGCGAGACCGGCAAGACAAACCTGCTGAGGCTGATCGCGAAGCAGATCGCCGAGCGCTACACGGCGGACGAAGCGAAACTTGTCGTCGGTGACTACCGGCGGGCCCTGCTCGGCGCCCTGCCGGAGGAGCACCTGCTCGAGTACGCCCCGATGGCCAGCTCGATGCAGATGCACATGGAGGCGCTGGCAGGCCTGTTCGCGAGGCGTCAGCCGCCGGCCGACGTCACGCCCCAGCAACTGCGCGACCGCAGTTGGTGGTCGGGTCCCCAGATCTTCATCATCGTGGACGACTACGATCTGGTCGCCGCCGGCTCGGGGAACCCTCTGGCGCCGCTCACGGACTACCTGCCCTTCGCCCGCGACACGGGTGTCCGCTTCATCATCGCCCGCAACTCCGCGGGTGCCTCGCGGTCCATGTACGAGAGCTTCATGCAGCGCATCAAGGAGTTGGGCGCGCAGGGTGTGGTCCTGTCCGGCGACCCGTCCGAGGGCGACCTCATCGGGAACGTCCGCCCCCGGCCGCTGCCTCCGGGTCGCGGGTTCTTCGCGGCACGCAGGGGTGGGGCGTCGCTGGTGCAGTTGGGCAAGATGCCGGAGTTGTGATCGGCGGCGGTTGGCGACATGTTCGCGGCTCCACTGCCCGTCGGTGCGGGGAACAACAGGGAGGTATGAATGGGATTCGATCAGGAGTACGGCCGCCTGCGAGCAGAGGCGGCCGAACGCCAGTCGACAAGCATGCGGCTGAACGGCACGGGCGACGGACCATTGCTGCCGGGTCCGACCAAGGACTTCGCTTCGACGCCGGCACAGAAGACGGCCGCCGCGAATGTCATCCACAAGGAGTTGCTGACAAGCACCCAGGCGGCATCCGACAAGCCGGACGCGTCGACCAGCAGCGCCATCACGGGCTTCGCCGGCTGGGGCACCTCAGGAGGCCTGAAGAAGGTCAAGGAGACCTGGGAGAGCCAGGTCAAGATGCTGAAGGGACGGCTGTCGGCAGAGGAGTCCGCCCTGCGAGGCGCGTCGAGCAAGTTCCGGCTCAACGATGTTGACACGGGCTTGAACTTCGCGCCGGCAGCCCAATCGAAGCTCGGCACATTGGACTAGTCCGAAGGGGGCTCTGTCCTCCACGCAGCCGCCGCGTCGGCTGCGGGGCGGGCGGATCACACGCGCCTGCGGGCGCCACGGGGAGAGAAGCATGCTCACCTTTCATGAAGTGATGACGACCGACTTCGGCCTATTGACCACGGCCGCCGGAGAGTGGGGCGCCGCGGCAGCCGACTTCAAAAAAGTCGAGGACCGATACAAGGACACGGTCCAGAAGATCACCATGGGGCCTGGCTGGAGCGGCGTCAGCGCGGACGCCGCCCAAGTGAACTTCGCCGCGACGCGGTACGAATACGCGGCCGCGCAGACCCAGGCCAAGGCCATCGCCTCGCTCCTACGCGACGCTCACGCTCAGTTCGTCGACCTCAAGAAGAAGGTCGAATCAGCACGCGCGGACGCCATCGAAGCCGGCATGAAGGTCTCCGACCAAGGCGACGTCTCCTACGACACCAGCAAGCTCACTCCCGCGGAACGTAACGCCTACCGGCACGACCCGGACGCCCAAGCAGCCGTCCGCCAGCAGGAGCAGAACTGGGCCCAGCGCATCAGGGACGCCGTACGGGCAGTGGACGACGCCGACCAGGGCGTGAAGCTGGCGCTCGAAGCAGTCGTCGTCGACACCCTAGGAGGCAAGGATGACGCCACCCTGGGTGTCGGCTTCAATGGCCAGGCCAAGAGCGATATCGAGGTGTACGAGGCGCAGTACGCCGAAGAGGTCGCGACCCGCATCAACGGCGGCGACAAGCTGTCCGCCGCGGAGCTGGCCGAGCTCCAGCGCACATTCCGAGACAACGCCGGCAAGCCCGAGTTCAGCCAGACGTTCCTCAACGGTCTTGGCGCCAAGGGTCTGATCGAGTTCTCGAACCGGATGAACGACCAGATCCACGTCAAGAACCCCAAGAACCGTACGGATTTCGTGGCTGTGGAGAAGGGGCTGGCCAACACGCTGGCGTCGGCCACACGCGACACCAAGTCGGACTTCTACAAGAAGTGGCGCTCCGACATGCAGAAAGTGGGCATGGAGCGCTTCAACACCTCCTTCACGGACCTGCGCCTCGAGAAAGCCCGCGGCTACCAGTCGTTGGTCACGCTCATGAGCCAGGGCGAGGGCTACTCCAAGCAGTTCCTGCACGATCTCGGCGCCGACATCATGAAGGCGGAGAAGGACGGCACGGACGTCTGGGCCATGAAGGGCGACTACAGCGGCAAGGAGACCGGCTGGTTCGCCAATGACCCGTTGGACGGCCTGCTGGGCGTGATGAGCCACGACCCTGCTGCCTCGGCCGCGTTCCTCAAGGACGAGGGCCACATGAAACACCTGATGGACCGCGACTGGGAGGTGGTCCTGGAGGCGCACGAGCACGGCAACTCCACGCACTACTCACCGTCGCTGGACGGAGACGACCGGGCCGGCTTCGCGGCGGCGCTGCAGGCGGGGGCGACGGGGATCGACCCGTCGGACGAGAACGGCAAGTTCGTCAAGCACTCGGACGACAATGTCGCGGTGTTCAAGAACTCGATCAAGCACTTCGCCGAAGCGGGGGATGGGTTCCCGGAATCGCTGCGAGAGCCGATGGCTCGGATACTGAGCAATCACGGGGACACCGTCCATGAAGCCGCCAGTAGCGTGGACATGGCAGCGTCCCCGCTGGACCAGCGTGACCTCTATGAGGTGATCAAACAGGTCTCCAAGGACGATCAGGCCTACCTGACTCTCAATCGCGACATCAACCAGGCCATCGTCACAGACATCCACGAGCCGAAGCAGAAGGAGCCTGAGGAATCACTGCTTCGCGCAGGCAGGACCGTAGGGTTCCTCGAGGCCGCACGGACGAGCGCCCTAGGACCCGCAGAGGTCGCCGCGTGGGAGGAGAAGTGGATGGTCGACAAGGCTATCGGCTACCTGCCCGTGCTGAGCGAAGAAGTGCAGGGGGGCTTCGACTTCGTGACGGAGAAGTGGTTGAGCCAGGAGCAGGAACGGCTCGACAAGCAGCACGCCGACAAGTCGTACGAGACACACGTGAAGAGGAACGGTCAGCTCATGGCACTGGCCGACGAGTGGCTCAAGACCCACCCTCAGGGCGGAAAGAGCTACTCCGTCAAGGAGGAGATCAACGAGGCGGCCGACAATGCGGCTCTCAACGCCGGACAGATCGGGGGCGAGAGCAAGGAATGAGGAGTGGCATGCGCCGTCAAGCGGCAGTCGCAGCCTCGCTCGCCACAGTGTTGGCGCTCAGTTCCTGCGGCTCCGGCGATCCAGTAGTACCCAAGTCTCTTTGCGGGACGTCGATCGACCCGGCTCTGTCCAGGCCGTTGTTGGAACCCCTCAACCGTGAGGTTGAACAAGACGGGCCAGTCGACCGCAGGGCGGGTGAAACGGGGCACTGCATCGTTTGGGTCGGCGACGACGCGGCTATGGAGTTTTGGTTTGCGTGGGGCTCTGGAGCCCCGAACCTGGTCGAATTGTCGGGTCCGGACACGACCTACCGACTGACCAAGGTCACACCTACGGACCTGGGGTTCGAAGGAGTGGTCGGCAATGAGGGGGCGAAGGCATGGACGCCCTGTACGACCGCCGGTGGCGACAGCTTCATGCTCAGCGTCAACTTCCCGCGAGTGGACCGCATGAGTGCAAAGCTGCGGCCCGCGATCGAGAAGTTCATGAAGGCCTACATGAAGAACACCGTCACGACCCTCGGCTGTGGAAAACCGGCGGTGCGGTAGCCAGGCACGGCGCCCAGGAGGACGAGGGCCAGACCGGGGCTGAGGGGACGGTTCTCCACGGAAGACGCCGCCCTACAGGGCACTTCGAACGGGCAACTCGGAGGGTATTAGATGGATCGCATCCGCCGTATGGCCAGGTCCCTGACACTGGCCATGACCGGGGTATCACTGCTGACCGTGTCATCCTGCGGTGGTGCGCCCCCCGATGTTCCCGGGTCCTTGTGTGGAACGCGCATCGAATCGGGCCTGTCCCGCCCACTCCTGGAACCACTCGGCGAAGTCGGAGAAGCCAACCGTCTCGACCCCAGGCATCCGAAGACGGCCCCCTGTGTCGTCACCGTTGACGGCAAAGCCGCACTACGCTTCCGGTTCGCGTTCCACTCAGGGCCTGTGGACCTGATGAAACGGGCGGAGCAGAGCACCATCATGGGGCTTACAAGCCCCAGCGAGACCGATCTGGGGTTTGAGGCGGCAGTGGTCGGCAATGAGGGAGCCCTCGCCACGGCCGCCTGTAAGACGGGCGAGGGAGACCGGCTCACCCTGGCCGTGCTCGTCCCTCGCACGCCTGCTACCAAGGAGGATCTCCGCCCCGCCATCGAGAAGTTCATGAAGGCGTATATGAACAACGCCATCGTGATGCTCGGTTGCGGAGCTGCGAAGGGCTGACGGGCTGCTGCGATGCCGGGGTCCATACGACATCTCGGCGTCGGAGCGCACGGTAGTGGGTGATTCCGGCTGTTCCCTGTGACACTCCCGGGCCTGTCGACAGATAATCGAGCCGCAACGCCGTTCCAGCACCTCGCGAAGGGAAGCACGCCTGATGGGCACTCAGCAGGAGAAGGACGAGCTGTACGCACTCGACATCAGCGGTGTGGAGTGGCAGGGCGCCCCCGGTACGAGCCCTGACGAGGAGCGTGTGGAGATCGCGTACCTGCCGGGTGGGGCCGTCGCCATGCGGTCGTCCCTCGATCCCGACACCGTGCTGCGGTACACGGAGGCCGAGTGGACGGCGTTCGTGTTGGGTGCGAAGGACGGGGAGTTCGACCTGCGGTGACCGTATGAACACGTGAGGAGGGGCTTGCTCCGGCCCGAGCAAGCCCCTCCTTGATGCGCCGCCGCGGGGCAGCCAGCCGTCAGTAGGCCTCGGTGAACAACTGCGACGCCTTGACGTCGGTCGACCGGTAGTTCTCCTTGCCGGCCTCGATCGCCTTGGCGACGAGCTCCAGACGGTTCTTCATGTCGTCCGCCAGCTCGCGGTACTTCTTCTGAAGGGCGGTGTACTGGGCGAATGCCTCACCGTCCCAGGTACCGGTCACCACCTTGACGGCTGCGTCCATCTCCGCGAGGTCGTTGACGATGCCCTGGGAAACGACGCGGATGCGGTTGGCCATCTCCTGGACGCTTGCGTACTGGACCTTGGTTCCGAGGTCTTCAGCCATGCTGATCTCCTTGCCTGTCAGTTGATCCGGGGAGCAGTGGGCGATGCCGATTACAAGAAGTTCAGCTGGGAGTTCGCGGCCTTGAAGGAGTTCTGAACCTCCACGTCGTTGGCGTTGCTCAGGTTCTTGGTCTCACCGACCGCGTTGAGCAGCACGCCCAGCAGTCGGCGGATCCTGTCGTGGTCCTCGTTGAGCTGGATCTGAGCCCGGCGGAAGCCGTCCGCGCCCACACCCGTCCAGCCGGCCCGCGCCGTCTCGATGATGTTGGCCAGCTCTCGGGCCTGCTTGCTGACCTCGTTTCCAGTCTCCATGATCTTGTTCTTCGCCTTGACGACCGGATCGTCGGCAAGCCCGAACCCACCACCTGCGGGAGTGGTCATGTGAAGCTCCTCAAATCGGTTCCATTGCCGAGCTGTTGGCGTTCGCCCGGCCTGATGGTGACGCCTACAGCTACGCTCTCCTGCTGCGTACGCCGACCGCCACGACGGCGCCGATGGCGACGACCGCGACGGCACTCGCGACAATGCCCCAGAGCGGGAACCCGCTCTCTTCGGGCCTGGCGGCTGCTTCAGGCTCCTTGGATGCCTGAGCAGGGCCGTTGTCGCTTGCCCCCGTGCCCTCAGGAGAGGGGGAAGTCTCTGATGCCGCCGACTTCTTCGCCTGCGCGGCGAGAAGCGGATTCACGTCGGGCGCGCCGGGATCGCCCTTGCCCTCCAGCAGTACCTGTGCGGGGCGGACCGAGCCGTAGCCGATGTACTTACTCGGGACGGGGCCCACGTGGCCAGCGGTCTCCATCATGACGCGCAGCACCTGGTTACCGGTCCAGTCGGGGTGCGCGGACCAGATGAGAGCGGCGGAGGCGGAGGCGATGGCGGTGGCTTGGCTGGTGCCGTAGCTCTCGCAGTAGCGGTTCTTGTCGTCGGAGCAGCGCGCCGGGACCGATTCTCCGGGGGCCGCGAGAGCGAGGTGGTCACCGTAGTTGGAGTGCTTGGACACCTTGCCCTTCGTGTCCAAGGCTCCGACAGCGACGACACCGGGGATGGCCGCGGGATACATGGGACTTTCGAGTCCACTGTTACCCGAGCCCGCGAAAAGCAGAGCGCCCTTCTTGAGAGCGTAGTCAACTGCCTTCTGCCACTCCGCGCTCTCGGCTTGATCATCAGGTCCGGCGAAGGACATGTTGATGATCTGCGCTCCGTTGTCGACGGCGTAGCGGATGCCCTGGGACGCCGGCTCGACATAGCCGAACGACGCCTTGGGGCCCACCTTTACAGGCAGGATCTTCGCATCGGGGGCTACCCCCTTGACCCCGCCATCAGCCGCGCTTCCCGCGATGGTGATGGCCATATTGGTGCCATGCCGCTCGGTGTCCTTGCCATCGACACGCCCTGGGCCTCCCTCCGAGTCGTAGAAGTTGCGGCCCGGGAGCACCTTTCCGCGTAGCTCCGAAACCGTCGAGTCGACCCCGGAGTCGAGTACAGCAACCGTGATCCCCTTGCCCGTGGACACCTTCCAGAGTTCCTCGGCCTTCATTGCGTCCAGATACCACTGGCGCGCACGCATGTCCTCGGCGTGCACCGCCGGAGCGGTGACGGCGGAGGCGGCAACAACCGCGGTCATGGCTGCAAGCACACCGAGGACACGTGTGCGGTAGGAGCGGGCGTGGGGGGACATCGGTGGTACTCCTAGTCGATGACGGGTGGGACGATCTTGCGCTGACCCATGGCCCAGGTCTCCTCGTCCTCCGACAGGTAATCAGGGCGTGGAGCGGACTGCCGCCGTTCCTCCTGACCTGATGCTGTCGTGGATGGAGGGCGTACCAGGCCCGTGCCACCCGGCGTGAAGGTGCTACGCCCACTGGCACCGGACGCCACCGGTGTGCCGACGGTTCCACCGGGCTGAGATGCGAGCCGACGGCCGGCACCGGTACCTGTTGCGGCTCCCGGTGCGCCCGTCATGCCACCGGCATAGCCCGGCATGCCCGGGGTGCCGCGACCGTACGCCCCACGCTCCTCACCGATCACGGTGCCCATGGGCAGCCTGGGACCGCCCGTGGCGGGGCCGGTGCGGCCGGGCATGGGCTTGCCACCGACAATGCCCTCCTGAGCGGTGGGGCGGGGTACCCCCAACGGGCCGGGGGCGGGTAGAGGGCCACGCACGGGGCCCGATCCACCCAGTAGCCCAGGGCCGGCAACAGAAGGCAGGCGGGCCGTACGGCCTTGCTGCGATCCGACCACCGGGGCAACGGGAGGAGGAATCGGCATCCCGGTCGCTGGTGCCGTCGTGGGCGGCACATTCGGGGTCTGCGGAGCAGGACGAGTCACGGTCTCCGGAGGCAGCGTCGACACGGAGTCCAGGTTCGTACCCACCGTCCCCTCCGGTGGCATGACCGGCGGCGGCCCAGGGCGCGCAGCCACAGGGTCCGGTGCTGATGCCCGGCCAGCCGGGGCACCGGAGGAGGAGGCCTGCACGGTCGGATACTCGGCCCCTCCGTACGCCGAGCCACCCGAGGAGTTCGCCGACGCCGCACCGGTTCCATCTCCGGTGGCGTAAGGGCGCTCGCCGGTGACCGCGTCACCAATCGGCTTGAACTCCGGCTGCCGCTGCGCCGCCATCCGCTCCTGGGTCACGTCGTAGTACGACGACAGCCGCTCCAGTTGGTGAATCGCCTCTTGGAGCTTCGGGCCGGTCTCCTCCGCGACGCGGGCCTTTTCCTTCTCCGGATCCGCGAAGCATTGGCCGGCCGGCTTCGGCACGGCGGCCTTGGCTTCTCTGAGCGCTTGGCCCGCTTGCCTCATCTCGTCGCTGACGACCTTGGTGAAGTCGCCGAGTACGAGCGTTTCCGTGACCATGTCGGCACCCCACTTGCGGAATGCCTCACCGCCCTCACCCTCCCACTGGACGCGGCTGATGTAGTGCCGAAGGTCTGCGGCGATGGCGAGGATCTTCGGCGCAGCAGCGGCCAACGCGTCGCCGGCGCCGATGAGTTCTTCCGGCCGGGCCGACGCGATCATTGCGTACAGGGCGTCCAGGGACTTTCCCTCGAACTCTCCCGCCATGTGTCCGTCCTCCCCCGTTTAACTGAATCCGCCGGAATCACCGGTGTCGGTGCTCGCAGGCGGCTGCGTCTTGGTCACGTCCTTGCCGCCGTCGGCACTGCCGTGCGTGGCGTTCGGGCGGCCGTGCTCGTCGACGCGCTTCTGGATCGCCTCGAAGCGTTCCTTCTCCTCGATGTCGACGCCCGCGTAGCCCTTGTCGGCGATGTGGACGGCGATGCCCATGCCCTCGATCGTCTCGCCGAAGACCCTGGTCAGCTCCTCCAGGCGGCTGCGGACCTTCTCGTACGAGCCATGGAGGGCCGTGGCCGCTCCGAAACCCTGGCCGTATGCGTCCGCGGTGATCTTCTGTTCGCCGATCTTGCGGTGCTGCGCGGGCGACTTGTCCAGCTCCGTCAGCAGCTCCTGCATGCGCGTCCTGAAGCTCTGGAGAGTGACGTCTCCGACCTCAAGATCCTTCTTGCCGCCCCCGTTCGGCCCGGCCACGTCAGCGCCCCCTCATCACACTCGTGAATCCTGTGTTCACTCTAGTCAATGCGTGTCCCCGGCCCAACATGAGTTCCTGGGTTGGGACTCATCAGTGACATGTCACTCACTGGACATGCCGCCGCCTGCGCCCACGAGCGTCCCGGATGACCGTGGCCGTGCCCGCGACCACCGCGACGAGGATGCCCGCGAGGCCCAGCGTGTAGGTCGCGTAGCGCTCGTTGCGCTCCTGAGGCGTCTCGGACATCGCCAGGTGGGCCGGTTCGGGGGCGGGAGGTTTGGGGGGGCCGGGGTCGGGGGTGGGTGCCTCCAGGGGGCCCGCGTCGCCGTCGAGGGCGCGTACGGGGTCGACGACGCCCCAGCCGACGTGGTTGTCGCGGCCGTTGATGGAGCGTTCGGCGGTCTGCTCGATCTGGGCGACGATCTGGTGGCGCTTCCAGTCGGGGTACTTGGCGCGCAGCAGGGCGGCCACGCCTGCGACGTACGGGGCGGAAAAGCTGGTTCCGTTGTCGACGCACTGACCGCCGCCCGGGACGGTGGAGACGACGTCCACGCCCGGGGCGGCGACGCCGACGAAGGTGCCGGACTGGGAGAAGGCTGCGCGCTCGTTGTTGCGGTCCGAGGAGGCGACGGCGAGGACACCGGGGAAGGCCGCTGGGTAGGTGTTCCTGAGCTTGCCGTCGATGCCGTCGTTACCGGCCGAGGCGACGACCACGATGTCCTGGTCGAGGGCCCGTTGGACCGCTCTGCCGAGCGACGACTGGGGCGTCAGCGCCTGTGTGGTGTCCTGGGAGATGTTGATGACATCGGCCTTCTTCGCGATCGCGTGGTCGATCGCTTCCGCCATCGTGTCGGACTTGCCGCTGTTCTTCTCGTCGTTCTGCCGGATCGGGATGATCGTCGCCTGGGGGGCCAGTCCCACGAAGCCGGTGCCCTTGCGGGGGCGTGCCGCGATGATGCCGGCGACCTTCGTGCCGTGGCCGACCTCGTCGACGGTGCCGTCGGTCTTCCCTCGCTTGCTGTCCTTGTCGCCCTTCTCCGGCTTGAGGAAATCGGCGCCCGCGGAGGCGTCGACGGCCTCCTTCAACTGCGGGTTGACGTCGTCGACGCCGGTGTCGATGACCGCGACTCGTACGTCCTTGCCCTTGGTGTCCTGCCAGAGTTCATCGAGCAGGACGCGCTGGAGCGGCCATGGCGTACCGGCGATCTGCTTCTTCATCGGAAAGGTGCACTCACCGCTGCCGTTGAGCCCGTCGACGTCATTCGCGTGCGCGACGGCTGGCAGTGCCACGAGGCCGGTGAGAGCGGCCACCGTGGCGGTCAGCAGGGCGGTCATGCGGTACGGCATCGGCATCCTCCGTCACGAACCCTGCGGCTGGCGCGCGCTGTTGGTGTCCAGCCGGGGGCCCTTGGACAGGAACTCCGACCACGCGATCGGGACGAGGGCGGGGGTGACCTTCTCGTAGCCGAGCCGGATCTGCGCCTGGCTGGGCTCCGGACGGCCGTCCTGCTGCTTCTGCGCCCCACCGGTGCCGATTTCGGACCGCTCGCTGTCACTGTCACCGTTCGCCTGAACGGCGTACCGGAGCCCGGTATCGGTGACGAGGAAGAGAGAGCCGTCGGGCTTGGTCTGTTTCCCCTGGACCTGTGTGTAGAGAAGGCCACTGCCTGGGGTGACGTAGGTACTGCTGCCGCCGGCGCTGATGTCCGCGGGGTACTCGGTACCCGCCCAGGTGGACAGGGTGGTGCGGCCCTTGTCGTCGACCTCGCGCAGCACGCTGCACACCGTGTCGCGGGCTCCGTCGCCGCCCGTGGAGTTGGTCTGCTGGGCCTTGCGCGCGGGCCAGCGGTACTGGGACCCGAAGGTCTGGGAGTCGTACGTGAACGACTGGACGCCGACGGCGGCCGGCTCGCCGTTCATATTGAGGTCCTTGGTCTCCGGGTGGTTGATCAGCAGCCACGCGGTGAAGTCGGAGACCGGCTGTACCTTGCCTGGCAGCACGACGAAGTGCTGGGGGCCGGAACCGGTCTTGGCCAGGAGCACCATGCCGACCCGGTTCTCGTTCGCGCCCAGTCCCTCTATGCCGGCGGGTTCACCGACCGTGCCGGGAATCTCCGGGAAGTCGATGGGGCTGCCGTCGTGGAGGGTCGCCAGCCAGTCGTCCGTGACGGCCTGCGGTTCCTTGTTCAGGCCGACGAGCGCAGTGGTGAGGACGGCGGCGTCGGTGGGCGTACCGCTTACCAGGTACTTGGTCCCGGAGGAGTCGACGAGATAGCGGGCGCCCTTCTGGCCCTTGACGTACAGGACCTGGCCGCCCTTGAGCCGCTCCTTGCCATCCGTGCGGGAGAAATCGCGTTCGGAGAGTACGAAGGTGGCCTTCTGCACGCTGGCGCCCTTGCCGCCGCCGGGCTGCTCGCAGACTGCCCAGCGCTTGGCCTTGGCGGCCTCGGTGTCGCTGGGCAGCCGGTCGGGGGCGTACGGGATGCCGAGGATGGGGCCGCGCGGCGGCTTGCCCGCGTCAAGGATGTCGTCGCTGACCTGGATCACCCCGAATTCCTGCGGGTCCAGCAGCAGTCGGGCCGAGGCCAGGTTGAGCACCGGATGCAGCAGGGTCTTCCCGTCCTTGCCCTTGCCGGTGGTCAGGACGACATAGCGGGTGGTCGACTGCTTGCCGACGATCACCTTGGCACCGGGCTCGTCCCAGTCCTTGGGCGCCTTGGGGCGGAACATGCCCCAAGCGCCGAAACCGGCCAGCACGAGCGCCGCCACGATCAGGCTCGGGACGACGGCACGCAACGGACGCGGCGCCCCCTCCTCCGTGACCGTGGGCGAAGGTTGGAGGAATGCGGCCACCGTGCGCTTCTTCGCAAAGGTGTACGCGTTGAGCTCATCCCGCCGTGATGCCATGAGACCCCATCTTCGAAAGGCACAGTCACTTGCGAGCGCCCGGGGAGCGTGACACCCGGAGCCTCGTTGTCGGACCGGCCCCCTACTATGCCTGTTGTCCGAGGGTGCTTGTGGGGCGGGTAGGGTGATCCAGCCGCCAAAGCCCTGGCAGGCCAGGGTGATCGGGACGAATGGGGGATCTCCAGCATGGCTTCCGCGACGCAGACGCGGCCAGCCACGGCCGCGCCGGGCAGGGCGCCGGACCGGTCGGCCGCGGCACCCCGTCTCCAGAGCCGTCCCGGTCACATCGGATCGTTCCGATTGCAACAGCTCGTGCTGATCGAGGTCGCCGCGGCGTTGCTGCTGGTGGCGTGGGTCGTCGATCCGCTGCTGCTGGTGCCCGCGGGTGTGGTGGCCGCGCTGCTGGTGCTGCTCGCCGTGGTGCGCCGCCACCGCCGCTCGCTTCCCGAGTGGCTCTCGACGGCGCTCGCGCTGCGGGCACGTACCCGGAGGGCGACCTCGTGGACGGTCCCTGCGGGTACGGAGCCCGGACTGGCACCCGTCGTGGAGTGCGACCCCGCCCTGCGGACCTGCACCTACAGCGACCGCGACCGGCGGCCGGTCGGCATGATCGGCGACGGTACGTTCCTGACCGCCGTCCTCCAGGTCGAGTCGGACGCCACCGCCTTGCGGCCGGACCGCTCCGCGCGGCCACTGCCGCTCGGCCTGGTGCGGGACGTACTGGAGGTCGACGGCATCCGGCTGGAGTCGGCGCAGATAGTGCAGCACACCCAGCCCGCCCCCGCCCCGCACCTGCCGCAGCAGTCGATAGCGGCACGCAACTACGCGCCGCTCCAGGCGCAGACCGGTTCGCCCGCGTTGCGGATCACCTGGATCGCACTGAAGCTCGACCCCGAACTGTGCCCGGAGGCCGTGGCCGCGCGCGGCGGCGGCCTCGAGGGCGCGCAGAAGTGCGTGGTGCGGGCGGCGGACCAACTGGCGAGCCGCCTCACCGGGGCCGGGTTCCGGGCGACCGTGCTGACCGAACAGGAACTGACCGCCGCGATCGCGACGTCGACGTGTGCCAATCCGCTCGCCATCACGCAGGCGGGCAGGGCCCAGACGCCGGGGCGGCGCACGCAGGAGACATCGCGGACCTGGCGCTGCGACGACCGGCGGCACACAACGTACTGGGTGGCGCGCTGGCCCCAGTTCGGCCCCGGCGGCGCCTCGATGCCGCAGTTGGTGGCGCTGCTCACCTCCATTCCGGCGCTGGCCAGCACGTTCAGCCTGACGATGAGCGGCGGTGACCGGCAAGGGGCGACGGTGACCGGCCATGTTCGGATCACCGGCCGCAGCGACGAGGAGCTCGTGGCGGCGCGGCACGAACTGGAGCGGGCCGCGCGCGGAGTGAGGACCGGGCTGGTCCGACTCGACCGTGAGCAGGTGCCCGGGGTGCTCGCCTCTCTTCCGCTCGGGGGTGCCCGCTGATGTCTTCCACGTCTGCCGTACGTAGGGGACGGGGCGGCCGGCCCCGCATCGGGTTCGGGCTGATCGGGCCGCGCCGCGAGCGCCACCTGGTGCCCCTGGAGCAACTGGAGTCGCTGGGCCTGCCGGTCGGTGACGACGGCATGGTCATCGGCGTCGATGCCGAGGGGCGGCCGGCGGTTCTGGGCATCAACCGCCCGACGCCGTACGACGTCACGCTGATCGGCGGTCTGTGGACCGCGCAGATCATGGCACTGCGGGCGGCCGCGACCGGAGCGCGGGTCGCCGTGGAGACGGGGCGAGCGCAGGCGTGGACGGCGCTGGCACAGGCGGCCGGCGGCGGTCAGCCGTGCATCACGCTGCACGACGTGGGGCGGGTCCCTCCGCAGGGCGCGTCCGCCGGCAGTCCGGTGGTCGTGGTCCGGGACTGCGGGATGCGTCCGCCGCGGGGGCGGGTCGTTTCGGGGCCGTGGCAGTCGGTGGTGACGCTGCTTCCCTATCTGAGCCCGGTCGCGCCCCGGCTGATGGAGAAGTCGGGGCTAGTGGGTGTGCAGCGGGTGTCACCGGACGAGGCCACGCACATCGCTCGGCTCATGAACCTGCCCCGGAGCGAGGCGGAGGCGCTGTCCACGCTCGCGGACGGGGTCACCCTCTGGTGTACGGGTCGTGACCGCCGGTTCGTCATGACGCAGGCGACGGATGCCGAGACCGGATTGTTGGGCAGCGCGCGCCGGATGGACTGAGCCGCCTCTCCGCCCAGAATTCTTACCCTTGTGTACCGTTTTGAGGGGATACTTCTTCACACTGCGGCGCACCCACGTCACTTGGGGACAGTGGGTGGGGTACGTGACAGTCGATGGCGGGCCGACGGGCCTGACGTATGGACACTGTTGACGATTAGGGTGGGAAGAGCGCGGCACGAACATGGCCGCGGGTGCGCGGCGTCCCGAGGGGGAGAGCCGGGCGGACGGACGACGACAGGAACGGTCGCCCCCACCCACGACGGCACAAGGGTGCTCGACCACACCAGGAGGCAAAGTGAACGGCGATCGGGACGAGATCCGCGGGGGCGGCTGGAACGCGCCGCCCGTCGACGATCAGTCCGACGCGGATCCCGCCGAGATGACGGGTGAGTTCACCATCGACTACACACCGCCTGCCTGGTACACGCAGAACGCGGGCGACACGTCGTCGGGTGGCGGGGCGTCGGCCACACCGCCGGCTACCTCGCCGGCCACGCCTCCGGTTACGCCTCCGGTCACCCCGCCGGTCACGCCTCCGGTTACGCCGCCTCCGCCGCCGAGCGGGGCGACGCCGGTGGCCGTGCCGGGGGTGCCGCAGGGCGGCGGTTTCCAGCCGGACTGGGCGCCGGGGGCGGCGCCTTCGGCTCCGGTTCCGTCGGCTCCCCCGGCTGATGCGGCACCCGCCCCTTCGGCGCCGGAGGCTCCGGCTCCGGCTCCGGCTGAGCCTGCTCCGGCTGCTCCGGCGCCTGCTGCTCCTGCGCCTGGTGAGCAGGGGAAGGACGAGGCGGCGCAGCCGTTCGGGGGCGGTGATGTGGAGAGTGGGGCCACCATGCGCTTCTCCCCGGCCGCGTTGAAGCGTGAGATGGCCGAGATCGCGGAGCGGGAGGCGGCGAAGTCGGCAGAGGCTGCCGAAGGTTCCTCCGGGGACGCGGAGGCTGAAGCGGTCAAGGCCGCCGAGGAGGCCCCTCAGGCGGACGCCGGTGACGAGGGCGCCGAGACGGAGGCGCCGGAAGAAGCGGTCGCGGAGGCGGCGCCGCAGGACACGCCGCCCCAAGACGCACCGCCGCAGGACGCACCGCCGCAGGACACCCCCCCGCCCGCGCCCGAGGCGGCGCAGCCGTGGGCGCCCGCGCCGGGGCAGCAGGGCGCCGGGCTGCCGCCGCTGCCGCCCGCGTTCCAGCCGGCCACGCCGACGGGGGCGCCGACCGGTGCGCCGCAGTGGCCCGTGCAGCCGGCGCCGGCCCAGGAGCAGTCGGCTCCGCCCGCGCCCGTGCCGCCCCAGGCACCGGCGCCCGCCGCACCGCTGCCGCCGCAGGCCCCCCAGGGCGGCTACGGCTTCCCCCAGCCCGGGCAGCCCCAGCCGCAGGCCCAGCAGCCCCAGGGCGGGTACGGTTTTCCGCACCCCGGCCAGCCGCAGCCCCAGCCCGCCCCCCAAGGCGGCTACGGCTTCCCCCAGCCCGGGCAACCCCAGCCGCAGGCCCAGCAGCCCCAGGGCGGCTACGGGTTCCCCCAGCCGGGACAGCCGCCGCAGCAGCCCCAGCAGCCGCCCGTCGATCCGCGGACCGGTCAGGCGTGGCCCACGTCGGTCACGCACGACCAGCGCGAGCGGTCCGTGCCGGGCGCGCCGCTCGGTTACACGGCGGCCGTCGAGCTGTCCTCCGACCGCCTGCTGCGCAACAACAAGCAGAAGGCCAAGTCCAGCCGCAATCCCTCCGCCGCCGCCCGGTTCAAGCTCGGCGGCAAGAAGGAGGAGGCGGAGCGGCAGCGGAAGCTGGAGCTGATCCGTACGCCGGTGCTGTCCTGCTACCGGATCGCGGTCATCTCCCTCAAGGGCGGCGTCGGCAAGACCACGACGACCACCGCCCTCGGCGCCACCCTGGCGACCGAGCGGCAGGACAAGATCCTGGCGATCGACGCCAACCCCGACGCCGGTACGCTCGGCCGGCGCGTGCGCCGCGAGACCGGGGCCACCATCCGTGACCTGGTCCAGGCGATCCCGTACCTCAACTCGTACATGGACATCCGCCGCTTCACCTCGCAGGCGCCCTCCGGTCTGGAGATCATCGCCAACGACGTGGACCCGGCCGTCTCGACGACGTTCAACGACGAGGACTACCGGCGGGCGATCGACGTCCTGGGCAAGCAGTACCCGATCATCCTCACCGACTCCGGCACCGGTCTGCTCTACAGCGCCATGCGCGGCGTGCTGGACCTCGCCGACCAACTGATCATCATCTCCACCCCGTCCGTCGACGGCGCGTCCAGCGCGTCGACCACGCTCGACTGGCTGTCCGCGCACGGGTACGCCGACCTGGTGCAGCGCTCGATCACGGTCATCTCGGGTGTCCGTGAGACCGGCAAGATGATCAAGGTCGATGACATCGTGCAGCACTTCGAGACGCGCTGCCGCGGGGTCGTCGTGGTGCCGTTCGACGAGCACCTGGCCGCGGGCGCCGAGGTGGACCTCGACATGATGCGGCCGAAGACGCGGGAGGCGTACTTCAACCTCTCCGCGATGGTCGCCGAGGACTTCGTACGGGCGCAGCAGGCGCAGGGGCTGTGGACCGGCGACGGTCACGGCTCCATGCCGCCCCAGATGGCCCCGCCGGTCCCGGGCCAGCCGCTGCCGGGTCAGCCCGCGCCCGGCCAGCAGCCCATGCCCGGCCAGCCCATGCCAGGCCAGCAGCCCTACCCGCCCCAGCAGCCCGGCGTACCCCCGCAGGGCTGGCAGCCGTACCAGCAGCCCGGCCAGCCCATGCCCCCGGCCCAGCACCCGCAGCAGCCGCACCAGCAACCCCACCCCGGGTGGCCGCAGCAGCCGCAGCAGCAGCCTCCGCAGGCGCCGCCAGCCCCTCAGCAGTAGGGCGACAGAGGACTGGACCAATGAGGGCCCGCACCGTGACCACGGTGCGGGCCCTCGCCGTATCCCCCGCCGTATTCCCGCAGTCCACAAGCGGTTTGACGCCTCGTTGACTGGGCTACATCCCCGCTGATAGACCTTCGCTTCACTAGCTGGCGCCCCAAGATCGACGCGAGGTCAACCTCATGGTCACCATGGCTCCACATCGCTCCTTCCGCCTGCTTCTCGCCTCAGCCATCGCCGCCACCACTCCACTCACCGTCGGCCAGCCGGCGCAGGCGGACGACGGGGACGGCAAGTCCGTCCTCACCGTCGCCGTCTCGCAGAGCGTGGACTCCCTGAGCCCCTTCCTCGCCCAGCGGCTGGTGTCGACCAGCATCCACCGGCTCACCTACGAGTACCTGACCAACTACGACGCCAAGGACGCGCGCACCATCCCCGGTCTCGCCACCGCCTGGAAGTCGTCGCCGGACAAGCTGACGTGGACGTACACCATCCGCGACAACTCCAAGTGGTCGGACGGCAAGCAGGCCACGGCCGAGGACGCCGCCTGGACGTTCAACAAGATGATGACGGACGAGAACGCCGCCACCGCCAACGGCAGCTTCACCGCCAACTTCGCGAAGGTCACCGCGCCGGACCCGAAGACGCTGGTCATCACGTTGAAGAAGCCGCAGGCCACCATGACGGCCCTCGACGTGCCGATCGTCCCCAAACACATCTGGGAGAAGGTCGGGGACTTCTCGAAGTACAACAACGACAAGCGGTTCCCGATCGTCGGCAACGGCCCGTTCATCATCACCGACTACAAGGTCGACCAGTACGTGAAGCTCAAGCCGAACAAGGACTTCTGGCGCGGGGCGCCGAAGTTCGACGAGCTGGTGCTGCGCTACTACAAGGACGGTGACGCCGCGGTCGCCGCCCTCCGCAAGGGCGAGGTGTCCTTCGTACCGAACCTCACCCCCGCCCAGGCCGCGTCCCTGAAGTCCGCCGAGAACATCAAGGTGAACGACGCGCCCGGCCGCCGCTTCTTCGCCCTGGCCACCAACCCGGGGGCGCGCTCCAAGGACGGCAAGAAGTTCGGCAGCGGCCACCCCGCGCTGCTCGACCCGGCGGTCCGCAAGGCGCTGTTCCACGCCGTCGACCGCAAGACGATCGTCGACAAGGTCTTCCAGGGCCACGCCGTGGAGGGCGAGGGCTACATCCCGCCCCGCTTCGACACGTACTTCTGGAAGCCGGAGGACACCCAGAAGATCGCCTACGACCCCGCCAAGGCCGAGCAGATCCTCGAACAGGCCGGATACAAGAGGAACAGCAGCGGCAAGCGCGTCGGCAAGGACGGCAGGCCGCTCGACTTCCGCATCCTGTGCCACGCCACCGACCCGAACGACAAGGCGGTCGGCAAGTACCTCCAGGAGTGGTGGGGCCGACTGGGCATCGGGCTGAAGGTCGACTGCCTCGACAACGTCTCCGACCCGTGGCTCAAGGGCGACTACGACCTCGCCTTCGACGGCTGGTCGGTCAACCCCGACCCCGACTTCGTCCTGTCCATCCACACTTGCGCCGCGCTCCCTGCCACCCCCAAGGACACCGGCGCGACGGACAACTTCATCTGCGACAAGCGGTACGACGAGCTGTACGCCAAGCAGGCCGTCGAGTACGACACCGCCAAGCGAGCCGATCTGGTCAAGCAGTTGCAGTCACGGCTCTACGACACCGGGTACATGAACGTCATGGCGTACCCCAACGCCGTCGAGGCCTACCGCACGGACCACATCAAGTCCATCACCACCATGCCGGCCGACGGCGGCAACATCTACGGCCAGGACGGCTACTGGAGCTGGTGGTCCGCCGAGCCGGCCACGAACGGCGAGAGCAGCGACTCCGGTTCGTCGACGGGCATGTGGATCGGCATCGGCTCGGCCGCGGTCGTCCTCCTCGCCGTGGGCGTCTGGACCGCCGCACGCCGCCGCTCCACCGCCGACGACCGCGAGTAGCCGATGACGACAGCCGGCACGACCGCCGGGGCGGTGGACAAGCGCCCCGGCGGGCTCACCACCACCGCCTACCCGCGCTACCTGGCGGGCAAGCTGGGCGGCGCGGTCGTCTCCCTCTTCGCCGTGCTCGTCACCAGCTTCTTCCTCTTCCGCATCATCCCCGGCGACCCGGTCAGGGCAATGACGCACGGCGTACCGACGTCCGCCGAGCAAATGGCCACACTCCGCCGCCAGTTCGGGCTCGACCTGCCCCTGTGGCAGCAGTTCACGGACTACTGCGCCAAGGCGCTGACCGGCGATCTCGGTATGTCGTACCAGTTCCGCGCGCCGGTCGGCGAGCTGATCGTGAACAAGCTCCCCGCGACCCTCCTCCTCACCGGCGTCGCCGTCGTCGTCTACTCGGTGATCGGGCTGTGGCTGGGCACCCGCTCCGCCTGGCGCCACGGCGGCCTCGGCGACCGGGTCAACACGGGCATCGCGCTGACGCTGTGGTCGGTGCCGTCGTTCTGGCTCGGGCTGCTGCTCATCATCGTCTTCTCGGTGGGCATCGGGCCCATCCCGGGCATGTTCCCGACGGGCGGCATGGAATCCGGTGACGAGACGGGCTTCGCGTACGTCCTCGACGTCGCCCACCACATGGTGCTGCCCGTCCTCACGCTGGTCGCCGTCGGGTACGCGCAGACGCTGCTGGTGATGCGTGCCTCGCTGCTCGACGAGATGGGCGGCGACTACCTGACGACCGCGCGGGCCAAAGGCCTCCGCGACGACGTCGTACGCCGCCGGCACGCCGTACCGAACGCCCTGCTGCCGACCGTCACCATGATCTTCATCAACCTAGGGCACGTGGCCGCCGGGTCGATCCTCGTCGAGACGGTGTTCTCGTGGCCGGGGCTCGGCGGGTTGTTCTACCAGGCGCTCTCCGTGCCCGATCTGCCGCTCGTCCAGGGTCTGTTCGTGGTGTTCGCGGGCGCGATGATCCTGATGAACCTCCTCGCGGACCTCCTGTACCCGCTCCTCGACCCCCGGGTGGGCCGATGACAAGATCGCTGCTCTGGTCCCGCCGCCGCGCGTCGGCGGCACGCTTCTGGAGCCAGTACCGCAAGCAGCGGGCCGGGCTGTACGGGCTCGGTGCCCTCGCCCTGATCGCGCTCGTCGCGCTCGCGGCGCCGTTGCTCGTCGGCGGTGACGTGCAGAGCGTGACCAACGCCCCCGGTGCGGCACTGGAGTCGCCGAGCGCCCGATTCCCGCTCGGCACCGACCAGTTCGGGCGGTCACTGCTGGGCCTCCTCGTCTGGGGCGCCCGCGTGTCGCTCGCCGTGGGACTGCTCGCGGCCGCGCTGTCCGTCGCCATCGGTACGCTCGTCGGCATCCTCGCGGGCCACTTCGGCGGCTGGTTCTCCACAGTGGTCATGCGGATCACCGACTGGTTCCTGGTGATGCCGTCGCTGGTGCTGGCGATCGTGCTGGCCACGGTGATGTCCCGGAGCATGTGGACGGTGGTCCTGGCGATCGGGGTCGCGAGCTGGCCCACCACCGCCCGCCTCGTCCGCGCCCAGACCATCGCGGTGGAGTCCCGCCCGTACATCGAACGCGCGCGGGCGCTCGGCGGCGGCCACGGGCACGTCATGGGCCGCCACGTGCTGCCCAACGTCATGCCGCTGGTGCTGGCCCAGACCACCCTGTGCATCTCCACCGCCATCCTCACCGAGGCCACGCTCGCCTTCCTCGGCCTGGGCGACCCGACGGTCGTCTCCTGGGGCGGCATGCTCCAGGACGCGCGCGAGGCGGGCGCGGTCTCGTCCGGGCACTGGTGGTACCTGGCGCCGCCCGGCATCGCCATCGCGGTCGTCGCGCTCGCCTTCACGCTGTGCGGGCGGGCGATCGAGTCGGTACTCAACCCGAAGCTGGGGGTGGGCCGTTGAGCCTCCTCACGATCAGGAACCTGCACGTCACCTACGGGTCAGGACCGGCGGCCGTGCCCGCCGTGCGCGGTGTCGACCTGACCGTGGAGGCGGGGCAGAAGCTCGGCATCGCGGGCGAGTCGGGGTGCGGCAAGTCGACGCTGGCGCTGGCACTGCTGCGGCTGCTGCCCGCCTCCGCCCGCCTCACCGGGGAGATCCTGCTGGCCGGTGAGGACGTCCTGACCATGAAATGGGGACGGCTGCGGGCCGTACGGTGGGCGGGCGCGTCGATCGTGTTCCAGGGCGCCATGCACTCGCTCAACGCCGTGCACCGGATCGGCGACCAGATCGCCGAGCCCCTCCTCGTCCACCGCCGAGCCACCCCGGCCGCGGCCCGCGAGCGGGTGGGTGACCTGCTGGAACAGGTAGGACTGCCGGCCGCCCGAGCCAACGCGTACCCCCACGAGCTGTCCGGAGGCCAGCGCCAGCGCGTGATGATCGCCATGGCCCTCGCCTGCGACCCGCGCCTGATCGTCGCCGACGAGCCCACGACGGCGCTCGACGTGATGATCCAGGCACAGATCCTCCGGCTGCTGGAGCAGTTGGTCACCGAGCAGGACATCAGCCTCGTCATGATCAGCCACGACCTGGCCGTCCTGGCCGACACGTGCGACCGGCTGGCGGTCATGTACGCGGGCCGGGTCGTCGAGGAGGGCCCGGCACGGGCCGTCTACGACGCCGCCCGGCACCCCTACGGGCGCGCCCTGTCCGCCGCGTTCCCGCGCATCGGCGACCCGGCGTCCCGGCTCGCCCCGCGCGGTCTGCCCGGCGACCCGCCCGACCCGGCCGCGCTGCCGTCCGGCTGTACGTTCCACCCGCGCTGCCCGGTCGCGCTGGACGTGTGCGCGTCCCAGGACCCGCCCCTCACCGAGGCGGCACCCGGACACCGCGCGGCCTGCGTCCTGACGACCGGGAGCCCCGCATGAACCCCCTGCTGTCCGCCTCCGGCCTCCACGTCACCTTCCCCGGCCGGCGCGGTGGCCCCTCCGCCCGTGCCGTGGACGGCGTCGACCTGGACATCGGCGCCGGCGAGATCGTCGCGCTCGTCGGCGAGTCGGGCTGCGGCAAAACGACCCTGGCGCGCTCGCTGCTGGGCCTGGTCCGCCCCACGTCCGGCTCCATCACGTTCGCCGGAGCACCGCTCTCGTACCGGAGCGCCGACCTCAAGGCGTACCGGCGGCGCGTCCAGCTCGTGCTCCAGGACCCGAGCGGCTCGCTCAACCCCCGGCACACCGTGTACGACGCGGTCGCGGAGGGCCTCCGCATCCACGGCGCCGCCTCCGACGAGCGTGCCGCCGTCGCCTCCGCCCTCTCCCGTGCCGGGCTGCGCCCCCCGGAACGCTTCTTCCTCCGCTACCCGCACGAACTGTCGGGCGGTCAGCGGCAGCGGGTCGTCATCGCCGGCGCGCTCGTCCTCGAACCGGAGCTCATCGTCGCGGACGAGCCGGTCGCCTCCCTGGACGCCTCGGTACGCGGCGAGATCCTCGCCCTCCTGCTGCGGCTGCGCTCCGAACTGGGCCTGTCCGCGCTGGTCGTGACGCATGACTTGGGCCTGGCATGGAACATCGCCGACCGGGTGGCGGTGATGTACCTGGGCCGCATCGTCGAGACGGGCACGGTCGAGGAGGTCCTCTCGGCTCCTCGTCACCCGTACACCCGGGCACTCCTCTCCGTCCTCCCGGAGTCCCCCACCGAGCCGGTCGTCCTCACGGGCGAACCCCCCGACCCGTCCCGCGTCCCGCCCGGCTGCCGCTTCCACGCGCGGTGCCAGGTGCTGGCGTCGGGCGAGGCGGACCGAGCGGGCCTGGCTGGCGCGTGCCGTACGGTCCCGCTGCCCGTCCTGAACGGCCGTGGCCGGGCGGCAGCGTGCCATGTGCACGGACCTTGAGCCCCACGGCCTGCACCCGGCGTCCGGCCGGGTGCAGGCCGTGCAGGGTCGCCCCCGCAGAGGATGGCGGCGAAGCAGGGGCTCCCCTTGCCCGTGACCCAAGGCCGCCGGTCTCGAGGAGGTGAGCCCGGAGGGGCCCCGCCCCCACCCACCGGGGGTGGCGACCCGGCCCACCGGCCCGCACCCGGGGGCACCGGGACCGGGTACCGCCCAGGGGGCACCGCGTAAAGGCACCGCCCCTGTCCCGTTGTGCCCACCCGTTCCGCCGTGCGGAACGATTGCCCACAACGGGATCAGACCGGGCGGAGCCCGCGGCGGGGGTGGGCAACGTCGCCCGGAGGGCGGGCCCTACCGGCCGGAGGTGAGGTCGCGGCAGCGTTTGACGTCGTCCGCGATCGCTTCCAGGAGCGCTTCGATGGACTCGAACTTCTGCTGGCCCCGTACGTACGCCAGGAAGTCGACCGCCACGTGCAGTCCGTACAGGTCGAGGCCGACACGGTCGATCGCGTAGGCCTCGACCGTGCGTTCCGTGCCGTTGAACTGGGGGTTCGTGCCGACCGAGATCGCCGCCGGCATCCGCTCCCCCGCCGCGGTGAGCCAGCCGGCGTAGACGCCGTCGGCGGGGATGGCGGTGTGCGGCAGGGTCTCGACGTTCGCGGTCGGGTAGCCCAGCTCGCGGCCGCGCTGGGCGCCGCGTACGACGACGCCCTCCACACGGTGGGGCCGGCCCAGGATCTCGGCGGCGCCCTCGACGTCGCCCTCGGCGACCAGGCGGCGCACCAGGGTCGAGGAAAACGGCTCGCCGCCGCCCGCCTCGCCGCGCACGTAGAGGTCGACGACCTCGACCTCGTAGTCGTACGTCGCGCCCATCTCCCGCAGGAAGTCCACGTTCCCGGCGGCCTTGTGGCCGAAGCGGAAGTTCGGGCCCTCGATGACGGCGCGGGCGTGCAGCTTGTCGACGAGGACCTTCACGATGAAGTCGGCCGGCGAGAGCTGCGAGAACTCGGCCGTGAAGGGCAACACGAGGACGGCGTCGACGCCGAGGTCCGCCATCAGTTCGGCGCGCCGGTGGTGCGGGGCGAGCAGCGGCGGGTGGCTGCCGGGGCGGACGACCTCCGAGGGGTGCGGGTCGAAGGTGACGACGACCGCCGGGATGCCCAGCTCCCGGGCGCGGGAGACGGCCCGCCCGATGATGAGCTGGTGCCCGCGGTGCACCCCGTCGTAGGAGCCGATGGTGACGACGCTGCGCCCCCAGTCCTGGGGGATGTCCTCCAAGCCACGCCAGCGCTGCACTGTGACCGCTCCTCGCCCGAACCCGTGTACGTCATTGACCGCTTACGCAGGTCTAAGACTGCCATGCCCACGGCTTTCGGCCCGCATCGGCATCGGATGGACCGGACCGGCCGGGGCGCCGCCCAGGCGTTCGACGGTCCGGCGGGCGCTGGGTCCGACGACGAACGCCCAGTCCGTGGGGGCCTCCCGGAGCCACCCCACGACCAGGGAGGCGAACCCCGGCACTTCCCGGGCGAGCTCGACGAGCCGCCGGTCGAAGCAGGTCGCGCCCTCGGGCGTACGGATGAGGAGCAGACCGGCGCGGTGGACCAGCTCCCGGGTGCGCCCCTCCGGCCGCCGCCCGGCGCCGAGCGCGGCGGCCCTCAGCAGCGCGTCGAGGACGGCGAGGTCGCGGCCGTCGTGGCTCTCGTACCGCTCGTGCTCCAGGAGCACGTCGAGGAGCTCGTCGCGCAGCGGTCGCGACGCGGGCGTACCGGGCGCCGCGAGGACCGGGGCCAGCGCGCCGCGCACCTGAACGGGGCAGCCCCGCAGCAGGCCGCTGACCAGCGGGAAGAGCAAGGCACGGGCGGCCGGTCCCTGTTCCAGGCGCCGGTCGACGTACGCGGCCGCGTGGACGGCGCCCTCGGGGTGGCGGTGGACGTAGGCGCGGACCAGCTCGGCGGCGCGGCGGGCGAGCGCGGGCGTGCGGAGGCCGGCGAGGGCGTCCAGCACGGCGGCGGCGCCCGGCCCGGGGCCGCCGTCCAGGAGCCGTGCCCGGAACGCGGCGAGCACCGGCTCGGGGTGGGTGTTCAGCGCGGCGGCGAACGCGTTCGCGGGCAGCCCGGGGGCGCCGGCCCGGAAGGCGGCCAGGGCCCGGCCCAGGTACTGGTTCCGGCTGTGCGGGTCGCGCACGAGCAGGTCGAGCGCCGGTCCGTGCAGGGCGGCGTCCCCGGGGCGGCCGAGGAGCGCGACGGCGGCGTACCGGAGCAGCTCGCGCTCCGCGTCGGTGGTGACGTGCGCGGCGAGCAGTTGCCCGTACGCGGCGGCGGCCACGCGCCGGCCGGGCCGCGTGTCGTCGTGCGCCCAGCGGTCGACGGCCCGGCACAGCGCGGCCGGCTCGTCCTCGGCGAGGGCGGCGAGCAGCTCGTCGGCGCGCGGGTGGGCCGTGGTGACGAGCGCCTCGCACAGGTCGTCGGCGGCCAGGTCGCGGTGGGCGTACAGCAGGGCCTGCGCCGCCCCGGCGACGGTGGGCCTCACCTGTGCGCCGGACTGGGCGGGCAGCGGCCGCTCGTCGGTGAACCAGCGGCACAGCAGCGGCTGTACGCCCCGGGGATCGGCGGCCAGCCGTACGGCGACGGCGTCGAGGTAGCGCGGAACGTCCCGCGTCCCCGGCGCGCCGTCGGCGGGCACGAGGCGCCGCAGCAGGTCGACGCGGTCGTCCTCACCGATCCGCAGCCGCTCCCAGAACCACGGCCCGAACTCGCCGTTACCGGGAGCCGGTCCGCTCCCCGACACGATGCGCTCGGCGAGCAGCCGCAGCACGCCCAGGTACGGCCGCACGTCAGGAACCCGCAGCAGCGTTTCGCCCAGCAGCTTGGCGCCCCACCAGTCGGCATCCTCACCCCCCGCACCACCCAGCCCGGCGCCCGCCCCCGCGCCCGCCCCCTCCAAGGCGTCGATCAGGGTCTCCAGCCGCCGGGACAGGGCGGCCGGCCCCTGGAGGCGGTCGAGCAGCAGGAGCGCCTGGACGACCGGGCCGATCCGGTGGCGCGGCACGGGGAGGCCGGGCGGCTCTTCCGGGGCGTCGGCGTTCTGGTGGACCAGCGCGTCCAGCGCCGCGTCCAGGTCCAGGTGGGCGCCCTGGAGCCAGTCGCCGACCTCCTCGTGGGCGAACCGGTAGCCGGTGCCCGCCGGGACCAGAAGGCCCTCCGTCAGGACGGCCGCCGCCCAGCCGGTCGTCCAGGGGAACAGCTCCTCGAACTCCGCCCGGGTCAGTTCCCCCTGCCCCGGTCCCAGGCAGCGCCGTGCCGCCTCGTGCACGCGCCCCGCGACCCGCGCCGCCAGGCGCCGCACCGCGCTGCCCCGGGGGGCAGGCCACGCCCCGGACCCGGCCGCGATCCGTTCGGCGACCCGCAGGCACACCAGGTCCAGGTGCGCGGCGAAGATCTCGTGCCGGCCGGGCCGCCCCGGCACGTCCCCGGGCACGTCCCCGGGCTCGTCCCCGGACACGGCCTCCCCCACGGCGTCCCGCACAGCGGCCCGTACCTCCGCGAGGAGCCGCAGCGCCAGCGGGTGCCGGGCGTCGTCCGCCGCGATGGCGTCGCCCGGCAGTCCGTACCGGTCCCTCGCCCGTTTCGCCTCCCGCCCGGCGAGGTCGCCGATCCGCAGCGCGTCCGGCAGCCGCCAGGCTGGCCGCCCGGGCCGGTACAGCGCGCCGGAGGGGTACAGCGCGCCCGCCTGTTCCCAGTACTCCGGGCGGCAGGCGACGACGAGCCGGGCGCGGTGGGCGCGGAGCCAGGCGGCCGTCGCGGTGGTCCACCCGGCGGGCCTGTGGGCCAGGGCGGCCGGCATCTCCTCGGGGGCGTCGAGCAGGACGTGCAGGGGGCGTCCCCAGTCGCGGGCGAGCCGGGCGACCCGCTCGGGCGTGGCGGTGCCCAGGTCGCCGAGCCCTTCCGAGCAGGCCACGACCCGGCCGCCGAGCCGGAGCGCCCGCGCGACCGCGTCGGCGAGGGAGGCGTCGTCGGCGCGCAGGTCGGCGCCGCGCAGCCAAAGGGTCGGCGCGGGGGCGTCGCCGAGGGCGCGGCGGGCGGCGTGGGCGCGCAGTTCGGTGGTGCGGCCGGTGCCGGGGTCGCCGACGAGGGTGAACACCACGGCGTCGGACGCCTCGAAGGCCTCCAGCTCACGGGTGACGGCACGCCGTTCCACGGGGCCGGGCTCGCCGGCGGGGCCGACCGTCGTGGCGGTCAGCCGCAGCACGCCCGCCAGGTTCAGGTCGGCGCCGTACGCGGGGACGGTGGCGGCGTTGCGCCGCAGCAGCGCGGCCAGCGGGCCGTCGGGCGCCGCGGCGGCGACGCGGGTGAGCGGCACGGCGAGCCCGGCCGCACGGTGCCCGGCGTGCAGCGCGGTGCCCAGCACGCCCAGCACCGCGCCGGTGGTGGCGTCCAGGACGGGTCCGCCCGCGGCCTCGCCGCCCAGCCGGAGCGCCTCGCGCCCTTCGGTGCCGATGGCCAGCTCGATCGCGTCCCCGAGCAGGTGGAACCGGTCGGCCGCCGTGTAGGTCACCCGGGCGGTGCCGAGCACCCGGGCCTCGCGCCAGCCGCGCGCGGCGATCCGTACGTACGTACCCGCCTCGACCCGCCCCCGGGCCGCGACCGGCAGCGGACTCACCCCGAGCCCCTCGGTGCGCACGAGTGCCAGGTCGGCCTCGGGCAGCGGTGTGATGGCGTCGGCCTCGGCGACGCGGCTCCGTCCGTCGCCGGGCGCGTGCACCACCACCCGTACGAGCCCGTCCACGGCCTCGTGGCTGGTCACGACCGTTCCCTCGTCGTCGGCGACGAAGCCGACCCCTCGGGTGCGGCCCGCCGGATCACTGATCCGTACCAGCCTGGCCCGATCCCCGCGTTCCATGATTCGACGGTAGGGCGGTGTTGATCACCGGGAGAAGAACGCGATTCGAAAGCGCCCCCGTGTGCCCCCACCATTCACTCCGAGCGCCTGGCCAACCGGGTGAATCCTGCGTGCGGGGCGGATAGACCGTGTGAGAGGGGGATCGTGGAGCGGGCACCCGGGGTCGTCGCCCGCTCCACGATGGGGGAAGAGGCCAAGCCGAAGCAGCCCGTCACCCGAAGACGGCCAGGCTCTTCGCCTTGCCCTTCTTCTCCTCGACCAGCGCCAGGAAGCGCCCCTCGGGTCCGAAGACCGCCACGGGGGCCGTGTCGTACGCCGGCATGTCCAGCCGTACGCCGTTGAGCAGGAGCTTCGCCCGCCGCTCGTCCACGTCCCAGCGGGGGAACGCGGCCGCCGCGGCCTCGGCGATCGGCATGACGGTGAGCTCCTCCTGGAGCTGGTCCAGCGTCCGGGCCGCGTCCAGCTTGTACGGGCCGACGCGGGTGCGCCGCAGGGCCGTCAAGTGACCGCCGACGCCGAGACCGGCGCCCACGTCGCGGGCGAGGGCGCGGATGTACGTGCCGGAGGAGCAGACCACCGAGACGACGAGGTCGACGACCGGGGTCCCGTCCTCGGCGACGGCGTCGCGCATGTCGTACACCTGGAACGACGACACGGTCACCGGGCGGGCCGGGATGTCGAACTCCTCGCCACCCCGCACGCGGGCGTACGACCGCTTGCCGTCGATCTTGATGGCGCTGACCTTGGACGGCACCTGCATGATGTCGCCGGTCAGTTTGGCGACCTCCCCGTCGACGGCCTCGCGGGTGACCCCGGAGGCGTCGGTGGACGAGGTGATCTCGCCCTCCGCGTCGTCGGTGATGGTGTTCTGCCCGAGCCGGATGGTGCCCAGGTACTCCTTCTCGGTCAGCGCGAGGTGACCGAGGAGCTTGGTGGCCTTCTCGACGCCGAGGACCAGTACGCCGGTCGCCATCGGGTCGAGCGTCCCCGCGTGTCCGACGCGGCGGGTCCTGGCGATCCCGCGCATCTTGGCGACGACGTCGTGCGAAGTGAAGCCCGACGGCTTGTCGACGATGACAAGCCCGTCGGGCGTCTTGTTGTGCTGTGTCATTCCGAGGCTTCGCCCTCGTCCTCGTCCTCCGGCTTGCGGTACGGGTCGGCCTCGCCCGCGTACGTCTTGCCGGTCGACACCTCGCGCACCTCGGCGTCCTTGGCCCGCGCCTTGTGCAGGAGGTCCTCGATGGTGCGGGCGTTGTCCGGCAGCGCGTCCGGTACGAAGGTCAGGGTCGGCGTGAAGCGGACACCGGTCTGCTTGCCCACCTCGGAGCGCAGGATGCCCTTGGCGGACTCCAGCGCCGCCGCGGACGCCGCCCGCTCCTCCTCGTCGCCGTAGACCGTGTAGAAGACCGTGGCCTCCCGCAGGTCACCGGTGACCCGGGCGTCCGTGATGGTCACGAAGCCCAGCCGCGGATCCTTGATACGCCGGTCCAGGGTCTCCGCGACCACGACCTGGATGCGATCGGCCAGCTTGCGGGCCCGCGCGTTGTCGGCCACCGGTCCTTCTCCTCTTTCGTCCTACGTTCGTCGTGCCGCAGGGCGGCACGTTCAGTCTTCATCGGTGTGCATGCGCCGGCGCACCGACAGCAGCTCCACCTCGGGCCGGCCCGCGACCATGCGTTCGCACCGGTCCAGCACCTCCGTCAGGTGCCCGACGTCCCCGGACACCATCGCCAGGCCGATCTGGGCCCTGCGATGGAGGTTCTGGGAGCCGGTCTCCGCCACGCTCACCGCGAATTTCCGCTGGAGCTCGGCGACGATCGGCCGGACGACGGAGCGCTTCTCCTTCAACGACCGTACGTCGCCGAGGAGCAGGTCGAAGGACAGAGTCCCCACATACATGTGTGCCCGGATGTCCCGCCGGTTCGGGTTCAGGGCCCCGCCAACCACTTGGCAGGGACACCAAGAACCGTACACGGAACGGCCGGGGCCGATCGACGGAAATACTTCCGCCAACCGGCCCCGGCTGCCGTGACTGCGATCAGCCGCGCGGCTTCTCGCGCATCTCGTACGTCGCGATGACGTCGTCGACCTTGATGTCGTTGAAGTTTCCGAGGTTGATACCACCCTCGAAGCCTTCGCGGATCTCGGTGACGTCGTCCTTGAAGCGACGCAGACCCTCGATGTTGAGGTTCTCCGCGATGACCTTGCCGTCGCGGATGAGGCGCGCCTTGGTGTTGCGCTTGACCTCGCCGGAGCGGATGAGAACACCCGCGATGTTGCCCAGCTTGGACGAGCGGAAGACCTCGCGGATCTCCGCCGTACCGAGCTCGACCTCTTCGTACTCCGGCTTGAGCATGCCCTTGAGGGCCGCCTCGATCTCCTCGATGGCCTGGTAGATCACCGAGTAGTACCGGACGTCGACGCCCTCGCGCTCCGCCATCTGCGCGGCACGGCCGGCCGCGCGGACGTTGAAGCCGATGACGATGGCGTCGGAGCCCATCGCCAGGTCGATGTCCGACTCCGTGACCGCACCGACACCGCGGTGCAGGACCCGGATGTCGACCTCTTCGCCGACGTCGAGCTGGAGCAGCGACGACTCGAGCGCCTCGACGGAACCGGAAGCGTCACCCTTGATGATGAGGTTGAGCTGCTGGATCTCGCCGGCCTTGAGCACCTTGTCCAGGTCCTCGAGGGAGACGCGGCGCACGCGCTTGGCGAACGCGGCGTTGCGCTCACGGGCGGCACGCTTCTCGGCGATCTGACGGGCCGTACGGTCCTCGTCGACCACCAGGAAGTTGTCGCCGGCGCCCGGGACGTTGGTGAGACCGAGGACGAGGACCGGGGTCGAGGGACCCGCCTCTTCCACGTTCTCGCCCTTGTCGTCGAGCATGGCGCGGACGCGGCCGTAGGCGTCGCCCGCGACCATCGTGTCGCCGACCCGCAGCGTGCCTCGCTGGACCAGGACGGTCGCGACGGCGCCGCGGCCCTTGTCCAGGTGGGCCTCGATGGCAATACCCTGCGCGTCCTGCTCCGGGTTGGCCCGGAGGTCGAGCGAGGCGTCGGCCGTCAGGATCACGGCCTCCAGCAGCTCGTCGATGTGCAGGCCCTGCTTGGCGGAGATGTCGACGAACATGGTGTCGCCGCCGTACTCCTCGGCCACCAGGCCGTACTCGGTGAGCTGACCGCGCACCTTGACCGGGTCCGCGCCCTCGACGTCGATCTTGTTGACCGCGACCACGATCGGCACGTCGGCCGCCTTGGCGTGGTTCAGCGCCTCGATCGTCTGGGGCATCACACCGTCATTGGCCGCGACCACGAGGATCGCGATGTCGGTGGACTTCGCACCACGGGCACGCATGGCGGTGAACGCCTCGTGACCCGGGGTGTCGATGAAGGTGATCTTGCGGTCCTCGCCGTTGACCTCGGTGGCGACCTGGTACGCACCGATGTGCTGCGTAATACCGCCGGCCTCGCCCGCGACGACGTTCGTCTTGCGGATCGCGTCCAGCAGTCGGGTCTTACCGTGGTCGACGTGACCCATGACGGTCACGACCGGCGGACGCGGCGCGAGGTACTCCTCGCCGCCCTCGTCCTCGCCCCACTCGAGGTCGAAGGACTCGAGCAGCTCGCGGTCCTCCTCCTCGGGGCTGACGATCTGAACCTGGTAGTTCATCTCGTCACCGAGGAGCTGCAGCGTCTCGTCGGAGACGGACTGCGTGGCGGTGACCATCTCGCCGAGGTTCATCATGACCGCGACGAGCGACGCCGGGTTGGCGTTGATCTTCTCCGCGAAGTCGGTGAGGGACGCACCACGCGACAGGCGAACGGTCTCGCCGTTGCCGCGAGGCAGCATCACGCCGCCGACCGACGGGGCCTGCATGGCCTCGTACTCCTGGCGCCTCTGCCGCTTCGACTTACGGCCACGACGGGCCGGACCGCCGGGACGGCCGAACGCGCCCTGCGTGCCACCACGGCCACCGGGACCGCCGGAACGGCCACCGAAGCCGGGACGACCGCCGAAGCCGCCGCCACCGCCACCGGGACCACCGGGACGACCGCCGCCACCGCCACCGGGACGGCCGGCGAAACCGCCGCCACCGCCGCCGGGACCGGCCGGACGGCCGGCGAAGCCGGGACGACCGCCGCCACCGGCACCGCCGGGACGACCGCCACCACCGGGACCGCGACCGCCACCAGGGCCACCGCCGGGGCGGGGACCGGCAGCCGGACGCTGCGGCATCATGCCCGGGTTCGGGCGGTTACCGGCGGGGCCGCCACCCGGGCGCGGGGCCTGGGGACGCGGCATGCCGCCGGGAGTGGGACGCGGGCCACCGGGACCGGCCTGCGGACGGGGACCGCCCTGACCGGCGCCCTGCGGACGCGGACCGCCCGGGGCACCGGGGCCACCGGGACGCGGGGCACCGCCCGGACGGGGCGCCTGCGGGCGCGCCATGCCGGTGGAGCCACCAGAGGTGAACGGGTTGTTGCCCGGACGCGGACCCGCGGGACGCGGGGCACCCGGACGGGGCGCCTGACGCTCGCCACCGGGGCGCGGGGCACCGGGACGGGCACCGCCACGCTCGCCGCCCTGACCGCGCTCGCCCTGCGGGCGGCCGGCGGGACGGGGACCGGGGGTGGCACCGGGCCGGGGACCGGCGGCCGGGGCCGACGGGGGCGCGGTGAACTCCGGGTTCGCCGGAGCCGGCGAGGCGGGCGCCGGCTTGGGCGCCGCCGCGGGCTTCGGACCCGGGGTGGGACGCGGGCCGGGGGCCGGCGTCGCGGGCTTCTCGGCCGCCGCGGGCTTCGGCGCGGGGGCGCCGGGCTTCGGGGCAGCGGGGCGGGCCGCCTGCGCCGGGGAGGGCGCGGGGGCGGACGGCTTGGCAGGCGCGGCCTTGCGGGGCGCGCCGGGCTTCGCTGCGGACTTGCCGGCGGTGCCGGGCCCCTGCAGCGCGTCAGTCAACTTACGTACAACCGGCGCTTCGATCGTTGAAGACGCCGAACGGACGAATTCACCGAGTTCCTGGAGCTTGGCCATGACGACCTTGCTCTCCACACCGAACTCCTTGGCGAGTTCGTATACCCGGACCTTAGCCACTTCGCTCCTTTTAGGTCCGGGTTACCGCCGGACCGTCGCTACTTCATGGGCGTACTCATCGCGTACTCATCGAGTGCTCATCGCAATCTCGACCTACTTCCAACTCGCGAGGTACCTGACCGCACGGGGTTCCGTGCCGTACTTCTTCTTACGGTGCCGACTGCTCGACGTACCGGCGGACGTCCGCGGTGTCGAGCGGTCCCGGGACCCTGAGGGCCCTCGGGAACGCCCGGCGGCGGACCGCCAGGTCGAGACAGACCAAGGCGGGATGCACATAAGCACCCCGGCCGGGCAGCGTACCGCGTGGATCGGGGGCGCAGTCGCCCTTGATCAACACGATGCGCAGCAGATCGCGCTTGGCCGCTCGCTCCCGGCATCCCAGACAGGTTCGCTCAGGGCAGGCGCGGGCTTGCGTCCGGCCAGACACGGTTAAGTCTACCTCCCCGCACCGACCTCACCCCTTTGGGGCAAGAATCGAACGGTTGTTGTCGTGATCTCGCCACTGCACAACGTGACCATGGCGGGTTCTATTCCACGGAGCGGTCAGTCCTGCTCGGAGGTCTGCTCCGTGTCCGGGCGGATGTCGATGCGCCAGCCGGTGAGGCGGGCGGCCAGGCGGGCGTTCTGGCCCTCCTTGCCGATCGCCAGCGAGAGCTGGTAGTCCGGCACGGTGACCCGGGCGGACCGGGCGGCGAGGTCGACGACCTCGACCTTGGAGACACGGGCCGGGGACAGGGCGTTCGCCACCATCTCGGCCGGGTCGTCCGACCAGTCCACGATGTCGATCTTCTCACCGTGCAGCTCGGCCATGACATTGCGCACTCGGCTGCCCATGGGGCCGATGCAGGCGCCCTTGGCGTTCAGGCCCGAACGGGTGGACCGGACCGCGATCTTGGTGCGGTGGCCGGCCTCACGGGCGATCGCGGCGATCTCGACGGACCCGTCGGCGATCTCCGGGACCTCCAGCGCGAAGAGCTTCTTCACCAGATTGGGATGCGTACGCGAAAGGGTGACGGACGGACCGCGCACGCCCTTGGCGACGCGGACGACGTACGTCCGCAGCCGCAGCCCGTGCGTGTACTCCTCGCCCGGCACCTGCTCCTGCACCGGAAGGATCGCTTCCAGCTTGTCGTCCAGCTTGACCAGGACGTTCTTGGGGTCCTTGCCCTGCTGCACCATGCCGGCGACGATGTCGCCCTCGCGGCGGGCGTACTCGCCGAAGGTGACGTCGTTCTCGGCGTCCCGCAGCCGCTGCTGGATGACCTGGCGGGCGGTGCTCGCCGCGATGCGGCCGAAGTCCGACGGCGTGTCGTCGAACTCCTTGGGCTCCTGCCCCTCCTCCAGGTCGGCCGGGTCCTCCTTCGCCCACACCGTCACATGACCGGTCTGCCGGTCCAGCACGACACGGGCGTGGCGGCGGGCTCCCTCGGTGCGGTGGTAGGCGATGAGGAGGGCCGACTCGATCGCCTCGACCAGCAGGTCGAAGGGAATCTCCTTCTCCTGTGCCAAGCCCCTCAGGAGCTTCACGTCGATGTCCACGGCTACGCCTCCTCTTCCTTCTTGTCCTTGCGGTTGAACTCGATCTCCACGCGCGCCTTCGCGATGTCCCCGAACGTCACGCGGCGGGCGGTGGGCTTGCGCCCCTTCACGCCCGGCACCTCGAGATCGAGGCCCTCGTCGTCCACGGAGAGGATGCGGGCCACCAGGTCGCCGCTCTCGTGCAACTGGAACTTCACGAGCCGGCCGGTGGCGCGTACGTAGTGGCGGTGCTCGGTCAGCGGGCGGTCGGCGCCCGGCGAGCTGACTTCGAGGACGTACTCCTCGTCGCCCATCGCGTCCGTCTCGTCGAGCTTGTCGGAGATGGCGCGGCTCAGCTCGGCACAGGCGTCGAGTTCCACGCCCTCGTCCGAGTCGACGATGATCCTCAGCATCCGCCGCCGGCCCGCCCGGGACACCTCGATCTCCTCGAGGTCCAGGTCCTTGGCGCTGACCAGCGGTTCCAGCAGCCCGCGCAGCCTTTCGCTCTGGGTGGTGCTCATCCGGGTGACTCCTCGGCCGCGTGTGCTGTTGTGGGATCGTCGCGTGTCAGATCAAAGGGTATCCGGTCGCGGGGGGTGTTGCCGTCCACCTCGCGCCGAGCCGCAGGTACGCTCGCCTGCGGTGATCTTGGGGTCGGGTGGAGGGAGTGACGCGTGGGGCGTACGGGAACGACACGCAGACGCGCGCTCATCGCCACGGGCGCGGTGGCCGCGGCCGGTGTGCTCGGGGCGTGCACGTCGGACGGCCCGGGCGGTACGCCGTCGGTGCCGGCGGCCGAACGCGCGGCCCGCGCGGAGGCGGCGCTGCGGCGCCGGTCGGCCGCGACCAGCGCGGCGCTGCTGGCCCGGTACGACGAGGTCCTCGCCGCGCACCCGTCGCTGACCGCCCGGCTGGCCCCGCTCCGCGCGGCGGTCGCGGCCCACGTGGCGGCCCTGGGCCCGGTGGACGCGTCGCCCACGCCGAGCGGCCCGGCCACCCCGGCCGCCCCGACCGGACCGGGCACACCGGAGCCCCCGGCCCGGGCGGGAGCGCCGGCCGACCCGAGCGGTCCGGCCACCCCGGGCCCGCCGGCCGTGCCGGACGCCCCGGCCCGGGCGGGAGCGCCGGTCGCCGGAAGCCCGACCGCCGGTACGGCCACCGACCCCGTGCCCGCCGACCCCACCGTCGCGGTCGGCGAGCTGGCGGCGGCCACGCGGCGGGCCGCCGACGTACACGCCGCCGCCCTGCTGACCGCCCCGCCCGAGTACGCGCGGCTGCTGGCGTCCGTGGCGGCCGCGGGGGCGGCGCACGCGTACCTGCTGACCAGCGAAGGGACCCGGTCATGAGCGAGGCCGCCCTGGAGGCCGCGCAGGCGGCGCTCGCCGCCGAGCACGCGGCGGTGTACGGGTACGGGGTCGTCGGCGGCCGGGTCGGCGACGCGCGCATGGCGGAGGCGACCGCCGCGCACGCCGCGCACCGGGCCCGGCGGGACGCGCTGGCGCGTGCCGTGCGCGACCTGGGCGGCAAGCCCGCCGCGTCCGCCGCCGCCTACGCGCTGCCGTTCCCCGTGCCGGACGCGGCGGCGGCCGTGCGGCTCGCCGCCGAGCTGGAGGACCGGGTCGCGGGCGTGTACTCCGACCTCGTACGGGCCGCCGAGGGCCCGCTGCGGCGGGAGGCGGCGAGCGCGCTGCGGGAGGCCGCGGTGCGGGCCGTGCGGTGGCGGGGCAGCGGCGTAGCCTTTCCTGGGCTCGCCGAGCGACTGTGAGCCCCGGCTTTGGAGAGGGAACAACGCACGCATGGGTTTTGAACCGCCGCAGCGACTGGTGCGGGCTCTCGGCGAGACGTACGGGGACGCGGCCGCGGGCGACTGGCTCGCCCGGCTTCCGGAGCTCGCCCGGCAGGCGGTGGACCACCGGCACCTGGACGTCGAACGGGTGATCGCGCCGGGCGGCCGGAGCAGCCTGGTCGCGCTCGTACGGCTGCCGGACGGCACCCCGGGCGCGCTGAAGGTGGCGCCGCCGTTCGCCGCGCCGGACCTGGAGCGGGCGGCGCTGGCGCACTGGAACGGCTGGGGCGCGGTGCGGCTGCTGGACACCGCCGGGCCGGACCTGCTGCTGGAGCGGCTGCACGCGGAGGTGAGCCTGCGCTCCCTGCCGGAGGCCAAGGCGCTGCTGGAGGCCGCCGGCACGGTGCGGCGGCTGTGGGTGGCCCCGCCGGAGGGCCACGCCTTCGAGTCGGTCGCGGAGCGGACCGCGCGGCAGGCGGAGGCGATGCGGGCGGTGAAGGACGCGCAGACGGCCGAGCTGGTGTCCGCGGCGCTCGGCGCCCGGGACGAGCTGGTCGCGGACGCCCCCGAGGAGCTGCTGCTGCACGGCAACTTCCGCCAGGGCAAGGTCCTGGCCGGGGACCGGGCGCCCTGGCTGGCGGTCGGCCCGGACCCGCTCGTCGGCGAGCGCGCGTACGACCTGGCCCGGCTGGTCCGCGACCGGGTCGAGGACCTGGTGGCGGCGGCCTCGGGCCCGGCGTCCGGGCGCCGCCGGGTGAACAAGCTGGCCGACTCCCTCGACGTGGACCGCGAGCGGCTGCGCGGCTGGACGCTGTTCCGGGCCGTGGAGTCGGGCACGCGCGCCCTGGCGGCGGGGCGGCGGCAGGACGGCGAGCTGCTGCTGGAATTCGCGAGCTGGCTCTAGAACTCCTCCAGAGCTCCCCAGACGGCCCCGCAGGTGCGATATTGGGCATATCGCACCCACACACCCGGCTACTACGGCAGGGGGTTGTCATGGTCGAGGAACTGCTCACGGCCGCCGCGGCGACGGGTTCCGCGGGCGCGCTGTACCTGTCGGCCGCCGCCAGGGTCATCAAGCAGTACGAGAGGGGTGTGGTGCTCCGGTTCGGCCGGCTCCGGCACGGCATCCGGCCACCCGGCTTCACCCTGGTGGTCCCGTTCATCGACCGGCTGCACAAGGTCAACATGCAGATCGTGACCATGCCGGTGCCCGCCCAGGAGGGCATCACCCGGGACAACGTCACGGTCCGGGTGGACGCGGTCGTGTACTTCAAGGTCGTCGACGCCGCGGCGGCGATCATCCGCGTCGAGGACTACCGGTTCGCGGTCTCCCAGATCGCGCAGACCTCCCTGCGCTCGATCATCGGCAAGAGCGACCTGGACGACCTGCTCTCCAACCGGGAGAAGCTCAACCAGGGCCTTGAGCTGATGATCGACAACCCGGCCGTGGAGTGGGGCGTGACCATCGACCGGGTCGAGATCAAGGACGTCTCGCTGCCGGAGACGATGAAGCGCTCGATGGCCCGCCAGGCCGAGGCCGACCGCGAGCGGCGGGCCCGGGTCATCAACGCCGACGCGGAGCTCCAGGCGTCCAAGAAGCTGGCAGAGGCGGCGGGCGTGATGTCGGAGACGCCGGCCGCGCTCCAGTTGCGGCTGTTGCAGACCGTGGTGGCCGTGGCCGCCGAGAAGAACTCCACGCTGGTGCTGCCCTTCCCGGTGGAGCTGCTGCGCTTCCTGGAGCGGGCAGCGCAGAACCCGCCCCTCGTGGGCCAGCAGGCGCCGCCAGTCCCCCAGTCGACGACGGCACTGCACGTCCACGATCCGCACCTGCACGATCCACTGGACACGTTCCGCGCGTCGCGGGGAACGCCCGAGCCACCGGTACACGAACCGGCGCCGTCGCCCCACGTGCGGGACGACGACACCGGTACGGCGGGCTGCATCTGACGCCCCTGGCCGCCTGGCCTCCTGGCTCCGGGCGCGGGGCCGGGGGGTCAGGCGCTGAGGCGGGCGATGGCCTCGTCGACCGTCAGCTCCTCGCGCTCGCCCGTGCGGCGGTCCTTGAGCTCGACGACGCCTTCGCCGGAGCGACGGCCCGCCACGAGGATCTTCGGTACGCCGATGAGCTCCGCGTCCGTGAACTTCACGCCAGGTGACACCCCGGCCCGGTCGTCGACCAGGACACGGAGGCCGGCCGCCTTCAGCTTCTCCGAGACCTCCAGGGCCAGCTCGGTCTGGAGCGCCTTGCCGGCCGCGACGACGTGGACGTCGGCCGGGGCGATCTCGCGGGGCCAGCACAGGCCCTGCTCGTCGGCGTGCTGCTCGGCCAGGGCCGCGACCGCGCGGGAGACACCGATGCCGTACGAGCCCATGGTGACGCGGACGGGCTTGCCGTTCTGGCCGAGGACGTCGAGCTGGAAGGCGTCGGCGTACTTGCGTCCGAGCTGGAAGATGTGGCCGATCTCGATGGCTCGGTCGATCTTCAGGTCGGAGCCGCAGTTCGGGCAGGGGTCGCCCTCTTCCACGACGACGACGTCCAGGTACTGGTCGACCTCGAAGTCGCGCCCGGCGACGACGTTCTTCGCGTGGGTGTCGGGCTTGTTGGCGCCGGTGATCCAGGCCGTGCCGGGCGAGACGCGCGGGTCGGCGATGTAACGGACCTTGTCCAGGCCCTGCGGACCGACGTAGCCGCGCACGAGGTCGTCGCGGCCCTCGAAGTCCTCGGCGGTGACGAGCTCGACGGCGGCCGGGGCCAGGTGGTCCTCCAGCTTGCCCATGTCGACCTCGCGGTCGCCCGGCACGCCGACGGCGACGATCTCGCCGTCGACCTTGACCAGGAGGTTCTTCAGCGTGCGGGACGCCGGGACGTCCAGGTGCGCGGCGAGCGTCTCGATGGTCGGCGTGTCGGGGGTGTCCAGCTCCTCGACCGGGCCGTGCGCGGTGGGGTCCTCCGGCTGCTGCTTGAACGTGACGGCCTCGGTGTTCGCGGCGTAGTCGCAGTTCGGGCAGTAGACGAAGGTGTCCTCACCGGCGGCGGCCGGGGCCAGGAACTCCTCCGACGCGGAGCCGCCCATGGCGCCCGAGACGGCGGAGACGATCTTGTGCTTGAGGCCGAGCCGGTCGAAGATCTTGATGTACGCCTCGCGGTGCAGCGCGTACGACTCGGCCAGGCCCTCGTCCGTGGTGTCGAACGAGTACGAGTCCTTCATCTGGAACTCGCGGCCGCGCAGGATGCCGGAGCGGGGACGCGCCTCGTCGCGGTACTTCGTCTGGATCTGGTAGAGGATCACCGGCAGGTCCTTGTAGGACGTGCACTGGTCCTTGACGAGCTGGGTGAAGATCTCCTCGTGGGTCGGACCGAGGAGGTAGTCGCCGCCCTTGCGGTCCTTCAGGCGGAACAGCTCGGCGCCGTACTCCTCCCAGCGGCCCGTCGCCTCGTACGGCTCCTTGGGCAGCAGCGCGGGCAGCAGGACCTCCTGCGCGCCGATGGCGTCCATCTCCTCGCGCACGACGCGCGCGACGTTCTCCAGGACCTTCATGCCCAGCGGCAGCCACGACCAGATGCCCGCGGCGTTGCGGCGCACGTAACCGGCGCGGACGAGCAGCTTGTGGCTGAGCGTCTCGGCGTCCGCCGGGTCGTCGCGCAGTGTCTTGACCATCAACCGGGACATGCGCTGGACCTGGGCCATGGGGAACTCTCCTGCGGTGAAAAGTGTGATGGCTAGGAGGTTAGCTCCGGGGCGGGTGCCGAAGGAAATCAGTTCGGCCGCAGCAGGGGGAGCGGCGCGCCCATCACGGCGTACGGCTTCGCCGCGCTCGGGAAGTGGACCTGGCGGGCGAGGTCCTGGTACCCGAGGGCGCGGTAGAGGAAGCGGGCGGGGTTCTCGACGTCGATGGCGGAGAGGATGGAGCGCGGCTGGTCGGCGGCGTCCGTGATGGTGGTGATCAGCTCACGGCCGATGCCCCGGCCCTGGAAGCCGGGGTGGACGTGGAGCTCGGTGATGACGAAGGAGTCGTCGAGCCAGGAGTCGTTGCCCTCGCGGACGAGGTAGGGCTGGACGACGGTCGACCACCAGTGGGTGCGGTCGTTGGGCATCCCGTACACGAACCCGACGAGCCGCCCGCTCGGTGTCGTCGCTCCGTACGCGCACGCGCCCGGGTTGATCAGGTGGCGCAGCACGATGTGGCGACGTACCGCGACCTCGTCCTCGGTCAGCCCGAAGGCGAGGGCCTGTACGGCGAGGGCGTCGTCCACGCGCGCGGCGAGGTCGACCGGTCGGACCACGACGTCATCCATACGACCGAACCCTACAAGCGTCAGAACAACACGCTCATGAAAGCGCCGACTTCCCTGAACCCGACGCGGCGGTACGCGGCCCTGGCCGGGAGGTTGTAGTCGTTGACGTACAGGGAGACCACCGGCGCGACGTCGGCGAGGGCGTAGCGCAGCACGGCGGCCATGCCGGTCTCGGACAGGCCGCGGCCCCGGTGCTCGGGGGCGACCCAGACGCCCTGGATCTGACAGGCCTGCGGTGTCGCGGCGCCGATCTCGGCCTTGAAGACGACCTTGCCGTCCTCGATGCGGGCGAAGGAGCGGCCGGCGCCGACGAGTTCGGCGACGCGGGCCTGGTAGAGCAGGCCGCCGTCGCCGGCCATGGGCGAGACGCCGACCTCCTCGGTGAACATGGCCACGCACGCAGGCATGATCACGTCCACCTCGTTCTTGCGGATGCGGCGCACGTACGGGTCGGGCTCGACGTCCGGGGACGGCCGGTCGGTGACCATCAGCGGCTGGTGGGCGCGGACGTCGCGGGCGGGGCCCCAGCTCGGTTCGAGCAGCCGCCAGAGCTGGGCGGTCGGCTCGGCGGGGCCGACGATCGACGAACAGCGGCGGCCGGCCCGGCGGGCGCGGTCGGCGAAGGCGCGGACGGCCTCGGGGGTGGCGCAGATGGGGACGAGGTTGGCGCCGGAGTAGCAGAGCGAGCGCAGCCGCCCGTCCGCGTACCAGCCCCACATCTCGCCGCCGAGGCGCCACGGGTCGAGCCCCGCGACCTGCACGCGGGAGGTGACGAACGCGTTGGCGACGGGCTCGCTCTCCAGGACGGCGAGCGCGGCGCCGAGGTCGCTGGGTTCGAGGACCCGGGTGGTGGTCTGCGTCAACACGAGGGGGCCTCACCATGCGTTCCATACGGGTCCTGGCACTGTACCTGGCGACCCTGCTGAAACGTCAGGCCGACGAACCCCGCCGGCACGCGGGTGCGCCTTCGCGGGCGGCGCCCGCGCCGCGGGCGGTGCGCTGGGGGGTGGGTGCGGTGGGGGGTGGGTGCCACACCCGTTGTGGGCGGGTGCCCTGGGGGGTGGGTGCCACACCCGTTGTGGGCATTCGTTCCGCAGGGCGGAACGGGTGGGCACAAACGGTCCGGGGCGGTGCCTTTGCCCGGTGCCCCCTGGGGCGGTGCCTGCTCCCGGTGACCACGAGTGCGGGTCGGTGGGGCGGCGGCCACCCCGGGTGCGTGGGGGCGGGGCCCCTCCGGGCTCACCTCCTCGAGGCCGGCGGCCTTGGGTCACAGGCAAGGGAGCCCGGCCGTCGCCGCCAACCTCTGCGGGGGCGACCCTGCACGGCCCCGCCCGGCCGGACGCCGGGTGCGGGACGGTGAGTGGTGGGCACGGCCCGGCAAACGACGCGCGCCCCGGTGCCGAGGCGGCAGCCGGGGCGCGGGGACGCGGGGGTCAGCTCACTGAGACTTCCGGTTCGCCCGACATCACGCCGTCCTTCTCCATCTGCTCGGCGATCTTCATCGCCTCCTCGATGAGCGTCTCGACGATCTTGGACTCGGGCACGGTCTTGATGACCTCGCCCTTCACGAAGATCTGCCCCTTGCCGTTGCCGGAGGCGACACCGAGGTCCGCCTCACGCGCCTCGCCCGGGCCGTTGACGACGCAGCCCATGACCGCGACGCGCAGCGGGACCTCGAGGCCGTCCAGGCCGGCGCTGACCTGGTCGGCCAGCTTGTAGACGTCGACCTGGGCGCGGCCGCACGAGGGGCAGGAGACGATCTCCAGGCGGCGCTGGCGGAGGTTGAGGGACTCCAGGATCTGGATGCCGACCTTGACCTCCTCCGCCGGCGGGGCGGAGAGGGAGACGCGGATGGTGTCGCCGATGCCCTCGGAGAGCAGCGCGCCGAAGGCGACGGCCGACTTGATGGTGCCCTGGAAGGCCGGGCCCGCCTCGGTGACGCCCAGGTGCAGCGGGTAGTCGCACTGGGCGGCGAGCTGGCGGTAGGCGTTGACCATGACGACCGGGTCGTTGTGCTTGACCGAGATCTTGATGTCGCGGAAGCCGTGCTCCTCGAAGAGGGACGCCTCCCACAGCGCGGACTCGACCAGCGCCTCGGGCGTGGCCTTGCCGTACTTCTCCAGCAGCCGCTTGTCGAGGGAGCCCGCGTTGACGCCGATGCGGATGGGCGTGCCCGCGTCCCCGGCGGCCTTGGCGATCTCCTTGACCTGGTCGTCGAACTGCTTGATGTTGCCCGGGTTCACGCGGACGGCGGCGCAGCCGGCGTCGATGGCGGCGAAGACGTACTTCGGCTGGAAGTGGATGTCGGCGATGACCGGGATCTGCGACTTCTTCGCGATGGTGGCGAGGGCGTCGGCGTCGTCCTGGGTGGGGCAGGCCACGCGGACGATCTGGCAGCCGGACGCGGTCAGCTCGGCGATCTGCTGGAGCGTCGCGCCGATGTCGGACGTCCGGGTCGTCGTCATCGACTGCACCGACACGGGGGCGTCGCCGCCGACCGGGACGTTCCCCACCATGATCTGCCGCGACTTGCGGCGGTCGGCGAGCTTGGTCGGAACGGACGGGATACCGAGAGAAATCGCGGTCATCTGCTGTGCAACCCCAAGGTGTGGATCGAGGTCCCGAGATCGGCGGGCTCCGCTTCGAGATTACAGCCCCGAGATGACGCGGCCGGACACCGCGGGGTGTCCGGCCGCGTGGCTAGGAGATCTTCACCGGATTGACGATGTCCGCGACCAGCACGAGCAGCGTGAAGCAGATGAAGATCCCCGCCACCACATAGGCGACCGGCATCAGCTTGGCCACGTCGAACGGGCCCGGGTCGGGCCGGCGGAAGACCTTCGCGACGTTGCGGCGTACGGACTCCCACAGCGCGCCCGCGATGTGTCCGCCGTCCAGGGGCAGCAGCGGCAGCATGTTGAACAGGAAGAGGGACAGGTTGAAGCCGGCCAGCAGGGTCAGGAACGTGGCGATGATGTTCTGCGTGGGGATGTCCAGGTTCATCACCTCGCCGCTGATCCGGGCCGCGCCGACGACGCCCACCGGGGAGTCCGCCTTGCGCTCGCCGTCGCCGAAGGCCGCGTTCCACAGGTCGGGGACCTTGGACGGCAGGGCGACGATGGACTCGACGCCGTTCTCGATCATGTCGCCCATACGGTCCACGGACTGGCCGAAGCTGAGCGGCAGGATCTCGGTCTTGGCCGCGAAGCCCAGGTAGCCGGCCGGTACGTACTTGCCCTCGACGACCTCGCCGTCCTCGTCCTTCTGGACCACCTGGTTCTCGATGAGGGTGGGGTGGAGGGTCAGCTCCTTGCCGTCACGGACGACGGTGAGGTCGGCGGGGCCGATGGTGTCGCGGATGCGCTCGGAGAGCGTGGCCCAGTCGTCGACCGGCTTCCCGTCGAAGGCGACGATCTTGTCGCCCGTCCTGAGCCCGGCGGCGTGGGCCGGGGACACCGGGTCGCCCTTGGCGCACGTGTCGCGCTTCTCGCTCTGCTCGATGACGCACTTCTGTACGCCGGCGACCTCTGTGGTCTGGGTGGCGAACCCGAACGTCATGGCGACGCCGAGGAAGATCGCGACGGCCAGGACCAGGTTCATGAAGGGGCCGGCGAACATGACGATGACGCGCTTCCACGGCTTGCGCGTGTAGAACAGCCGCGTCTCGTCGCCCGGCTGGAGCTCCTCGTACGCCGCCGACCGGGCGTCCTCGATCATGCCGCGGAACGGGGAGGTGGAGCGGGCCTCTATGCGGCCGTCGTCGCCGGGCGGGAACATCCCGATCATGCGGATGTAGCCGCCGGCCGGGATGGCCTTGATGCCGTACTCGGTCTCACCCCGTTTGCGTGACCAGAGGGTGGGGCCGAAGCCCACCATGTACTGCGGCACGCGGATGCCGAAGAGCTTGGCCGTGGACAGGTGGCCGAGCTCGTGCCAGGCGATGGAGAACAGCAGTCCGACCGCGAAGAGCGCGATGCCGAGGATCGTCAACAGAATCGTCATGCGCGAGCCTCCGCGGTTGCCTTCGCCGTCAGTTCACGGGCCCGGGCGCGTGCCCAGGTCTCCGCCTCCAGGACGTCCGGCATGGTCAGGGAAGTTCCCTCGGCCGGGGTGCCGTGCTCGGTGACGACCGCCGTGACCGTGTCCATGATGCCGTTGAAGGGCAGCCGGCCGTCGAGGAACGCCGCCACGCACTCCTCGTTCGCGGCGTTGAAGACCGCCGGGGCCGTGCCGCCCAGCTCGCCCACGTGGCGGGCGAGGCCGACGGACGGGAACGCCTCGGTGTCGAGGGGGAAGAACTCCCAGGTGGACGCCTTGGACCAGTCGAAGGCGGGGGCGGCGTCGGGGACGCGTTCGGGCCAGCCGATGCCGATGGCGATCGGCCCGCGCATGTCGGGCGGGGTGGCCTGGGCGAGGGTGGACCCGTCGGTGAACTCCACCATGGAGTGCACGTAGGACTGCGGGTGTACGACGACCTCGATGCGGTCGAAGGGGATGTCGTAGAGCAGGTGGGCCTCGATGACTTCCAGGCCCTTGTTGACGAGCGTGGCGCTGTTGACCGTGATCACCGGGCCCATGGCCCAGGTGGGGTGCGCGAGGGCGTCCTCGCGGGTGACGTGGGCCAGCTCCGCCCGCGTACGGCCGCGGAAGGGTCCGCCGGAGGCCGTCACGACCAGTTTGCGGACGTCCGCGCGGGTGCCGGCGGCCAGCGCCTGGAACAGCGCGGCGTGCTCGGAGTCGACCGGGATGATCTGGCCCGGCTTGGCGAGGGCCTTCACCAGCGGGCCGCCGACGATCAGCGACTCCTTGTTGGCGAGGGCGAGGGTGCGGCCGGCTTCGAGGGCGGCGAGGGTCGGCGCGAGGCCGATGGAGCCGGTGATGCCGTTGAGCACGGTGTGGCAGTCGGAGGCCGCGACCTGGGTGGCGGCGTCCGGTCCGGCGAGGATCTCGGGGAGCGGCTCGGTGCCGTACTGCTCCTTCAGCGCCTCCCGCAGCGCGGGCACCGCCTCCTCGCGCGCCACGGCCACCGTGCGCACCCGCAGTTGGCGCGCCTGCTCGGCGAGGAGCCCGGCCCGGCCGCCGGCGGCGGACAGGGCGGTGACGCGGAAGCGGTCGGGGTTGCGCAGCACCAGGTCGATGGCCTGGGTGCCGATGGACCCGGTGGAGCCGAGGACGACGATGTCCCGGCGGCCTTCGGCCGGATCGAAGGCGATGTGCGGGTCTGCGAGGGGGGCTGGGCTGTCGCTCATGCCCCCCATTCTTGCCGCATCCGCGCCGTGCCCCGACCCGGCATCCCCTAAGCCAGGGATGTGAACTTCTCCCAGTGGGCGTGGAAGTCCGGGAAGGTCTTGCGTACGCAGCCGGGGTCGTCGAAGGAGATGCCGGGGGTGCGCAGGCCCGTGACGGCGAACGACATGACGATGCGGTGGTCGCCGTGCGTGATGATCTCGGCGGCGGTGGGGGCGCCGGGGTGGATTTCGATCCAGTCGGGGCCGGTGGCGACCGTGATGCCGAGGCGACGGAGGTTCTCGGCGCAGGCCTCCAGCCGGTCGCACTCCTTGACGCGGGTGTTGGCGACGTCCTCGATCCGGACCGGGCCGTCGGCGTACGGGGCGAGGGCGGCGAGGGTCGGCATGGTGTCGGAGATGTCACGCATGTTGACGGTGAGGCCGCTGAGGCGGCCGGTGCCGCGCACGGTGGTGCCGTCGGCGGTGACCGTGACGTCGGCGCCCATGCGGCGGAGGACGTCCACGAAGGCGAGGTCACCTTGGAGGGCGCCGGTGCCGAGGCCGGGGACGGTGACCTCGCGGCCGGTGAGCGCGGCGGCGGCGAAGAAGTAGCCGGCGGTGGAGGCGTCCGGCTCGATGGCGTAGGTGGTGGCGCGGTAGCCGGTGGGCGGGACGGTGAAGACGTCGCCCGCGCGGGTGGGCTCGGCGCCGAAGGCGCGCATCATCGCGAGGGTGATCTCGACGTACGGCTCCGAGACCAGGTCCGTGACGGTGATCGTGAGGCCCTCGGCGGTGAGCGGGCCCAGCATGAGGAGCGCGGTGAGGTACTGGGACGACTGCCCGGCGTCCAGGGTCAGTGCGCCGCCCTTGATGCCGGAGGCGGCGATCCGCAGCGGGTGGTGGCCCTCGGCCGCCTCGTGGCGCAGGTCGACGCCGAGGGTGCGCAGCGCCTGGGTGAGCGGCGCGAGCGGGCGGCGGCGCATCTGCGCGGAGGCGTCGAACCGGAAGTCGCCGTGCCCGGCGGCGGCGAGCGTGGGCAGGAACCGGGCGGTGGTGGCGCCGTCGCGGCAGTAGACGTCCGCGGTGGCGGCGGCGGGGCCGGCCGGGCGGCCCTGGACGCGCCATTCATGAGCGCCGCGCTCGACCTCGTACCCGAGGGTCGTCAGCCCCTCGGCGAAGCCTTCGGTGTCGTCGGAGACGAGCGGGCGGACGAGGGTGGTGGTGCCGTCGGCCGCGGCGGCGAGGAACAGGGCGCGGGCGGTGACGGACTTGGAGCCGGGGATGTCGATGACGGTCACGGCGCCCATCCTGCCGTCCGGGGGCGGGCGGGCGCCGTGCGTCTCACGAACTGGTCAGCGGATGGGACGGTGGACGTTCTCGCGGGTGGAGGGGCCGGGGGTGGCGTCGGCGATCCAGGGGCCGTCGCCGCTGGGGTCGAGGATGCCCTCCTCCAGCCAGGTGTACGTGCCGGCCAGGACGCCCTTGACGACCTTGCGGTCGAGGTCGTCGGTGTTGTTCCAGAGCCGCCCGAACAGCTCCTCCACGCGGATGCGGGCCTGGCGGCAGAAGGCGTCCGCGAGCTGGTACGCCTCGCGGCCGTGCGCCTCGGTGGTGCGCAGCAGTTCCGCCCGTACGCAGGCGGCGCTCATGGCGAACAGCTCGGCGCCGATGTCAACGATCCGGCCGAGGAAGCCCTGCTTGGTCTCCATACGGCCCTGCCAGCGGGACATGGCGTAGAAGGTGGAGCGGGCCAGCTTGCGGGAGGTGCGCTCGACGTAGCGGAGGTGGGTGGACAGGTCGGCGTGGCCCGCGGGGTGGAAGTCCGCGTACGCGCGCGGCAGTTGGCCCGGTCCGGCGACGAGCTTGGGCAGCCAGCGGGCGTAGAAGACGCCGGCCTGGGCGCCGGCCTTCGCCTTGTCGCCCAGCGACTTGTCGGGGTCGATGATGTCGCCGGCGACGGCGAGGTGGGCGTCGACGGCCTCGCGCGCGATCAGCAGGTGCATGATCTCCGTCGAGCCCTCGAAGATCCGGTTGATCCGCAGGTCGCGCAGGAGCTGTTCGGCGGGTACGGCCCGTTCGCCGCGGGCGGCGAGGGAGTCGGCGGTCTCGTAGCCCCGGCCGCCGCGGATCTGGACCAGCTCGTCGGCCATGAGCCAGGCCATCTCGGAGCCGTACAGCTTGGCGAGGGCGGCTTCGATGCGGATGTCGTTGCGGTCCTCGTCGGCCATCTGGCTGGAGAGGTCCAGGACCGCTTCGAGGGCGAAGGTGGTGGCGGCGATGAAGGAGATCTTCGCGCCGACGGCTTCGTGGTGGGCGACGGGCTTGCCCCACTGCTCGCGGACGGCCGACCATTCCCGGGCGATCTTCAGGCACCACTTGCCGGCGCCCGCGCACATGGCGGGCAGGGACAGCCGCCCGGTGTTGAGGGTGGTGAGCGCGATCTTCAGGCCGGCGCCCTCTGGGCCGATGCGGTTGGCGGCCGGGACGCGTACCTGGTGGAAGCGGGTGACGCCGTTCTCCAGGCCGCGCAGGCCCATGAAGGCGTTGCGGTTCTCGACGGTGACGCCGTCGGACCCGGCCTCGACGATGAAGGCGGTGATGCCGCCCTTGTGGCCCTCGGACTTCGGTACGCGGGCCATGACGACCATGAGGTCGGCGACGACGCCGTTGGTGGTCCACAGCTTCACGCCGTCGATGACGTAGTCGTCGCCGTCCGGGACGGCGGTGGTGGCCAGGCGCGCCGGATCGGAGCCGACGTCGGGCTCGGTGAGGAGGAAGGCGGAGATGTCGGTGCGGGCGAGCCGCGGGAGGTAGGTCTCCTTCTGCTCGGGCGTGCCGAAGAGTTTGAGCGGTTGCGGTAGGCCGATCGACTGATGGGCGGAGAGCAGGGCGCCGACGGCGGGGCTCACCGAACCGGCCAGGGCGAGGGCCTTGTTGTAGTACACCTGGGTGAGGCCGAGGCCGCCGTACTTGGTGTCGATCTTCATCCCGAGGGCGCCGATCTCCTTGAGGCCGTCGATGACGGCGTCGGGGATGCGGGCCTCCCGCTCGATGAGGGCGCCGTCGAGCTTCGTCTCGCAGAAGTCGCGGAGCTTGGCGAGGAACTCCTCGCCGCGCTGGACGTGTTCGGTGGCGGGCAGCGGGTGCGGGTGGATCAGGTCGAGCCGGAAGCGGCCCAGGAACAGTTCCTTGGCGAAGCTGGGCTTGCGCCAGTCCTGTTCGCGGGCGGCCTCGGCGACCTGGCGGGCTTCGCGCTCGGAGACCTTGGGCTTGTGGTGGGGGCCGGACATGGTGGGCTCACCTCGCCGCTTCAGTCGGGGGCGGCCGGCCGGTGGTCCTACCGACCGGTGCTACTCGACCGTATTACCCGATTACGGCGGGTACGAAAAGGCGGCCCGAACCCCCGCACAGTGGGTTCGGGCCGCCGGTCTTGGGCCGTACGAGTGACGTGCTGTTACAGGGCCCTGTTACAGGGCCAGGCCCGTGAGGACCAGCACGCGCTCGTAGGTGTAGTCGTCCATCGCGTACCGGACGCCCTCGCGGCCGACGCCGGACTGCTTGGCGCCGCCGTACGGCATCTGGTCGGCGCGGTAGGACGGGACGTCGCCGATGATCACGCCGCCGACCTCAAGGGCCCGGTGGGCGCGGAAGGCGGTCTGGAGGTCGTGGGTGAACACGCCCGCCTGGAGGCCGAACTTGGAGTCGTTGACCTTGGCGAACGCCTCGGCCTCGCCGTCGACCTTGTGCAGGGTCAGGACCGGGCCGAAGACCTCCTCGCAGGCGAGGGTGACATCGGCGGGCAGGTTCTCCAGCACGGTCGGGGCGTAGGTGGCGCCGTCGCGCTTGCCGCCGGTGAGGAGCTTGGCGCCGGCGTTGACGGCCTCGTCGACCCAGGCCTCGACGCGCTTGGCGGCGTCCTCGCTGACCAGCGGGCCGACGTCGGTGGCGTCGTCGGACGGGTCACCGGTGCCCTGGGCCTCGACGGCGGTGACGACCTTGGCGACCAGGCGGTCGTAGACGGAGGCGTCGGCGATGACGCGCTGCACCGAGATGCAGGACTGGCCGCCCTGGTAGTTGGAGAAGGTGGCGATGCGGGTCGCCGCCCAGTCCAGGTCCTCCTCGGAGGACCAGTCGCCGAGGACGACGGCGGCGGCGTTGCCGCCCAGCTCCAGGGTGCAGTGCTTGTGCGGCACGGACTCCTGGATGGCGTAGCCGACCTTGTCGGAGCCGGTGAAGGAGATGACCGGCAGGCGCTCGTCCTTGACGAGGGCGGGCATGCGGTCGTTGGTGACCGGGAGGATCGACCAGGAGCCGGCGGGCAGGTCCGTCTCGGCGAGCAGGTCACCGAGGATCAGGCCGGACAGCGGGGTGGCCGGGGCGGGCTTGAGGATGATCGGCGCGCCGACGGCGATGGCCGGGGCGATCTTGTGGGCGCACAGGTTCAGCGGGAAGTTGAACGGCGCGATACCGAGGACGACGCCCTTGGGGAAGCGGCGCGTCAGGCCCAGACGGCCGGTGCCGCCGGCGTCGGTGTCGAGGCGCTGGGCCTCGCCACCGTTGAAGCGGCGGGCCTCCTCGGCGGCGAAGCGGAACACGGAGACGGCGCGGCCGACCTCACCACGCGCCCACTTGATGGGCTTGCCGTTCTCGGCGGAGATCAGCCGGGCGATCTCCTCGGTGCGCTCGGCGAGCCGCTTCGACACGTGGTCGAGGGCGGCGGCGCGGACGTGGGCGGGGGTCGCGGCGAACTCGTCGATCACCGCGTGCGCGGCGGCCACGGCCTCTTCGACCTGGGCCTCGGTGGGCACGCTCACCTGGCCGACGGTGCGGCCGTCCCAGGGGGAGGTGACGTCGAAGGTGGTCTCGCCGGTGGCCTGGCGGCCGGCGAGCCAGAAGGCGGTGGCAGTCATTCGCGAATCCCGGCCCTTTCGAAGCTGTGCGGAGTGGGGGCTGTCCCTGTTCACACGGTAGGGCCGTGAAGCCGCGCGGTCGCTTGTCCGGGATGGAGTAGTGCTTGGCGTCAGTTTCGCCGTTCCGTACTGACGATGAGGCACACCCCGGCCACGACGACGGCGCCGCCGAGGGCGATGGGCCAGGTCAGCGCCTCGCCGAGGATCAACGCGCCGAGGAGGACGGCGACGACGGGGTTGACGTAGGCGTAGGTCGCGACGAGGGAGAGCGGGGCGGTCTGGAGGAGCCAGGCGTACGCGGTGAAGGCCAGCAGCGAACCGAAGACGATGAGGTAGGCGAAGGCGGTCCAGGAGCGGGCGGAGAAGGCAGCCACGTCCAGGCCGCGCTGCTCGCCGCGCACGAGTCCGAGGAGCAGGCAGCCGAGGCCGCCGGCGATCATCTCGTAGACGCTCGCGGTGAAGGGGTTGGCGGGCATGGGTATCCGGGACGAGGAGAAGGTCCCGACGGACCACAGCACGGTCGCCACGATCACGGTGAGCACGCCGCCGATCCGTACGTCGCCGCTGAGGCCGGGCAGGGTGAGGACGGCGAGCCCGGCGAGGCCGAGCAGGACACCCGTGTACGCGCCCCGGCCCGGCCGCTCCCCGAAGACGGTGCGCAGCAGCACGACCCAGGCGGGGACGACCGCGATGAGCAGGGCGGTGAGCCCGGAGGGCACGGAGGTCTCGGCGAGCACGACGAGCCCGTTGCCGCCGAGCAGCAGGCACAGCCCGACCACGGCGGCGGACGCGAGCTGCGCGCGGGTGACCTTCAGGACGCCGATGCCCTTCCGCCAGGCCAGCAGCGCGGCGAGGAGGAGGCCGGCGACGACGAACCTGACGCCGGCCGACAGGAAGGGCGGCATGGTCTCGACGACGACGGCGATGCCGAGGTAGGTGGACCCCCACACCACGTACACGATCGCCAGCGCGGCCCACACGGCACCGGTGATGCGGCGAGCCGGAGCGGGTGGTGCGGGACGGTCTGCTGGGGTGGTGGAGGTTGTGGCCGAGGCTGCGGCGCGGCTTGTCATGCACGGGAGAGTATTGATCTTCCGAGCTGAACGGCAAGGAATTTGCCCGTCTTCGGGCAGGGGGAGGGGGGTTTCGTCAGGGCAACCGTTGTGGGCCCGTTGTGGGCAGTCGTCCCGCTGGGCGGGACGGGTGGGCACAACGGGACCGGGGCGGTGCCTGTTCCCGGTGACCACCGGGTGCGGCTTGGTGGGCCTGGCGGCCAGCCCGGGTGGGTGGGGGCGGGGCCCCTCCGGGCTCACCTCCTCGAGGCCGGCGGCCTTGGGTCACGGCTCTTGGGAGCCCGGCCTTTGCCGCCAACCTCTGCGGGGGCGACCCTGCACGGCCCCACCCGGGCCGGATGCCGGGTGCGGGCACCGTTACGACGCCGGCGCGCCGCCCGTGGCTTTGAGGGCGAGCCACAGCTCCATCCGTACGTCCGGGTCGTCGAGCGAGCGGCCCAGGATCTCCTCCACGCGGCGCATCCGGTACCGCAGCGTGTGCCGGTGGACGCCCAGGTCCGCCGCGGCCGCGTCCCACTGGCCGTGGCGGGAGAGCCAGGCGCGCAGCGAGGCGACCAGGTCGCCTCGGCCGGTCGCGTCGTGCTCGTACAGCGCGCGGAGCATGCCGTCGGCGAAGGCGCGCACGGCGTCGTCCGCGAGGAGCGGCAGGACCGAGCCGGCCGCGAGCTCCTCGTGCTCGACCAGCGCGCGGCCGCGCCGGCGGGCGACCGAGAGGGCCTGCTCGGCCTGCTTGTACGCGGCGGCGGCCGCGATCGGGCCGGTCGGGGCGGACAGGCCGATCACCACCCCGGCCTCCTCGGCCTCCTTCTCGGCGTACGCCTCGCACGCCGTGGCCACCGCGCCCCCGTCCCCGGCCAGCACGACCAGCCGCTCGTCGCCCTCCGGGACCGTCAACACCGTCTCGCCGGTGCGGGCGGCCGCCGTTTCCAGGGCGTCGGCGAGGGCGGGCAGCGGCGGATCGGCGTTCGGGTCGCGCTCCGCCGAGGCGGGCTCGGCGATCAGCAGCCGGAACGGGGCGTCGAGCAGCCCCCCGTACAGGTCGCCCGCCACGGCCCGGGCGTGGTCCGGCTGCCCGGACAGCATCATGCGCAGCACCGCCGCGCCGAGCCGCTGCTCGGCCGCCTGGAGGGAGCGCGACCGCTCGGTGGTGAGCGTCAGCAGGGCGATGGCCGAATGGACGGCGTACCGTTCCGCCGTCCCCAGCGGCGCGCCCGTGCCGACCGCCAGGGCGCCCCGCACCCGTCGGCCGCTGCCCAGCGACTGGAGCTCCACCCGGTCCTCGGTGCCGCCGACCACCGCGCTGGCGGGCGCCGACCGCTCCCGGAGCCGTTCCACGTCGGGGGTGAGCCGTGCGGCCCGGCGCGCCGCCCACTCGGGCGCCGCGGCCAGCACGGCGCCGGAAGCGTCGTACAGCGCCGCCCAGCCGTCCACGTGGGCGGCGAGCCGCGCCACGACGGCGGCGGGGCCCTCGGCGAGGGCGGCCCGGGTCATCTCCCGCTGGGCCTCGAACCCGGCCGTCACCGCCCGGTACTGGTCCGCCGCGATGGCCGCCGACACCGCCTTGGAGATGGCGAGGAACGGGGTGCGGCGCGGCACCTCCAGCAGCGGCAGGCCCTGCTCGCGGGCCGCGTCCACCAGGGCCTGCGGGGTCTCGTCGTAGTTGACGCCCACGGCGAAGCCGAGCCCGACGACCCCGGCGTCGGCCAGCCGCTTGACGTAGCGGCGCATGGCCTCGGGGTTCTCGGCGTCCAGCTTCATCGCGGTGACCATGAGCAGCTCACCGCCCTCCATGTAGGGGACGGGGTCGGTGAGCTCGCTGACGTGTGCCCAGCGGACGGGTGTGTCGAGGCGGTCCTCCCCGGCGCGGACGGTGAGCTTCAGCGCCGAGTGCTGGACGAGCGAGGCGAGCGTGAGCGGCATGGCGGGACCGTCGGACTTTCGGGAGGGGTCACGGAAGGGTTTTTCGCCGTCCCGTATGAACGACTCCCTTCAATTCTGCCAGGTTGTCACGTCACGTCACGTTCGCAGGTCGACCAGAAGCGGAGGGACATGTTCCCCTCGCACGCCTGTCAGGGACAGTACGGCATGCCCGGGAGGCACGGCGTGGGCGAGGTCGGAGGCCGACCAGCGCTGCCGCTCCACCTCCCGTACGGTCACCGCCTCGGCGGTCGCCGCCTTGCCGGTCACCAGGCGGCGCAGGAAGTGCAGGGCCTTGGTGAGCGGCTCGTCGGAGATGATCTGCCGGTTGGTCACGTCCCGGGTCTGCACCCACTCGGTGCCCCAGGTCTCCGCGAACCGCCCGCCGTCCCAGGGCGCGATGCCCGCGAACGCCATCCGGCACCCGACCGCGCCCAGCAGCGGCCCGCGCAGCGCCTCGGGCACGTCCTCCAGGGTGCGCAGCGCCAGGACGACACCCGCGTGCGCCGAGCGCAGGCGCTGGATGGCGCGTACGGAGTCGGCGGTGACCGTGTATGTGGCGTCGTCCAGGACCAGGCAGGCGAACAGCGACCGGTCGCCGCGCGCCAGGGCCGCCTCGGTGAACTGCGCCAGCAGCAGCCGCGCCACGATCCGGGACGCCTCGGCGTGCCCGCGCTCGGGCAGGTCGACGCGTACGCGCAGCGGGTGCTCGATGGCGCGCGGCGAGAACCGGCGCCCTTCGGTGTCGGTGCGGAAGAACCGGGCGAAGGCCGGCCGGTCGAGGAAGGCGATCCGCTCGGCCAGCAGCACCCCGACGTCGTCGCCGCGCTCGGCCTGCCGCTCCCGGGCGTCCAGCTCACGGAGCTGGGCCGGGTCGTCGGCCACGGCCGCGCGCAGCTCGGCCAGCGCCTTGGGCGCCCCGCCGAGCAGCTCGCGCAGCTCCGGTACGGCGGGGAAGTGGCCGTGCGCGGCCCGGTAGGGGCCGATGAGCTGGGCCAGCGCGGTGGCGGCGCGGCGGCTGTCGGGGACGAGGTCGCCGACGAGGGCCTCGGCGAGCATCCGGGCGGCCTCGTCGGGGTCGTCGGCGCCGCCGTACAGGTCGAGGTCGTGCGTGGAGTCGGGGCGGCCGACGGAGACGATCACGTCGAAGGCGGCGTCCGGGGCGAGGGCGGTGCCGTGGGCGGTCACGGCGACGACGGCGGCGCGGTTGGCGAGGGCCTGGAGGCACAGGGACTCCACGACCGGGCGGACCAGCCGGACCGTCTTGCCGGACCCGGCGGGCCCGACGGCCAGCAGCGAGGTGCCGAGCACGGCGGGCTCCAGGGCGACCCCGGTGGTCCGCCGGGCGTAGGGGTTGCGGGGGTGGTCGGCCGCGGTGCCGATCCGCACCTGGGCGGTGGCCAGGTCGTGGGCGGCGGTGCGGACGGGCAGGTCGCGCACGCCCGACGGGTGGGCGCACGCGGCGGGCCCGTGGGCGCGCACGGCGTCGGTGAACGCGGCGAGCCGGTCCGGATGGGTGCGCACGCCCTGCCAGGCCCGCCGGATGCGCGCGTAGTCCACATCGCCCAGGGCGCCCGAGCGGGTGGCCTCGGCGAGCTTCCGGGCGGCTTCCGTCAGCCCGGCGTCCCGCAGCTCGGGCCAGTCGGCGGGGTCGGCGTCCGGGGGCGGCGGCGGGGGCGGGGTGTCCTTCTTCTTCGCGTACCGGCGCCAGATCTCGGGGACGTGGCCGATCCGGGCGAAGAAGACCAGGAGGCCGCCGCCGACGATGGCGTAGTACACGTAGCTGGCCGTGGCCCAGGTGCCCGGCTGCGTGCGCCACTCGTCGGGGGTGAACGCCAGGAGCGGCCAGAGCCAGTAGTAGCCCAGGTATCCGTTCCACAGCAGGGACCACAGGAGCCAGCCGCTGAGCAGGGCGATCACCGCGCCGGCGAACAGCCGACGGGCGGGCACCGCCTCCGGCTCCTCCTCCGGGCGCGGCCGGTGCCCGAGCCGCCACACGCCGGGCTCGGCCGCCGGCCGGGGCGTGCGCAGCCACTGCGCGGTGCCCCCGCCCGCGGGCGCCGGGGCGTGCCGGGGCGGGGGCGGCACGGGCGGCTTGCCGACGTGGCTGCGCCGTGCCTCGTACGTACCGTCGGTGTCCATGAACCCCTGCCCCCTGACCAGCCAGGTCCCGCGCGTCTGTGCCTCCGTCAATCTAGCCGTCCGGCGGGGGCGGTTCAGCGACCTGTGGACAACTCCGGAGCGGCGGGGCGGCGAGGGGCGGCTATGTCCGTCCCGGACAAGGACACGGCACCGACCACTCCCTGATGGAGCATGCCCACCCCCCTCCCCCGGCCCTAGCCTGCGGAAGAAAGAGAAGTAGCGTCCGAAAGACCCCACCCCAGGAGCCCCGCATGACCGAAATCCCGCAGGAGCGCCGCGTCGTCACCGCCATCCCCGGCCCGAAGTCGCAGGAGCTTCAGGCCCGCCGTCTGTCCGCGGTCGCGGGCGGCGTGGGGTCCGTGCTGCCGGTCTTCACGACCCGTGCCGGTGGCGGCGTCATCGAGGACGTCGACGGCAACCGCCTGATCGACTTCGGTTCCGGTATCGCCGTGACCTCCGTGGGCGCCTCCGCCGAGGCGGTCGTGCGCCGGGCGAGCGCCCAGCTCGAGCAGTTCACGCACACGTGCTTCATGGTCACGCCGTACGAGGGTTACGTCGAGGTCTGTGAGGCGCTCGCAGAGCTGACGCCGGGCGACCACGCCAAGAAGTCCGCGCTGTTCAACAGCGGTGCCGAGGCCGTCGAGAACGCGGTGAAGATCGCCCGCTCGTACACCAAGCGCCAGGCCGTCGTCGTCTTCGACCATGGCTACCACGGCCGTACGAACCTCACGATGGCGCTGACCGCCAAGAACATGCCGTACAAGCACGGCTTCGGTCCGTTCGCGCCCGAGGTCTACCGCGTCCCGGTCGCCTACGGCTACCGCTGGCCGACCGGCCCGGACAACTGCGGCCCCGAGGCCGCCGCGCAGGCGATCGACCAGATCACCAAGCAGATCGGCGCCGAGAACGTCGCCGCGATCATCATCGAGCCGGTGCTCGGCGAGGGCGGCTTCATCGAGCCGGCCAAGGGCTTCCTGCCGGCGATCGTGAAGTTCGCCAACGACAACGGCATCGTCTTCGTCGCGGACGAGATCCAGTCCGGCTTCTGCCGCACCGGCCAGTGGTTCGCGTGCGAGGACGAGGGCGTCGTCCCGGACCTGATCACCACCGCCAAGGGCATCGCGGGCGGCCTGCCGCTCGCCGCCGTCACCGGCCGCGCCGAGATCATGGACGCCGTGCACGGCGGTGGCCTGGGCGGCACCTACGGCGGTAACCCGGTGGCCTGCGCCGGTGCGCTCGGTGCCATCGAGACGATGAAGGAGCTCGACCTCAACGGCAAGGCGAAGCGCATCGAGGAGGTCATGAAGGGCCGCCTCTCCGCCATGCAGGAGAAGTACGAGATCATCGGCGACATCCGTGGCCGCGGCGCCATGATCGCGATCGAGCTGGTGAAGGACCCGGCGACCAAGGAGCCGAACCCGGAGGCCGCCGGCGCGCTCGCCAAGGCCTGCCACGCGGAGGGCCTGCTGGTCCTGACCTGTGGCACCTACGGCAACGTGCTGCGCTTCCTGCCGCCGCTGGTCATCGGCGAGGACCTGCTGAACGAGGGCCTGGACATCATCGAGAACGCGTTCGCCGGCATCTGAGACCGCCGAACGGCACGGCGCGGCCCGAGCCCGGGCATGACGCTGTGCGACCGGTTGTGAAGAAGCAGTGGGGGGCCGATGGCGGGATGGAGATCCGGCTGTCGGTCCCCCCTTTCTCTGCCGTACGGTTTCTGCAGATGAGAGAAACACCCCGTCCGCAGGGGACTGCGGACGGCTCCGGGACGGAGCCTCCCCAGCCTCGTCCTGGTCGTGCCCTCGCGCACACCATCGGAGCTTCGGGCTCCGGATCTCCTCACCGATCGGACCGTCGCCCGCCCCACACCCCCCGGGGCGCGCGGCACACCGGTCTTGGCGGCCGCCTCGGAACCACCCCCCCTGTTCCGGGGCGGCCGGCTCTTCTCCTCGCGGTGTTCGCCGTCATCACCTGGCAGGTCGTCGTCCACGGCCCCCTCGCCCGGTTCGACGAGCGCGCGAGCCGCGCCCTGGCGGGCCGTGGCCCCGCCCCCCTGACCGAACTCCTCGCCGACCTGGGCAACATGCAGGTGGCCCTCCCCGTCCTGGCCGCCGCGGCGGCCTACGCGGTGTGGCGCGGCCGCCGCGCCCAGGCGCTGTACGCGGCCCTCGCCATGGCGCTCGTACCCGCCCTGGTCGTACCGCTGAAACTGCTCGTGGACCGGGTCGGCCCGCTCACCTCCGAGACCGGCTACTACCCCTCCGGGCACACGGCGACGGCCCTGGTGGCGTACTGCGGCGCGGCGCTGCTGGTGCACCGGCGCCTGATGCCCCTCGCGGTCCTGCTGACGGCGGCGACGGGCATCGGGCTCGTGCTGCGCGGCTACCACTGGCCGCTGGACGTGGTGGCCAGTGTGTGCCTGTTCGGCGCCGGCGCTCTCCCTGTGCGCCGCGGACGGGGTCAGGGCTCCTGACGCCGCGCCAGGTGCGCCGCCGCCTCGTGCATCGCCAGCTCCAGCAGCGCCGGGTCGGTCAGCGTGCCCCTGCCGTCGGGCAGCACCAGCCAGCGCGCCGCGCCCGTCACCCGGCCCGGGTACGGCACGACGATCCAGGTGCCGCGGCCGGCGGCCCGCATCCCGGTGCCGACCCACCGCGCGGCGGTGCCCACGGGCACGAAGAAGCCCAGGCGCGCGTCGCCGAAGTCGGCGAGCACCGGGCCCGGGCGGTCGACGAGCCGGCACAGGACGTCGAGTGTGGCGTGGCCGAGCTCGGCCGGGGTGATCAGCACGTCCCAGCGCCGGCCGGCGGGCAGGAGCGCGACCCCGAGGGGGTTGCGCTCCCACTCCCACCGGCAGGCGTCGGGATCCGGCGCCACCGCCGCCAGCCACTCCACCGCGGCCTTGGCCCCCGAACCAGTCATCGCCCGCTGCCTCCATGTCCGTGTCTGTGACTGCCCCGGCGGGCAGTGCGTTCACACGGGGAGACAGGGGTCCGCGTGGATCATTACGCGACTGGGAGACCGGCGTGGTGGTGAACCGGGTCGCCGGGGGCGCGCCGCGGGCGCATTCGGCTCAACCGCCGAAACCGAGCCGGGCGTCCGGCTCAACTGTCGAAGCCGAGCCCTAGCCGGTCCATCGCCTTGAGCCAGAGGTTGCGGCGGCCCCCGTTGGCGTCGGCCCGCGCCAGGGACCACTTGGTCAGCCCGATGCCCGCCCAGGCGATCGGCTCCGGCGGGAACGGGAGCGGCTTGGTGCGCACCATCTCCAGCTCCGTACGCTCGGTCCGCTCACCCGACAGCAGGTCGAGCATCACGTCCGCCCCGAAGCGGGTCGCGCCGACGCCCAGGCCCGTGAAGCCGGCCGCGTACGCGACCCGTCCCGCGTGCGCCGTGCCGAAGAACGCCGAGAAGCGGGAGCAGGTGTCGATGGCACCGCCCCAGGCGTGGCTGAACCGGACACCCTCCAACTGCGGGAAGCAGCGGAAGAAGTGCTCGGCGAGCTTGAGGTAGGTCTCGGGACGGTGATCGTGTTCCGCGCGGACGCGCCCCCCGAACGGGTAGACGGCGTCGTAACCGCCCCACAGGACGCGGTTGTCGGCGGAGAGCCGGAAGTAGTGGAACTGGTTCGCGCTGTCTCCCAGGCCCTGACGGTTCTTCCAGCCGATGGACTGGAGCTGTTCGTCCGTCAGCGGCTCGGTCATCAGCGCGTAGTCGTACACGGGGACCGTGTACGCGCGCACGCGCTTGACGAGCGAGGGGAAGACGTTGGTGCCGAGCGCGACCTGCCGGGCGAAGACCCGCCCGTAGGGCGTGCGTACGGCCATCCCGGCACCCGCGCGGGCGAGTTCCAGGCCCCGGGTGTTCTCGTAGACGCGTACGCCGAGGCCGGCGCAGGCCCGCTTGAGGCCCCACGCCAGTCGGGCCGGATGCAGCATGGCGACGCCACGCCGGTCCCACAGCCCGCCCAGGAAGGTGGGCGAGTTCACCTCGGCGCGCACGGCGTCCCGGTCGAGGAGCTCCAGGTGGCCGGCGAGGCCGAGCCGGTCGGCCTCCTCGTACATCCCGGTCAGCTCGGCCACCTGGTGGGGCTCGGTGGCGACGTCGATCTCGCCGGTGCGCTCGAAGTCGCAGTCGATGCCGTACGCGGTGACGGCGGCCTCGATCGCGTCGAGGTTCTTCTCCCCCAGCTCTTCGAGGGTGGCGAGCTCGTCCGGCCAGCGGGCGAGGCCGTTGCCGAAGCCGTGGGTGAGGGAGGCGGCGCAGAAGCCGCCGTTGCGGCCGGAGGCGGCCCAGCCCGCCTCCCGGCCCTCGATGAGGACGACGTCCCGCGCGGGGTCCCGCTCCTTGGCGAGGAGCGCGGTCCACAGGCCGCTGTAGCCGCCTCCGACGACAAGCAGGTCGCAGTGCTCGGTGCCGGTGAGGGCGGGCAGCGCGGCGGGCTTGCCGGGGTCTTCCAGCCAGAAGGGGACGGGCTGGGCGTCCGAGAGTGATTGTGCAGCAGTACGCATGGCAACTGGGGCCATGGTTTCCAACTCCCTCAGGAACTCATGAGACTTCGGTGCGCTTGCGCCGGCCGGCCGCGACCTGTCCGGCGACGACCACCAGGACCGCGATGACGAACATCGCCGTGCCGATGACGTTGATCTGTACGGGCGTGCCGCGCTGCGCCGAGCCCCACACGAACATGGGGAACGTCACGGTGGAGCCCGCGTTGAAGTTGGTGATGATGAAGTCGTCGAACGACAGCGCGAAGGCGAGCAGGGCGCCCGCCGCGATGCCGGGCGCCGCGATGGGCAGGGTGACCCGCAGGAAGGTCTGCACGGGTCCCGCGTACAGGTCCCTGGCGGCCTCCTCCAGGCGCGGGTCCATGGACATCACCCGTGCCTTGACGGCCACCACGACGAAGCTCAGGCAGAACATGATGTGCGCGATGAGGACCGTCCAGAAGCCCAGCTCGGCACCCATGTTGAGGAACAGCGTGAGCAGCGAGGCGGCCATGACGACCTCGGGCATGGACATCGGCAGGAAGATCAGCGAGTTGACCGCGCCGCGCGCCCGGAAGCGGTAGCGGACCAGCGCGAAGGCGATCATGGTGCCCAGGAGGGTGGCGCCGAGGGTCGCCCAGGCGGCGATCTGGAGCGACAGCGTGAGCGAGCCGCACAGGTCGGCGACGCCGCAGGGGTCCCGCCAGGCGTCGGTGGAGAACTCCCGCCAGGAGTAGTTGAAGCGCCCCGCCGGCTTGTTGAACGAGAACACCATCACGATGACGTTCGGCAGGATCATGTAGGCGAGGGTCAGCAGACCCGCGATGACGACGAGGTTCTTGCGGAGCCAGCGCATCAGACCAGGTCCTCCGTTCCGGCCCGGCGGATGTAGACGGTGACCATGATCAGCACGATGGCCATCAGGATGAAGGACAGCGCGGCCGCCGTCGGGTAGTCCAGCACCCGGAGGAACTGCGACTGGATGACGTTGCCGACCATCTTGGTGTCGGTCGAGCCGAGCAGCTCGGCGTTGACGTAGTCGCCGCTCGCCGGGATGAAGGTGAGCAGCGTCCCGGAGACCACGCCGGGCATGGACAGCGGGAAGGTCACCTTGCGGAAGGTGGTGGCGGGCGACGCGTACAGGTCCTTGGCCGCCTCGTGCAGCCGCCCGTCGATCCGCTCCAGGGAGGTGTAGAGCGGCAGGATCATGAACGGCAGGAAGTTGTACGTGAGGCCGCAGACCACCGCCATGGGCGTGGCCAGGACTCGGTCACCCTGGGTCCAGCCCAGCCAGTTGGTGACGTCCAGGACGTGCAGGGCGTCCAGGGCGCCGACGACGGCGCCGCCGTCCGCCAGGATCGTCTTCCAGGCGAGCGTACGGATGAGGAAGCTGGTGAAGAACGGCGCGATGACCAGGACCAGGAGCAGGTTGCGCCAGCGGCCCGCCTTGAAGGCGATGAGGTACGCGAGCGGGTAGCCGAGCAGCAGGCACAGGAAGGTCGCGGTGCCGGCGTACATCAGGGACCGGACGAACTGCGGCCAGTACTCGGTGAAGGCCTCCCAGTAGGTCTGGAAGTGCCAGGTGACCTCGAAGCCCCGCTCCAGGGAGCCGGTCTGGACGGAGGTGGACGCCTGGTAGACCATCGGCAGCGCGAAGAAGACGAGCAGCCAGAGGATGCCGGGCAGGAGCAGCCAGTAGGGGACGAGCCGCTTGCGCGTGGCCGTCTTGCGTACGACGGCGGGTGGCGCTTCGGACGCGGGCGGTGCTTCGGTGATCGTCACGCTCCGTCCTCCACCTTTTCCACGCCCGCGTCGATGTCCTGGGCGGCGTCCAGGCCGAAGGTGTGCGCCGGGTTCCAGTGCAGGACGACCTCGGCGCCGGGGACCAGCCGGGAGTCCCGCTCGACGTTCTGCTCGTACACCTGGAGGCCGCTGCCGGCCGGGCTGTCCACGACGTACTGCGTGGAGACACCGATGAAGGAGGTGTCGACGATCCGGCCGGTGACCTTGTTGCGCCCGGTGGCGATCGCGCCCGCGTCGTCGGCGTGAGCGAGCGTGATCTTCTCCGGGCGGATGCCGACCAGCAGTCGGCCGCCGGTCGAGGTGGGGGCGGAGCACCGGTCGGCGGGCAGCCGCAGTTTGCCGTCGCCGGCGGTCACCACGACGTCGGCGCCCGCCTCGACGACCTCGGCCTCGATGAGGTTGGACGTACCGAGGAAGTTGGCGACGAACGTGGTGCGCGGGTTCTCGTAGAGGTCGGCGGGCGCGCCGAGCTGTTCGACCCGGCCGCCGTTCATCACCGCGACCGTGTCGGCCATGGTCATGGCCTCCTCCTGGTCGTGGGTGACGTGGACGAAGGTGATGCCGACCTCGGTCTGGATGCGCTTGAGTTCGAGCTGCATCTGGCGGCGCAGCTTGAGGTCGAGGGCGCCGAGCGGCTCGTCGAGGAGGAGCACCTGGGGGTGGTTGATGAGCGCGCGGGCGACGGCGACGCGCTGCTGCTGGCCGCCGGAGAGCTGGTGCGGCTTGTGCCGGGCCTTGTCGCCGAGCTGGACGAGGTCGAGCATCTCGTCGACCTGCTTCTTCACGGACTTGACGCCCCGGCGGCGCAGCCCGAAGGCGACGTTCTCGTAGATGCTCAGGTGCGGGAAGAGCGCGTAGCTCTGGAAGACGGTGTTGACGGGCCGCTTGTAGGGGGGCAGGTCGGTGACGTCCTTGTCGCCGAGGAAGACGGTGCCCGTGGTGGGCTCCTCCAGGCCGGCGATCATGCGCAGCGTGGTGGTCTTGCCGCAGCCCGAGGCACCGAGGAGGGCGAAGAACGAGCCCTGCGGGACGGTCAGGTCGAGGGGGTGGACGGCGGTGAAGGAGCCGTACGTCTTGCTGATGCCGGACAGGCGGACGTCGCCGCCGGTGTTCGTGTCAGTCATGGGTTGCGATCCCAGGGGTGTCGAGGGGCGGGCGATGGGCTCAGGCACCGATGAGCTTGGCGAACTTCTGCTCGTACGCCGTCTCTTCCGCGCTGCTGAGGGAGCGGAAGGCACGGGACTTCGCGGCCATCGCCTTGTCCGGGAGGATCAGGGTGTTCGACGCCAGGGCGGGGTCGATCCTGGCCAGTTCCTCGCGTACGCCCTCGACCGGGCAGACGTAGTTGATGTACGCGGCGAGGCGGGCGGCGTTCGGAAGCTCGTAGTAGTAGTCGATGAGCTTCTCGGCGTTGGTCTTGTGCCGCGCCTTGGCGGGAACCAGGAGGTTGTCGCTGGAGGTGATGTAGCCGGCGCTCGGGATCGCGAACTGGATGTCGGGGTTGTCGGCCTGGAGCTGGATGACGTCACCGGCCCAGGCGAGGCAGGCGGCGATGTCGCCCTTGTTGAGGTCGCCGGTGTAGTCGTTGCCGGTGAAGCGGCGGATCTGCTGGGTGTCGACGCCCTTCTGGAGACGGCCGAGGGCCGCGTCGAAGTCGGCGTCGGTGAACTTCCCCGGGTCCTTGCCCATGTCGATGAGCGTCATGCCGACCGAGTCGCGCATCTCGGACAGGAACGCCACCCGCCCCTTGAGCTTGGGGTCGTCGAGGAGCTGGGTGACGGAGTCGACCTTGCGGCCGCCGGTGGCCTTCTTGTTGTACGCGATGACCGTGGAGATGCCGGTCCAGGGGTACGAGTAGGCGCGGCCCGGATCCCAGTCGGGGCGGCGGAACTGCGACGACAGGTTCGCGTACGCGTTCGGGAGGTTGGCCGAATCGAGCTTCTGCGCCCACCCCAGCCGGATGATGCGGGCGGCGAGCCAGTCGGTGACGCAGATCAGGTCGCGGCCGGTGTCCTGGCCGGCGGCGAGCTGCGGCTTGATCTTGCCGAAGAACTCGACGTTGTCGTTGATGTCCTCGGTGTACTTGACCTTGATCCCGGTGCGCTTGGTGAACGCCTCCAGGGTGGGACGGTGCTTCTCGTCGTCGCTGATGTCGATGTACTGGGTCCAGTTGGAGAAGGTGAGCTGCTTCTCCTTGGCCGAGAAGTCGGTGGAGGCGGGACCATCACCCTCCCGCTTGGCGGGCGGGATTCCACAGGCGCCCAGACCGGCGACGCCGCCGATCGTGAGCGCGCCGACACCCGTGGCGCGCAGCATGGAACGGCGGGTGAGGGCTCCCCTGCCGTTCGTGAGGCTGCGCCGCATCGCGGCGAGTTGTGCCGCGGAGAGGTCGGGCTCGTACTGCTCCATGCGCTGTGCCTTTCGGTGTGGGCCGTCGTGGGCTATCGGTCCCCGAAGATGGTCCGGTGCCAGTCCTTCCTGGCGACCGCCGTGTTGTCGTACATCACGTGCTTGACCTGCGTGTACTCCTCGAAGGAGTACGTTGACATGTCCTTTCCGAAGCCGGATGCCTTGTAGCCCCCGTGCGGCATCTCGCTGATGATCGGGATGTGGTCGTTGACCCAGACGCAACCCGCCTTGATCTCGCGGGTCGCCCGGCCGGCGCGGTAGACGTCGCGGGTCCAGGCGGACGCGGCCAGGCCGTAGGGCGTGTCATTGGCCAGCCGGATGCCCTCGTCATCACCGTCGAAAGGCAGCACGACCAGCACCGGCCCGAAGATCTCCGCCTGGACGATCTCGCTGTCCTGGGCGGCGCCGGTGATGAGGGTGGGCCTGTAGTAGGCGCCGCCATTGTTGGGCGCGACGCCGCCGGTGACGACGGTGGCGTACGCCCGGGCGCGGTCGACGAAGGCGGCGACGCGGTCGCGCTGGGCGTGGCTGATGAGCGGCCCGAGGTCGGTGCTCTCCTCGAAGGGGTCACCCAGGCGCACGCTCGCCATCAGGTCGGCGACCTGCTCCACGAACGCGTCGTACAGCGGCCGTTGGACGTACGCGCGCGTGGCGGCGGTGCAGTCCTGGCCGGTGTTGATGAGCGCGCCGGCGACGGCGCCGTGGACGGCGGCCTCCAGATCGGCGTCGTCGAAGACGACGAAGGGTGCCTTGCCGCCGAGTTCGAGGTGGAGCCGCTTGACGGTGGCGGTGGCGATCTCGGCGACGCGCTTGCCGACGGCGGTGGACCCGGTGAACGACGTCATCGCGACATCCGGATGCCCCACCAGATGCTCCCCCGCTTCCCGCCCGGCCCCGGTGACGATGTTGACGACACCGTCGGGGATGCCGGCGTCGGTGGCCGCCTGGGCGAACATCAGCGAGGTGAGCGGGGTCAGTTCGGCCGGCTTCAGCACGACCGTATTACCGGCGGCGATGGCCGGGAGGACCTTCCACGCGGCCATCTGCAACGGATAGTTCCAGGGCGCGATCGACCCGACGACACCGATGGGCTCCCGCCGCACGTACGACGTGTGGTCGCCGCTGTACTCACCGGCCGACTGGCCCTGCAGATGACGGGCGGCGCCCGCGAAGAAGGCGGTGTTGTCGACCGTGCCGGGCACGTCGAACTCGCGCGTCAGCTTGATGGGCTTGCCGCACTGGAGGGACTCCGCCTGGGCGAACTCCTCGGCCCGCTCGGCCAGTCGGGCGGCGAACCGGTGCATCGCGTCGGACCGTTCGCCCGGTGTCGCGCCCGCCCAACCGGGCAGCGCGTCACGGGCGGCGGCGACGGCGGCGTCCACGTCGGCGGTGCCGGCGAGTTCGTACGTGAGCACGTCCCCGCCGGTCGCCGGGTCGACGACGGTGTGTTCGCGCCCCGAGGTGCCGGGCCGCAGCCGCCCGCCGATGTACTGCGCCCCGGCCGCGAAGCGGTCGAGTTCCTGGAAGCGGTTGCCCATGACGCTCTCCGTTGTCCCGGCTCGAATTGAGTGCCGATCCTGACAGAGGTATCCCTACCCAACAAGGGATTCCGTTGTTGCCTTTTGGTTACGCGACGGATTCGGTCGACCATGTGTCGGGCGGGCGCGGGAATCTCGGTACGGAGTGTCAGTGGCGACTGCCAGACTGGCGTGCATGGAGAAGATCCACGAGCTGATCGAGCAGGTCAGCAGGGGTGAGCGCGTCAAGTTTCTGCACTTCTGGGGGCACACGCCGAAGCGGGACGGGACGCTCGGGGCGAGCTGTCTGAGCCAGTGGTGGCCGTCGCCGTTCACGGTCGACGGCGTGGAGTACGCGACGGCCGAGCACTGGATGATGGCGTCGAAGGCCCGCCTCTTCGGCGACGCGGACGCCGAGCGCCAGGCCGTCGAGGCGCCGAACCCGGCGCTCGCGAAGAAGGCGGGCCGGCTGGTGCGCGGCTTCGACGAGGCGATATGGAAGCGGGAGCGGTTCGGCATCGTGGTCGCGGGCAGCGAGCACAAGTTCGCCGCGGACCCGGGGCTGCGGGCGTTCCTGCTGTCGACGGGCGACCGCGTCCTGGTGGAGGCGAGCCCCGTGGACCGCGTCTGGGGCATCGGCCTCGCCGCCGACGACGAGCGCGCCCACGACCCGGCCCGCTGGCGCGGCCTGAACCTGCTGGGCTTCGCGCTGATGGAGGCCCGCGCGAAGCTACGAGCGACGGGCTGACCGGCCCCTGCCCCGCACCCGGCATCCGGCCGGGCTGACCGCCCGACCCACCGGCCCGCACCCGGGGTCACCGGGACCAGGCACCGCCCCAGGGGGCACCGGGCAAAGGCACCGCCCCGTCCCGTTGTGCCCACCCGTCCCGCCCTGCGGGACGATTGCCCACAACGGGTGGGGCTCAGAAGGGGACCCCTCGGGGCGGACGTCAGCGTGACGTCGTGATCACCAGCGACGTGGCGAAGGGGTCCTCGCTGCTGTCTTCCTCGTAGACGTCACCCTGCCGAGTCACGATCGACCAGATCATGAAGGCCAGGAACGCGCCGCTGATCACGATCCCCACCGCGCCGAGGATGATGCCGGCCAGCGCCATGCCGTGGTTGTTGGCCTCGCCCCGCTGGGCCTTCTTGCGGCCGATGATGCCGAAGATCAGGGCCAGGACGCCCAGGATGACGCCCAGGCCCCACAGGCAGAAGACGACCACCGCGATGATGCCGAGGACGAGAGCCGTGATGCCCATGCCGTTGGCCGGGGCCGGCTGCCAGCCGGGCTGGCCGTAGGGGCTGTAGCCGGCGTGACCGCCGTAGCCCGGGTAGCCGGGGTAGCCGTACGCACCGGTGGCCGGCGTGGGGGCCGGGTAGCCGTACGGGCCGGGCGGGGGCTGGGCGGGGCCGCCCGGGGCTATCGGGGGCGGCGGGAGTTCGCCGGGTATGGACGTCATCGTCGGCTGTTCGTGGACGCCCGGCGGGGACGACGGCGGCTGGAACGGCGACGGTTCGGCCCGGTCCCGGGGCGTCCTGCTCTCGGGCGGAGCCCACGGATCGGTCGGATCACTCTGCTCTGACATGGGCCTCCCCCATCGTGTCCGGTCATGCTAACGGCCGCCCTACGATGATCCCTGACCAGCCCGGCGAACCACGAACCGCACACGGAGGACCCCGATGACCGATCTGCACCCCTTCATCGCGGGGCTGCCCAAGGCGGAGCTGCACGTCCACCACGTCGGCTCGGCCTCGCCCCGGATCGTCGCCGAGCTGGCCGCCCGCCACCCCGACTCGAAGGTCCCCACCGACCCCGAGGCGCTCGTCGACTACTTCGTCTTCACCGACTTCGCCCACTTCATCGAGGTGTACCTGTCGGTCGTCGACCTCATCCGCACCCCGGAGGACGTCCGGCTGCTGACGTACGAGGTCGCCCGCGACATGGCCCGGCAGAACATCCGGTACGCGGAGCTGACCGTCACGCCGTTCAGCTCCACCCGGCGCGGCATCGACGAGAAGGCGTTCATGGCCGCCATCGAGGACGCCCGCACCGCCGCCGAGACCGAGCTCGGCGTCATCCTGCGCTGGTGCTTCGACATCCCCGGCGAGGCCGGTCTGGAGGCGGCCGAGGAGACGGCCCGGCTCGCGGTGGACCTGCGGCCCGAGGGCCTGGTGTCGTTCGGGCTCGGCGGCCCCGAGATCGGCGTACCGCGCCCGCAGTTCAAGCCGTACTTCGACCGGGCCATCGCCGCCGGGCTCCACTCCGTGCCGCACGCCGGCGAGACGACCGGCCCGCAGACCGTCTGGGACGCCCTGACCGAGCTGCGCGCCGAGCGCATCGGCCACGGCACCAGCTCCGTCCAGGACCCCGAGCTGCTGGCGCACCTCGCCGAGCACCGCATCGCGCTGGAGGTGTGCCCGACCTCCAACATCGCCACGCGAGCCGTCGCGAACATCGACGAGCACCCCATCAAGGAGATGGTGGACGCCGGGGTGCTGGTCACCATCAACTCCGACGACCCGCCGATGTTCGGCACCGACCTCAACACGGAGTACGGCGTCGCCGCCCGCCTCCTGGGCCTGGACGAGCGGGGCGTCGCCGCGCTCGCCAGGAACGCCGTGGAGGCGTCGTTCCTCGACCCGGCCGGCAAGGCGAGGATCGCCGCCGAGATCGACAGCTACACCAACGAGTGGCTCGCGCGGTAGCCGTGATGCGTACCGTCACCGTCGTCGCCCACCGGGGCGATCCGTACCGCGTCCGTGAGAACACGCTCGCGTCGCTCCGCTCGGCGGTCGCGCGCGGGGCGGACGCGGTGGAGATCGACGTACGGCTCACCCGCGACGGCGTCCCGGTGCTCCTCCACGACGAGTCGCTGGGGCGCCTGTGGGGCGTGGACCGGCCGCTCGCCCACGTCACGCTGGACGAGCTGCGCGAGCTGACCGGCGCGGAGGGCGTGCCCACCCTGGCCGAGGCGCTGGACGCGCTCGACGGCCACCGGGTGATGGTCGACCTGCCGGGCGCCACGGAGCGGTCGGTGCGCACCATCGTGGGCACCGTCCACGAGTGCGGCGCGGCCGACCGCGCGTACTACTGCTCCAGTGCCGCCGCCATGCTGCTGGTCCGGGCGGCCGACCCGGGCGCCGAGATCGCCCTGACGTGGACGACTCTCGCCCCGCCGCGCCCGGTGCTGCTGGAGGCGGTGGCGCCGCGCTGGCTCAACTACCGCTTCGGGCTGGTCAGTCGGGCGCTCGCCGACCGGGTCCACCGGGACGGGCTGCTCGTCTCCGCCTGGACGGCCGACACGCGCCGCACCATGCGCAGGCTGATCGCCGACGGGGTGGACTCGATCACCACCAACCGCGTGGACACGCTGAGCGCCGTACTGAAGGGAAGCCGCACGTGACCCCGGACAGCACAGGCAGGATCCGCACCGACATCGCGCACAACGCCCGCGTCTGGAACTACTGGCTCGGCGGCAAGGACAACTACCCCGTCGACCGTGCGGTCGGCGACGAGATCGTCGCCATGTACCCGAGCATCGGCGAAGTCGCCCGCGCCGACCGGGCGTTCCTCGGCCGGGCCGTGACCTACCTGGCCGGTGAGGCGGGCGTCCGGCAGTTCCTGGACATCGGCACGGGCCTGCCGACCGCCGACAACACCCACGAGGTCGCCCAGCGCGTCGCGCCCGACGCGCGGGTGGTGTACGTCGACAACGACCCGATCGTCCTCACCCACGCCCGCGCGCTGCTCACCGGCTCCCCCGAGGGCGTGACCGAGTACATCGACGCGGACGCGCACCGGCCGGAACGGATCCTGGAGGCGGTCCGGCCGGTCCTGGACCTGGACCGGCCGGTCGCGGTGATGATGCTCGGCATCCTGAACTTCGTCCTGGACACGGACGAGGCCCGTTCGATCGTCCGGACACTGATGGCTGCGGTGCCGTCCGGCAGTCACCTGGTGCTGACCCACCCGACGCTGGAGCTGGGCGGCGAGGGCAACGCGGAGGCGATGGAGTTCTGGAACAGGAACGCCACCCCGCCGATCACCGCCCGCAGCCGCGCCGAGTTCGCGTCGTTCCTGGACGGTCTCGAGGTCCTGGCGCCGGGCATCGTGTCGTGCGCGAGCTGGCGTTTCGCGGCGGCGACGGAGGTGGCGCAATTCGGCGCGGTCGCCCGCAAGCCGTGATCGGCCACGGCTACCAGGTCTTCCCGATGCCGGACGGCACGAAGGAGCTGCGGGACGTGACGGTGTGGGGCGTCACGGGCGGCTGGGCGGCCGGCGACATCGTCTCGACGACCGCCGATCTGGAGCGGTTCCTGCTGGCGCTGTTCCGGGGGCGGGTGGTGCGCGGCCCGCTGCTGAAGGAGATGTTCACCGTTCCGGCGGGTGTGCCCGGGGCGACCATGAGCGCGGGGTTGCAGCGCTACGTGGCGGAGGACGGCCGCGTGCTGTGGCTGAAGACGGGCGGCCGGTGGGGCTACAACGCGCTGATCGCGGCCACCGAGGACCTCTCCCGCACCCTGGTGTACTCCGTGAACTCGACGGACGCGAAGGGCAGGGGCATGAACCCGGTGGCCGAGCGGATCATACGAGCAGCGTTCGAGCGCTGACGGGCTCGGTGAGCGCCTCCAGGCGCTTGATCATGCGGCGTACGACCAGCAGCGGGATCACTCCGAAGACCCCGAAGGACATGTCGATCACCGACCACCAGAAGGGGATGTCCCGGATCGGGCCGCAGATCAACGCGAGCGGGATGATCCCGGCGCAGGCGATCATGCCGAAGTCGATGACCCAGATGTTGCGGACGGGGTCGCGGTAGGGCCCGTAGAAGGCGACGGCGATGACGAGGTGCGCGAAGGCGAGCCAGTCGGTCCCGTACAGCAGGAACGGGTACTGCTCGTCGGCGGTGTCGAGGCCGGTGCGTACGCGCTCGATCCACTCCTGGAGGCCGGGGAACGCGTCGGCGACGGGCGACGCCCAACCGTTGAGGGCGTCCTCGGCGAGGTGCAGTTCGGTGACGAGCGGGAAGGCCGTGGCTCCGCTCAGCACCAGACAGACGATGAAAACCACCAACCACACACGTATACGCCGCAGTAGGGCGCGGGTCTCGCTCATGTCCGCAGCGTACGCCGGGGTTTACGCGCGCTTTACCGGGGCCCGGAGGCGTCCGTGCCTACCGGTGTGCGGCAGGATGGTGGCGTCTGCGCCCTGCGCCGGGGACCGCCCTGCTCGCCGGGTTTCCACTCGCCGCGCTTCTGCTCGCCAGGCTTCTACCCGCCGCGCTTCTGCTCGCCGCGCTTCTGCTCGCCGGTGTCCTGCGTGTCCGTGTCCTTCTGCCGCGCCTCGACTCCCTTGAGCGGTTCGCCGCCCTCGGTGCCCTCACCGGGGCGGTAGCCCTCCGCCGCGCTCGCCGTCCCGGGGACGGTACGGCGGGTGGCCTGCTGCTCCGCGCCCGAGTGGGCTCCGGGCCCGCGCTCGTCGTGGGGCTCGCGGGTGCCGCGGTCCTTCTCCTGGCTCATGCTTCCTCCCTGGTCGCGGGCCGTCCGGGTACCCGTCCCCGGGCGTCGCACGCTCATGGACCGGGCGGAAAGCGGCGGGCGGGCCGGTGACCGAGCGTCACTGTGCGAAGATCCGACGGTGCAACCGATCAGCGCTGAAGACCCCACCTGGATAGGCCCGTACCGCCTCCTCGGACGCCTGGGCGAGGGCGGCATGGGCCGTGTCTATCTCGCGCGCAGCGAGGGCGGCCGGACCGTCGCCGTGAAGTTGATCCTCCGTCAGTTGGCCCAGGACGGCGAGTTCCGGCAGCGGTTCGCACAGGAGGTGGCCGCGGCGCGGCGCGTCGGCGGGCGGTGGACGGCGCCGGTGCTGGACGCCGACACGGGGGCCGCGGTGCCCTGGGTGGCGACCGGTTACATTCCGGGTCCGTCCCTGTCGGAGGTCGTCGGCAAGGACCACGGGCCGCTGCCCGACACGTCCGTACGCGCCCTGGCGAGCGGGCTCTCCCAGGCGCTGGAGTCCATCCACTCCGTGGGCCTGGTGCACCGCGACCTGAAGCCCTCCAACGTCCTGGTGACCGTGGACGGCCCCCGTGTGATCGACTTCGGCATCGCCCGCGCGCTGGACGCGCACAGTGCCGCCGGTGACGTCAGGACCCGTACCGGCGCGGTCGTCGGCTCGCCCGGCTTCATGTCGCCGGAGCAGGTGCGCGGCGAGAGCATCACGCCCGCGTCGGACGTGTTCTGCCTGGGCGCGGTCCTCGCGTACGCGGCGACGGGACGGATGCCGTTCGGCAGCGCCGACAGCGGCGTCCACAGCCTGATGTACCGGATCGTGCAGGAGGAACCCGACCTGGTGGGCGTGCCGCAGCGGCTGACCGGCCTGGTCAGGGCCTGTCTGATCAAGGACCCGGCCGGCCGCCCCTCGGTGGCGGAGCTGATCGAGGCCACGCGGGACGCCGAGCCCGCCGGGGCCTGGCTGCCGGGCGCGCTGCTCGCGGAGCTGGGCCAGCGGGCGGCGCGGCTGCTGGACGCGGAGCTGCCCGCGTCGGCCCACGGCCCTGTGGCACAGTCGGGCCCGCCGCCGCAGTCGGCACAGCCGCCGCACCTGGGCCTGCCGTACGCGCCCACGGCGTTCCAGACGCCGCCTCCCGCGCCGCATCCCCACCCCTACATGCACCACGTGCCCCCGCAGCACGTGGCCCCTCAGCACCTGCCCTCGCAGCACCTGGCCCCGAGCCCTCCGGGCAACGGGTCCGGGAGCGGTGCGCGGCTGGCGGTGATCGTGCTGAGCATCGTGATCGGGGTGCCGGTGGTGGGCATCGTCCTGCTCGTCGTCATCGGCATGATCGTCGGCGACGACGACAAGACGCCCGAGATCCGCGAGCCCATCGGTGCCGTGCCGGACGCCTACGTCGGCGCGTGGGAGGGCGTGATGCGGGCGGGTACCGAGGGCGAGTTCCAGGGGCGCTTCGACATCGTGCAGGGCGAGAAGGGCCGGATGGTGGCCACCGTCACGTACACCCTGCCGCACGCGCTCTGCCAGGACCGCGCCCCGCTGGTCTCCGCCAGCGACGAGAAGGTCGTCCTGGGCGGCGGCAGCCGGGCCAAGACCGTGCCCGCCGGGGCCAAGAGCTGCGCGAAGGCGTCGCAGAACCAGGTCCTCAAGGCGCAGCCGGACGGCACGCTGCTGTGGGAGACGATGGGCGCGTCCACGACGCTCAAGCCGGCGGAGACGAGCGATCTCGCCGTCCACCCGAAGTTCATCGGGACCTGGGACCTTCCGGTCAAGCCCGCGGTCAACAGCCTCAGGGTGACGATCAAGCAGGGTGCGGTCGGTGACGAGGTCGCGACGGCGACCGGCGCGGGCTCCTTCAAGGAGTGCAGGTGGAAGGCCGTGCTCTCGGGTGCGCACAGCGACCGGCTCGTCCTCGGGCCGCTCACCTCGGCCAAGAGCGCCTGCCCGGTGCGGGGTTCGATGGTGCTCACCCCGGCGGGAGAGGGGAAGCTCTACGCGAGCCGGGCGGACCGGCCGAAGGGCACCGTCCAGGAGGAGCTCAACCGCCGCGACCCCTGATCACCTGGACCGGAAAAGGGCGCGGGCGGGCCCGGGGAACGATCCCCTGGCCCGCCCGCCCCATTGGCGTGACGGTTGTCAGCCGAGCGAGGTCATCACGTGCTTGACGCGCGTGTAGTCCTCGAAGCCGTACGCCGAGAGGTCCTTGCCGTAGCCGGACTTCTTGAAGCCGCCGTGCGGCATCTCCGCGACCAGCGGGATGTGGGTGTTGATCCACACGCAGCCGAAGTCCAGCGCCTTGGACATGCGCATCGCGCGCGCGTGGTCCTTGGTCCAGACGGAGGAGGCGAGCGCGTACTCGACGCCGTTGGCGTACTCGACGGCCTGCTCCTCGTCACGGAAGGACTGGACGGTGATGACGGGGCCGAAGACCTCGTTCTGCACGATCTCGTCGTCCTGCTTGAGGCCGGAGACGACGGTCGGGGCGTAGAAGTAGCCCTTGTCGCCGACCCGGTGGCCGCCCGCCTCGACCTTGGCGTGGGCGGGGAGGCGGTCGATGAAGCCGGTGACCTGCTTGAGCTGGTTGGCGTTGTTGAGCGGGCCGTACAGCACGTCCGCGTCGTCCGGCTGACCGGTCTTGGTCTCGGACGCGGCCTTGGCCAGCGCGGAGACGAACTCGTCATGGATGGACTCGTGGACGAGCACGCGGGTGGCGGCGGTGCAGTCCTGGCCGGCGTTGAAGAAGCCCGCGACGGAGATGTCCTCGACGGCCTTGGCGATGTCGGTGTCCTCGAAGACGACGACCGGCGCCTTGCCGCCCAGCTCCAGGTGGACGCGCTTGACGTCCTTGGCGGCGGACTCGGCGACCTGCATGCCGGCGCGTACGGAGCCGGTGATGGAGGCCATCGCCGGGGTGGGGTGCTCGACCATGGCGCGGCCGGTGTCACGGTCGCCGCAGATGACGTTGAAGACGCCCTTGGGGACGATCGAGCCGATGATCTCGGCCATCAGCACGGTGGAGGCCGGGGTGGTGTCCGACGGCTTGAGGACGACGGTGTTGCCCGCGGCGAGCGCCGGGGCGAACTTCCACACGGCCATCATCATCGGGTAGTTCCAGGGCGCGACCTGGGCGCAGACGCCGACCGGCTCGCGCCGGATGATCGAGGTCATGCCCTCCATGTACTCACCGGCGGACTTGCCCTCCAGCATCCGCGCGGCGCCCGCGAAGAAGCGGATCTGGTCCACCATCGGCGGGATCTCTTCGCTGCGGGTGAGCTCGATCGGCTTGCCGGTGTTCTCGCACTCGGCCGCGATGAGGTCCTCGGCGCGCTCCTCGAAGGCGTCGGCGATCTTCAGCAGCACCTTCTGGCGCTCGGCCGGCGTGGTGTCGCGCCAGGCCGGGAAGGCGGCCGCGGCGGCCTCCATGGCGGCGTCCACGTCCGCCTGCCCGGAGAGCGGAGAAGTGGCGTACACCTCGCCGGTGGCCGGGTTGACCACGTCGATGGTCCGTCCGTCGGCGGCGTCCCGGAACTCCCCGTTGATGTAGTTGCGCAGACGACGCAGCTCGGTGGTCACTTGCCACCCCTCCTGTCGGTCTCGTGGTTCTCGGTGTCCAAGTGCTGGACAGCCCCACCCTAATCGCTGAACCCACGCTTTCGACAGGCCCGACGCTCCAGAACTTCGGATTCAGTCGGATTGGATCTCCCGAACAACGAATTTCCTCGATCTGGGGTTGCGCGAGTGACGAGACTCGGTGCACAGTGAAGACGTGGCCAGTCGAAGCGCAGACCCCAGGGCCGGGAACGGATCGTCACCGACGATCGACGCCGTATCCCTGGCGATCATCGAACAGCTCCAGGAGGACGGACGCCGTCCGTACGCCGCCATCGGCAAGGCCGTCGGCCTGTCGGAAGCGGCCGTGCGGCAGCGCGTCCAGAAGCTCCTCGATCAGGGCGTCATGCAGATCGTCGCCGTCACCGACCCGCTCACCGTCGGCTTCCGCCGGCAGGCGATGGTCGGGATCAATGTCGAGGGCGACGTGGAGCAGGTGGCGGACGCCGTGACGGCCATGGCCGAATGCGAGTACGTGGTGATGACCGCGGGCTCCTTCGACCTCATGGTGGAGATCGTCTGCGAGGACGACGACCACCTTCTGGATGTGATCAACAAGCGCATCCGCACTCTCCCCGGCGTGCGCTCCACCGAGAGCTTCGTCTACCTCAAGCTCAAGAAGCAGACCTATATGTGGGGAACCCGATAGCCGTGAGCAAGGACCTCTCCAAGACCGCCTACGACCACCTGTGGATGCACTTCACCCGCATGTCGTCGTACGAGAACAGCCCCGTCCCGACCATCGTCCGCGGCGAGGGCACCTACATCTTCGACGACAAGGGCAAGCGCTACCTCGACGGCCTCGCCGGCCTGTTCGTGGTCCAGGCCGGCCACGGCCGGACCGAGCTCGCCGAGACCGCCTACAAGCAGGCCCAGGAGCTCGCCTTCTTCCCGGTGTGGTCCTACGCCCACCCGAAGGCCGTCGAGCTGGCCGAGCGCATCGCGCACCACGCCCCCGGTGACCTCAACAAGGTCTTCTTCACCACCGGTGGCGGCGAGGCGGTCGAGACCGCCTGGAAGCTGGCCAAGCAGTACTTCAAGCTGGTCGGCAAGCCCACCAAGCACAAGGTCATCTCCCGCGCGGTCGCCTACCACGGCACCCCGCAGGGCGCGCTGTCCATCACCGGCCTGCCGGGCCTGAAGGCCCCCTTCGAGCCGCTGGTGCCGGGCGCGCACAAGGTGCCGAACACCAACATCTACCGCGCTCCGCTCTTCGGCGACGACCCGGAGGCCTTCGGCCGCTGGTGCGCCGACCAGATCGAGCAGCAGATCCTCTTCGAGGGCCCGGAGACCGTCGCGGCGGTCTTCCTGGAGCCGGTGCAGAACGCCGGTGGCTGCTTCCCGCCGCCGCCCGGGTACTTCCAGCGCGTGCGCGAGATCTGCGACCAGTACGACGTGCTGCTCGTCTCCGACGAGGTCATCTGCGCCTTCGGCCGCCTCGGCACGATGTTCGCGTGCGACAAGTTCGGCTACGTACCGGACATGATCACCTGCGCCAAGGGCATGACCTCGGGCTACTCCCCGATCGGCGCGTGCATCATCTCCGACCGCCTGGCGGAGCCGTTCTACAAGGGTGACAACACCTTCCTGCACGGCTACACCTTCGGTGGTCACCCGGTCTCCGCGGCCGTCGGCCTCGCCAACCTCGACATCTTCGAGCGCGAGAACCTCAACCAGCACGTCCTGGACAACGAGGGCGCCTTCCGCGCCACGCTGGAGAAGCTGCACGACCTGCCGATCGTCGGCGACGTCCGCGGCAACGGCTACTTCTACGGCATCGAGCTCGTCAAGGACAAGGCGACCAAGGAGTCGTTCAACGAGGAGGAGACCGAGCGCGTCCTGTACGGGTTCCTCTCCAAGGCGCTGTTCGACAACGGCCTGTACTGCCGTGCCGACGACCGCGGCGACCCGGTCGTCCAGCTCGCGCCGCCGCTGGTGTCCGACCAGTCCACGTTCGACGAGATCGAGCAGATCCTCCGGGCCACCCTCACCGAGGCCTGGACGAAGCTGTAACCCTCGACGTGATCGTCCGATCGTAGGCTGAACGCGGCCCGGGTCATGCCCCATCCGAGTGAGATGGCGTGACCCGGGCCGTGTGCTGTCCGGACACCCGGCTCGCCAATACCTACGGTTCCTGTGACCGATCCGCCCTGCCATCGTTCCCCCATACGGGGGAACAACGTACGGGGGACGACACATCAGAACCGATACCGAGGTGTTCGCCATGGTGGCCCCGCCGGACAACGACGTGCTCTGGGCACGCGCCCTGCACCACTCCCACAACGGCTCCCCCGCGCTTCAAGGTGTCTCCCTCGGCGTGCGCGAGGGCGAGATCCTCGCGGTCAGCGGGCCGCGCGGATGCGGCAAGACGACGCTCCTGCGCTGCCTGTCCGGCCGGCTCGTCCCCGGCGACGGCGAGGTCTGGTACAACAGCGCCCCCGTCCACACCATGACCCGGCTTCAGCGCGAACGGCTCCGCCGCGACCGGTTCGGCTGGATCGGCCCCGAGCCGGGCCTCGTCCCCGAACTGACCGCCTGGGAGAACGCCGCCCTGCCGCTGATGCTGCGCGGCACCTCCCGCCGCGCCGCCAAGGCCGCCGCCCTGGACTGGCTGGAGCGGCTCGACGCCGGCGACTGCGCGCGCCAGCGGCCGCACGCCCTCCCCCAGGCCCAGCGCCAGCGCGTCGCCATCGCCCGCGCCCTGGTGACCATGCCGTCGCTGCTGTTCGCCGACGAACCGACCGCGCCCCTGCACCGCGCCGACGGCGCCCAGGTGCTGCGTACCCTCACCGCCGCCGCCCGGTCGCACCGCATCACCGTCCTGCTCGCCACCCACGACCCGGAGGTGGCGGCGCTCGCCGACCGCACGGTGCACCTGCTCGACGGGCGGCGCGTCAACTCCGTACACCTCAACGGAGCGGAGGGCCGCGACGCGTGCTCGCTCTCCGTCTAGCCCGCGGCACCCACCCCCTGGTGCTCCTGCGGCGGCTGCTCGTCGCGGCCGCCTCGGCCGGGGTGGGGTTCCTGCTGCTGTGCACCCTGGGGTACGCGGTCGGGCACCCCGGCGAGTCACAGGCGGCCCTGATGCGGCTGGCCTGGTGCGCCCTGCCGCTTGCCGCGACCGTGCACTTCGCGGTCGCCGTCGCCCGTACCGACCCGGCCACCCGGCCGCGCCCCAGCCTGTCGGCCATCGGGCTGGGCCCGGCGCGGCTCGCCGCGATCGCCGCCGCGTCGACCGCCGTGTCCTGCTCGCTCGGCTCGATGGTCGCCCTGCTGGTCTTCCTGCACCTGCGCGGCGACCTCACGGGCCTGCCGTTCGACGGGGCGTCCGCCGAGCTGCTGGGCGCCGGCCGGCCACTGCCGCTCGCCGCCGCGCTGACGCTGCTGGCGATCGTGCCGGTCACCGCCTCCGGGGCCGCCGCCCTGACGCTGCGCCCGAGCCGCAAGGCCGTCCTGGACGACGACCCCGACGCCGCCGACCCCGCCCCGCCGGCGGCACCGGCCGGGCTGCCATGGGGCGTGGCGCTGATCGCGCTGGGCCTGGCGATCGAGACGTACGCCGCGCGCGCCACGGCCCTGGACGCGCTGCCGCCGGCGGGCGGCTTCGGCGGCGGCCCGGCGGGCGTGCTGGCGGGCTGGGCGCTCACCGCGCTGGGCCTCGCCGTCGCCGGGCCGGGGCTCACATACCTGTCCGGGCAACTGCTCCAGACGTTCCGCCCGGGCGTGACCCGGCTGCTGGCGGGGCGCGCCCTGATGGAGGAGGCCCGGCGCATCGGCCGCCCGCTGGGCGTGGCGGGCGCGGTGGCCGCGACCACGATCGGCGCCACGAGCCTGTACGGGGCGGGCGGCGCGCGCCCCTTCGGCCCGCTGACCGGGCTGGGCGCCGCACTGGTCATGGCGTGCACCACGGCGACGCTGCTGACCGCGGCGCTGGAGTCGCGGCAGACCCGCGTCACCACGAAGGACGCGCTGCTGCGGCTGGGCGCCTCGGGCTCGATGCTCCGGCTGGCGGTGGCGCTGCGCGCCCTGACGCTGCTGGCCGTGTTCGCGCCGCTGACGTGGGCGGTGGCGGAGCTGGCGGTGCTGCCGCTGCGGCGCTGATCGCCGTCGCCGGTATCCCCTGCCGGGGTCTCGCGTTGAAGGGCGGTACAGGGGAGGACCGTTCGTAGGACTATCGTGTCGGCATGGCGCACTCCCCTCGGCACGGCCACGACCGCGAGATCGAAACGCTCCAGGAGTTCGACGAGGTGGCCGCGCGCGGCAGTCTCGTCGGCCACCGCCTCCAGTCGGTGGACCTGACGGAGCGTACGAGCGCGTTGCTCGCCCTGCCGGTGACGGGTGCCGTCTTCCTCGGCTGCCGCATGGAGCCGGACGCCGCCGCGAAGGTGCGGGCGGAGGGGGCGCTCGTCTTCCCGCCCGTGCCGGACCTGCCGTTCGACCCGTACCGGGGGCTGCTGTACTCCCCCGGCGAGCTGTTCGCGGGCCTCGCCGAGCGGGGTTACGAGCACACCCCGGACGCGCTGACCTACGCCTGGTTCCAGCGGACGAAGACGGACGGCGACATCTTCGCGTCCATGCTGCGGGCCGTGCACGACGACGCGGTCTCCGACGCGCTCGACGAACACCTCGACGGGGCGCGTGTGGTGGGCGTGATGGGCGGGCACGCCATGGCGCGCGGCACGGACGCGTACGCGGGCGCCGCCCGCCTCGGCCGCAGCCTCGCCCGCGCCGGGCTGACCGTCGCGACGGGCGGCGGGCCCGGCGCCATGGAGGCGGCCAACCTGGGCGCGTACGCCGCGCCGTACGACGACGCCATGCTGGAGGAGGCGCTGCTGCTGCTCGGCAAGGAGCCGTCGTTCGCGCCGTCCGTGGGCGACTGGGCGCGGGCGGCGTTCGAGGTGCGGTCCCGCTGGCCGGAGGGCGGCGACTCGGTGGGCATCCCCACCTGGTTCTACGGCCACGAGCCGCCGAACGCCTTCGCGTCCCACACGGCCAAGTACTTCGCGAACGCCACCCGCGAGGACGGCCTGCTGGCCCGCTGCAACGCGGGGGTCGTCTTCCTCCCCGGCGCCGCCGGCACCGTCCAGGAGATCTTCGACAACGCCACCCCCAACTACTACGAGTCGCGCGGCGAACCGACCCCCATGGTCCTGGTCAACCGCACCCACTGGACCGAGCACCTGCCCGCCTGGCCCCTGCTACGGGCCCTCGCCGCCGGCCGCTCCATGGAGCCGCGCATCGCCCTCGTCGACAGCGTGGACGAGGCCCCGGAGGCGCTGCGGCGGCTCGGCGGACCCCGGTAGCACGACACACCACGAACCACCTCCCTCCATAAGGCCGGATGGCCCACTGGGCGGGCGCCGTTGGCGGGGGCGCCGGATGCTGGGCCGTGAGCGGCCCGGCAGGCGCCGGGCACGGATGACTCCCAGGAGGTACGCCGGTATGCGTGCAGCGCCCACCCGCCGCGGACGCCCCTTCCGCACCCGTCTGAGACTGACCGCCGCCCTGGTCGCGGCCGGAGCCTGTGCCGCCGGCCTGGTCGCCGGACCGGCGCAGGCCGAGGCCCCGCGTCCCGACGGCCACGACCGCGCTCTGCGCAAGGCGCTGCGGGAGCTGGTGGCGCGCCCGGACGGCCCGCCAGGTGCGATCGCCGTGCTGCAACGGGGCCGGGACGTCCAGATCTACCGCGCCGGTGTGGCCGACGTGAAGTCCAAACGGCCGCCCCGGCCCGGCGACCACATGCGGATCGCCAGTGTGTCCAAGGCGTACAGCGGGGCCGTGGCGCTCCAGCTCGTGGACCGCGACGAGCTGAGGCTCGGCGACACGATCGGCAAGCGCCTTCCCTGGCTGCCCGCGGCCTGGCACAAGGTGACGCTCCGGCACCTGCTCCAGCACACCAGCGGGTTGCCGGACTACACCGAGGACCGCGACTTCCTGGAGCTGTTCACGGCCGACCCCCGCCGCGAGTTCGACCCGCGCGGGCTGCTGGACTTCGTCGCCGACGAGCCCCTCCTGTTCAAGCCGGGCTCGCGCTACCGCTACGGCAACTCCGACAACATCGTGGTGGCACTCATGGCGGAGGCGGCCACGGGCCGCCCGTACGAGGAGCTGCTGCGCCGGCTCGTCTTCCGGCCGCTCGGCCTCCACCACACCAGCCTGCCGAGGGGGCACCGGCTTCCCCGCCCCTACATCCACGGCTACGTCGTCGAGCCCCGAGGGCTGGACGACGTCAGCGACTCCGTCAGCGGGTCGGCCGTCTGGGCCTCCGGCGGGATCGTCTCCACCCCGAACGACCTGAACGCCTTCATGCGCGCCTACGCGGGCGGCAGGCCTCTGTCCAAGGAGACCCGCAAGCAGCAGACGAAGTGGGTGAAGGGCTCCTCGGTGAACCCCGGCCCGGGCCGCAACGAGGCCGGTCTCGCGCTGTTCAAGTACACGACGCGCTGCGGCGTCGTCTACGGCCACACGGGCACCGTCCTGGGCTACACCCAGCTCGCCGCCGCCACACCCGACGGCAAGCGCTCGCTGACGTTCTCCCTCAGCACCCAGGTGTCCCAGGGGACGCCGAAGCTGCTGGCCGAGATGCGCAAGGTCCAGGAGGACTTCGTCTGCGCGCTGCTCCGTCACTGACGCGGTCCGCCGCCTCCCAGCAGTCGGGTGAGAGTGTCGTACGTGCGGTCCCACGTCCATGCGCGGAGGACCAGGTCACGGCCCTTCTCCCCCATCAGCCGGGAGGCCTGGCGGTCGGTCAGCAGGTCCACCAGCCGGCCGGTGACCGCCGCCACGTCCCGCCCGTCGACGACATGGCCGGTCTCGCCGTCCCGTACGGCGTCGGGCGCGCCGCCCGAGTCGCCCACGATGACCGGCAGCCCGGCCGCGGCGGCCTCCAGGTACACGATGCCGAGGCCCTCGACCTCCAGACCGCGTTTACGGCTTCTGCAAGGCATCGCGAACACGTCGGCGGCCGCGTAGAAGGACGGCAGCTCGTCGTGCGCGTGGCCACCCGCGAAGACGACGGCAGCCGTCACGCCGTGCTCGGCGGCCAGGCGGCGCAGGCGGCTCTCGTACGGACCCGAGCCGACGAGCAGCAACCTGACGCCCGGTACGCGCGCGTGGACCCCCGGCAGGGCGCGTATCAGGGCGTCCTGGCCCTTGCGGGCGACCAGGCGGGCGGCGCACAGGATGACGGGCGCGTCACCGAGGCCGTAACGGCGGCGTACGGGGCCCGCGTCGGCGCCGGGCCGGAACACACCGGCGTCCACGCCGGGCACGAGCCGCGCGAGCCTCGGAGCCGGTCCGATCGCGGCGGCGATGGGCGCCCGGGTGCTCGCGCCCAGGTACGTGACGACGTCCACCCGCGCGCCGATGCGCCGCAGCAGGGCCCGGGCGCCGGGCGTGCGGGCCCACCACACCTCGTGGCCGTGCGTCGTGGCGACCAACTGCCGCACCCCGGCCTCCCGCCGCAGCCTGCCGGCCATCAGCCCGAGCGGCGCGGCCGCCCCGAACCAGACGCTGTCGCACCCGTGCTCGCGGGCCAGCGCGACGGCCCGGGCGGTCACGCGAGGCGTGGGCAGCAGCATCCGGGCGCGGTCACGGACGACCGGGTACGGAAGCCCGGCGTCGTGCGCGGCGGCGCCCGCCTCCGCCGACGTGTACACCACCACCCGGTCGGGCGGGAACCGGTCCGTCACCGCCTTCACGAACGTCTCGATGCCGCCCTGCCGGGGCGGGAAGTCGTTGGTGACGACGAGCGTACGGTGCATGGGCCCTCCCTGAGAGGCACGCGAGCAGGACGAACGGGTGGACGAGATAGCCGAACCGGGTCGCGGGCATGAACGCGATCGCGAGGGTCAGCCCGAGCGCGAGCCGCCCGGCCGCCGCCCGCACGGTCCGGGGCGGCCTGACCACCAGCGAGCCGGCCACGAGCACGGCGCTCACCACCAGCAGCACCCCCGCGACGACGGCGCCGCCGGGCACGTACGCGGCCAGCAGCCGCCCCGGGAAGGGACTGGCGGCGGGCGACTCGGTGCCGGCGAGCCCGAGCGGGAAGGCGACGACGTGCGTGTAAAGAGCCCCGGCGTCGGCAAGTGCCACCGGCACGACAGCGACCACCGCGACCCCCACCGCGGCCCCGGCGCACCGCAGGACGGCCCGCACCCGGCAGACGGCCGGGGCGGCGCCGTGCAGGGTCGCCCCCGCAGAGGTTGGCGGCGAAGGCCGGGCTCCCTTGCGCGTGACCCAAGGCCGCCGGCCTCGAGGAGGTGAGCCCGGAGGGGCCCCGCCCCCCACCCACCGGACAGGCACCGCCCCAGGGGTCACCGGGTAAGGGCACCGCCCCGTCCCGTTGTGCCCACCCTCCCCCAAGCTCTCGGCTTCGCTCGAGCAGGGGGGACCCCCATCGCCCTGCGGAACGATTGCCCACAACGGGTGTCCCACCCGCCCCAGCAGCGCCAACGCCACCGGCAGCGCCGGCCAGGCCGTCCACTTGAGGGTGGCCGCGGCGCCCAGGGCGAGACCGGCGGGACCCGCGCGGTCCCGGCCCGCGAGGGCGAGGCCCAGGCACATGAGGCCGGCGACCGGCAGGTCGACGCCGCCCACGGCCAGCGGGAGGGCGACCAGCGGGCACGCGACCACCCAGGGCGAAGCCCGTACCGCGGCCAGTGACGCGACGAACACCCCGCCCATCCACCACCGCGCGTCCCCCGGCAGCGCCCCGAGGACCGCCATCCCCGGCAGGTACGGGTTGTAGTCGGCGAGCCCGCCCGGCTCCGGCGCGTACGGGACGCCGGTCGCCATCAGCAGCGCGCCCGACCGTTCGACGACGGCCACCTCCAACTGCCCCCGGCCGGTCACCACGAGCAGCACCAGCGGCACCGCCACCGCCCCCAGCAGGGCGGCGCCCATCGCCACGCGGCGGTACCCCGCGAGCAGCGCCGCCGCCCCGTAGCCGAGCGCCGCCGTGACGCCCCACACCCGGTGCGGGCCCAGGTCCGACACCGCGGCGAGCGCCCCGGCGACGCCCCCGCACCCCGCCCAGAGGACCCGTGTTCCACTCCGCTCGATCATGCGGTCGAGGCTAGGAACGCCCCAACGCCCGTACGTCACACGTGAATCCGGTCTTCGGACCCAACCCCTGGCATGAGGGACGGCCCACGGATCAACCCGTGCTCCGACGCGCGTCCCGCCCGCGCCCCGCGACAATCGGGGCCATGAACGCGCTCGTCAGAAATCCCGCGTACCCCTGGGTGACCGGGGCCGCCCTCACCGGCGGCACGGTTGTGGAGCTGGCGCTGGTGCCGGGGTCGCCCTGGGTGGCGGGCTCGGTCCTCATCTCGTCCGCCTCCCTGATGTGGCGCCGTACCCGGCCGGAGACGGCACTGCTGACGGTCGCGGCGGCGTTCATCGGCTTCGGCGCCGATACGAGCCTGTACCTGGTGACGGTGATCAGCGGCGTGATGGGCCTCTACACCCTGGGCCGCCACCGGGTGCAGCACCCGGCGGTTCTGGTCGGCGCGGGGGCCCTCGCGTCGCTGGGCGTGAATCTGGTGCACATCCCGAAGTGGGCGGCCATGGCCCCGGCGGTGCGGCCGTCCCTCGTCGAGGGCCACCGGCTGGACCCGGGCCTGTACGCGGAGACGTTCCTGCTGACGGTGGTGGTCCTGGGCGCGGTGTGCGCGGGCGACGCGGTACGCGCGCGTGAGGAGGCCCGCGACGAACGGGCCGCCGCGCAGGAGCGGTTGCTCGCGATGGAGCGGCGGCAGGCGGCCGAGGCGGAGCGCGCCGCGATCGCGCGGGAGCTGCACGACGTCGTCGCGCACTCGGTGTCGATGATCGCCGTACAGGCGGAGAGCGCGACGTACACGACACCGGACCTGTCCCCCGAGGCACGCGACGCGCTCCAGCAGATCGCCGGCACGGCCCGCTCGTCGATGACCGAACTGCGCCGCCTGCTGGGCGTGTTGCGCACCCGACCCGGCGACCGGGCGGCGACGGCACCGCAGCCGACGCTCGCGGGGCTGGAGGAACTGGTGGAGCAGCACCGTGCCGTGGGCGGCAGCGCGGACCTCCGGGTGAACGGCGAGCGGGTGGCGCTGCCGGCCGGGTGGGAGCTGTCCGCGTACCGCATCGTCCAGGAGGCGCTGACCAACGCGCGCAGGCACGCCCCCGGAGCCCATACGGTGGTGGACATCCTGTACGCCTCGGACCGACTGACCATACGCGTGGCGGACGACGGCCCCGGTCCTCCGGACGAGACCGACGGCACGGGACACGGCCTCACCGGCATGCGCGAACGAGCCACGCTTCTCGGGGGAAGCGTACGCACCGGCCCGGGCCCGAACGGCGGCTTTCTCGTGGAGGCGGTACTCCCATGGTGACTCCCGCGACGATCAGGGCGATCGTGGCCGACGACCAGGCGGTCGTCCGCACCGGTTTCGTCAGCCTGCTCGCGACGCAGGACGACATCGACGTCGTCGGCGAGGCCGAGGACGGCGCGCAGGCCGTCCGGGTCGCGGCCGAGCAGCGGCCCGACCTGGCCCTCCTCGACATCCGGATGCCGCACAAGAACGGCATCCAGGCCGCCCGCGAGATCCTCGCCGCGTCCGGCGGGGCGACGAAGGTGCTGATGCTGACCACCTTCGACCTGGACGAGTACGTGTACGACGCGCTGGCGGCGGGCGCGAGCGGCTTCCTGCTCAAGGACGCGACGTTCCCGGAACTGCTGCACGCGGTACGGGTGGTGGCGCGCGGCGACGCGCTGCTGGCGCCGGCCGTGACGCGGCGGCTGATCGCCGAGTTCGCCCGCCAGCGGGCGGGTGTGCTGCCGCCGCGGCCGGTCGACGGGCTGACCGCCCGGGAGGTGGAGGTGCTGGTGCTGATCGCCCGGGGCCTGTCGAACGCCGAGATCGCGGAGACGCTCACCATCACCGACCACACCGTGAAGACCCACATCAACCGGCTCTTCGCGAAGATGGGCCTCAGGGACCGGGCGCAGGCGGTGATCCTGGCGTACGAGCTGGGGCTGGTGCTCCCGGGCCGGGACGCGTCCGCACCTGCCTGACCAAAGGTCGGCACAGGTCTGGCAGAGCAACGCCCACACCTGACAAAGCGACGCCCACGCCTGCGCAAAAAGCAACGCCCACGCCCTTTCTCTCGTCTGGCAGACGTAAGTCCCTGACCGACGAAACGGAGCCGGACGTGCTCATAGGACTGTTGACGGCCGTCGCGGCCTCGATCTGCTACGGCACGGGCTCGGTCCTGCAAGCCGTGGGGTCGCGCAAGTCGGCCCGCCGGGAGGCGGCGGCCGGGCTGACGACCCAGCACGGTGGGCCGTCCCTCTCCTCGACCGCCAAGGCGGCGATGACCTGGGAGTTCATCGTCGGTACGGTCCTGGACTTCGTCGGTTTCGGGCTGGGCGCGCTGGCCGCCCGCATGCTGCCGCTGTTCCTGTCGCAGACGGTGATCAGCGCGAACCTGGTGATCACCGCCGTACTGAGCGTGCGGCTGCTCGGCATCCGGCTGACGCGCGCCGAGTGGACCTCCATCGGTGTCGTGTGCTCGGCGCTGGTGCTGCTGGCCACGGCGGCGGGGCCCGAGGGCAGCGGTCACACGCCGATCGCCACGCACTGGTGGCTGCTGGCCGTGTCGCTGCTGCTGATGGTGGGCGGGACGGTCGTGGTGCGGCTGCTGGGCGCGCGGGCGGCGATCCTGGCCGGTCTGCTCTCCGGTCTCGGCTTCGGCGCCCTGGGCGTCGGCGTGCGCGTGCTGAACGGCATCGACCCGTTCGACCTGGGCGCGCTGCTGGCGGACCCGGCGCTGTACGCGATCCTCGTCGCCGGCGTGGGCGGGATGTACCTGCACACGGTCGCGCTCCAGATCGGCTCGGTGAACGGGGCGACGGCGGCGCTGGTGGTGGGCGAGACGGTACTGCCGGGCATGATCGGCGTGCTGTGGCTGGGGGACGCGTCGCGGCCGGGGTTCGCGTGGCTGGCGGTGGTGGGCTTCGTGCTGGCGGTGGCGGGCGCCGTCGCGGTGGCGTGGTTCGGTGCGCCGGAGTCCGAGCCGGCCCCGGGCGCCGACGAGGCGCCAAGGGAAAGGGAACTCGCCCGCATCGGCTGAGCGGCCCCCTCGTAGACTCCCGGCAGGGAGATGAGACATGGGGCTACGGCTCAAGATAGGTGCCACGATCACCGCGACCGCCGCGCTCGCCGCGCTGGTGACGGGTGTGCAGGTACCGAGGCTGATGGAGGACCGGGCCCGCGACCAGGCCATGGAACGGCTCCTTCACGCGGAGCGGCTGTACCTGGAGCACGAGCAGGTCGGCTTCGGGGCCAAGGTCAACCCTCCGAACCTGCCCGGCGAGTTGCGCCGCACCGTCCTCGACGGCCGCCGCGCCACCTATGTGCAGCCGTACGGGGAGCGCCGCCAGATCTGGGCGGCGCTCCCCGTCGGCGACGACATCCTGGCGCTCAAGCAGTTCGAGGATCCGCTGTCGGACCAGCTCCAGGCGGGCATGTTCCGGGCGGGCGCCGTGGGTACGGCGGTCGCCACGCTGATCGGCCTGCTGCTCGCCACCCGGCTGGGCCGGCGGCTGCGGCTGTCGGCGCGGCGGGCCGAGCAGATCACGGGCGGTGACCTGAACGCCCGGCTCCCCCAGTCGGGGCGGGACGAGATCGCCACGCTGACGCGGGCCGTGAACACGATGGCGGACGCGCTGTCGGAGCGGCTGCGCGCGGAGCGTGAGGTGACGGCGAACATCGCGCACGAGCTGCGTACGCCCGTCGCGGGGCTGGTGGCCGCCGCCGGGCTCCTCCCGGACGGCAAGGCCGAGTCGATGGTGAAGGAACGGGTCGCGCGGATGCGGGACCTGATGGAGGACGTCCTGGAGGTCGCCCGCCTCGACAACGGCGGCGAGGAGGCCGACGTACGGCTGGTGGAGCTGAGCGTGCTCGCCCGCCGGGCGGTACGGGCGGTGGAGGACCCCGGCGTCCGTCTTGACATCGTTGCCGACGCACTGGTGGAGACCGATGCGCGGCGCGTGGAGCGGGTCCTGACGAATCTGGTGAGCAACGCGCTGCGGCACGGCGCCGCACCGGTCGTGGTGGAGGCCGAGGCCGGGGTCGTCCGGGTCCGCGACGCGGGCGACGGTTTCCCCGAGCACCTGCTGGCCCACGGACCGCGCCGCTTCCAGACGAGCGCCGTCGGCAAGGGCCTGGGCCTGGGCCTGACGATCGCCGCCGGCCAGGCCGGGGTGCTGGGCGCCCGCCTCACGTTCACCAACCCGGAGGGCGGCGGCGCCTGCGCGGTACTGGACCTGTCGGGAGCCGTGCGCGAGGAACCTGCCCAGGCCTGACTCAGCCCAGGACCACGACCTCGTCCGCCGTGAACGTCACGCCGACGACCGCGCCCTCCTCGGGTGCGTCGCGCAGCGCGCACTCGGCCTCCAGGTGGGGCCCCGAGCCGGGACGGAGCCGTACCGCCACGTGGTGGCCCCGGAACGTGCGCCCCTCGACCGTGCACCTCAGCCCGTCGGCGGGGTCGCCGAGCCGCACGCCCGCGGGGCGCACCAGGACCCGGGCCGCTCCTTGCGGGGAGCCGGACGGCACGGGGACCTTGCCCCACACGGTGTCGGCCGCCTCGCCGGTCACCGTCGCCCCGACCACGTTGTCGAAGCCCAGGAAACGGGCGACGAACTCGGAGGCGGGGCGCTGCCAGACCTCCAGCGGCGTGCCGCTCTGGGCGATGCGCCCGTCGCGCATGACGACGACCCGGTCGGCGAGCGCGAACGCCTCGCCCTGGTCGTGCGTGACGGCGAGCACGGTCGTACCGAGCCGCCCGAAAAGGTGCCGCAGCTCGACCACGAGCCGCTCGCGCAGCCCCCGGTCGAGCTGGCCGAGCGGTTCGTCGAGCATCAGGAGCCGGGGGCTGGGGGCCAGCGCCCGGGCGAGCGCGACGCGCTGCTGCTCGCCGCCGGACAGGGCGGCCACGGCCCGCCGTTCGGCGCCCGGCAGCCCGACGAGGTCGAGCAACTCGGCCACGCGCCGCGCCTGTTCCTCGCGCGAGGCGCGGCGCATGCGCAGCCCGAACGCCACGTTGCCGCCGACGTCCCGCTGCGGGAACAACTGGTGGTCCTGGAACATGAGGCCGACACCGCGCCGGTGCACGGGCACGCCCGACTGGTCGGCGCCGTCGAGCAGCACGCGTCCGGCGTCCACCGGCTGGAGCCCGGCGACGACCCGCAGCAGGGTCGACTTGCCGCTGCCGCTGGGCCCGAGCACGCACACGATCTCGTGGTCGGCGACGTCCAGCGACACCCCGTCCACCGCGACGCGTGATCCGAAGCGTACGGTCACGTCCTGGAGAGCGAGCATGGTCACAGCTCCCCGGCGCGGTCGACACGGATACGTTCGAGCAGCAGCAGGGCCACCGCGCACACCACCATCAGGATCGTCGAAAGGGCCATGGCCTGGCCGTAGTTGAGCTCGCCGGGCCGGCCGAGGAGCCGCGCCACGGCGACCGGGAGCGTCGGGTTGTCGGGCCGGGCGATGAACACGGTCGCCCCGAACTCGCCCAGCGACACGGCGAACGCGAACCCCGCGGCCACCAGCAGCGCCCGCCGCACCAGCGGCAGGTCCACCTCGCGCCACACCCGCCACGGCGACGCGCCGAGGACGGCCGCCGCCTCGCGCAGCCGCGCGTCCACCGCGCGCAGCACGGGCAGCATGGTCCGTACGACGAAGGGCACGCCGACCAGTGCCTGGGCGAGCGGCACCAGGATCCACGAGGAGCGCAGGTCGAGCGGCGGCTCGTCCAGCGCGATCAGGAACCCGAAGCCGACGGTCACGGCGGACACGCCGAGCGGCAGCATCAGCAGCGCGTCGAAGCCGCGTACCAGCCGCCCGGCGCGCCTGGTGAGCGCGGCGGCGGCGAGCCCGCCGATCACCAGCGCGATGGCGGTGGCGGCGAGGGCGTACTCCAGGGAGTTCCCGATGGCCTCGACGGGCGGCACCAGGAACGTCCCGCCGCCCGCGTCCGCGTCCTGGAGCGCCCGGTAGTAGCCGAGCCCCCCGTCCAGGGACCGCTGGACGAGCACCCCGAGCGGCAGCAGGAGCAGCAGCACGATCGTCACGAGGACGGTGCCGAGCAGCGCCCACTGCCCGGCTCCGCGCGGCCGCCGCGCGGTCAGGGCGGCGTCCACCAGCTTCAGCGCGGTCTCCCGCCTCCGTACCGTCCGGGCGTGGACGGCGAGGATGGCGCCGACGGCGGCGAACTGCACCAGCGTGAGCACCGCCGCCGTCGGCAGGTCGAGCAGTTGCGCGGTCTGCCGGTAGATCTCCGCCTCCAGCGTGCGGTACGCGGGCCCGCCGAGGATCTGGACGATGCCGAAGGAGGTGTACGTGAAGAGGAAGATCATCAGCGCCGCGGCGGCCACGGCGGGCCCGAGCGCGGGCAGGGTCACCCGCCGCCACGCCCCGAAGCGCGAGGCGCCCAGCACCCGGGCGGCCTCCTCCTGGCGCGGGTCGAGCTGTGACCACAGGCCGCCGACGGTGCGGACGACGACCGCGTAGTTGAAGAAGACGTGCGCCAGGAGGATCGCCCACACGGTGGTGTCCAGCCGCACGCCCCACAGCTCGTCGAGCAGTCCGCCCCGCCCGACCAGGGCGAGGAACGCGGTGCCGACGACGACGGTCGGCAGCACGAACGGCACGGTGACGACCGCCCGCAGCACCCCCTTGCCGGGGAAGTCGTAGCGGGCGAAGACGTACGCGCCGGGCAGCGCGATCAGCAGGGTGAGCGCGGTGGAGGCGAGCGCCTGCCAGGTGGTGAACCAGAGCACGTCCAGGATGTCCGGGCGGCCCAGCACGTCGCCGAGCCGCCCGAACTGCCAGACGCCGTCCGCCGTCTTCAGCCCGCGCCCGACGATCGCGGCGACGGGGTAGGCGAAGAAGACGGCGAAGAACACCACGGGCAGGACCATCAGCCCCGCCCGCAGCGCCCCGCCTCTGCGGGCGATTACCTCAGGACGAGCGAGGACCACGACTGGATCCACCCGTCACGCTTCTCGGCGATCTTCTCGGGGGCGACGGTGTACGGCTGGTCCACCTTGGCGCCGTGCTTCGTGAACAGCTCCGGCAGTCGCGCGTCCTTCGCCACCGGGTTGACGAACATCTGGAGCGGCATGTCCTCCTGGAACTTCTTGCCGATCAGGAAGTCGATGAGGGCCTTGCCGCCGTCGGGGTTCTTGGCGCCGGTCAGCAGGCCCGCGAACTCGGTCTGCTGGAAGCACGTGCCGGTGGAGACGCCGGTCGGCGCCTCGGCCGGCTGCGGCTTGGCGTACAGCACCTCGACGGGCGGGCTGGAGGCGTACGACACGACGAGCGGCCGGTCGCCCTTGGCCGCCTTGCCGCCGGCCGAGCCGGAGAACTCCTGGTTGTAGGCGAGCTCCCAGCTATCGACGACCTTGACGCCGTTGGCCTTCAGCTTCTTCCAGTAGTCCTGCCAGCCGTCGTCGCCGTACTTGGCCGCCGTGCCGAGCAGGAAGCCGAGGCCGGGAGAGGACCGCTCGGGGTTTTCGACGACGAGGAGGTTCTTGTACGCGGGCTTCGCGAGGTCGTCGAAGGTCTGCGGCGGCGCCAGTCGCTTGTCCGCGAAGTACTTCTTGTCGTAGTTGACGCAGATCTCGCCGGTGTCGACGGGCGTGACGCGGTGCTTGTCCTTGTCGAGCTGGACGGCCTCGGGGACGCGGTCCAGGCCCTTGGCCTCGTACGGCTCGAAGAGCTCGTTGTCGAGCGCGCGGGACAGCAGGGTGTTGTCGACGCCGAAGAAGACGTCGCCCTGCGGGGCGCCCTTGGTGAGGATGGCCTTGTTGACGGCCTCGCCCGCGTCGCCGCTCTTGAGGACCTTGACGGTGTAGCCGGTCTGCTTGGTGAACTCCTTCAGGACGGCCGGGGAGGCGTTGAAGGAGTCGTGGCTGACGAGCGTCACGGTCTTCGACTTCGTACCGCCGCCGGAGGCGTCCTTGCCGGACTCGCCGCCGCAGGCGGTGAGCGTCGTGACGCCCAGCGCGGCGGCGAGCGCGCCGACCGCGATCTTCTTGGTGGTGCTCACTGAGATTCCTCCTGGGTATGACCAGGAAGAGACGCGGCCCTGCCCACCGCATCGGGCGGTGGGCAGGGCGCAACAGCTCGAGTAACGACCGAACTTCCTACCCAGAATGACCTGGGCGAGGTTCAGAGGGTCTGCGGCCTGGACGGTTGCCGCACTCTCAGCGCTGTGGCGCTCCCCTGTCGGAATATGCAGATGTGTTCGAGCTCAGACTACAAGGTCAGCGTTCGGCGGCCGCGAGCTGTCCACAGGCGCCGTCGATCTCCTGCCCGCGGGTGTCACGGACGGTGACCGGTACGCCATGGCTCGCGATCGCCTCGACGAACGCCTTCTCGTCCTCGGGGCGGGAGGCGGTCCACTTCGACCCCGGGGTCGGGTTGAGCGGGATCAGGTTGACGTGCACCCGCTTGCCCTTGAGGAGGCGGCCCAGCAGGTCGCCGCGCCAGGCCTGGTCATTGATGTCGCGGATCAGGGCGTACTCGATCGAGACGCGGCGGCCGGACTTCTCGGCGTACTCCCAGGCGGCGTCGAGGACCTCGCGGACCTTCCAGCGCGTGTTGACGGGGACGAGGGTGTCGCGCAGCTCGTCGTCGGGGGCGTGCAGGGAGACGGCGAGGCGGCACTTGAAGCCCTCGTCCGCGAAGCGGAGCATCGCCGGGACCAGGCCGACCGTCGAGACGGTGATGCCGCGCTGGGACAGCCCGAGCCCGTCCGGCTCGGGGTCGGTCAGCCGCCTGATCGCCCCCACGACACGCTTGTAGTTCGCGAGCGGCTCGCCCATGCCCATGAAGACGATGTTGGACAGCCGTGCGGGGCCTCCCGGCACCTCGCCGTCCCTGAGCGCCCGCATCCCGTCGACGATCTGGTGCACGATCTCGGCGGTCGACAGGTTCCGGTCGAGCCCGGCCTGGCCGGTGGCGCAGAACGGGCAGTTCATGCCGCAGCCGGCCTGCGAGGAGATGCACATCGTGACGCGGTCGGGGTACCGCATGAGGACGGACTCGACGAGCGTGCCGTCGTGCAGCCGCCACAGGGTCTTACGCGTGGTGTCGTCGTCGCACGAGATGTGCCGTACGACCGACATCAGGTCGGGCAGCAGCTCCGCCGCGAGCTTCTCGCGGGACGCGGCGGGGATGTCCGTCCACTGGGCCGGGTCGTGCGCGTACCGCGCGAAGTAGTGCTGGGAGAGCTGCTTGGCGCGGAACGGCTTCTCACCGATCGCGGCGACGGCCTCCTTGCGCTCGGCGGGCGTCAGGTCGGCGAGGTGTCGCGGTGGCTTCTTGGCTCCGCGCGGGGCGACGAAGGTGAGCTCTCCCGGTGCGGGGCGTGGCATGACCTGGTACTCCTCAGTAAAGACGAGGCCGCGGTACGTGAGCCGGGTGACCTCACCGGATGATCCCCGCGCGACGCCGCGGGGCCGAAAGGGCCCGCCGCCTCGATGCGACGAGCCCTTCCAGGGTAACCGGACGGCGGTTCAGCCTGTTCCGACGAAGATCACCAGCAACAGCCACACCACCGGAGCCGTCGGCAGCAGGGAGTCGAGCCGGTCCATGATGCCCCCGTGGCCCGGGAGCAGGGTGCCCATGTCCTTGATGCCGAGGTCCCGCTTGATCATCGACTCGCCCAGGTCGCCCAGCGTGGCGCTGGCCGCGACGGCGAGGCCCAGCAGGAGGCCCTGCCACCAGGTGCCGCCGTCGATGGCGAACTCCATGCACAGCGCGCCCGCCGCCATCGCGAACGCCACCGCACCCAGGAGCCCCTCGCGGGTCTTGCCGGGGCTGATGCGCGGCGCGAGCTTGTGCGTGCCGAACCGCCAGCCGACGGCGTACGCCCCGGTGTCACTGACCACGGTCAGGAGCAGGAAGGTGAGCACCCGCCAGGGGCCGTCGTCCGCGGTGAGCATCATCGCCACGAACGTCGCCAGGAACGGGACGTAGAACGCCGCGAAGAGGCCGGCCGTGACGTCCTTGAGGTAGCCCTCGGGCGGCTCGGTCATCCGCCACACGAGCACCGCGAGCCCCGTGAGCGCCATGGCGACCCAGGCACCCTCGGCGCCGCGCACGTACCCCGCCACGATCATCGCCGCGCCGCCGACGGCGAGCGGCACGAGCGGGGCCTTGATGGACTTGCGCTCCTCCAGGCGGGAGGTCAGCTCCCACAGCCCGACCACGACGGCGACGGCGATCACGCCGACGAACACGGGCTTCCAGATGAACAGCGACGCGACGATCACCGCGCCGAGACCGACGCCGACCCCTATGGCCGCCCGCAGGTCCCGGCCGGCCCGCTTCTTCTGCTTCGGCTGCGGGCCGTGCTCCTCCGAAGGCTGCGGTGCTCCCGACGGCGAGCTGGGCATGGGCTCCTGCGGATTCTCCCGCTGCTGCCACGACTGCGGCCGCTGCGGCATCTCGTCACGGAACGGGGGACCGCTCAGCGGAGCGGTCCCCCGGTCGCGGTCGTCCTGGTCTCCGCCGGAGTCTCCGCCGGCGGGAACGTCGGGCACGATGGGCATGGGCCGAGTCTGCTGTGCCTCATGCCCGTCGTAGGCGGGACCCGCCGGGGCTCCCGGAGCGAACCCCGGGTGGTACCCCTGGTCGGGCGGACCCCAGTGACCGCCTCTCGGCGGGGCCCCCCAGGAAGAGTCGTTCATCAGACCTCGAGCAGCTCGGCTTCCTTGTGCTTGAGCAGCTCGTCCACCTGCGCGACGTACTTCGCGGTGGTGTCGTCGAGCTCCTTCTCCGCGCGGCGGCCCTCGTCCTCGCCGATGTCGCCGTCCTTGATCGCCTTGTCGATGGCGTCCTTGGCCTTGCGGCGCACCGAGCGGATGGACACCTTGGCGTCCTCGCCCTTGCCCTTGGCGACCTTGATGTACTCGCGGCGGCGCTCCTCGGTGAGCTCGGGGAACACCACCCGGATGATGTTGCCGTCGTTGCTCGGGTTGACGCCCAGGTCCGAGTCACGGATGGCCTGCTCGATGTTGCGCAGCGCGCTCTTGTCGAACGGGGTCACCACGGCCATGCGCGGCTCCGGCACGGAGAACGACGCCAGTTGATTGATCGGCGTGAGGGCACCGTAGTAGTCCGCCACGATCTTGTTGAACATCGCCGGGTGCGCACGTCCCGTACGGATCGCGGCGAAGTCCTCCTTGGCGACCACGACGGCCTTCTCCATCTTCTCCTCGGCCTCGAGGAGGGTCTCTTCGATCACCACTTGCTCCTGCGTGTCTATGAGTAGGCCCGGCGTACAAAGGGCTGCGGAACCTGCGTCGCGTCTGTTCCCTGCACGGTGTCCGACCGGCAGGGCTTTGTCCATCCCCTCGCGGGGCACCCCGGAGTCCCCAGGGATCGGGGATCAGGTGCGGGTGCCCTGGTCGCTCACGAGAGTGCCGATCTTCTCACCCTTCACGGCCCGGGCGATATTGCCCGCCGCGAGCAGTTCGAAGACGAGGATCGGCAGGTTGTTGTCGCGGCAGAGGGTGATGGCGGTGGCGTCGGCGACCTTGAGGTCGCGGGAGAGCACCTCGCCGTACTCCAGCGCGTCGAACTTCACCGCGTCCGGGTTGGCCTTGGGGTCGGAGTCGTAGACCCCGTCCACCCCGTTCTTGCCCATGAGGAGAGCTTCCGCGTCGATCTCCAGGGCACGCTGGGCCGCGGTGGTGTCGGTGGAGAAGTAGGGCATGCCCATGCCCGCGCCGAAGATCACGACGCGGCCCTTCTCCAGGTGGCGCACGGCGCGCAGCGGGATGTACGGCTCCGCGACCTGCCCCATGGTGATGGCGGTCTGGACCCGCGAGTCGATGCCCTCCTTCTCCAGGAAGTCCTGGAGGGCGAGGCAGTTCATGACCGTACCGAGCATGCCCATGTAGTCGGAGCGGGCCCGGTCCATGCCGCGTACCTGAAGCTCCGCGCCGCGGAAGAAGTTGCCGCCGCCGATCACGACCGCGATCTCCGCGCCGTCGCGGACGACGGCGGCGATCTCGCGTGCGATGGCGTGTACGACGTCGGGGTCGACGCCGAGGCCACCACCGCCGGCGAACGCCTCGCCGGACAGCTTCAGCATGAAGCGGCCGGCCTTTTTACCGGTGTTGTCGTCGCCCTGTGCGGCGCCCTGGTTCATGGAGATCTCCTCGTGCACATACGAAGAAGGCCATTGCCGGTGGGTGTGGTTGTCCCTACGGCAATGGCCTCCTCGTCAGATCTGTGGCCGCCGGCGCTCACGCGACCGACTGTCCACTGGGAAAACCCTAGCGGGCTCCCGTGTCGAGCGCGTACCGGCTCAGATGCCGACCTTGATGCGGCTGAAGCGCTTCAGGGTGACACCGGCCTCGTCCAGGATCTGCTGGACGGACTTCTTGTTGTCGAGCGCGTACGGCTGACCCAGGAGGGTGGCGTCCTTGAAGAAGCCGTTGAGGCGACCCTCGACGATCTTCGGGAGCGCGGCCTCGGGCTTGCCCTCGGCGCGGGTGGTCTCCTCGGCGACGCGGCGCTCGGCCTCGACGACCTCGGCCGGGACGTCGTCCTTGGAGAGGTACTTCGGGGCGAAGGCGGCGATGTGCTGCGCGACACCCTTGGCGACCTCGGCGTTCTCCTTGTCGAGCTCGACGAGGACACCGATCTGCGGGGGCAGGTCGGGCATGGTGCGGTGCATGTACGCCGCGACGTAACCACCGGAGAACTGCGCGAAGCGGTCCAGGACGATCTTCTCGCCCAGGTTGGCGTTGGCCTCGTCGACGTACGCCTGGACGGTCTTGCCGGCCTCGATCTCGGACGCGAGCAGCGCCTCGATGTCGGCCGGGGAGGTCTTGGCGACGTGCTCGGCCAGGGCCTTGGCGACGCTCTGGAACTTCTCGCCCTTGGCGACGAAGTCCGTCTCGCACTTCAGCTCGACGAGGACACCGGAGGTGTTGTCGTCGGCGATCACGGAGACGACGGCGCCGTTCTCGGCGGAGCGGCCCTCGCGCTTGGCGACGCCCTTCTGGCCCTTGATGCGCAGCGCCTCGACGGCCTTGTCGACGTTGCCCTCGGCCTCGTCCAGCGCCTTCTTGCAGTCCATCATGCCGGCGCCGGTGAGCTCGCGGAGCTTCTTGACGTCAGCGGCGGTGTAGTTCGCCATGATCTGTAAGTCTCTCTCGAAGTCTGGAAGATCTACGAAGATCTACGGGTGGACGGCGGGAGCTTCGTGGGCCCCCGCCGTCATCCGAACCTGAAAGGGTCAGGCCTGCTCGGCGTCGGCGGCCGGAGCCTCGGCGGCCGGAGCCTCGGCGGCCGGGGCCTCGGCCGGAGCCTCCGCAGCGGCCTCGGCCGGCTTCTCGGCAGCCTCGTCGGAGTCCGCCTTCTTCTCGCCCTCGAGCAGGTCGCGCTCCCACTCGGCCAGCGGCTCGCCGGCGGCCTTCTCGCCCGGCTTCTGGTCGCCGGTCGCGGCGCCGGAGCGGGCGATGAGGCCCTCGGCGACGGCGTCGGCGATCACGCGGGTGAGCAGGGTGACGGAGCGGATCGCGTCGTCGTTGCCCGGGATCTTGTAGTCGACCTCGTCGGGGTCGCAGTTGGTGTCGAGGATCGCGACGACCGGGATGCGGAGCTTGCGCGCCTCACCGACGGCGATGTGCTCCTTCTTGGTGTCGACGATCCAGACGGCGCTCGGCACCTTCTGCATCTCGCGGATACCGCCGAGGGTCTTCTCCAGCTTGGCCTTCTCGCGCGACAGCACGAGAAGCTCCTTCTTGGTCAGACCGGACGCGGCGACGTCCTCGAAGTCAATCGCCTCGAGCTCCTTCAGACGCTGAAGGCGCTTGTAGACGGTGGAGAAGTTGGTGAGCATGCCACCCAGCCAGCGCTGGTTGACGTACGGCATGCCGACGCGGGTCGCCTGCTCGGCGATGGCCTCCTGGGCCTGCTTCTTGGTACCGACGAACATGATGGAGCCGCCGTGCGCGACGGTCTCCTTGACGAACTCGTAGGCGCGGTCGATGTACGACAGCGACTGGAGCAGGTCGATGATGTAGATGCCGTTGCGCTCGGTGAAGATGAAGCGCTTCATCTTCGGGTTCCAGCGACGGGTCTGGTGACCGAAGTGGACGCCGCTTTCCAGCAGCTCCCGCATCGTGACGACGGCCATGGCCGTATCTCCTTGGTTCTCGGTTATGTCCTGACGCCCCGACGCGCTGTGCCACGAATGGACCGAAGAGCGCTGCCACGACTTTTGAGGGTGGTGGCGGGGCGTGCGAAGTCGACCCGGTGGCCCGGGTCGCCAGAAGAAGTGTACGGGACCTTGGCAGCGGTGGGTGACGGCGCTGTCCACAACCGGCCGGTAGTCCACAGATCGGGTCCATGATCAGCGCGGTTGCCCACCCCTGCGCCACATTCTGCGCATGTACTCCACCGCGCTCGCCCTGGTCCTGTCCACCCTGACCCTCCTGACGGCCGCCTGGCCGGTGGGCCCGCCGCGCCCGGCGATCGTGCGGGGCTGGGAGCCCCCCGCCTCCGCGTACGGTGCGGGGCACCGCGGCGTCGACCTCGCCGCCCCGCCAGGCACCGAGGTCCGCGCGGCGGCGGCCGGCCGGGTGTCGTTCGCGGGCCCGGTGGCGGGCCGGGGCGTGCTGTCGATCACCCACCCGTCCACGGGCACCCCGCCGCTGCGCACCACCTACGAGCCGGTCCGCCCCCTGCTCCGCCCGGGCACCGAGGTCACGGCCGGCCAGGTGGTCGCGGTCGTCTCACCCGGCCCCGGCTCCCACTGCGCCCGCACGTGCCTCCACTGGGGCCTCCGCCGGGCCGACACCTACCTCAACCCCCTGTCGCTCCTGCCCCCAGCCCTGCTCCGCCGCCCGCCCTCACGGCTGCTGCCCCTCACCGATCCGGGCTGACCCCCGCGACGCGGGCCCACCCGCCCCCGCCCGCCCGCGCGGCGCGTGGCCGGGTCGGTTGCGGCCGGTGGGCCGGGGTCGGGGCCCCTCCGGGCTCACCTCCTCGCCGTCGGCGGGGTGCCCGAGCACTCTCGTGGCCGTATCTCGCCGCCGATCGTCCCCCTACGCCCGGGGGCGTGGGGGGACCCCCAACGGGGGCGACCCTGCACGGCCCCTCCTCGCCGTCTTGCAAAGACCACCGGCCCGCAGACGGCATACGACCGGGGTGTGGCCGTGCAGGGTCGCCCCCGCAGAGGCCGGCGGCGTCGGCCGGGCTCCCTACCGCCGAGACCCAAGGCCGCCGGCCTCGAGGAGGTGAGCCCGGAGGGGCCGCACCCCCCACCCACCGGCAGGCACCGCACCGCAGGGGCGCGCCGAAAGCGCAGGCCCCGGGCGGCGCGGGCGCCGTCAGGTGAGGGCTACGCGCCCCGAACCCCCCGCAGCGCCATCGAGACGGCCGTGTCGGCGATGGCCGACGGGTCCTCCGCCGCGCCGAGCTCGATACGGCGCACCGCCGCGTCCACCACGCCCTGGAGCAGCATCGCGGCCAGCCGCGGCTGCTCCTGGCCCAGCTCCGCCAGCGCTTCGACGATCATGGCGATGAGCCCGCCGTGGGCCGCGCGGATCTTCTCCCGCGCCCCGTCGTCCAGTTCGCTCGCGGAGATGGCGACGACCGCCCGGTGGCGCCGGTCGCCGACGAGGTCGAGCTGGGTGCGGACGTACGCCTCGATCTTGCCCTCGGGCGTGTCCGCCCGCTGCATCGCCGCCTCGACCTCCGCCGCCCACACGGGGAAGTCGACCGCGCACAGCTCCTCGACGACGGCGGCGCGGGAGCGGAAGTACTCGTAGACGGACGACCGGGCCAGGCCGGTGCGCTCGGCGAGGGCGGGGAAGGTCAGCGCCTCCGTCCCGCCTTCGGACAACAGGGAACGCGCGGCGTCCAGCAGGGCGCCGCGCTGCATGGTCCGGTGCTCGGCCACGGAGGCCGCTCGAATCCTGGGCACGGCTCCACTCTACGACCGCCCGTTCGACGTCAGCGTCCTACATCGGCCAGCTTCGCCCTGAGCTGGAGCACCGACTTGGTGTGGATCTGGCTGACGCGGCTCTCGGTGACCCCCAGCACGTTACCGATTTCGGCCAGGGTCAGCCCCTCGTAGTAGTACAGCGTGACGACCGTCTTCTCGCGCTCCGGCAGGGTGTTGATCGCGCGGGCGAGCAGCCGCCGCAGCTCTCGGTCCTCGGCCACCTCGACCGGGTCGTCCGCGGCGGTGTCCTCCAGGGTGTCCATGAGGCTGAGCCGGTCGCCGCCCTCGCCGCCGACGTGCAGCAGCTCCTCCAGGGCCACTACGTTCGCCAGTGACAACTGGCTGAAAACCGCGTGCAGTTCCTCCAGGGCGATGCCCATCTCCGAGGCGACCTCGCTCTCCGAGGGGGTGCGCCGGAGTTGGGCTTCCAGGGTGGCGTACGCGCGCTCCACGGCCCGCGCCTTCTGCCGCACGGAGCGCGGGATCCAGTCCAGCGCCCGGAGTTCGTCGATCATCGCGCCACGGATACGGGTGATGGCGTACGTCTCGAACTTGATCGACCGCTCGATGTCGAACTTCTCGATCGCGTCGATGAGTCCGAAGACCCCGGACGACACGAAGTCCGCCTGCTCCACGTTGGACGGCAGACCGACGCTCACCCGGCCCGCGACGTACTTCACCAGCGGCGAGTAGTGCAGGATCAACTGCTCCCGCAGCCGCTCGTCGCCCGTGTCCTTGTACGACCGCCACAGCTCGTCGAGCGACGAGGGTGCGGGTGGTCGCACGGTGCCCCGGGCAGCGGGGGGCACCGCTGTGCGGTCGGACCCGGAGGTGTGCTGGGGCATGCGTCGCCTTGAGCCGTTCTGCTGGGGTGTGAGTGGGGACGGGGGGATGAGGGCGGGATGTGGAGGGGGTAATTCTGGTGAGCGTAGCGTGACTGAGGAGTTGCGGTGAGCGAAGGTCCCTGGATGGTGACTCCTCGAGGGCGTCCCATCGGCCGCATCTTCGAATGGGGCCCATGGGGCCGACTGCGCGGACGTCGGCCCCTCGGGCGTCGCCGAGAGAGCTGCGAGGGTCATCGGGATCACCTTTTCACCCGAATGCTCCGGGTCAAGCACCGCCTCGCCGGGCGTTCGGGCGACGTATGGCCCCGGCCGTCAACTGCCATCCCTCGCCATGGCGTTCGACGAATCCCAGGGAGTGGAGTTCGTACAGCCTGCCGAGTGCCTCGTCAACCGTGGTGCCGGCGTCATGCGCGACGGTGCCGGCGGTGGCGGCCCTCCCGCGCGCGGGCAGGGCTTCGAGCACGCGGGCGCTGACCGGGTCGAGGAGGTCCCGGGGCAGGACGGGCCCGCGCCGGGCCGGGGCCAGGTCGCCGATGTCGCCGACCAGCTCCGCGACTTCCGCGGCGTCCGTGACCAGCTCGGCCTCGCCCCGCAGCAGCTCATGCACGCCCGCGGAGAGCCCGCTGGTGGCCGGGCCGGGGACGCCCATGGTGAACCTGCCGAGCCGCTGCGCGGCGCGCGCGGTCACCAGGGAGCCGCTGCGGTACTCGGCCTCCACGACGACCGTGCCCCGAGTGAGCGCGGCGATCACGCGGTTGCGGAGGATGAACCGGCTCGGGGTGGGATGGGAGCCGGGCGGCAACTCACCGATCACCAGGCCCTGTTCCGCGATGCGCCCGATCAGCTCGGCGTGGCCGCGCGGGTAGGCCACGTCCACCCCGTTGGCCAGCACGGCGACGGTCGCCCCGCCGGCGGCCAGCGCGCCCCGGTGCGCGGCACCGTCGACGCCGAACGCCGCGCCGGAGACGACGACCCAGCCGCGCTCGGCGAGCCCCGAGGCGAGGGTCGCCGCCATGTGGGCCCCGTAGGGGGTACAGGCCCGCGCCCCGACGACGGCCACGGAGCGCAGCGCCCAGCGGCGCAGGTCGGGCCGGCCGCGCACCCAGAGGCCGACGGGCCGGCCGTCCCCGAGGTCGTCGAGCTGGCTGGGCCACTCGGGGTCGCCCGGCACGAGGAACCGCCCGCCGAAGGCCGCCACCGCCGCCAGGTCCCGCTCGGGCTCGGCCCGCGCGGCCCGTATCCGGAAGCCCTGGACGCGTTGTTCGCTCGCCCCGGTGAGCGCCTCGTCCTCGTGCGGCGCGGAGGTCAGCCTCCGGAGCAGCTCCACGGCCCCCAGCTCCCGCAGCCAGCGCCCGCCGTGCTCATCACCCGGTTCGACGACCCGCGTCAACGCCGCTCGCGCCCATCGCTCCCGCTCGGTCACTCCTCCGGCCATGCCGCTCCCCCGTCCCCGGCCGTCCCCGTCCCGCCGGTGCGGCCCCGTACGTCTGCCGTCGGCGCGCTCCCCGCCCCGGGTGCGCCACCCCGCTCCCGCCACCCCGGGCCACCCCACCCGGCCCGCGTCACAGCGCCTCCCCGACCGTCATCGGTACGCCCCGGGCGATGCCGGTCCGCAGCTCCAGCGCCAGGTGGACGTCGTCGGGGCCGGGGCGGTCGCGGCCCGCGAGGTCGGCGAGCGTCCAGGCGACCCGGAGGACCCGGTCCAGGCCGCGCGCGGTGAGCAGGCCCCGCTCGATGTCCCGCTCGGCGGGCGCGAGGGCACCGGGGGCGACCTGCCAGCGGGTGCGGAGCTCATGCCCGGGCACCTCGCAGTTGACGTTCCAGGGCGTGCCGTCCAGGCGGGCGGCGGCGCGCGCCCGGGCGTCCAGCACCCGCGCGGCGACCGTCTCGGTGGACTCGCCGCGCCCGCCCTGGCCCAGCAGGTCCGCGCGGCTGACCGGTTCCACCTCGACGCGCAGGTCGACCCGGTCGAGCAGTGGCCCCGACAGCCGGGCCTGGTAGCGGCGGATCACCGAGGCGGGGCATTCGCAGCCCGCCCCGTGCAGGGTGTGCCGCCCGCAGGGGCACGGGTTGGCGGCCAGCACCATCAGGAACCGCGCCGGCAGCCGTACCACGCCCGCGCTGCGCGCCACCACCACGTGGCCGGCCTCCAGGGGCTGGCGCAGGGCGTCCAGCGCCTTGCCGGAGAATTCGGGCGCCTCGTCCAGGAAGAGCACCCCTCGGTGTGCCAGCGAGACGGCGCCCGGTCTCGGCAGGCCGTTGCCGCCGCCGACGAGGGACTGCATGGTCGCCGAGTGGTGCGGAGCGCAGTACGGCGGCCGGCGCACCAGCGGCTCGCCGGGCGGCAGGATGCCCGCCACCGAGTGGACCGCGGTGACCTCCAGGGCTTCCTGGCGGGTCAGTGGCGGCAGGATGCTCGGCAGGCGCTCGGCCAGCATGGTCTTGCCCGCGCCCGGCGGCCCGGACAGCAGCAGGTGATGCCCGCCGGCCGCCGCGACCTCCAGGGCGACGCGGGCCGCCCGCTGTCCGGCGACGTCCGCCAGGTCGGGCGCGTCGGCCGGGTCGTGGCTGAGTCCGGTGCCCACGCCGGCACCGGGGACCAGCAGCCCGGCCAGCATGGCGTCGGGCCGTCCCGCCTCGTCCGGCTCCTCCTCCGGCACCGGCTCGTCCGCGAGCACCGCGATCAGTTGCCGCAGCGTGCGGACGCCGAGGACCGAAACGCCCGGCACCAGCGCGGCCTCCCCCGCCGTCTGCTCGGGGACGACGACCTGCCGGTAGCCGGCCTCGGCGGCGGCGAGCACCGCCGGCAGCACGCCCCGCACCGGTCTGACCCGGCCGTCGAGCCCGAGCTCCCCGATGAGGACCAGGTCGGCGATGGCCCGGGGGTCCACACGCTCGGCCGCGCCCAGCACCGCCGCGGCGACGGCGAGGTCGAATCCCGAGCCGCCCTTCGGTACGGAAGCCGGGCTGAGCCCGACCGTCAGCTTCTTCTGCGGCCACTCGGCATCCGAGTTGACCACCGCCGCCCGCACCCGGTCGCGGCTCTCCGTGAGGCTCTTGTCCGGCAGCCCGACCAGCGTGAACGCCGCGACGCCCGGCTCCAGGTCCGCCTGGACCTCGACGACCACGCCCTCGACGCCGACCAGGGCCACCGAACACGTCCGTGCGAAGCCCATCAGGCCACCCCCCGCACGTGCTCCACGACGGGCGCGCCGCGCCGGGGCAGCAGCACGCCTACCAGGTCGATGCGCACCCCGCCGGGCGGTGGGCCGCCGTGCCGCTCCAGCCAGCACTCGGCGAGCCGCCTCAGCCGCTGGGCCTTCACGGGCGTCACCGCCGCCATGGGGTGCTCGAAGCCACCCCCTCTGCGGGTCTTGACCTCGCAGACGACCACCGTGTCACCGTCGCGGGCGACGATGTCGATCTCCCCGGACCGCCCGCACCGCCAGTTCCTTGCGAGCATGGCCATCCCGGCCTCGCCGAGCCGGCGGACCGCCAGCTCCTCGCCGTACCGCCCCAGTGCCCCCGTCGCGTTCATCCGGCACCACCTCCGTCACCGACTGTGACGGGTCGGCGCCGGGTTTGTGGATCTTGGTGGACAACGGGCCGGTTGTGGAAAACCCGCTCACCCACACCGGTGAACAGCCACGGGGCTCAGCCCCGGTGAACAGCGACAGGAACCGAGCTCCGCTGAACAGCCATGCGGCTCAGCTACCGGGCAGTTCCAGGTCGCTCTTGTTGAGCTCCTCGATATTCACGTCCTTGAACGTCAGGACACGCACCTGCTTGACGAACCGCGCAGGCCGGTACATGTCCCAGACCCAGGCGTCCGCCATGGAGACTTCGAAGAACACCTCGCCCTGCACCGAGTGCACCTGCATCTCGTAGTCATTGGTGAGGTAGAAGCGACGCTCGGTCTCGATCACATATTTGAACAGACCGACGACATCGCGGTACTCCCGGTAGAGCTTCAGCTCCATCTCGGTCTCGTACTTCTCGAGGTCCTCGGCGCTCATGGCATGTTCCCCTTCAGCCGTGCGTCCCCCTATTGTGCTCCAGTCTCCTGCGCCCCTAGACGATTTCGGGGGCCAGGACCACCGGCGTACTCGGGGGTCCCTCGTCGAGCAGCGTGCGGAGCAGCTCGGCGAGTCGTGTCGGGTACACCGTCTCACGGGCCGCCGACAGTTCGGCGGAGGTCCACCACCTCAGCCCCGCGACACTGCGCGTCTCGAGCTCCGTGAGCTTCCCCAGGGCCACCGTGGTGGTGGTCGTACGAGCCAGGTAGTACCACTCGTCCTGGTGCCAGCGCCGCCCGGCGAACGGGAAGGAACACTCCCGCTGCCACAGCACCGGCCCGAGCCGTACGTCCGTGAGGCCGGTCTCCTCGGCGAGCTCGCGCAGCGCGGCCTCCTCACGGGTCTCGCCGCCCTCGACCCCGCCCCCGGGCGTGAACCACCAGGTGTGCGAGGGGTCGTCCGGCTCGTGGCCGTGCAGCAGCAGGATGCGGTCCCGCGGGTCGAGCAGCACCACGCGGGCCACCTGCCGCAGCGGCGTCTCCTCAGCCATGCGCGCTCGCTCCCGTGCCCGCCCCCGTACGCGCCCGCCGGCCCGCCCGGGAAAGCCGCCGCGCGACCGGCCCGTACGCCGCGCCGGCCAGGATCAACACCGCCCCGGCCGCCACCGACCCGACCACCAGTCGCACCGGCCCGGGCCGCGACACGCCACCGGGCAGCTCCGCGAAGCTCCGCGGCCGCTCGACCATCGCGCCCGGGGGCCACGCCACGGCGTCCACCCGCGCGCTCACCGCGCCACGCGGCACCGCGCCCTGCCCGGGGTCCTGGAGGTGGAGGCGGGAGTCCTGGGAGCTCGCGCGCTCGTCACCGAGCAGGAAGAGCTGACCGTCCGGCACCGATGCCGTGAACGGCGTCGAGGACGCGGGCCCCTCGGAGCGCAGATACGGTTCTTCCACCGCCTTGCCGTTGATCGTGAGCCGGCCGGCGCTGTCGCAGCAGGCGACCTTGTCACCGCCCACTGCGACGACCCGCTTCACCATCGGCAGGTCGCCCCAGGCCGAGTCCTTGAAGACCACGACGTCACCGCGCCGCACCTCGGCGCCGTCCACCCGCTGCGCCAGCACCCGGTCGCCCGCGGCCACGGTCGGGGACATCGAGTCGGTCGGCACGGTGTACGGCTGGTACTCGATCGCTCCCCAGACGAAGCCGCCGAGGAAGAGCACACAGCCGACGGCCACGGCCAGCCCCGACAGCACACTGCCGAGACGGCCGTGGCCGTCGTCCGTCGTGACGTCCTTGCCCATCCCAGCGCTCCCACCTTCGCGAGACGACGATCTGGGACGGCACCCTACCCGCGCACCCCTACCCGGCGGTATGCCGACCAAGAGCGGACCGGCAGCCGACCGGCCCGGCAAGAGCCCAGGCCCAGAGCAGCCCCGGGCCACAAGCCCCCGCGCGTCAGCCCCCGCGCGTCAGCCCCCGCGCGTCAGCCGCGCGCCTCAGCCTCGCGCCGCTTCCGCCGCCACAGCACCAGCGGCAGCGCACCGGCGAGGCCCAGCGCCCCCGGCCCGGCCATCTCCGCGACCGCGCTGGACGCGACCGCCGCGGCGCTCAGCCCCGGCTGGTCGAAGGTGTCCGGCACCGGCAGGGTGGACCAGCGGGTGACCGGCCAGGCCACCACGACCGCCCGCCCGACGACCTGGTCGTTGGCGACCGTGCCGCTGCCCGGCAGCTCCTGGTGGTAGCGGGAGTCCAGCGAGTTCTGACGGTTGTCGCCCATCACCCAGATACGGCCCTCGGGCACCTTGATGGGCCCGAACGGCTCGTCGTCGCACGGCGTGGAGCCGGGGTGGATGTACGAGGTCTCGTCCAGCGGCTTGCCGTTGACGACGACCTTGCCGCCCTTCTTGCAGCTCACGGTGTCACCGCCGACGGCGATGACCCGCTTGATGAGGTCCTTCTCCTCGGCCGACGGCATCAGGCCGATGAAGCTCAGGAACTTCTGCACCGCGTTGGGCTCGGGAGTGGGCTCGCCCTCCAGCCAGCCGCCCGGGTCGTGGAAGACGACGACCTCGCCGCGCTCCGGCTCGGAGCCGAACCACGGGGTCAGCTTGTCGACCAGCACCCGGTCGCCGCGCTGAAGCGTGTTCATCATCGAGTCGGACGGGATCGAGAACGCCTGCACCAGGAACGTCTTGATCAGCAGCGCCAGCAGCAGCGCGATGCCGATCAGCAGCGGCAGTTCCTTCCAGAAGGAACGGGGCTTCTTGGGTTCGTGGGGGCCGCCGTCCCCGTCGGCGTCACCCTCGGATGGACCGGCCTCGGATGGGGGCTCCCCGACGGATCCGGAGGAGGAGGGCTCGCCGAACTGATCCGGCCTCTCCTCGGGCTCCTCGTGTCCGGATCGTGCGCCGACCGCCAAATCCCCCACATCCACTCCTCACTCCGTGCAACCGCCGGCCCCACAGCAGGGGCAGGCCCACCACTCCCATAACGAGCGGGAGTTCCGCAGGGGTCGGGAGCCCGGTCAATCCGTTCACATTCCGAGAGGACACACTATGCGACGCGCCGAGCGCCGACGCAGTCCCCGTCCGCGAGTCCGGAACCGACGCGAACGTGTCCGGTTCCTCAAGCCTGCGCCAGTGGTCGAAGGGCCAGGCGATGACGACCGCCCGCCCGACGACCTCCTCCTCAGAGACCGTTCCCTGAAACGCCTCGTTCAGGTGAAACCGCGAGTCGGCCGAGTTCGACCGGTGGTCGCCCATCACGAAGATCCGCCCGGCGGGCACCTTCACATCGAACTTGATGGTGGAAGGAACGTTTCCCGGATGCAGGTACGGCTCGGTGAGCGGTACGCCGTTGACAGTGACCCGCCCGTCCGCGTCGCAGCACTTGACGGTGTCCCCGCCGACCGCCACCACCCGTTTGATCAGGTCCTGTTCGTCCTCGGACGGCAGCAGGCCGATGAAGGTCAGGGCCTGCTTGACCTGTTTGACGACCACCGGGTCCTCCTTCTTGGGCGCCTGCTCCTGGCGGAGCCAGCCGCCCGGGTCCTTGAAGACGACGACGTCCCCGCGCTGCGGCTTCGAGCCGAACCAGGGGGTGAGCTTGTCCACCAGGACCCGGTCGTCGATCCGGATCGTCTGCTCCATGGAGCCGGACGGGATGACGAAGGCCTGCACCAGGAAGGTCTTCAGTACGAGCGCGATGAGCAGCGCCACGGTGATGAGGAGGGGTATCTCCTTGACGGCCGAACGCCGCCTGCGCCGCTTGACCTTGCGGGCCAGCTTGCGCCGCTCCGCCCGCCCCGGCAGGGGCCGGGCGCCGTCCGTGGGGCGTGAGCCGGTGGGCAGCCGGGTGTCCGCCCGGTGGCTGCCCTGCTTGCCGCGGTTACCCATGGCCCCCGCCCGCCGGTCCCGCCCCCGGCACGTCGCGGAAGGCGCCCGTCGGCTCCACCCCCGACCAGCGCCCGAAGGGCCAGCCGATCCAGTCCGCCCGCCCGATCACGTGGTCGACGGGCACCATGCCGCCGCCCGGCGAGCCGAGGTGGTCCCGGGAGTCCCGCGAGTGACTGCGGTGGTCGCCCATGACCCACAGGGTGCCCTGGGGCACGACGATGTCGAAGGGCACCTGGGACGGCGCGTCACCGACGTACAGGTAGTCCTCCTCCACGGGTACGCCGTTCACCTCGACCCTTCCCCCCTTGTCGCAGCACTTCACGCGGTCGCCTCCCACCCCCACGACGCGCTTCACGAAGTCGGTGTCGGCGGGCTCGGCGAGGCCGAGTGCCGCGGCCGCCCCGTGGAACAGCCCGGTGACCGGGTTCTGTTCGGGTGCCTCCTGGACGAAGGAGCCGGTGCCGTCGAAGACGACGACGTCCCCGCGCGCGGGCTCGGACCCGAAACGGTACGCCAACTTGTTCACCAGCACCCGGTCCCCGATCCGCAGGGTGGGTTCCATGGACCCGCTGGGGATCTGGAAAGGCTGCACCACGAAGTGGCTGAACAGCAGCAGGAAGACGGCGCAGCCCAGGCCGGTCAGCCAGAGGTGCCGCCGGAAAAGCACGGAGCGCGACCGCTCCTCCGGGTCGGAGGAGCGGTCGCGCTCGGTGTGCTGTGCTTCGGTGTCCATCGCAGCCAGATGGTATCCGGCCGCCCTGTGGACCCCCGCGCGACGAGGTGAGCCGAGGCTCAGTTGTCGCGCTTCTCCTTGATCTTCGCGGCCTTGCCGCGCAGCTCACGGAGGTAGTAGAGCTTGGCGCGACGGACGTCACCGCGGGTCACGAGCTCGATCTTCTCGAAGATCGGGCTGTGCACCGGGAAGGTGCGCTCGACGCCGACGGAGAAGGAGACCTTGCGGACGGTGAACGTCTCGCTGACGCCCGCGCCCTGGCGGCGGATGACGACGCCCTTGAACTGCTGGATACGGGAGCGGTTGCCCTCGATGACGCGAACGTGGACGTTCACGGTGTCACCGGGACGGAACGCCGGGACGTCGGTCCGCAGCGACGCGGAGTTGACGGTGTCGAGCAGGTGAGACATGTGTGTCTGCTTCCTCGCTGATGCCACAGGTCATCAACGGAATGTCGAGATGAGAAAAGGGGTGCTGATCGCGTCGGACGGGCGTCGTGTCCCCCTGTGGCAGGGGCGCGCGCCGGACGTACAGCAGCGGCCTATTCTTCCACGTCCTGGGGCCTGCGCCAAAATCGGCCACCGGGTTCCGGCGTCCAGCCCAGCAGGGAGAGGGTTTCGCGGTCCTTCTTGTCGAACGCGGACGCGTCGCAGCGCTCGATCAGGTCAGGCCTGTTGCGGGCGGTCCGCCGCAGTGCCTCGTCCCGCCGCCACCGGGCGATCTTGCCGTGGTGGCCGCTGAGCAGGACGTCGGGGATGCCACGGCCCCGCCACTGGGGCGGCTTGGTGTAGACGGGGCCTTCCAGCAGGTTGGCCATCGCACCGGGGGCGAAGGAGTCGTCCCGGTGGGACTCGGCGTTGCCGAGGACGCCGGGCAGCAGGCGCGCCACGGCTTCGGTGACGACCAGGACGGCGGCCTCCCCGCCGGCCAGCACGTAGTCGCCGATGGAGACCTCGTACACGGGTATCCGGGTGGCGTACTCGTCCATGACGCGGCGGTCGATGCCCTCGTACCGGGCGGGGGTGAAGATCAGCCAGGGGCGCTGGGACAGCTCGACGGCGAGCTCCTGGGTGAAGGGCCGCCCGCTGGGCGTGGGGACGACCAGCACCGGACCGTGGGCGCCGGTCTCGTAGCCGGAGGCCAGTACGTCGTCCAGGGCGTCGCCCCAGGGCTCGGTCTTCATGACCATGCCGGGGCCGCCGCCGTAGGGGGTGTCGTCGACCGTGTTGTGCCGGTCGTAGGTCCACTGCCGGAGGTCGTGTACGTGGACGTCGAGCCGGCCACGCGCGCGTGCCTTGCCGACCAGGGAGACGTTCAGCGGTTCCAGGTACTCGGGGAAGATCGTGACGACGTCGAGCCGCATCAGCCCTGGTCTCCCGCGTCCTTGGAGCCGGCGGCCTCCTTGGAGTCGGCGGCGTCACGGGAGGAGGCGACCTCGGCCCGGTCGTCGATGAGACCGGGCGGCGGGGTGATGATCGCCTTCTGCTCGTCCAGGTCGATGTCGGTGACGATCTCCTCGACGAACGGGATCATGACCTCGCTGCCGTCGGGCCGTTCGACCACGAACAGGTCCTGGGAGGGCAGGTGGGAGATCTCGGTGATCCGGCCGACCTCGGTGCCGTCGGCGAGGACGACGTCCAGGTCCATGAGCTGGTGGTCGTAGTACTCGTCGGGCTCCTCGGGGCGCTCGTCCGGGTCCACGTCGGCGATCAGCAGGGTGTTGCGCAGCGCCTCGGCGGCGTTGCGGTCCCGTACGCCCTCGAAGCGCAGCAGCAGCCTGCCGCTGTGGACGCGGCCGGTCTCGATGGTCAGCGGGCCGGTGGAGGCCGGGTCCGTGGCCAGTACGGCACCGGGCGCGAGCCGCAGCTCGGGCTCGTCCGTACGCACCTCGACGGTGACCTCGCCCTTGATGCCGTGGGCGCGGCCGATCCGTGCGACTACGAGCTGCACGTTCTCATCTCTCCTGTCGTACGACGACGGGCCGGGGTGAGCCGTAGCCCTCCCCGGCCCGCGCCGGCGCAACTAAGGTAAAACTGCCAACTTGATCAGTGGACCTGGTCCACGTCGACGAGGTCGACGCGGATGCCCCGCCCGCCGATGGCACCCACGACTGTACGCAGAGCGCGCGCGGTGCGGCCGTTGCGGCCGATCACCTTGCCGAGGTCGTCGGGGTGGACCCGGACCTCCAGCACGCGCCCGCGGCGCAGGTTGCGCGAGGCGACCTGCACGTCGTCGGGGTTGTCGACGATGCCCTTCACGAGGTGCTCGAGAGCCTCCTCGAGCATGCTCAGGCCTCGGTCGACTCGGTGGACGCGGCCTCGGCCTCGTCCGCCTTCTTGTCGGCCTTCTTCGCCTTCGGGGTGATGGCCTCACCCTTCGCCTCGTCACCCTCGAGCGCCTTGGCGAACTCGTCGAAGGAACGACGCTTCTCTTCCTTGGTCGCCGGGGCCAGCAGCGGCTTCTCCGGGGCCGGCAGGCCCTTCGCCTTCTGCCAGTCGCCGGTGAGCTTCAGGATCGCGAGAACCGGCTCGGTCGGCTGGGCGCCGACGGACAGCCAGTACTGCGCACGCTCCGAGTCGACCTCGATGCGCGACGGGTTCTGCACCGGGTGGTACAGGCCGATCTCCTCGATGGCCCGGCCGTCACGGCGGGTACGGGAGTCGGCGACGACGATGCGGTAGTGAGGCGAACGGATCTTGCCCAGACGCTTCAGCTTGATCTTGACTGCCACGGGTGTGGTGTCTCCTGGTCTTGACGTGGTTGGGCACAACGGGATGCCGCGTGGGGTTGCGGTACTCGAGTGCCCGATGGACGCGTCAGCCGGAGGAGAGAGGGGTCCTGTTCGACTGTCGAGTACAGCTAGCCATTGTGCCACATCACGCGGGGTCAGCTTGCCGCGCCCACGGCTTCCGGGATTCGGAAGGGCTTCCCGCAGCCGCCGCACACGATGGGCGCCTGCGCGAGGACCGAGGGCACGACCCGGACGTTGCGCCCGCAGTCGCACACAGCCTTGACCCGCACGCCGCCACCGGAGGAGCCGTGCCGGGCGGCCGGCCCGCGGAAGGAGCGCTTGGTGTCCGCCGCCGTGGCGACCGTGTGCGCCTTCAGGGCGCGCTGGAGCCGTTCGATGGTCGGGCGGTACCGGCGCTTGGCCTCGGGGCTGAGCGTGACCAGGGAGAAACCGCTGCTGGGGTGCGGCTCCTCGGAGTGGTCCAGGCCCATCTCCTCGGCGATCGCCAGGAATCTGCGGTTGTGGTAGCGACCGGCGCGCGAGGTGTCGCGGACGCCTCGCGCGGCGGCGATGCCGTGGACTGCCTCATGGAGCAGTCGCTCGAAGGAGAGCTCGGCGCCACATGCGGACGACGACTCTCCGATCAGGGATTCGGGCGCGGCGAGATCGGGCAGCTCGGGGTGGTGCCGCTGAATGTCGGCCCACGCCTGTGCCAGCTCTGCGGCGAGAACAGGTGGTGTCGTGCTCACGTCGTGACAACGAGCCGGAGTGCCCGCGGGTTCCATTCCGGGGCATCCCAAATAATTTGCACGTACCCGTCAGTTGCCGTTGATGCGTCCCGACGAGGGCCAGTGCGCTGATCTGCGGAGAAGCCGCGCAGCTCGCATCAAGGTGGTACGTAGCGGCGCGTACGCCCCGGCGCGTAGCCGGCCGCCGCGCGCCGGTCGCCGCCCCGGTCGAGGCGCCGGCCGGGTCGGTACACCCACCGGGCCGAGGCGCCGCACCGGCCAGGAGGCCGCCGGTTGCCGAAGGCGACCCTACCGCCACCGCCCGCTGTCGGCGCCACCGCCCCCGGGGCACGGCCCGGCCGCCCGCGCCGGGGGCGCAGTGGGGGCGGGCGGGCCCCGGACGGTGTGGTGGAAAGGGGCCCGGGAAACGGGAACGCCGCTGGCCGGGAGGGGTGGTGGGAGCCGGGCCGCCGTCCTGGCATGGCGGGAATCGCGGGGCGCCTCCACTATGGGAGGTGGTTCGTGCCGCACTCGGGGGCGCACAACCGGGGCACGTAAGCATTGCTCCCCGACCCCTGGACTTGGGGCCGGATGCGGAGTTCCCTGGCTACGGGGAGTGCGAGCGCACGTACACGGGGGCTGTCAATCAGGGCACAGACGCACAGATGGACCTCTCGGCGGATTGGGGCGCTTTCGATGACACCTATGCTCGTCCAGCACCACCCCCACCCGGCCTCGGCCCCTCCGGCTTCGGATGCGCCCGGCCGTGCCCGCGACTGGGCGGAGATCCAGGAACGGATGCTGGTCCCGCTATATGAAGCGGTGTACGAGCATCTGGAGGTCGGTACCGGAACGCGGCTCCTCGGTCTCGGATGCGGCTCGGGCCTCGCCCTGCTGATGGCCGCCGCGCGCGGCGCGCAGGTCACGGGTGTCGACACGGACCACGCGCGCGTGGACCTGGCTCGCAAGCGGCTGCTCCCCGACGCGGCAGGGCGCGAAACCCACCGCTGCGGCGAGACGAGACTGCTGTACGGCGGGCCGGCCGATGCCGCCGATCCCACCCGTCCGGCGTACAACCTCATCACGGCCTTCCAGCCGATCGGCTGCACCGCGGGTGACTCCGACGGGCTGGCGCCCGCCCTCGCGGCGGCGGTACGGCTGGCGGAACGGGGCAGCGCGGTGGTGCTGGCGGGCTGGGGCCCGCCGGAGCGGTGTGCCACATCGGCCGTGCTGCGGGTGGCGGGCAGGCTGACCGAGCGGCTGCGCACCGGCGCGACGTGGCGTCCGGCCCTCCGGGACGACCTGGAGGAGGTGGCCGCGCGGGCCGGGCTCCGGCCGGACGGCTCGGGACGGGTGGCGTGCCCGTTCGGGTACGCGGACATCGAGAGCGCCGTACGCGGCCTGTTCTCGACCGGCCTGTTCGACGCGGCCGTGGCCGCCTCGGACCAGGCGACGGTGGAGAAGGAGGTCACCGAGGCCCTCCACCCGCACGTGCGCCCCGACGGCACCGTGTGGATGCCGAACGTGTTCCGCTACCTGGTCGCCAGGACGCCCTGACGCGCCACGGCCCCGACTCGCCGGAAGGCGTGCACGGCCAGGCGTGCACGGCTACTCCTTGCCGAGGCGGGTGATGCCCGCGGCCCGGTAGGCCTCTTCCTCCTCCAGCGTCTCGTTCTCCAGGAGCGCCGCCGCCAGCGCGTCCAGCCTGGGGCGGTGCTCCTGGAGCTGCCGGCAGGCGCTCTCGTAGCACTCGTCGACGATGCGGCGCATCTCATGCGCGACCGCGTCCAGCGTCGCGGGCGCCGCCGACAGCCCGTACGCCTGCTGCGCGTCGCCCGGGATGGCGCTGAGCCGGCCGACCCGCTCGCTCATGCCCCAGCGGCCCGCCATGCCGCGCGCGATGTTCGTGACCTGTTCCAGGTCGCTCTCCGAGCCCGTGGTGATGACGCCGAAGACGACGTGCTCGGCCGCCATGCCACCGAGCGCGCCGATGATCCGGCCGCGCAGATACTCCTCCGTGTACGCGTACTTGTCGGCGTCCGGCGTCGACAGGGTCACTCCCAGGGCGCGGCCGCGCGGGACGATGGTCACCTTGCGGACCGGGTCGGCGCCGGGCTGGAGCATGCCGAGCAGCGCGTGCCCGCTCTCGTGGTACGCGGTGCGGCGCCGCTCCTCCAGGGGCATGACCAGGGCGCGTTCGGCGCCGAGCTGGACCTTCTCCAGCGCGTCGGAGAGGTCGGAGCGGGTGACCTGGTGCTGCCTGCGCTTGACCGCGAGGAGGGCGGCCTCGTTGGCGAGGTTCGCCAGCTCGGCGCCGGTCATGCCCGGCGTCGTACGGGCGACCTGGGCCAGGTCGACGTCCCCGGCCAGCGGGATGTCACGGGTGTGGATGCGGAGGATGGCCTCGCGGCCGCCCCGGTCGGGCGGGCTGACGTGGACGATCCGGTCGAAGCGGCCGGGGCGGGTCAGCGCCGGGTCCAGGACGTCGGCGCGGTTGGTGGCCGCGATGACGATGACGCCCTCCGCGCCGGAGAAGCCGTCCATCTCGGTGAGGATCTGGTTCAGCGTCTGTTCCCGCTCGTCGTGCCCGCCCATGGCGGCGCCACCGCCCCGCACGCGCCCGATGGTGTCGATCTCGTCGATGAAGATGATCGCCGGGGCGACCTTGCGGGCCTCGTTGAACAGTTCCCGTACGCGCGAGGCACCGACGCCCACGATCATCTCGATGAACTCGGACGCGGACGCGGAGAAGAACGGCACGCCCGCCTCCCCCGCCACGGCCCGTGCCAGCAGCGTCTTGCCGGTGCCGGGCGGGCCGGACAGCAGGACGCCGCGCGGCATCTTGGCGCCCATCCGACGGTAGGCCTGCGGGTTCCTCAGGAAGTCGACGACGTCGTTGAGCTCGCCCTCCACCTCGTCGATCCCCGCGACGTCGGCGAAGGTGGTCCGCTGCCCCACCTCCAGCTCGACCGGCTTGGGCGGGGCCTTGCGGCCGAGCATGCCGCCCGCCCCGAACCCGGCTCCCCTCATCCGGCGGGCGATGACCAGCCACAGCACGACGAGCAGCAGGATCGGCGCCAGCGAGAACAGCAGGTTGGCGAGGAAGCTGGGCCTGTCGACGACCGGCTCGGCCGTCACGGTGACCTTCTGCTTCGTCAGCTCCGCCCAGAGGTTGTCGTCGGCGAAGGCCGGCCGCTGGGTGGTGAAGCGCTGCTTGTTCTTCAGCTCGCCCTCAATGGCGTCGCCCTTGGAGTAGATCTTGGCGACGTTTCCATCCGAAACCTGCCGGCTGAATTCGGTGTACGAGATGGTCCGCTCGTCGCCGTCGCCGAAGAAGGACAGGGCCAGATTGGTGAGGACGAAGACGGCCACCGCGGCCAGGAGCAGCCCGATCCAGCCCGGCATCTTCTTGCGCGGCGGGGGCGGCGGCGGTGCGCCCTCGGAGCGCCAGGGCTGGTCGGTGCGGTCGCGAGGGGGTACGGAATTGGCCACGCAGCCATGATGCGAGAGGCGGACGGAAGCGGCATTACGGACGAAGGGGCGCCCACCCGTGGTGGACGCCCCTTTGAAGCCTCGCTCAGCCGATGAACCTCGCGAACCTCAGCCCATGAACTTCTTGAACTCCTCCGGGAGCTCGAAGTCCTTGCCGGGCTCACCGTTCGGCAGCCCGAACGCCCCACCCTGCTGTGCCTGTTCGCGGCGCGCCGCGGCGGCGGCCTCCTCGGCCTTGCGCTTCATCGGGTTGCCGCTCTTGCGCTTGCCCTTGGCCTGCTTGACCTGCTTCTTCTGGCGGCCGGGGCCGCCACCCATGCCCGGGATCCCCGGCATGCCCGGCATGCCGCCGCCCTGGGCCATGCGCGACATCATCTTGCGGGCCTCGAAGAACCGCTCGACCAGCGACTTCACCGCGCTGACCTCGACACCGGAACCACGGGCGATACGCGCCCGGCGGGAGCCGTTGATGATCGTCGGGTCCTGGCGCTCGCCCGGCGTCATCGACTTGATGATCGCGGCCGTACGGTCCACGTCACGCTCGTCGATGTTGTTGATCTGCTCCTTCATCTGGGCCATGCCCGGGAGCATGCCGAGCAGCTTGGAGATGGAGCCCATCTTCCGGACCTGCTCCATCTGGGCCAGGAAGTCGTCGAGCGTGAAGTCCTTGCCCTTGCTGCTCGCCAGCTTGGAGGCCATCTTGGCGGCCTCTTCCTGGCTGAAGGTCTGCTCGGCCTTCTCGATCAGCGACAGCACGTCGCCCATGCCGAGGATGCGGGACGCCATGCGGTCCGGGTGGAACGCGTCGAAGTCGTCCAGCTTCTCGCCGTTGGAGGCGAACATGATCTGGCGGCCGGTGACGTGCGCGATCGACAGGGCGGCACCACCACGGGCGTCACCGTCGAGCTTGGAGAGCACCACACCGTCGAAGCCGACGCCGTCGCGGAAGGCCTCGGCCGTGTTGACCGCGTCCTGACCGATCATCGCGTCGACGACGAAGAGGATCTCGTCGGGCGAGACCGCGTCACGGATGTCCGCGGCCTGCTGCATCATCTCCTGGTCGATGCCCAGGCGGCCGGCGGTGTCGACGATGACGATGTCGTGGACCTTGGTCCGGGCGTACTCGATCGAGTCCTTGGCGACCTGGACCGGGTCGCCCACGCCGTTGCCGGGCTGCGGGCCGTAGAAGGCGACGCCGGCGCGCTCGGCGACGACGCCGAGCTGGTTGACGGCGTTGGGGCGCTGGAGGTCGCAGGCGACCAGCAGCGGGGAGTGACCCTGGCTCTTCAGCCAGAGGCCGAGCTTTCCGGCGAGGGTGGTCTTACCGGCACCCTGGAGGCCCGCGAGCATGATCACGGTCGGCGGGTTCTTGGCGAACCGGAGGCGGCGGGTCTCGCCACCGAGGATGCCGATGAGCTCCTCGTTGACGATCTTGATGACCTGCTGGGCCGGGTTCAGCGCCTGCGAGACCTCCGCACCGAGGGCCCGCTCCTTGACCTGCTTGATGAAGGCGCGGACGACGGGCAGCGCCACGTCCGCCTCGAGCAGGGCGATGCGGATCTCGCGGGCGGTGGCGTCGATGTCCGCCTCGGACAGGCGGCCCTTGCCCCGGAGGTTCTTGAATGTCGCGGCAAGGCGGTCGGAGAGGGTATCGAACACGGTGGTCGCGGATCCTCGGGTCTAGGGGTCGGGCGGACAGTCGCCCCCAAGGGTATCCGGCTCGCGGCCATCCGTAGCAGCCCCGGCCGGAACCGGGCCTCAGGTGCGCAGGTCCGCCTCCAGCGCCCGCGCCACCTCGGCGGCGTCCGCGGGCGGCAGCGGCGCGCCGGCCGCGTCCGTGACGTAGAACGCGTCCACCGCGTTCGCGCCCAGCGTGGACACGTGGGCGCTGCGCACCCTGACCCGGGCTCCCTCCAGGGCGTTCCCGATGCGGTGCAGAAGGCCCGGGGCGTCGTGGGCGCGGACCTCGATGACCGTGGCCAGCGTCGAGCCCGCCTCCGCGACCGTGACCCGGGGTGGCGGCGCCGTGACGCCGCGCCGGCGCGGGTAGGCCGCCTCGCGCTCGGCCAGGCGGGCCCTGATGTCCAGGGACCCGTCGAGGGCGCGGACGAGGTCGGCGCGCAGCCGGGTGGCCTGCGGGAGGGAGCCGTATTCGGCCGCGACGCGCCAGTCCAGTACGAGCACGGCGGCGGGACCGAGCTCGGTGGGCAGGTCGATGGCGCGCAGGTCGGCGGAGCGGACGGTGAGGCGGTGCAGGGCGAGGACCCCGGCGACCGCGGGCAGCACGCCCGGCTGGTCGGGGAGGGCGATGAGGAGCTCGACTCCGACCGGCTCCGGTTCCGGGTGGTCGGCCGGCAAGTGTTCCTGCGCGTGCAGGGTCAGTACCGGTTCGCCGGTGCGGAGGGCCTCGACGGCGTGGCGTTCCTCCTCGGCGCTGGGGGCGGCGGGCTCGGGGGCCGGCGGGGTGTCGCCCGCCAGGACGCCGGCGACGCGTTTGACCAGGTCGGCAACGAGCGAGGCGCGCCACGAGGACCAGGCCGCGGGGCCGGTGGCGAGCGCGTCGGCCTCGGTGACGGCGTGCAGCAGCTCCAGGGTGGACGGCGACCCGATGGCCGCGGCGACGGACTGGATGGTCGCCGGGTCGTCCAGGTCCCGGCGGGTGGCCGTGTCGACGAGGAGGAGGTGGTGGCGTACGAGGGTGGCGATGACGTCGGCGTCGTGCGCGTCGAAGCCGATGCGGGCGGCCACATCGCGCGCGATGGTCTCGCCCACGACGGAGTGGTCGCCGGGCCAGCCCTTGCCGATGTCGTGCAGGAGGGCGCCGACCAGGAGCAGGTCGGGGCGGCCGACGCGGCGGGTGAGGGCGGAGGCGCGGACGGCGGTCTCGACGAGGTGGCGGTCGACGGTCCAGGTGTGCACGGGGTTGCGCTGGGGGCGGCAGCGGACGCGTTCCCAGTCGGGCAGGAGGCGGCTGATGAGCCCTTCGGCCTCCAGGGCCTCCCAGACGGGGACGGTGGGCTCCCCGGCGCCGAGGAGGGTGACGAGCTGCTCGCGGGCGTCGGCGGGCCACGGCTCGGGCAGCGGCTTGGTGGCGGCGGCGAGGCGGCGTACGGCGTGCAGGGAGAGGGGCAGGCCGTTCTGGGCGGCCGCGGCGGCGGCGCGCAGCGGGAGGACCGGGTCGCGTTCGGGGCGGGCGGTGCGGGCGAGGACGACCTCGCCGTCCATCTCGACGACGCCCTCGGCGAGCGGGGTGCGCTCGGGCTGGGCCTTGCCGCCGCGGGAGCCACCGAGGAGGGCGCGCAGGCGTGGGCGTGCGGAGCGGGCGCGCAGGACGCGGTTGACCTCGCGCCAGGTGACGTCGGCCGCGTACGAGATGGTCCGGGCCGCCTCGTACACCTGGCGGAGCAGGGCGTCGGCGTCGAGGAGCCCGAGGGCGGTGGCGACCTGGGCCTGTTCCTGGAGGGCGAGGCGGTCGGTGGCCCGCCCGGTGACCAGGTGGAGCGCGTCGCGGGTGTCGAGGAGGGTGCGGCGCGCCTCGGCGAGCCCCTCGCGCGGGGCGTCGGCGAGCCAGGAGGCGGCGACCGCCCGCAGGGCGGTGGCGTCGCGCAGTCCGCCGCGGGCCTCCTTGAGGTCGGGTTCGAGGAGGAACTGGAGCTCGCCGGAGCGGTCGGCGCGCTCGCGGCACAGCTCGTCGAGTTCGGGCAGGCGTTTGGGGGCCTGGTTGCGCCAGTCGGCGAGGACGGCGGTGCGCAGGGCGGTGACGAGGCCGAGGTCGCCGGCGATGTGGCGGGCGTCGAGCAGGCCGAGCTGGACCTTGAGGTCGTCGGCGGCGGTCTTGCGGGCCTCGGCGGGGGTGCGGACGGAGTGGTCGAGGGCGAGGCCCTGGTCCCAGATGGGGTACCAGACGCGGTCGGCGATGGCGGCCGGGTCCGTGGTGCCGTCATGGAGAAGGAGCAGGTCGAGGTCGCTGCGCGGCGAGAGCTCGCCGCGCCCGTAGCCACCGACGGCGACCAGCGCCACGCCGCGCGCGGGGGCCGCCTCGGCGAACAGCGCGGCCAGCCAGTCGTCGGTGAGCCGCGCCAGGGCCGCACGGCGCGGCGGCCCGGACCGCTCCTCCTGTCGCAGGAGGTGCAGCCGGGCCGCCGCGTAGCCGCTGGGTCCCGAGTCTTCGCTGGTCACTTCGGTACTCGTCACCCCAGGGGCTCCTTACAGTGCGTCGGGTCCGCGCTCGCCGGTGCGGACGCGTACGGCGGTGTCGACGGGGACGCTCCACACCTTCCCGTCACCGATCTTGCCGGTGCGGGCCGCCTTCACCACCACGTCGATGAGCTGTTCGGCGTCGTCGTCCTCGACCAGCACCTCGATGCGGATCTTGGGGACGAGGTCGACGGTGTACTCGGCGCCCCGGTAGACCTCGGTGTGGCCGCGCTGCCGTCCGTAGCCGCTGGCCTCGGTGACGGTCAGGCCCTGGACTCCGAAGGCCTGGAGGGCCTCCTTGATCTCGTCCAGCCGGTGCGGCTTGACGACCGCGGTGATGAGCTTCATGCGTCCACCTTCTTGTTCTCCGCTGCGGGCAGGGCCTCGGTGAGGGTCTTGCGCGAACCGGCTCCGCCGCCGGCCCCGCTGAAGTCGTACGCCGTCTCGGCGTGCTCGACCTGGTCGATGCCCCGGACCTCGTCGTCCTCGCTGACCCGCATCCCCATCACCTTGTCGATGACGAAGGCGAGCAGCGCCGAGACGACCAGAGAGTAGGCGAGGACCGCGAAGACACCGGTGGCCTGCTTGCCGAGCTGCTCGAAACCGCCGCCGTAGAAGAGGCCCTTGGCGTCGGACTGGACGCCGCCGGTGGCGAAGAAGCCGACCAGCAGGGAGCCGACGACACCACCGACGAGGTGGACGCCGATGACGTCGAGGGAGTCGTCGTAGCCGAACTTGTACTTCAGGCCCACGGCCATGGCGCACAGCAGACCCGCGATGGCGCCGATGGCGATCGCGCCGAGCGGCGAGCAGGAGCCGCCGGCCGGGGTGATGGCGACGAGGCCGGCGACCGCGCCGGAGGCGGCGCCGAGGGTGGTGAAGGCGCCGTGGCGGATCTTCTCGTACGCGAGCCAGGCGAGCATGGCGGCGGCGGTGGCGACCTGGGTGTTGACGAACATCACCGCGCCGACGCCGTCGTCGTTGCCGAGCCAGGAGCCGGCGTTGAAGCCGAACCAGCCGAACCACAGCAGGCCGGCGCCGAGCATGACCAGCGGCAGGCTGTGCGGCCGCATCGGGTCCTTCTTGAAGCCGACGCGCTTGCCGATGACCAGGATCACGCCGAGGGCCGCGGCACCGGCGTTGATGTGGACGGCGGTGCCGCCCGCGAAGTCGATCACGCCCATCTCGAAGAGCCAGCCGCCGGAGCCCCACACCCAGTGGGCGACGGGGAAGTAGACGACGGTGACCCACAGGGCGATGAACAGCGCCCAGGCGGTGAACTTCACGCGGTCCGCCAGCGCGCCGCTGATCAGCGCGGGCGTGATGATCGCGAACATGAGCTGGAAGACGGCGAAGACGTACACCGGGATGGTGTAGCCGTCCCACAGCTCGGTGATCCCGATGCCGCTGAGACCGACGTAGTCGGACGACCATCCGACGACGGAGCCGGTGTCGGTGCCGAAGGCGATGCTGAAGCCGTAGAGCACCCACAGGATCGTGACGATCCCGAGGCTGATGAAGCTCATCATCAGCATGTTGAGGGTGGACTTCACGCGGACCATGCCTCCGTAGAAGAAGGCGAGGGCCGGCGTCATGAGCATCACCAGGGCGGAACAGATGAGCATGAACCCGGTGTTCGCGGCGGACAGCGTTGCGTCTGCCGCAAGGGTCGTGATGCCTGGGGGCATCGGCGTCTCCTCGTCGTCGGTCGGCCTGTGCGGGGCGGAGCCGGTGCTGCGCCGGCTATGAGGGGTGGCCGGTTATGGGCCCGAGATTTGCGCAGCGCTATTTCGGTCGATGCCGCACGATGTTTCGCCGCAGTGACGAAGAGGTCCGGTGTGTTACGTCGCTATGAACCGCCGGGTCACGGGGATGTCACGGGAGTACCCTCTGCGCACGTCACGGGACCGGCCGCGACGGTCACCCTGTTGACCTGGCAATGGGGGAGCCGAGTCGGGCTGTACGGGGTGACGGTCGCGGCCGGAGTCTGTGCCGTATGTGTCGTGCACCGTGCGCGTCTCGCGCCGTGTGCGTCTTACCGTGTGCGTCTTGTGCCGTGTGTGTTCGGACCGGTGTCGAAACCTGTGGTCAGACCGCCTCGGCGGTCTCCGGAAGCTGCGCGGTGAGCTTGTCGGTGAGCCTGGCGACCTCCGGTACGTCCCCGAAGTCGCGGGCCGCCGTGTCGACGGTCTTGCGCAGCCGGGTGTTGACCCGCTCGGAGCGGACCCGCCGGGCGACGCCGAGGGCCTGCTCGGCGAGCTTGGTGGCCTCCTCGGGCTCACGCTTGAGCAGGTGCACGGTGGCCATGCCGACCAGGTTGAGCGCGTAGGAGCGCTGGTGGTCCTCGTCCTTGGAGAAGAGGTCCACGGCCCTCTCCATCACGGGCTCGGCGAGCGAAGCGTACGTGGGGCTGCGGCCGGCCACATAGGCGAGATCCCGGTAGGAGTGGGCGTTCTCGCCGTTGAGCTCGGCCTCGGAGAAGAAGCGGATCCAGTCGGGCTCGGGCTCGCCGTCGAGGCCGACGTCGGCGAAGGTGTCCTCGGCCATGCGCACGGCGCGCTTGCACTTGCTGGGCTGGCCCATGTTGGCGTACGCCCGGGCCTCCATCGCATACAGCATCGCCTGGGTGCGGGCGGTCGCGCAGTCACGGCTCCCGTACTGGGCGAGGTGGATGAGCTCCAGGGCGTCGTCGGGCCGTCCGAGGTGGATCATCTGGCGGCTCATGGAGGAGAGGATGTACGAGCCCAGCGGCTTGTCACCGGCCTCCTTGGCGGCGTGCAGGGCGAGCACGAAGTACTTCTGGGCAGTGGGCTGGAGGCCCACGTCGTAGCTCATCCAGCCGGCCAGTTCGGCCAGTTCGGCGGCGCACTTGAACAGCCGCTTCGCGGTCGCGCCGGGCTGTGGCTCCTGCAACAGGTCGGTGACCTCGTGAAGTTGGCCGACAACCGCCTTGCGGCGCAGCCCGCCACCGCACTGGGCGTCCCACTGGCGGAACATGACGGTGGTGGACTCCAGCAGGTCCAGCTCGGCGCGGGAGAGCCGGGTGGGGCGGCGCGGCGCGGTCGGTTCGGCCCGGGCCGGTTCGCCGGCCGGGGTGGGGACGAGCCAGCGCTGCATGGGTTCGATGAGCGCGGGGCCGGCGGCCAGGGCGAGCGAGGTGCCGAGGAAGCCCCGGCGGGCCAGCATCAGGTCGCTGCGGGAGAAGTCACTGAGCAGGGCGACGGTCTGCGGGCCCGCCCAGGGGAGGTCGACGCCGGACACCGAGGGTGACTGGTGAGCCGTGCGCAGACCGAGGTCCTCGACGGCGACGACGCTGCCGAACCGTTCGGAGAACAGCTCCGAGAGGATGCGCGGGATGGGCTCGCGCGGCTGCTCGCCGTCGAGCCAGCGCCGCACGCGCGAGGTGTCGGTGCTGATGTGGTGTGCGCCCATCTGGCGCGCCCGGCGGTTCACTTGACGCGCGAGCTCGCCCTTCGACCAGCCGCTGCGCACGAACCACGAGCTCAGTTGCTCGTTCGGGCGCTTCCCGGCATTCGTACCGTCTGCGCCACTGCCGCCCACTGGAAGGCCCCCATCCGCCGAGTCGCTGTTGCGCGAACCTTTATCAGAATGCCGTCAGTTGTCGCCGCCCGTCCGGAGGTTGAACTCTTCGAACAGTGAACCGGCTTGCCTCCGGCATACCCACCTGGGCGGTCGCTACCCTGGGTTCGTGCACTGAAAGTAATCCTACGATCACGGGTCGGCGAGGCCGTTTCCATAAACGCCACCATTCGCCACCCCTTCGAATGAACTCTGTCGCCGCCAGGCGCGATTCACTTGACACTACGACGATCGGGAGTCGGCGGACCGTAGCGCGCGGAGGCGCGCACTACGGATCGCACCACCAAGCGCACCACCGCGCGCCGCCCGTTGGGGTAAGGCCGCGACGGAGCGTCACGGCGGCGCTCCGGGTCGTAACCACCGGCGAGTTCCACCGTTGGAGGGGACATGGGCTTCACGATCGGCGGCACCCGCATCCTGTCCGGCTCGCGGCGGCGCGGCGCCCGCGCCACGGAGTGCACCGTTGTGGCGGAGTACACCGGCCTGTGGGGCTGGGACGTGGTCCCGGGCGCACGGGCCGCGTCGGGCCGGTGCTCCTGTGGAGACCCGGACTGTACGGCCCCGGGCGCGCATCCGCTCGACTTCGCGCCCGAGGTGCCCGCGGGCTCGACGCTCGACGCGGTCACCGAGGTGTGGTCCGGGTTCCCGGGCGCGGCTCTGATGCTGCCCGTCGGGCGCACCTTCGACGTGCTGGAGGTCGCGGAGACGGCCGGTCGCCGGGCGCTGGTCAGGCTGGAGCGGATGGGTCTGCCGCTGGGTCCGGTGTGCGTCACGCCCACGGGCCGCGCCCAGTTCTTCGTGGCGCCCGGCGCGGCGGCGGAGCTGCCGCAGCTCCTGTACCGGATGGGCTGGGACGACGCCGACCTGGACCTGCGGTGCCTGGGGCGGGGCGCCCACATCACGGCCCCGCCGTCGGACCACGCGGGCCTGGGCCCCTCGCGCTGGCTCCGTCCCCCGGCCCTCGACGTGGGCGCCCCGCCCCAGGCCCGCCTGCTGCTGGGCACGCTGGCGTACATCTGCCACCGGTCGGGCATGTGAGTCCGGCCGTGGCGTGAACCCGCCAGACCGTGAAGGCGTCAGGCCGTAAATCCGCCGACCTGAAAACCCGATAGGCCGGGAACGCGGCCGGGGCGGCACCCCCTCGTGGAGGTGCCGCCCCGGCCGATGGCGTCCGTACCGCCGCGTCAGTCCCCGATCAGGGCGTCGACGAAGGCCTCCGGCTCGAAGGGGGCCAGGTCGTCCGGGCCCTCGCCCAGGCCGACCAGCTTCACCGGGACGCCCAGCTCCCGCTGGACCGCGACGACGATGCCACCCTTGGCCGTGCCGTCCAGCTTGGTGAGCACGATGCCGGTGATGTCGACGACCTCGGCGAAGACCCGCGCCTGGACCAGCCCGTTCTGGCCGGTCGTGGCGTCCAGGACGAGCAGGACCTCGTCCAGCGGGCCGTGCTTCTCGACGACGCGCTTGACCTTGCCGAGCTCGTCCATCAGACCCGTCTTGGTGTGCAGCCGGCCCGCCGTGTCGATGAGCACCACGTCGGCGCCCTCGGCGATACCTTCCTTCACCGCGTCATAGGCGACCGACGCCGGGTCGCCCGCCTCCGGACCGCGCACCGTGCGCGCGCCGACCCGCTCGCCCCAGGTCTGGAGCTGGTCCGCGGCCGCCGCGCGGAACGTGTCGGCCGCGCCGAGCACGACCGACTTGCCGTCGGCGACCAGCACCCGCGCCAGCTTGCCGGTGGTCGTGGTCTTTCCGGTGCCGTTGACGCCGACGACCATGACGATGCCCGGGGTGTCCAGGTCGCTCTCCGTGTGGACCGTGCGGTCCAGGTCGGTGCCGACCAGGGTGAGCAGCTCCTCGCGCAGCAGGGTGCGCAGCTCCTCGGGCGTACGCGTACCGAGCACCTTCACGCGCTCGCGCAGCCGCTCCACCAGCTCCTGGGTCGGCGTGACGCCGACGTCGGCGGTGAGGAGGGTGTCCTCGATCTCCTCCCAGGTGTCCTCGTCGAGGTGCTCGCGCGACAGCAGGGTCAGCAGGCCCTTGCCGAGGCTGTTCTGCGACCGGGCGAGCCGGGCGCGCAGCCGGACCAGCCGGCCGGCGGTCGGCTCCGGGACCTCGATCTCGGGCGCGGGCGGGGCCGCGACGAGCGGGTCCTCGACGGCGGCGGGGGCCTCCAGGGCCTCTTCGGCCGTCGGGAGGTCCACCTCCTCGATGGTGCGGCGCGGTTCCTCCCGCGGTGTCTCCGCCTCCTCGCCGACGTGCGGCTCGGCGGGCGGAGCGGTGATGGTCGGCGTGCTCGACGGCGCCTGGGGCGGCGGCAGCTTCTTCTTCTTGCGGCTGCTGACCACGAGGCCGCTGATCGCGCCGACCGCGACCAGAGCGATGACTACAGCAAGGATGACGATTTCCATAACCCGTCCAGTATCGGCCACGACCGCCCCGTCGAGCGGTCTCGGAGCATGCACTCGGGACCAAGGCCCCTGTTTGGACCTTTATGGACAGGAACGTACGATGCGGGGAATCCCCCTCTTCCCGCACGGAGCTGATCCATGCCCCACGCCTCCGAATCCGAAGGCGCGATAGAGACCCGCGGTCTCGAGCCCGTCCCCGATGCCGAGCGCACCGGTCACATCCGGGAGCTGTTCCCCACCTGGGTCGCGGCGAACATCAGTGTGCTGCTGCTCACCATGGGCGCCGGCCTGATCGTCTTCAACGGCCTGAACTTCTGGCAGGTGCTGACCGTCGCGATCGCCGCGCCGGTCCTCTCGTACGGGATCGTGGGTGTGATCTCGATCGCGGGCAAGCGCGGCGGTTCGCCCGGCATGGCGCTGTCCCGGGCGGTGTTCGGCCAGCGCGGGAACCTGTTCCCCGGGACGCTGATCTGGGTGGCCCGCTGGGGCTGGGAGACGATCAACGCGGTCACGGGCGCGTACGCCGTGCTCACCGTTCTCGATCTGCTCTTCGGCATCAAGAGCAACACCCCGCTGATCATCGTCACCCTGCTCCTCTTCGTGGCGGCGACCTTCCTGGTCTCGGGGCTCGGCATCAACGCGCTGCGCGTGTGCTCGAAGTGGTCGACGTATCTCTTCGGCGCGTTCTCGGTCCTCGTCCTGGTCTATCTGGTCGCCAACACCGACTGGAGCGCGGTCTTCGCCAAGCCGGCCGGTTCGACGGCGATGATGATCGCGGGCATCGGCACGATCGCGGCGGGCGGCATCAGCTGGGTGCCCTCCGGCCCCGACTTCACCCGCTATCTGCCGCGTACGGCGTCGTCCAGGGCGATGGTCGCCTCCACGGTCGGCGGAGCCGGGATCGTGGTGCTGCCGATGGTGCTGATGGGCGCGGTGATGGCGGTGTCGACGCCGAGCCTGGCGTCCGCGCAGGACCCGGTGTCGTTCATCGGTGAGCTGCTGCCGGCGTGGATCTCGGTGCCGTACCTGGTGATCGCGCTGATCGGCATGCTGCTGATCAACTCGATGTCGATGTACTCGGCCGGGTTCACCGCGCAGACGCTGGGCATCAACGTGCCGCGCGCCTGGGCGGTCAGCGTGAACGCGGTGATCAGCCTGGTCTTCGGTTTCCTGCTGATGGTGGTGGCGACCAGCTTCATCGGCTCGTTCATCTCGTTCCTGACGCTGCTGGCGGTGGCGTTCTCGGCGTGGATCGGGGTGTTCGGCGTGGACATGCTGCGGCGGACGTCGTACGACGGTGCGGCGCTGATGGACACCACGCGGACGAGCGCCTACTGGTACCGGGGCGGTTTCGCGTGGCAGGCCATGGCCGCGTGGGGCGTGGCGCTGGTGGTGGGCCTGCTGTTCACGAAGGTCGACTGGTTCGCCGGCCCGCTCGCGGGTTCGTGGATCGGCGCGAACGGTCTGGGCTGGCTGGTGACGATCGTGGTGGCGGCGGTGCTGTACGCCGTGCTGCCGCGTACGGCCCAGGCAGCCGGCACGGCTGCTTCCGAGCCGGAAGCCGTCACTGTTTCCATCTGACGTCACGTCAGCTAACGTCCCCCTTCGCCGCGTTCAGTCGTCCGGCGGAGGGGGACTTCTCATGGCCTTCACAGTGGTCCGGTTCAACCTCGTCGCGCCCGGGGCGACCCCCGAGGCGCTCTCCGACCGCTACCGGGCGGCGCTGGAGATGGCCGCGTACGCCGACGGCATAGGCGTGGACACCATCCAGACGGAGGAGCACCACGGCGCCGCGAACAACTGGCTGCCCTCCCCCTTCGTCTTCGCCGGCGCGGTCTTCGGGGCGACCCGCCGGATCTCGGTCACCGTCTCGGCGGTGATCGGCCCGCTGCACGACCCGCTGCGGCTGGCCGAGGAGGTCGCCGTGCTGGACCTGCTGTCGAAGGGGCGGCTGGTGACGGTGGCGGGGATCGGCTACCGGCCGGAGGAGTACGCGGCGCACGGCGTCGACTGGGGCAGGCGCGGCGAGCTCCAGGACCTGCTGCTGGAGACGGTGCTGAGGGCGTGGACCGGCGAGGAGTTCACGTACCAGGGGCGTACGGTACGGGTCACCCCGCGCCCGTACACGCGGCCGCGTCCGCTGCTGCTGGTGGGCGGTTCGTCCCGGCCGGCCGCCCGCCGCGCCGCCCGCCTGGGCCTGCCGTTCTTCCCGAGCGCGCACCTGCCGGAGCTGGAGGCGTACTACCACGAACAGCGCGCCGCGTACGGGACGGAGGGCTTCTGCATGATGCCGGCCGCGTCGGTGCCGCTGCTGCACCTGTCGGAGGACCCGGACCGCACCTGGGCGGAGCACGGGGAGCACTTCCTGCACGAGGCGCGGACGTACGCGTCCTGGCAGTCGGGGGCGGTCCGCTCGGCGGTGCGGTCGCGGGCGACGACGGTGCAGGAGCTGCGGGCGGAGGGGGTGTACCGGGTGGTGACGCCCGAGGAGTGCCTGGCGCTGGGCGCCGACAGCCTCGTACTCCACCCTCTTTGTGGGGGTATGCCGGTGGACGAGGGGTGGCGTTCCCTGCATCTGCTGGGCGAACACGTACTGCCCCGGCTCAAGGCCGTCGGGGCCTGAACCGGGGCAGTTTTCGTATCGAGGAGAGGGGCAGCGGGGATTAGCCCATCTCCTCCAACGCCTTGCCCTTGGTCTCCTTCACGTACTTGAGCACGAAGGGGATGGAGAGCACGGCGAAGACCGTGTAGATGACGTACGTACCGGAGAGGTTCCAGTCGGCCAGGGACGGGAAGCTCGCGGTGATGGCCCAGTTGGCGATCCACTGCGCGGAGGCGGCGACGCCGAGTGCGGCGGCGCGGATGCGGTTGGGGAACATCTCGCCGAGGAACACCCAGACCACCACGCCCCAGGAGAGGGCGAAGAAGAGCACGAAGAGGTGGGCGGCGACCAGGGCGACGATGCCCTGGGTGGCGGGCAGTTTGCCGTCGACGAGGTCGGCGGAGAAGGCCCAGGCCTCGAAGGCGAGGGCGAGCGCCATACCGGCGGAGCCCACCAGGGCGAGCGGCTTACGACCGACCCGGTCCACCAGGACCATCGCGATCACGGTGCCGACGATGTTGATGATCGACGTGGTGAACGAGTAGAAGAACGAGCTCTCCGGGTTGACGCCGACCGACTGCCACAGCGTCGAGGAGTAGTAGAACGCGACGTTGATGCCGACGAGCTGCTGGAAGACGGACAGGCCGATACCGACCCAGACGATCGGCAGGAAGCCGAAGCGGCTGCCGAGCAGGTCGCGGAAGGTCGACTTGTGCTCGCGGCGCATGGCGGTCTCGATCTCGGCCACGCGCGCGTCCAGGTCGACGCCCTTGCCCTCGACCTCGGAGAGGACCTCCCGGGCCTTGTCGTGACGGCCCACGGAGATCAGGAAGCGGGGCGACTCGGGGATCGCGAAGGAGAGCAGGCCGTACAGCACGGCGGGGACGACCATGACGCCGAGCATCCACTGCCAGGCCTCCAGGCCGGCGATCTCGCCGCGCTGGTCGCCGTCGGCCATGTTGAGGATGGCCCAGTTGACGAGCTGGGAGACGGCGATGCCCACGACGATGGCGGCCTGCTGGAAGGAGCCGAGCCGGCCGCGGTAGGCGGCGGGGGCGACCTCGGCGATGTACGCGGGGCCGATCACCGACGCCATGCCGATGGCGAAGCCGCCGACCACGCGCCACATGGCGAGGTCCCAGAGGGCGAACGGCAGGGCGGAACCGACGGCGCTGACGGTGAACAGCACGGCGGCGATCTGCATGCAGCGGATGCGGCCGATGCGGTCGGCGATCCGGCCGGCGGTCGCGGCGCCGATGGCGCAGCCGATCAGGGCGATGGCGATGACCTGGGCGAGGGTGCCGGAGCCGATCTCGTACCGGTGGCGGATGGCCTCGACGGCGCCATTGATGACGGAGCTGTCGTAGCCGAAGAGGAATCCGCCCATCGCGGCGGCCGCCGTGATGAAGATGACATGGCCGAGGTGGTCGGGATGGGCCTCTCGGGCCCCCGACGCCGGCGGCTGCGCTGTGCTGGTCACGTGAACTCCTGGTACCCGGCGCCGTCGCCGGGCATGGGGGGCGAGCCCTTCAAGTGGCGCACAACTTCACGCCGCCCACCACTTGAAGGTAAAAGCAACGTTGCAGAGACTATTCCTTCAAGTTTCGAAGTCAAGAGTCTTTGGTCGATGAATCTGGACCTACGGCGTGTTGCCTTGCGTTCAGTACTTGAAGCTGTTGCCCTGGGGCAGCTCAGCGGAGGCGCTGGCTGATGACCTTCGAGACGCCGTCCCCCTGCATGGACACGCCGTAGAGCGCGTCCGCGACCTCCATGGTCCGCTTCTGGTGGGTGATCACGATGAGCTGGGAGCTCTCCTGGAGCTCCTGCATGATCCGGATCAGCCGCTGGAGGTTGGTGTCGTCGAGCGCCGCCTCGACCTCGTCCATCACGTAGAACGGGCTCGGCCGCGCCTTGAAGATCGACACGAGCATGGCCACGGCCGTCAGCGACCGCTCCCCGCCGGACAGCAGCGACAGCCGCTTGACCTTCTTCCCCGGCGGGCGCGCCTCGACGTCCACGCCCGTGGTGAGCATGTTGTCGGGGTCGGTCAGGACGAGGCGTCCCTCGCCGCCCGGGAAGAGCCGGGCGAAGACACCCTCGAACTCCCGGGCCGTGTCTCGGTACGCCTCCGTGAAGACCTGCTCGACGCGTTCGTCCACCTCCTTCACCACCTGAAGAAGATCGGCACGGGTCTTCTTCAGGTCCTCCAACTGCTCGGAGAGGAACTGGTGGCGCTCCTCCAGCGCCGCGAACTCCTCCAGCGCCAGCGGATTCACCTTCCCGAGCTGCTGGTACGCCCGTTCGGCCGACTTCAGGCGCTTTTCCTGCTCGGCGCGGACGAAACGTCTCGGCTGGTTACGGGGGTGGTCCGGGTCGTCCGGCAGCTCCTCCCCCTCGGCGGGCGGGGACGGCGGAACGGGCTGGTCCGGCCCGTACTCGGCCACCAGCCCGGCCGGCTCCACGCCCAGCTCCTCCAGCGCCTTGGTCTCCAACTGCTCGATGCGCAACCGCTTCTCGGCGCCCAGCACCTCGCCCCGGTGCACCGAGTCCGTCAGCTTGTCCAGCTCGGCCTTCAGGTCCCGGCCCCGGGCGCGGGCCGCCGCCAGGTCCTGCTCGCGCGCCGCCTTGGCCGCCTCGGCGGCCGCCCGCTCCCGCTCCGCCCGCACCACCGACACCTCGACGTGCGCGAGGAGCTGGCGGGCGCCGGACGCGACGGCCGTGGCGACCTCGGCCTCGTGGCGCAACCGGGCGCGGCGCTGCTCGGCACGCGCGCGTGCCTCCCGTTCGGCGCGGGCGGCCCGGTCGAGGGCGTCGGCGCGGCCGGCCAGGCCCTTGACCCGCTCCTCGTGCGTACGGACCTGGAGGCGGGCCTCCATCTCGGTCTGGCGGGCGTTGGCGCCGTCGGCGGCGAGCCGGTCGCGCACCGAGGTGTCGGGCTCCTCCTCGGCCGGAGTCTCCTCCGCGACCGCCAGCCGCTCGGCCAGCTCCTCGGCCTCCTCGGTGGCCCTCTCCAGGGCCTCCTGGGCGCGGGCGGCCGCGGCGGCGGTCCGCTCGGCCTCGCCCGCGGCGCCGCGTGCCTGCCCGGCGAGCCGCCCGAGGGCCTGCGCGACGGAGGACTTCTCCCGGTCGGCCGCCCGGCGCCGCTCGGCCAGCTCCTCGACCCGCGCGGCCGAGGCACGGCGGCGCTCGGTGGCCTCCGTCTGCGCGGCGGCGAGCTCCTCGCACCGTACGGCCAGCTCGGCCAGCTCGGCGGCGGCCTCGTCGACGGACGCCTGCACCTCCAGCAGGCTGGGCGCCCCGGCCGACCCGCCCTGCGCGAAGTGCGCCCCGAGGAGGTCCCCCTCGGCGGTGACGGCCACGAGCCCGGGGCGGGCGTACACCAGGTCCTCGGCGTCCTCCAGGGTGGCGACGACCACGACGTCCCGCAGCAGGCGCCGCACGGCGGGCATCAGCTCCTCCGGCCCGCGCACCAGGTCCACGGCGTACGTCCGGCCCTCTTCGCGTACGTCGCCCTCGGCGCCGCCCGGCAGCCCGCCCAGCAGCAGGGCCGCGCGCCCCGCGTCCTGCTTGCGCAGCAGCCGGATCGCCTCGGCGGCCGTCGCCGGGTCCCGTACCGCGATGGCGTCGGCGGCCGCGCCCAGGGCGGCGGCGACCGGCACCTCGTACCCGGGCGTCACGGTGAGCAGTTCGGCGGCCGGGCCCAGCAGGCCGGCCAGGCGGTCGGTGGCGGCCAGCAGCGCGCCCGTCCCGTCCTTGCGGCGCAGGCCCAGCGCCAGGGCCTCGTGCCGGGCCTGGGTCGCGGCCCGCTTCCGCTCCGCCGCGGTGGCGGCCTCCCGGGCGGCGCTCAGGGCGGCCTCGGCGTCGGCCAGCTCGCGCTTGGCGGCCTCGTGGAGGTCGGCCAGCTCGGCGTCGCCCGCGTCCAGCCCGTCGACCTCCGCCTTGAGCGCCTCGTACTCCTCCTGCGCGGCGACCGCCCGCTCCTGTGCCTCGTCGCGGGCGGCGGCCAGGCGGTCGATCTCGGCCTGCGCGGAGGCGGCACGCGAGCGTGCGGCGCCCACCTGTCCGCTCAGCCGGGTCAGGCCCTCGCGGCGGTCGGCGATCGCCCGGGCCACGTCCTTCAGGCGCCGCTCCTCCACCGCGAGTTCCCGCTCCAGCTCGGCGCGGTGGGCGACGGTGTCCTCCAGGGCCCGCTCGGCCGCCTCCAGCGCGGCTTCCAGCTCGGCCTCCTGCTCGCGGATGCGGGCGGCCTCCCGCTCCAGGTCCTCGGGGTCGCGGCCGCGCCGCTCCTCCACCGGCGGGGCGGTGGCGCTCTTCACGCGCGCGTCGGCCAGCGAGATCGTGCCGCGCACCCGCTCGGCGAGCTGCGACAGCTCGTACCAGGTCTGCTGGGCGCGCTGGAGCCTGGGCGCGAGGCGCCGCACCTCGTCCTCCAGCTCCGCCTCCCGTGCGAGGGCGGCCTTCAGCTCGGCCTCGGCCCGCTCCTTGCGCTCCTTCAGCGCGGCCTCGTCGGCGATCTCGGCCTTCAGTGCCTCCTGGAGGCGTACGAGATCGTCGGCGAGCAGCCGCAGCCGGGCGTCACGCAGGTCGGCCTGGATGACGGCGGCCCGCCGCGCCACCGCCGCCTGCCGCCCGAGCGGCTTGAGCTGGCGGCGCAGCTCGTCGGTGAGGTCCTGCACGCGCGCGAGGTTGGCCTGCATCGCGTCCAGCTTGCGCAGCGCCTTCTCCTTGCGCTTGCGGTGCTTGAGGACGCCGGCGGCCTCCTCGATGAACGCCCGGCGGCCCATCGGGTCGGCGTGCAGGACGGAGTCGAGCTGGCCCTGCCCGACGATGACGTGCATTTCGCGGCCGATACCGGAGTCGCTGAGCAGATCTTGGATATCGAGCAGCCGGCAGGTGTCGCCGTTGATCTGGTATTCGCTGCTGCCGCCGCGGAACATGATCCGGGTAATGGTGACTTCGGCGTAGTCGATGGGCAGCGCGCCGTCGGAGTTGTCGATCGTGAGGGAGACCTCGGCGCGGCCCAGCGGTGGCCTGCCGGTCGTCCCGGCGAAGATGACGTCCTCCATCTTGCCGCCGCGCAGCGACTTGGCTCCCTGTTCCCCCATGACCCAGGAGAGGGCGTCCACCACATTGGACTTGCCCGAGCCGTTCGGTCCCACGACGCACGTGATTCCCGGTTCGAACCGGAGGGTGGTGGCGGAGGCGAACGACTTGAAGCCGCGCAGGGTCAGGGCCTTGAGGTGCACGCCCCCGGACTCTACCTGCCGCTTCCCGTTTGACCCATGAATGTGCAGGGCACATCAGAGGTTAAGGATCAGGTGGAAGATCACATTGTGGCCGGGGAGGAAAAGAAGAAGGGACGCCGAAGCGTCCCTTGCATATCTCGCGAGAGTGTTTCTCACCCTGCCCGTGACCGTCACGTGCCGATGCGGTGGCGATACGGGCTTGCCGACGGGGGCTGGGATCAGGTGAGCGCAGGCTCCGCCTTGGGTACGTCGATGTCGATGCCGTCGAGCAACGACTCGCTGTGTGCGGCGGCCGCGTTCAGCGCATCGTTCTCGGACTGAATCCGTACGAGCTCGGACTCGAGGTCCTGGACGCGCTGCTGAAGCCGTCGCATCTCGGCGAGAAGTCGCGGGTCGGAACCGCCGACATAACCGAGAAGCGCCTTTGCCATGACTTTTGGTCCTCCACACTGAGTGACCGACCGAAGCGGTGTGGGTCGTGAGGGTTCGCACCCGCGGTGTCCGGCAGTGCTTGGTGCCGCTGCGGTTCTCACTGCCAAACAGCTAAGGTGCGCGGGGCTTCCAGAGTCTCACCAAAAAGTTTGACGGTCAACACGATCACGCCCCGCATCAAGGGGCAACCGGGGGCTGCGGCCGCGGATCGTGCGGCGGCGCCTCTCTCTGCGGTGCCCAGGGGCGTGGAGACGGTACTCGGGGATCCTTTGGATCACCCTTACCCGCGCAGCCTGGCATGACAAGCGGTTCTTGGCAACCACCAGGCCATTTCTGCCGTACGCACATGCCCACGGCAGTTCCGCGGACCCCCGGCCCACCGGCCGTGACCGGCGCCGGACCAAGATCGTCAGCGGACCTCGAAGCCGTCGTAGCCGCCGCGGGGGTTGTCCCAGATCTCGGTGACGCCGTCGACGTGCCCGGGTGTGTCGCCCGAGCGAAGCCACTCCAGCAAACGGTGGCAATTCTCACTCGGGCCCTCGGCCACGACCTGCACCCTGCCGTCCTCCAGATTGAGGGCGAACCCGGTGAGGCTTCCGATCTCCAGGGCGTTTGCCCTGGTGAACCAGCGGAAGCCCACTCCCTGCACTCGGCCGCGTACCCAGGCGGTGAGCCGTGCGTCTTCGTTCATGGCTGCACGCTAACCGGCCAATTGCACTCGGAGCACTTCTCCCCCACGCGTCATGGCGTACAGTCCCGACGAAATGAGCCTCACCCGTTCGGGCGAGTGAGTGACCGAGTGACCTTGATGTCCTGACCAGACGTCGAAGCAGGAAGGCACAGCAGATGGGACGCCACCGGAAGAAGCGGGCCGCGGTGCCCGTACGCACCGGGCTGCTCGGCGCCTCCGCCGCGATGGCGGTCGGCGCCGTCGCCGTGGCCTCCGGCCTGCTGCCCGGTGGCGACACCTTCACCATCGGCGGCAGCGGCTCGAACGAGCGCGTACACGCCGGAAGCTCCCCCGACCTGAACACCCAGGGCGGCTCCAGCGCCACTCCCACCGAGCGCCCCTCGACGGCCGCGAGCCGGAGCGCCGAGCGGACGCTCGCCCCCTCCAAGGCCCCCTCGCCGACGCCGTCCAAGCCGTCCTCCTCCGCACCGCCGAAGAAGACGAAGGCCCCGGCACCGGCCCCGAAGAAGACGGCCGCCAAGACCGCGACGCCCACGCCGGAGCGGACCGTCGAGCGCCCCAAGGCCCCGTCGGTCCCGGCCCCCGCCACGCCCTCCGTCCCCTCCTCCGCCGCTGCCGCCGCCGACACCGGCCGTGAGGAGGCCGCCGAGGCCGCGGTGCTCAGCCTCGTCAACGCCGAGCGCGCCAAGGTGGGGTGCAGCCCGGTCCAGGCCTCCCGCGGTCTCGCGGCGCTGGCCGGCGCGCACAGCGAGGACATGGCCGAGCGCGGCTTCTTCTCCCACACCGACCCCGACGGGGCGACGCCCTGGGACCGCGCCGCCAAGGCGGGCGTCCAGGGACTCGCCGCGGAGAACATCGCCCGCGGCCAGGCCGACGCCGAGGCCGTGATGGAGTCCTGGATGAACAGCGACGGCCACCGCGCCAACATCCTCAACTGCGACTACACCCGGCTCGGCGTGGGAGTGCACTTCGCCGAGGGCGGCCCCTGGTGGACGCAGAACTTCGGCTTTTGAGATAAGCGCTGGTCAGAGCGCTATCAGCCCTGCTGGGCCGTCTCCGGGCCGTCATCCGTAGCCCTTGCGGACCCGAAGACCGCATCCACGGCGGCCCGTGTACGGGTCTGGCTGGACGGCATCAGGTGCGTGTACGTCCGCAGCGTGAAGCCGGGATCGTGATGGCCCAGGTATTCGCTGAGAGCCTTGATGCTCTCGCCCGCGTCGAGCAGTACGGATGCGTAGAAGTGCCGTAGCGCGTGCATGCCGTTGTCCCGCCCCGTGGGTATGCCGGCAGCGCGGAGAGCTGGGCGCCACTCACGGTCGTTGAACCGGTTGCGGTTGAGGGCCAGCCCCTCAGGGCTTCGGAAGATGAGGGCGGCAGTGAACGGAGGGCCGTCCAAGGTCTTCCAGGGCAGAGTCACCTCAGCGGCCGGGAAGCGCGTCAGGTGACCGGCGAGCGCAAAAGCTATGGACTCGGGGAGAGGGACGTCCCGCTCTTTGCCGCCCTTCGGCGGCGCGAACACGGGTCGATTGCGCAGCAGCTTCACCTGCCGGACCACATGGACCAGGCCGCCGAGGAAGTCGACGTCCTCAACGGCCAGGCCGAACACCTCACCCTGACGCAGGCCGCAGCCAGCAGCCGGGTCCACCAGTCCTTGGTACCGCTCGGGCAGGGCCGCTCGGACCGCCATCACACGCTCCGCAGGCCAGGGCTTGACCTTGCGGGGATCGAGCCGCGGAGCCTTGACGGACCGGGCGCTGCACGGGTTCGCCCTGATGATCCGGTCCTCAACGGCAGCGGTGAACACCGTCGAGACGTGGGCGAAGATGCTGCGTCGGTAGGCCGCCGAGAGGCCAGCTTCTTCAAGCGCCCGCATCCAGAGACGAAGGTGCGTCGGGTTGAACGAGCCCAAGGGCCGCTTTCCAAGGTGCGGTATGGCGTGGAGTCGTAACCGCATCTCGACGGATTCGCGTGTGGCCGGGTCCGTTATCTGGGTTCCGATCCACTGGGTGGCGTACTGCTCGAAGGTCACCTTGCCTGCCTCGGGCGCGATGTAGTCGCCACGTGACATGTCGGCTTCGATGCTGGCCAGCCAGGTCTCGGCCTTGCGCTTCTGCTTGTCCGGGAAGCTCTTGCTCTTCTCCGTGCCGTCCGGCCCGATGTAGCGGGCGCGGTAGCGCATGCCGACGCCGAAGCGGTCGCTCTTGACCTTGACGGACTTGCCGTCAGGACAGGTCGTCGTCTTGTACCAGCGATCTTGAACGTGTCCGGCCATCAGGCGGCCCCTTCCATGAGCGACTCAACCCAGGCGCGAACGTCTTCGGGGTCGTAGCGGAGGTGCCGACCGACGCGAAAGCCGCGCGGACCGGTGCGCTTACGGCGCCACTGGTACACGGTCTCGATCGGCACACCGAGCAGATCGGCGAGATCTGTGGGCGTCAGATAGCGCTCGGGCAGCGGTCGCTTCATGGTCACCACTCGCCCTCGGTGTCCAGTTCGGCTTTCACTTCGCGCGCGATCTCACGGCCCTGCCTGATGTCCCGGGCGATGGTCTGGGCGAGCCAGGACTCGCCGGGGGTGTGGCCGTGCCCGGCGTAGGTCCAGTGGGCGAGCACCAGCGTGGAGCTCTCCGCGTCGTCGAGGTCCTCGGGCAGTCCTCGGGCCTGGCGTTCCTGGCGGGCGCGGTAGTCGGCGCGGACCTGGCGGAGCGCGCCGAGGGTGGTGGAGTAGGCGCGGGACTTGGTGGAGAAGTGTCCTCGGAAGCCGAGCATGTGCGACCAGTGGGCCAGCAGCCGGTCCGGGTAGGCGTCGTTCAGGTGCCAGCAGGCTTCGATGAGGCGGCGGGTGTGGTCGGGCAGGTCGATCCGGTCCAGCTCGGCCAGCTCGCCGATGCGGCGGTCGATGGTGCCGGTGGTCTCGGCGGCCTTGGTGGCGTACTTGGCGACGTAGGCGGCTACGGCTTGCTCGGTCAGTTCGTCGTCGGCCAGGCCGCCGATGGGCTGGACGTCGACTTGGGCTCCCCACCGCAGCTCGCGTTCCGGGTGGGTGCCGGCGGCCGGGACCAGGACGCGGACGCGGGCAGCGGCGGCGCGGATCGCGTCATCGAGCAGCGCGACCGTGACCCAGGCCGGGGGCTCGGTGCCGGGACCGTCCGGCCCGTCCAGCCGTACGACCGCGTGGAAGTGCACGGCCCCGCGCTTTTGGAACTCGGCGACCTTGCCGAAGGCCACCTTGCAGACGTCGGCCAAGGCCCGCTGAGAGATCCCGGCGCGGGCGGCTATCTCGCGGCGGAGGTAGATGGTGAAGCGCTGCCAGAGCTGCCCGGCGTGGTTGTTCCACAGGGCAGCTCCGGCGTAGTCGTAGCGCTCCGGATCGAGCGCGGTGCCGAGCGCGGGATCGTCCTCACGATGCTGGACGCCGCAGCGGCACCGGCCGGAGGAGGGCCGGTTGTGCACGGGCCCGAAGGACGGGGCGGTCAGGGTGGCGAAGACGCGCGGGTGATCCCGAACCGTGGCTGGGACGTCCTTCTTCTCGTCTCCGGTGATCCCAGCGCGGATCAGGTGGTAGGTGTCCCCCGCGTACATCCACGCGCACGACGGACAGCGCGAGGCGCGCCGGTTCCCGCACGCGACACGAAGCCGCCCACCCGGCTCTGACTCGGTCGAGTACGAGTACAGCGTCTCGGCGGTAGACCGGTCCTTGGTGATGGTCCAGCCCTGAAGGCGGATCGGATCGGAGCAGCCACCGGTACGCCGGATCTGCTCCTGCCACCGGTCGAAGCCCGGAGTATTGGCCACCCGCAGCAGGTCGGCCAGGGTCGTGGGGTCGGTGCCCACGGCCGCCGCTACGTCAGCAACGGCGGCCGGGGGGACGGGGAACTGGGTCACGCGGCCACCGCCGGAGCGAGGCGACGAGCGGCGGTGTTGTGCTCGGGGCAGGCCCGGTACACAGGCGCGTCCTCGGGAAGATGGCGGATCTCCTCACGGGAGAGCGGCACCCAGCCGGTGTGACCGCCGTTGAACGGCCATTCCACGATCCGGCACCCACAGCCGCCGTCGTGGCCGTACAGGTGATCGGTGCAGCCGCACGGAATCACCGCGTCGACCACACCAGTCACCGATCCGTCGTCGACCGTCATGAGCGAGCCGCAGCAGTCCTCACACACCTCAGAGACAGCGGTCGAGGCGAGATGCGGAGCGATCAGAGACGCGGGCATGATGGAAGCTCCCTTCGGGGACGAAGGAGGGCGGCGAATCTGCTTGGCGGTAGGAGCGTCGCCCTCCGGGTTTTGCGGCAGCGCCGCATGGCATAGCTTGCTATATAGCAAGCTAGATCACAAGAGATAGCGCGCCATAGGCTGTGCTATGTCGGAGTCCTCGATACGCTCGGCGCATGACCGTTGATGCCCACGACCCCCGGCCCAAGAAGGTGCAGATCGCCGACGCGCTGCGGGACGAGATCGCCGAAGCGCAGCTTCCGGCGGGACACCGGCTGGCGTCGCTTCGAGAGCTAGCGGACCGGTTCCAGGTCACGACGGTGACCGTAGGCAATGCGCTCAAGGTGCTCGCTGATGAGGGCGTGATCGTCTCGGTGCCCACCCGTGGGTACTTCGTACAGTCCCCGCCGAGCGGTGCCACAACTGGGCAAGAGGCCAGTGGGCCGGTTAACCGAGATGAGATCAACGCCATCCACTCCGAGATTCGACGACTTGCGGCCCGCGTGGCCGAGTTGGAGAAGCGGGTCGAGCACACGGGCAGCGCCTGACACGTGATCCACCATGCGTGGCGTGCCGCTCGCCCACTAGGGACAGGCGTGGTGTCACTGGGGGACAGCCCTGGTGCCAACCCCCTGTCACCCCCCGTGTCACCGGCTCCCTGGGTGCCAGACTCGAAGCAAGCAGTTCGATGGGAGGGCAGCACATGAGCGACGAACGGCCGGCATGGGCGCGACGACTCGCCTCTGAGCGGGAGGCCCGCCAGTGGTCGCAAGCCGAAGTGGTGGCAGCTCTGCGAGCGCACGCGCCGAAGCCGCTGCCCGAGGGTTCCAGCATGGTGCGGCAGTGGAAGCGGTGGGAGTCCGGCGAAGTCATGCCGAGCGAGTTCTACCAGCCGATCATCGCGGCCACGTTCGGCACGGTGACGCACGCGATTTTCCCGGTCGCTGGTCGGCGGGATGGCAATGCCGAGGTTGCTGCCGCGAGCGGCATGGAGACCTTGGACATCATCAGCCGCTTGCAGGCGTCCGACGTCGACAATGCGACTCTCGATGCTCTTCGGATCACCACTGATCGCCTTTGCTCGGAGTACCCGTACCTGCCGAGCGCCCAGCTTGTGACCGAAGGACGTCAGTGGCTCAAGCGGGTTGCCGCGCTCCAGTCGCAGAGGCTCACCCTGGCCCAGCACCGGGAGGTGCTCGCCCTGTCTGGCTGGCTGGCGCTGCTGATCGGCTGCGTCGAGTACGACATGGGTGATCGCGCGGCGGCGGAAAGCACGCGCCGGGCCGCTCTGTCTTTAGCCCACGAGGCCGGACACGCGGAGATCTCCGGATGGGCACACGAGATGCGGGCATGGTTCGCGCTCACGACGGGCGACTATCGCGGCATCCTCGCAGCGGCCCAGGCCGGTACCGAAGCGTCGCCCAACCATGGGGTGGCTGTGCAGCTCGCGGCGCAGGAGGCCAAGGGGTGGGCGCGGCTGGGGGACCGTCGTCAGACGGAGGTGGCGTTGGACAGGGGGAGGAAGCTCCTGGAGGGCATGCCCTACCCCGAGAACCTTGATCACCACTTCGTGGTGGACCCGGCGAAGTTCGACTTCTACGCCATGGACTGTTACCGCCTACTGGGCGAGGACCGTTTCGCCGAGAACCTTGCCCACGAGGTGATCCGGGCCGGGACCGACTTCGACGGCTCCGAGCGCTCGCCCATGCGCATGGCGGAAGCGCGGATCACCCTGGGCGTGGTCGCTGCCCGACAGGGCGATCTTGACCAGGCCATCAGTTACGGCGAATGGGCGCTCAAGGGCGACCGTCGCTCTCTACCTTCGCTCCTCATGGTCAGCCGAGAGCTGGCGGCCATCGTCAATCGGGACTACGCCAGCGAGGCGGCAGGCCGTGAGTACCTGGATCACCTGACGGCACTCTCCCGAGCCAGCTAGGGCCTGTTACAGGTTTCTCTACCTCATCAAGGCGGCTCGCTCTCGCTCGCCGCGCGCGGCCCCGGCTCACCGCCGGGGCCCGACGCTCCTGTCTCCGCCCCGCTCCGGGCCCCGGCTACGCCGGTCCGCGCGGCTAGATCGAACACGCCAGATGCAAGACGGTAGCCCTCTGTGGCTGGGGCCGGTCGGCTCCACGGCTTTAGGCAGCCACCATGGGGCGAGCCTCTAAGATCATGGCCCCAACGTCGTGCTTTACCGGGCAGGTCCACAGACTGCCCGACGCGCCATCAGCTTACGGGGCCATGATCACTCGTCCCATGGCAGCTCCCGCCCAAAGCCGCTCCGCCGACCTACGTTTCCTGCGGCAGGTCCACATCACTAGACGCGCGATGACACAGGGCGTTCTCGTCCCAGTCGATGTCGATGATGTGATCGAACTTGAAGTGAATCTTGTCCCCGTGATCAAGCCGGGGGATCCCCATAGGCTGGTTGTGCAGGACGCCGATGAGCTTGCGCCTCTTGATCGCAACGATCTCGACCCACATGCGCTCGCCCCAGCCATTCCGCATGTTGAACATGAGCTTCACCGGGACGCCGGGCCTAAGGGCCTGCTTCTCCTCAGCAGAGGGGATCCAGAAGCTCTGGGGGTACAGCCGATTGAACTTGACGCCTGAGGCCAGGTGCCAGCGGTCGATCACGCGACCACTCGCGGCCCAGACGAAACGAGGCCACAGGCCGTCGAAGAGAGCAACCTCAAGCTGCTCCATCACCCAGAACGGGCGCTCGACGCGAGGCACGACGCTAAGCTCCGCGCGCAGCTCAGCACGACGTGGATCGTCCCGCTCAAAGGCGAGGACGATGAGGCGGAGCAGAGCCCCGGGCGCAAAGCCGAAGACGACGAGCGCTGCGATAAGGAGCGGCCACGAAGTCATGGCATCGACAAGCTCAGTGACCACTAGGCCGGCCTCCCTACAAGGGCACGGAATCGCTCATCGCGCCGAGCCTCACCGAGGATCGCGGCTACTGCGACCTGCCCTTCCCCGGTCAGCTTGTAGTAACGACGCGGAGGCCGCTTGTCGCTGATCTCAGACGGATCTTCCCAGCCGTCCTCCACCCAGCCATCCTCCAGCATGCGCCTGAGCATGGGATAGAGAACCCCAGACCGAACGCCAGCCTGCTTCGACAGCTCGTATCCCCAGTGGCGCCCCTCGGGATCTTCCAGCAATGCCAGGATCACTTGGATCAAGGCGTGAGTCTTCCGCATACCTCTTACTCTACCTATGTAGATTACGAGGTGCAAGCCCGACGGTCCAGCTCATCTTGGTTTCGATCAGTACCCAGAGCCTTTGGGCCGTCGTGGGGCCGTCAAAGGGCACTCAGCGACGACCAGAGGTGACAACCGGCGACAGCCAATCCGCAGGTGGCACCGTTGATCGTTCACATGGCCACTGGTCAGAGATCTAGCTGGTCACTTCTTCGGCTTCTGAGCGACCTCCGAGCGACCTCCGAGCGATCTCGGAACGGTCCCTGAACGGTCTCTGACCGGCTGAGGGCGCCCGCAGTACGCTGACGGACATGGATGACCGCCCGGCGTTCGACGTGTTCTCCCGGCTGTGCCCCTCGCGCGGCACGCTGGAGCACGTGACGGGCCGCTGGGGCAGCCTGACCCTGGGCGCGCTGTACGAGGGCGGCTCGCGCTTCAACGAGCTGCGGCGGCGGGTGGACGGGGTGAGCGACAAGATGCTCTCCCGGACGCTGCACGCCCTGGAGCGGGACGGCCTGGTGCGTCGCGACGCGCGGCCGACGAACCCGCCGCGCGTCGACTACGAGCTGACGCCGCTCGGGCGGGACGTCGCCGAGCGGCTCCTCGGGCTGATCGAGCTGGTCGAGGGCCGGATGCCGGAGGTCCTGGCGGCCAGGGACCGTTACGACGAGGTGCGCGGCGGCGTCATGCGCGGCGGGCGCTGACAGCGCGGGCAGTAGTAGCTGGAGCGGTTCATCCAGGGGCGGCGGCGCATCGGGGTGCCGCACCGCCGGCACGGCTCGCCCTCGCGGCCGTAGGCGTCGAGGGAGCGGTCGAAGTACCCGGACTCGCCGTTGACGTTGACGTACAGGCTGTCGAAGCTGGTGCCGCCGACCGCGAGCGCGGCCGTCATCACGTCCCGTACGTGCCCGAGCAGCTCGGCGGAGCGGGGGCGGGTCAGGCTCGTGGTGGGGCGGTCGTAGTGGAGGCGGGAGCGCCACAGCGCCTCGTCCGCGTAGATGTTGCCGACGCCGCTGATCAGCGACTGGTCCAGCAGGGCGCGCTTGACCGTCGTACGGCGCAGGCGCAGCGCGGTGTGGAAGGCGGCGTCGTCGAAGTCGGGGTCGAGCGGGTCGCGGGCGATGTGCGCGATGGCCTGGGGCAGCCCGTCGGGGGTGTTCTCGTGCAGCGAGAGCCCGCCGAAGGTGCGCTGATCGACGAAGCGCAGCTCGGTGCCCAGTTCGTCGTCGAAGCGGATACGGATCCGCAGGTGCTTCTCGTCGGCCGCGTCCTCCGGCTGCACCAGGAGCTGGCCGCTCATGCCGAGGTGCCCGAGCACGGAGGCGTCGGTGTCCTCCAGCGGCAGCCACAGGTACTTGCCGCGCCGCCGCGCGGCGCCGAAACGGTGCCCCTTCAGCCGGGCGGCGAAGTCCTCACCGCCCGCGAGGTGCCGCCGTACGGCACGCGGGTGCAGGACCCGGACCTCGGCGACGGTCCGTCCGCTGACCCAGCGCTCCAGGCCGCGCCGGACGACTTCGACCTCGGGCAGCTCGGGCACGGCGCTCCTTTACGGGGTCATGGGGAAGACCCCGCCGTACCTGGGTACGGCGGGGCCGGAAGGAAGAAGCTCAGGCCGTGGCCGTGTCGGTGGCCGGGGTCTGAGGAGCTTCGGACGGGGCTTCGGACGCGGCTTCGGTGACCGAAGAGGTGTCGGCGGCCTCTTCAGCTCCGGAGCCGGCGACGACTCCGGCGTCCGAGCCGGATTCGGCCGCGGCCTTCGCCGCCGCCTCCCGTTCGTCCGCGGCGGCCCTGATGGCCCGCCAGGCGGACTCCGCCGCCTGCTGCTCCGCTTCCTTCTTGCTGCGGCCGGTGCCGGTGCCGTACGAGACACCACCGACGCGGGCAGCAGCAGTGAAGGTCTTCTCGTGGTCCGGTCCGGTCTCGGTGACCAGGTACTCCGGAACGCCGAGGCCCTCGGCCGCGGTCAGTTCCTGGAGGCTGGTCTTCCAGTCCAGGCCGGCGCCGAGGTTCGAGGACTTCTCGATCAGCGGGTCGAAGAGCCGGTGCACCAGCTCGGACGCCGCGTCGAGGCCCTGGTCGAGATAGACCGCGCCGATCACCGCTTCGAGGGTGTCGGCGAGGATGGACGCCTTGTCCCGGCCCCCGGTGCCCTCTTCGCCCCGGCCGAGCCGGATGAAGGAGCCCAGGTCGAGGCCGCGGCCGACCTCCGCCAGCGCACGCGAGTTGACCACCGCGGCCCGCAGCTTGGCCAGTTGGCCCTCGGGCAGGTCGGGGTGGGTGCGGTACAGCGTGTCCGTGACCACCAGGCCGAGCACGGAGTCCCCGAGGAACTCCAGCCGCTCGTTGGTGGGCAGGCCGCCGTTCTCGTACGCGTACGAACGGTGGGTCAGCGCACGCACCAGAAGGGCGGACTCGAGGTGGTACCCGAGCCGCCCTTCCAGAAGCGTGTGGGACGAGGCCGTGTTCTCCGCCTGCTTCTTGGCGTCATCCGCCGTTTTGTGGCTAGACACGGTGCCTCTCACCAGCCCGCTCAGACCGAGAGGACCTGGCGCTTGTTGTACGTGCCGCAGCTCGGGCACGCGATGTGCTGCTGCTTCGGCTCCTGGCAACGCTCACACGAAACCAGGGTGGGGACCGCAGCCTTCCACTGCGACCGGCGGTGGCGCGTGTTGCTGCGCGACATCTTCCGCTTCGGAACAGCCACGGCTACTTCTCCTGCTTCTCGTCGACGCCCGCTTCGGCGCCGCTCATGTTGTCCTTCTCGCCGGTCCCGAGTGAATCGGCGAGTCCCTGCAGTGCCGCCCAACGGATGTCGACGGCGTCGTGGTGGTGGTCCGGGTTCTCGTTCAGGTTGATCCCGCATTCGGGACACAGTCCTGCACAGTCCTCCCGGCACACCGGCTGCATCGGCAGTGACAGCACCACCGCATCACGCAGCACGGGCTCGAGGTCGAACATGCCGTCCTCGAGGGGGGTCATGTCCTCGTCGTCCTCGGCATCGTCGTCCGCGGCCGCCTTGCGGTGGCCCCGGTCGTCGGTGTCGGGGTACGAGAACATCTCCTGGAAGTCCGCCGCGACATCCTGGCGCAGCGGCTCCAGACACCTTACGCACTCCCCCTCGGCCGACGCACGGGCGGTGCCTGTGACAAGCACCCCTTCCATGACCGACTCGAGGCGGAGGTCCAGCTCGACGGGCGAGCCTTGCGGCACGCCGATGACCCCGTCGATACCGAGGTCCGCGGGGGCCTCGACCGTGCGGGACAGCCGCTGGAGGGCACCGGGACGCCGACCCAGCTCGTGCGTGTCGAACACGAGGGGGTTGCGGTGGTCGAGGCGCGTACTCAGGGCTCTTCCTGCTTTCGGATCGTGTGGGGGCCGGCCCGTTCGGATCTGGAGACGAAGCGGGCAGCCGAGATCGCGGACGTACTCGCGACCGAAGAGCCAGGATACTGGACGCTTCGCTCACAGCCCAATCCGGGCCGGTCAGTGCCCCTGTCCCTGCCCGTGCCCCTGCTCGTACCGACGGAGCTGATCCAGGTCGATCATGCTCGTGTCGAAGAAGCTGGTCTCGTCGAGCGCGGCGGTCTGGGGCTGCTGGGGCTGGTGCTGCTCGTACGCATACGGCTGCTGGGGCTGCTGGGCGTAGCCCTGGCCCTGGTCGTAGCCCTGGTACGCGTACGGGTCCTGCTGGTAGCCGTAGGCGCCCTGCTGCTGGTACCCGTACGGGTCCGGCTGCTGCTGGGCCGGGACGTGGGCCGCGGCGGGCTGCATGGGCGGTTGCACGGGCGGCTGTACGGGCTGCTGCCGACCCGGCTCGGGGTCGGCCAGCTCGGCGAGGCCCGCCAGGTAGTCGGCGTCGCTGGTGTGCTGCCGGGCGCCGCCCGCCGCGTCCTGGGCGGCCATGTGGGCGCCCAGGTCGTCTGTGGCGATCCGGCCGTGCAGCTTCTGGCGGCCGCGCCCGACCGCCTCCAGGGTCTTGGTCAGCACGGCCTCGAAGGCGCTGATCTTGGCGTCCACGTACTCGTCCGCGCGCCGGATCAGGGTCTGGGGGTCGGCGCTGTACTCGGGGGCGTCCTCGTCCGCGTACCCCTGGTCGTCGAGGCCGGGGCCCCGGCCGAGGAGCTTCTCGCGGCCGCGGTCGACCGAGCCGATGGTCTTGGTGAGGACGACCTCGAAGTTGGCGAGCTTGGAGTCGACGTAGTCGTCGGCCTCGGCGCGGATCTCCTCGGCCTCCCGGCGGGCCTCGGCGAGGATGCGGTCGGCCTCCTCCTGGGACTGGCGGGCGACCTGGGTGTCGGAGATCAGCGAGCCGCGTTCGGCGTGGGCGGCCTCGATGATCCGCTCTGCCTCCTGGCGGGCCTGCTCGACGAGCTGCTCACGGCCGCCGATCAGCTCCTGGGCCTGGGCCAGTGAGCCGGGCAGGGCCTGGCGCAGCTCGTCGAGCATCGCGAGCAGCTCGGCGCGGTTGACCACGCAGGAGGCCGACATGGGCATGGAACGGGCGCTCGCGACCGTCTCGACGATCTCGTCGAGCTTCTTCTGCACGTCCACCGTGTGCTCGCCACTCTCTAAAGCCGGATTGGAGACGGACGGGACGACTGTAAGGCCAGTCGGCCGCGGCCCGACACCGGGTGACGGGCTGTCAGTTCAGGACTTCTCGCCGAGGCGCTTGACCAGTGCCTCGTGGACGACGGGCGGCAGGAGGTGGGAGACGTCACCGCCCCAGGCGGCGACCTCCTTGACCAGGGAGGACGACAGGAAGCTGTACGTGGGGTTGGTCGGGACGAAGAGGGTCTCGACGCCCGAGAGGCCGTTGTTCATCTGGGCCATCTGGAGCTCGTAGTCGAAGTCGCTGACGGCCCGCAGCCCCTTGACGATGGCGGGGATGTCGCGCTCCTTGCAGAAGTCGACCAGCAGGCCGTGGTGGGACTCCACCTTGACGTTGCCGTACTCGCTGGTGACCTGGCGGATGAGCTCCATCCGCTCCTCGACCGTGAACAGGCCCTTCTTGGACTGGTTGATCATCACCGCGACGTGGACGACGTCGTACAGCTTGGAGGCGCGGGCGATGATGTCGAGGTGTCCGTTGGTGATGGGGTCGAACGACCCCGGACAGACTGCGCGGCGCAACTGAAGTCCCTCGCTCTCCGAACCGGTCATCGTGCGTCTTCGCACGTAGAGGCGGCGCGACCGTACCAAAACGTTCCCTCGCCGTAGCGACGGGCCCGTAGCGGTTCGAAACCGTCCGGCCAGGCGAATTCCCCGCCCCTGGTGCTGCGCTCCACGGTGACGAGCGCGTCGTCGGCGAGCCAGCCTTTGGTGCGGAGTGTGAGGAGGATCTCGCCAAGATCGTCGTCGGAGACGGCGTACGGCGGGTCCAGGAAGACGATGTCGTACGGGTCCGAGGGCGCCGGTCCTGTCACGATCTGTTCGGCTTTGCCGGTGCGGACCTCGGCGCCGGGCAGGCCGAGCCCGCGGACGTTGTCGCGGACCGTGCGGGCGGCCCGCTGGTCGGCCTCGACGAGCAGGGCGTGGGCGGCGCCCCGGGAGAGCGCCTCCAGGCCGACGGCGCCGGACCCGGCGTACAGGTCGGCGATCCGGATGCCGTCGAGCGTCCCGAGGAGCGCCTCCCAGGTGGAGAACAGCCCCTCCCGTGCCCGGTCGGAGGTCGGGCGGGTGCCGTTGCCCGGCGGCACGGCCAGGCGGCGTCCGCCGGCCGCACCGGCGATCACGCGGGTCATCTGAGGTCCTTAGCCGTCCTGTGAATGCTGGTGACTCCACGATATGGGCTCCGGCGGCATGTGCACCGCTCAGCCCTTCTCCAGATACTGCTCCCGTTCCTTGTCGAGCAGGGCGTCCAGGGCCGTGCGCAGCTCCGGGAGGTGCTCCAGCTCGGGGTCGGCGGCGACGACCGCCACGGCCTCCTCGCGGGCGGCCGCGATGACCTCCTCGTCGTCGATGACGGCGAGCATGCGGAGGCTGGAGCGGACACCGGACTGGGCCTGGCCGAGCACGTCGCCCTCGCGGCGCTGTTCGAGGTCGATGCGGGAGAGCTCGAAGCCGTCGAGGGTGGAGGCGACGGCGTTGAGCCGCTGGCGGGCCGGGCTCGCCTCGGGCATCTCGGTGACGAGCAGGCACAGGCCCGGGGCCGAGCCACGGCCCACCCGGCCGCGCAGTTGGTGGAGCTGGGAGACGCCGAACCGGTCCGCGTCCATGATCACCATGGCGGTGGCGTTGGGGACGTTGACACCGACCTCGATGACGGTCGTCGCGACCAGGACGTCGGTGTCCCCGGCGGCGAAGCGGCGCATCACGGCGTCCTTGTCGTCGGGGGCCATCCTGCCGTGCAGCACCTCGACGCGCAGACCGGCGAGGGGACCCTTGGCGAGCTGGTCGGCGACGTCGAGGACGGCGAGCGGGGGCCGCTTGTCCGCGTCGCCCTCCTTGGCCTTCTTCTTCTCGTCCTCCTCGTCGCCGATGCGGGGGCAGACGACGTACGCCTGGTGGCCGTTCTCCACCTCCTCGCGGACCCGCTCCCAGGCACGGGCCAGGAAGTGCGGCTTGTCGGCCGCCGGGACGACATGGCTGGCGATCGGCGAGCGGCCGGCGGGCAGTTGGTCCAGGACGGACGTCTCCAGGTCGCCGAAGACGGTCATCGCGACCGTGCGCGGGATGGGGGTGGCGGTCATGACGAGCAGGTGCGGCGGCTGCTTGCCCTTGCCGCGCAGGGCGTCGCGCTGCTCGACGCCGAAGCGGTGCTGCTCGTCGACGACGACCAGGCCCAGGTCGTGGAACTGGACCTTGTCCTCGATCAGCGCGTGCGTGCCGATGACGATGCCGGCCTCGCCGGTGACCAGGTCGAGCAGGGCCTGGCGGCGGGCGGCGGCGCTCATGGAGCCGGTGAGCAGCACCACCTTGGTGGCCTGGTCCGCGCCGCCGAGCATGCCGCCCTCGGCCAGCTCGCCCATCATCTCGGTGATCGACCGGTGGTGCTGCTGGGCGAGGACCTCGGTGGGGGCGAGCATCGCGGCCTGGCCGCCCGCGTCCACGACGGCGAGCATCGCCCGCAGCGCCACCATGGTCTTTCCGCTGCCCACCTCGCCCTGGAGGAGGCGGTGCATCGGGTGCTCGGTGGCCAGGTCGTCGAAGATCTCCTTGGAGACCTTCTGCTGCCCCTCGGTGAGGGTGAACGGCAGTTTGGCGTCGAAGGCGTCCAGAAGTCCGCCCGGCACCGGCTTGCGCGCCACGGCGGGCAGTTGGGTGTCGGCGTACCGCCGCCGGGCCAGCGCGACCTGGAGGACGAACGCCTCGTCCCACTTGAGCCGCTCGCGGGCGTCGGCGATGTCGGCCTTGGTGCGCGGGCGGTGGATCTTGCGCAGGGCGTCCGGGAGGCCGGTGAGGCCGCGCCCCTCGCGCAGCGCCGGCGGCAGCGGGTCGACGGCGTCCGCCGCGCTGGGCAGCACCGCGTCGACCGCCTTGGCGATCTTCCAGGACTCCAGCTTGGTGGTGGCCGGGTAGATCGGGATGAGGGCCCCGGCCCAGGAGTCCACGGCGCTCTCGCCGTCCTCGCCGCGCAGCAGCTCGTACGCGGGGTGGGCGAGCTGCGTCTTGCGGTTGAAGACGGAGACCTTCCCGGCGAACATCGCGCGTGTGCCGGGCAGCAGGTCCTTGTGCGGCTTGTGGACGCCCTTGCCGAAGAAGACCAACTGCAGCCGTCCGCTGCCGTCCGTGATGGTGACCTCCAGGCGCTGGCCGCGCCCCTTGGCACTGTTGAACGTCAGCACGCGCGCGTCCGCGACCCGGGCCACCACCGTGACGTGCTCGTCCAGCGGCAGGTCGGCGAGCGTGGTGAGCTCGCCGCGCTCCGCGTACCGCCGGGGGTAGTGGTGGAGCAGATCACCGACGGTGTGCAGGTCGAGGTGCTCGGCCATCACCTTGGCGGTGGCGGCGCCGAGCTGCTTCTTCAGTGGTTCGTCGAGAGCTGACACGTCTCCCATTGCACACCACGGCACTGACAGGCGGGCGCACCTGTGGACGGACGCGCTACTCGACGCCGATCAGCAGCAGGGGGGCCTGCGGGCCGCCCTGGTACACGACCGTGTCGACCGCCAGGTGCGTTTCGCGTACGTGGGTCTCCAGGCGGTCCGCGAGGGCCTCGGGCGCGTCGTCCGCGAGGACGAGGGTGACCAGTTCGCCGCCCCCCGAGAGCATCCGGTCCAGGACCGTCTCGGCGACGGTGGCCACGTCGTGGCCGATCACGGCGACGTCGCCGTCGATCAGGCCCAGCACGTCGCCCGCCTGGCAGACGCCGGCCGAGGTGAACGACTGGTGCTCGGCGACGGCCAGTTCGCCGTAGCGGGTGGCGCCCGCAGCGGCGGTCATGGCGACGACGTCCTCGTCGAAGCGCCGGTCCGGTTCGTGGACGGCGAGGGCGGCGATGCCCTGGACGGCGGCCCGCGTCGGGACGAGGGCGACCCGGATGCCCTCCGCCCGCGCCTGTTCGGCCGCCGCCGCCGCGGTGTGCCGCAGGGCGGCGTCGTTCGGCAGCAGGACGACCTCGCGCGCGTGGGCGCGCCGGATGGCCTCGACGAGCTCGCCGCTGGCCGGCGGCTCGCCGGGCCGGGCCAGCACCGTCGTGGCGCCCGCCTCGGCACACAGGTGGGCGAGCCCCTCACCGGGCAGTACCGCCACCACGGCGCGCCCCGCCCGCTCCTCGGGCGCCTCCGTGCCGGACGTGCCGGCCGTACCGAGCGTACCGAAGTGGGTGATCCGGATCCGGTACGGGCGCCCCGCCTCGACGCCCGCCTCCACCGCCGCACCCGCGTCGTCCACGTGGACGTGGACGTTCCACAGCCCGTCGCCGCCCACCACGACCAGGGAGTCGCCGAGCGAGTCGAGCCGCTCCCGGAGCCGGGCCACGGCCGTGTCGTCGGCCTCCAGCAGGTAGATGACCTCGAAGGCGGGCCCGGCGTCCGCGCAGGACTCCACGGCGGGGGCCACCACCCGGGGCGTACGCGGCGCCCGCGCGGGTGCCTCCCCCGAGACCGCCTCCACCAGCGCGCCGAGCATCGTGACGAGGCCGCGCCCGCCCGCGTCCACCACGCCGGCCCGCTCCAGGACGGCGAGCTGGGCGGGCGTGACCTCCAGGGCCGCGCGGGCGCCCGCGTACGCGGCGCGGGCGACGGTCACCACGTCCTGGCCGCCCGCCGCGGCGGAGGCGGCCGCTGCCGCGACGCTCAGGATGGTGCCCTCGACGGGGTGGGCGACCGCCTCCCGGGCGGACACCGAGGCCCTCCGCAGCGCCCTGGCCAGGTGGTCTCCGTCCCGGCCTTCGGCGAGGACCTCGCTCATGCCCCGCAGCAACTGCGACAGGATCGTCCCGGAGTTCCCCCGGGCGCCGATCAGCGCGCCGTGCGCCATCGCGCGTACGGTGTCGGCGAAATCGGGCGCCGTGATGGCCGCGAAGACGGCTTCGACCGCCTGGGAGGCGGACTCGACCGTCAAGTACAGGTTGGTGCCGGTGTCCCCGTCCGCGACGGGGTAGACGTTGATCGCGTCGATCTCCTCGCGCTCCCGGCCGAGCGCCTCCAGCGCCAGTGAGCACCAGTCGCGGACCACTGCGGAATCGAGCGCCTGCGGCAGGGTCTGCGGCACCTGGTGTCCTCCTCGAGCAGCGCTGACTGCACCGCAGCGTAGACCCCGGTCGGGGCCGGGGCCCCGGGCGGGGGCCGGGCGAACCGTGGTAGTTTCGTTGAACCAGGGCAGTCGTTGTATGCTGCTCCGGTTGCCCGATGAAAGTCGGGCCATTCCCCCGGCAACGCCACTTCAGTCACCAGATCTGATTCCGGCTCGCCGGATTTCACTGTAAGTGCATCTGAAGTCTTTGGAGTGACCCGTGGCTGCCAACTGCGACGTCTGCGGCAAGGGGCCGGGCTTCGGCAACAACATCTCGCACTCGCACCGCCGTACGTCCCGTCGCTGGAACCCGAACATCCAGCGCGTGCGTGCCGTGGTCAGTGGGACGCCGAAGCGGCTCAACGCTTGCACCTCGTGCATCAAGGCCGGCAAGGTCTCGCGCTAACGCCGACGACGGTTCGTCGTAGCGCAGCCTCTGCGGTTGCCTTGAAAGCCGGTCCACCTCGGTGGACCGGCTTTTTGCCGTACCCGCGCTTCTTGCCGTACCCGCGCTTTCTGCCGTACCCGCGCGCGTTAAGCGCGTTACCGGAAGCGCCAGCCGTGGTCCACCGGGCCGATCCCGCCGCCCAGCGCGAACCCGGCCGCGATCGCCCCGGTGACGTACGCCTTGGCCTCCTGTACCGCGTCCGGCACCGTCAGGCCCTTGCCGAGGCCCGCCGCGACCGCCGAGGCGAGCGTGCAGCCCGTCCCGTGGGTGTGCCGGTTGTCGTGCCGGGGCGCCCGCAGCCAGTGCTCCTGGGTGCCGTCGGTGAGCAGGTCCACCGCGTCCCCGGCCAGGTGCCCGCCCTTGATGAGCGCCCAGCGCGGCCCGTACTCCAGCACGGCGGCGGCGGCCCGCCGCAGATCGTCCTCGCCCTCCACCGTCACGCCGGTGAGCTGGGCCACCTCGTCCAGGTTGGGCGTCGCCACGGTGGCGACCGGCAGCAGCCGCTTGCGCACGGAGTCGAGCGCGGACGCCGCCAGCAGCGGGTCGCCGTGCTTGGACACCCCGACCGGGTCGACGACCACGGGCGCGTCCGTCCCGGCCAGCAGCTCGGCGACCGCCTCCACGAGCGGCGCGGAGGCCAGCATGCCGGTCTTCACGGCCTGTACGCCGATGTCGTCGACGACGCTGCGGTACTGAGCCCGCACCGCCTCCACGGGCAGCTCCCAGGCGCCCTGGACGCCCAGCGAATTCTGCGCGGTGACGGCGGTGATCACGCTCATGCCGTGCACGCCCAGCGCCAGCATGGTCTTCAGGTCGGCCTGGATGCCCGCGCCGCCGCCGGAGTCGGATCCGGCGACGGTCAGCACGTTCGGGATCACCCGGGGCATCACTCGCCCTCCCCGAAGTGGTCCCAGCCGCCCTGCGTGTGCCAGGGCGCGCCGTCGACGGTGACCTGGGGCAGGGCGGAGGGGTTGAGGACCTCGCCGATGACCTTCCAGCGGGCCGGCAGCTTCACGTCCGGCGGGAAGGTCGCGACGATGGCGTGGTCCTCACCTCCGGTGAGGACCCACTGCATGGGGTCCACGCCGACGGCCTGGCCGATGTCGTTCATCTGGGTCGGGATGTCGATGAGCCCGGAGCGCAGGTCGATGCGGACCTTGCTGGCCTCGGCGATGTGCCCGAGGTCGGCGATCAGGCCGTCGCTGACGTCGCACATGGCGGTCGCGCCGAGCCCCGCGGCCGCCGGGCCCGCGTGGTAGGGCGGCTCGGGCCGGCGGTGGGCCTCGACGAAGGCGCGCGGTGAGCGGAACCCGCGCGAGAGCACCGCGTACCCGGCCGCCGACCAGCCCAGCCAGCCGGTGTACGCGACGACGTCACCGGGCTGCGCACCGGCCCGGGTGACCGGCTCGTGGTTGCGCAGGTCGCCCAGCGCGGTGATGGAGACGGTGATCGTGTCGCCGCGTACGACGTCGCCGCCGACGACGGCCGCGCCCGCGACCTGGCACTCGTCGCGCAGGCCGTCCATCAGCTCGGTCGGCCAGGTCACCGGGAGTTCCGCGGGGACGACCAGGCCGAGGAGCAGCGCGGTCGGTACGGCGCCCATGGCGGCGATGTCCGCGAGGTTCTGCGCGGCGGCCTTGCGGCCGACGTCGTAGGCGGTGGACCAGTCACGGCGGAAGTGCCGCCCCTCCAGCAGGATGTCCGTGCTCGCCACCACACGCCGGTCGGGTGCGGCCACGACCGCGGCGTCGTCGCCGGGCCCGATCCGTACCGCCGGGGTGGAGGTGAGCCGGGAGGTGAGCTCCCTGATCAGCCCGAACTCCCCCAACTCGCCGACAGTGCCCTTCATCGCTGTGCCCCTTCTGCCCCAGTGCGGTTGCGCTCGCGACCCGTCACTGCTGTAGGTACCGTCAAGTAGACCGCCAACCCGGTACTTCGTGCGCCGGCCTCGCGCGCCACCGGCCGCGCGGGTCTCCCCGCTGCCCGCGGCGACGCGGTACCGTGGCGTCCCTTTCTTCTCCACAAGATCCTCGTGGCCGCCCTGGAGGTTCCGTGGTACAGGCGTACATCCTTATTCAGACCGAGGTGGGCAAGGCGTCGACGGTCGCCGAGACCATCTCCAAGATCCCGGGGGTGATCCAGGCCGAGGACGTCACGGGTCCGTACGACGTGATCGTGCGCGCCCAGGCCGACACGGTCGATGAGCTCGGCCGCATGGTGGTCGCCAAGGTCCAGCAAGTGGACGGGATCACGCGCACCCTGACCTGCCCGGTCGTACACCTGTAGCCCCCGTCTACCCTGAGCCGGTGACGTCTTCGCACCGGCTTCGCCGCCTGCCCGCCCTGCCCGCCACCGTCGCGGCCGCCGCTGTCCTGCTGGCGGCCGCGGGCTGTTCCCCGACGGACGCGCAGGCGACCGTCGCGGTTCCCAGCCCGCCGTCGGAGGAAGCCGCTCTCTGCGGCGCGCTGCACGAGCGGCTCCCGGAGACCGTCGCGGGACTGGACCGGAGTGATCCGGAGCCGGGTTCCGATCTGACCGCCGGGTGGGGGGACGGGGCGATCGTACTGCGCTGCGGTGTCCCCCGCCCCGCCAGGATGAGCGATCCCCATGCGGAGGGGGTCGAGGCGGGCGGCGTGAACTGGATGCTGGAGCAGCGCGAGGGCGACGGGCCGCGGTTCACCTCCACGTACCGCAAGACGTACGTGGAGGTGTCGATGGACAAGCGGTTCGCGCACGACGCCAGCCCGCTGGCCGCGCTGGCCGACGCCGTGAAGAAGACCGTCCCCCCGAGCCTGTAGCCCCACCGGCGCCACGAGCCCCCCGAGCCCACGGTCCCCGGCCTGTGGCCGTCGCCGGCCGCGCGGGCGGCCGGCGGGGCGTGACTAGCGCAGGCCGGTCGGGCGGCGCAGGGCGGCCTGGATGAGCCGGTCGACCAGCTCCGGGTAGCTGACGCCGCTCTCCTGCCACATGCGCGGGTACATGGAGATCGGCGTGAAGCCCGGCATCGTGTTGATCTCGTTGATGACGAACTCGCCCTCGTCGGTGAGGAAGAAGTCCGCGCGGACCAGGCCCTCGCAGGACGCCGCCTCGAACGCGGCGATGGCGAGCCGCTGCACCTCGGCGGTCTGCTCCGGGGTGATCGGGGCGGGGACGACACCGGAGGCCGAGTCGATGTACTTGGCCTCGAAGTCGTAGAAGTCGTGGTCGGTGACGGGCGGGATCCAGGCCGGCACGGACGCGCGCGGGCCGTCCTCGAACTCCAGCACGCCGCACTCGATCTCACGGCCGCTGAGCAGCGACTCGACGATGACCTTGGGGTCGTGGCTCCGGGCCTCCTCGATGGCGGCGTCCAGTCCGGAGGGGTCGTCGACCTTGGTGATGCCCATCGAGGAGCCGCCACGGGCGGGCTTCACGAAGAGCGGCCAGCCGTGCTCGGCGGCGAAGTCGGTGATCTTCTTCCGGGCGGCGGAAGGATCCTGCTCCCACTCGCGGGGGCGGATCACCTCGTACGGTCCGACGGGCAGGCCGAAGGAGACGAAGACCCGCTTCATGTACTCCTTGTCCTGGCCGACGGCCGAGGAGAGCACACCGGCGCCCACGTAGGGCACGCCAGCGAGCTCCAGGAGTCCCTGGATGGTGCCGTCCTCGCCGTACGGGCCGTGCAGCACCGGGAAGACGACGTCGACGTCGCCCAGGACCTTGGGGACCGAGCCGGGCTCGCTGTAGACGACCTCGCGGCTGCCGGGGTCGACGGACAGGACGACGCTGCCCTCGTCGGACTCGGCGAGGTCGGCGACGCTCGGCAGCGCGCGGTCGGCGATGGCCATCCGCTCCGGGTCGTCGGCGGTCAGCGCCCAGCGGCCGTCGGTGGTGATGCCGATGGGCAGCACGTCGTACGCGTCCCGGTCGATGGCGCGCAGGACGGCACCGGCCGTGACGACGGAGATGGCGTGCTCGGAGCTGCGGCCGCCGAAGACGACGGCCACGCGCGGCTTGCGCCCGGGGCTGGTGGGGAGGTTCTCGCTGCTCATATCGCGATGAGCGTACCTGCTCCCTCCGGTCGCGTCAGCGACCGAGTGGTCGCTTCTCCGGTGTCAGCGACGCTCGGGCTTGGCGGCCCGTGACATCAGCTCCTTGAGGGCCACCATCGGCGGCTTGCCCTCGTGGACGATGCCGACGACGGTCTCCGTGATGGGCATGTCGACGCCGTGGCGGCGCGCCAGATCCAGCACGGATTCACAGGACTTGACGCCTTCGGCGGTCTGCTTGGTGACCGCGATGGTCTCCTCCAGGGTCATGCCCTTGCCGAGGTTGAAGCCGAAGGTGTGGTTGCGGGAGAGCGGCGAGGAGCAGGTGGCGACCAGGTCGCCGAGGCCGGCGAGCCCGGAGAAGGTCAGCGGGTCGGCGCCCATCGCCAGTCCGAGGCGGGTGGTTTCGGCCAGGCCGCGCGTGATGAGCGAGCCCTTGGCGTTGTCGCCGAGGCCCATGCCGTCCGCGATGCCGACGGCCAGCCCGATGACGTTCTTCACGGCTCCGCCCAGCTCGCAGCCGATGACGTCGGTGTTGGTGTACGGGCGGAAGTACGGGGTGTGGCAGGCGGCCTGGAGCCGCTGGGCGACGGCCTCGTCCCGGCAGGCGACGACGGCCGCGGCGGGCATGCGGGCGACGATCTCCTTGGCGAGGTTGGGGCCGGTGACCACGGCGACGCGGTCCTCCGGTACCCCGGCGACCTCCTGGATGACCTCGCTCATCCGCTTGGCGGTGCCCAGTTCGATCCCCTTCATCAGGGAGACCAGGACCGTGCCGGGGGCCAGCTTCGGCGCCCACTCGGCGAGGTTGCCGCGCAGCGTCTGGGAGGGGATGGCCAGCACGGTGAAGTCGGCGTCGTGGGCGGCCTCGGCGGGGTCGGTGGTGGCGCGTACCGACGCGGGGAGTTCGGTGCCCGGGAAGTAGTCCGGGTTGGTGCGGGTGGTGTTGATCGCGTCGGCGACCTCCTGGCGGCGGCCCCAGAGGGTCACCTGGCAGCCCGCGTCGGCGAGCACCATGCCGAAGGCCGTTCCCCAGGATCCGGTGCCGAAGACGGCCGCCTTGACGGGGGCGTCGCCGGGGCGGCCCGCCGGGCCTGCCGTGTCCGGGCGTGTCACTTCGCTTCCTCCCCTGCGGCCTTGCGCCGCTGTTCCAGGCGGGCCCTGCGGTGGTCGTACGGCGTGGCTGGGGCCTTCTCGCCCCGGACCTCCTCCAGGAGGGAGGTGATCGCGGCCATGATGACCTCGGTCGCCTCGCGCAGCACCTCGGGGGTGGGTTCCTTGTCGTAGAACCGGCTGAGGTCGACGGGCGGACCGGCCTGCACGATGAGGGTCTTGCGCGGGAAGAGGCGGACCTTGTTCTCCTTGGCGTAGGGCGGCATCGCCAAGTTGGCGCCCCACTGGGCGACCGGGATGACCGGCACCTTGGTGAGCAGGGCGACGCGGGCGGCGCCGGTCTTGCCCGCCATGGGCCACATGTCGGGGTCGCGGGTGAGGGTGCCCTCGGGGTAGAAGGCGACGCATTCGCCCCGCTCGATGGCGGCGACAGCGGCGCGGAAGGCGTCCAGCGCGTTGGTCGTCTCGCGGTAGACGGGGATCTGTCCGGTGCCGCGCAGCATGGTCCCGACGAACGAGCCCTTGAACAGGGCGGCTTTCGCCAGGAACCGAGGAACTCGTCCGGTGTTGTACTGGAAGTGCGCGTACGACAGCGGGTCGAGGTACGAGTTGTGGTTGACGGCGGTGATGAATCCCCCGTCGGCCGGAATGTACTCCATTCCCCGCCAGTCCCGCTTGAACAGAACCACCAGTGGCGGTTTTGCGATGACCGCCGCAAGGCGGTACCAGAAGCCGATTCTGCGGCGGGACACTCGGACACCTTCCTCTGGGCGGGCCTGCCGGGGGTCAAGTGTCGCCCCAGGCCCCTGGTCTGTCGAGAACACCGTACGCCCCGCCTCGGACACCGGCGCTCCGGGTCGCGCCGGGGCCGCGCCACAATGAGCCCCGGCGGACACGGCCCGCCGAACCGCCGTCGTATGGAAGGAGTGCCCGCCACGAACACCGACCCGACCGGCTCCTGGTCCCTGGTCGTCCCGGTGAAGCCCCTTGTCCGGGCGAAGAGCAGGCTCGCCGGCGCCGCCGGCCCCCTGGTGCGGCCACGGCTGGCGCTGGCCTTCGCGCAGGACACCGTGGCGGCGGCGCTGGCCTGCCCGGCGGTGCGGGATGTGTCCGTCGTCACGGACGACCCGGTCGCGGCGCTCACGCTGGGAGCCCTGGGGGCGCGGATCGTGCCGGACGCCCCGGCCGCCGGCCTGAACGCCGCACTGGCCCACGGGGCCGAGGAGGTACGCCTCCGGCGGCCCGGCGCGCCCGTGGCCACCCTGAACGCCGATCTTCCCGCGCTGCGGCCGGGGGAACTGTCGCGGGTGCTGGCCGCCGCCTCCGAATTCCCCCGCGCTTTTCTCCCGGATGCCGCCGAAATCGGTACGACATTGCTGTCGGCGGGTCCCGGAGTGGAATTGCGCCCGGCTTTCGGCGGGGCGTCGCGGCGCCGGCATTTGTTGTCGGGCGCGGTGGAAATCCGGTTGGACGACGTCCGCTCCGTACGGCGGGACGTGGACACCGGGGACGATCTGCTGGCCGCCGTGGAGCTGGGCGTGGGGCCGCGCACGGCCGAGCGGTGGGCGGTGGACGTCGGCGCGGCGGACGGGGCGGCCGGATAAGCTGCCGTTCATGCAGGCGACCGCGTACACGTACGACCCCGAATCCCGCAGCGGGAGTGTGCTGCTCGACGACGGCACCCCGGTGGACTTCTCCGCGGCGGCCTTCGACGCGGGCGGCCTGCGGTTGCTGCGGCCGGGGCAGCGGGTCCGGATCGAGACGGAGGGGCAGGGCGAGTCCCTGCGCATCACGCTGGTGACGCTCCAGACGTTCTAGACCCCGCCCGACCCCCGCACACACACCGCGGGCCGGGCTCCCTTGCGGGGGAGTCCGGCCCGGCGTGTGAGGGGCCTGTAGGGCCTGCGCCGCTTACTAGCGCGCGCGTGCGGTGGTCTTCTTGGCGGTGGTCTTGCGCGCCGTCGTCTTCTTGGCCGGGGCCTTCTTCGCCGTGACCTTCTTCGCCGGCGCGGTCTTCTTGGCGGTGGTCTTCTTGGCCGCCGCGGTGGTGGCCTTCTTGGCCGGAGTGGCCTTCTTCGCGGTGGTCTTCTTGGCCGGAGTGGCCTTCTTGGCCGTGGTCTTCTTGGCGGCGGTGGTCTTCTTCGCCGGGGTCGCCTTCTTGGCGGCCGCCTTCTTCGCCGCTGCCGTGGTCTTCTTGGCGGCGGCCTTCTTGCCCACGGCCTTGGAGATGGTGGGCGGCGCGCCCGTGAGGCTGCCCTTGGGCGCCTTCTTGACGGCGACCTCGCCACCCTTGGGGAGCTTCTTCGAGCCGCTGACCAGGTCCTTGAAGCCCTGACCGGCACGGAAGCGCGGAACGGAGGTCTTCTTGACCCGCACGCGCTCCCCCGTCTGCGGGTTACGGGCGTACCGGGCCGGACGGTCGACCTTCTCGAACGAGCCGAAGCCGGTGACCGAGACCCGGTCACCGGCGACCACGGCACGGACGATCGCGTCGAGCACCGCGTCGACAGCATCGGCGGCCTGCTGGCGGCCACCCATCTTGTCGGCAATCGCTTCTACGAGCTGCGCCTTGTTCACGTCTTCCCCTTCGGAGACATTGCCGGAACGAAAGTGTTCAAGCTTTTTCGCACGTTAGGCAGATATATACCGCAAATCAAACACGAAACGGGCTAATCACCCTAGTGCCGCAACGAAGTCGGCCGCCGCGGAGTTCGAGTGTCAGTCCCCTTCAGGGAATCGGCCCTCGTCGAGGTCCTTCATCAACCGGTCCAGCCGCCTTGCCGCACCTGCGAGATCGTGCTTCGCCGCAGCCGTGATGGCCAACAGCTTCCGGGACAGCGTCATCCTTACGCCCTCCGGGACTTGCAGTTCGCGCACGCGGGTGTGCGCTTCTTTCAGTCGGGCTGCGACGGCCTGATAGAGCTCGAGTTGGCTGTCGCGTTCCATGCACCGATTGTGCCATCTGGGGCGAGTTGTCGCCTCCGTAGGGGGTAACTGGCCTGCTGCGGCGGCGTTTCGGGAGCCACGGACGCTCCCTCCGGCCGGCCCCCGCCGTACCGGTAAACGCCTTCCCCCGTACGGCAGTTGAAACCTCCCGGCACACCGCTCCCGGGCCGGCAGGAGGGCTTGGCGGGGCGGGCGAGCGGTGTCAGCCGGATGGCCCCTTGGGGGGCGGGCAAGGGCACTTTCGGCCATCGTCCCCACGGCTCTCTCGGCGGAGTTGAGCACCCGCATACGACGGTGCCCCCGGCCGTGGATCGGCCGGGGGCACCGGAGGGGTGACGCGGGGGGTCCGGGCGGGGCTCAGACCTGGAGGGTGCGCGGCTTGTACGAGGGGCGCTTGGCCTCGTACGCGGCGATGTCCGCCTCATTCTGGAGCGTGATGCTGATGTCGTCCAGGCCGTTCAGCAGGCGCCAGCGGGCGTTCTCGTCCAGTTCGAACGCGGCGGTGATGCCCTCGGCGCGCACCTCACGGGCCTGGAGGTCGACGGTGATCTCCGCCTGCGGGTCGGCCTCGGTCAGCTCCCACAGCGCGTCCACGGTCTTCTGGTCGAGGACCACGGTGAGCAGGCCGTTCTTCAGCGAGTTGCCCCGGAAGATGTCGGCGAAGCGGGAGGAGATGACGGCCTTGAAGCCGTAGTTCTGGAGCGCCCATACGGCGTGCTCGCGCGAGGAGCCGGTGCCGAAGTCGGGGCCGGCCACCAGGACCGTGGCGCCCTGCCGCTCCGGGCGGTTGAGGACGAACTCGGGGTCCTTGCGCCAGGCCTCGAACAGGCCGTCCTCGAAGCCGTCGCGGGTGACCTTCTTCAGCCAGTGCGCCGGGATGATCTGGTCGGTGTCGACATTGCTGCGGCGCAGCGGGACGGCCCGGCCGGTGTGGGTGGTGAAAGCTTCCATGGTTGCTCAGACTCCGGCGGTCGCGGGGGCTTCGGACAGGTCGGCGGGCGAGGCCAGGTGGCCCAGCACGGCGGTGGCGGCGGCGACCTGCGGCGACACCAGGTGGGTGCGGCCGCCCTTGCCCTGCCTGCCCTCGAAGTTGCGGTTGGAGGTGGACGCGGAACGCTCGCCGGGCGCGAGTTGGTCGGGGTTCATGCCCAGGCACATCGAGCAGCCCGCGTGCCGCCATTCGGCCCCGGCCTCCTTGAAGACCTTGTCCAGACCCTCCTCGACGGCCTGGAGGGCGACCCGGACCGAGCCGGGGACGACCAGCATCCGTACGCCGTCGGCGACTTTGCGGCCGTCCAGGATGGCGGCGGCGGAGCGCAGGTCCTCGATGCGGCCGTTGGTGCAGGAGCCTACGAAGACGGTGTCGACCTTGATGTCCCGCAGCGGCTGCCCGGCGGTCAAGCCCATGTACTTCAGGGCGTTTTCGGCGGCCAGGCGCTCCGAAGCGTCTTCGTACGAAGCCGGGTCGGGGACGGACGCCGAAAGCGGCGCTCCCTGGCCCGGGTTGGTGCCCCAGGTGACGAAGGGGGCCAGCTCGGAGGCGTCGATGACGACCTCGGCGTCGAAGACCGCGTCCTCGTCCGTCTTCAGGGTCTTCCAGTAGGCGACCGCCGCGTCCCAGTCCTCGCCCTCGGGTGCGTGGGCACGGCCCTTCAGGTAGGCGAAGGTGGTCTCGTCCGGGGCGATCATGCCCGCGCGGGCACCGGCCTCGATCGACATGTTGCAGATGGTCATGCGGGCCTCCATCGAGAGTTTCTCGATGGCCGGGCCGCGGTACTCCAGGACGTATCCCTGGCCGCCGCCGGTGCCGATCTTCGCGATGATCGCCAGGATCAGGTCCTTGGCGGTGACGTCCGCCGGCAGCTCGCCGTCGACCGTGATGGCCATGGTCTTGGGGCGGGCCATGGGCAGCGTCTGGGTGGCCAGGACGTGCTCGACCTGGGAGGTGCCGATGCCGAAGGCGAGCGCGCCGAAAGCGCCGTGCGTGGAGGTGTGCGAGTCGCCGCAGACCACGGTGGTGCCGGGCTGGGTCAGGCCGAGCTGCGGTCCCACGACGTGGACGACGCCCTGCTCGACGTCGCCCAGCGGGTGCAGGCGGACGCCGAACTCGGCGCAGTTCTTGCGCAGCGTTTCGAGCTGCGCCCGGGAGACGGGGTCGGCGATCGGCTTGTCGATGTCGAGGGTCGGGGTGTTGTGGTCCTCGGTCGCGATGGTGAGGTCGAGCCGCCGCACCTGCCGGCCGCTCTTGCGCAGGCCGTCGAAGGCCTGGGGGCTGGTCACCTCGTGCAGCAGGTGCAGATCGATGAAGAGCAGGTCGGGCTCGCCTTCGGCGCGCCGGACGACATGGTCGTCCCAGACCTTCTCCGCGAGAGTCCTACCCATCGCTTTCCCTCCGGCCGGCGTGGTGAGCCGGCTCCTCTAGAGATCAGTGGGCCCACGCCCGTAAACCCACGTTTCACGTGCTGGACGTCGACATCGAGACCCGTTGGTCGTCGGGTCGCACGTACAGGGTGGCAAGTTCCTGGAGAAATTGAACTTGCGTTTCACAGAGTGAGACGTGAATATCGTTGCATGGACAACTCTAGCGGCGTCGGCGTTCTCGACAAGGCAGCTCTGGTATTGAGCGCCCTGGAGTCCGGTCCGGCCACCCTCGCCGGGCTGGTCGCGGCGACAGGGCTCGCACGACCCACGGCACATCGCCTTGCCGTGGCACTGGAACACCACCGGATGGTGGCGAGGGACATGCAGGGCCGGTTCATCCTGGGCCCGCGGCTGGCGGAGCTCGCCGCCGCGGCCGGTGAGGACCGCCTGCTGGCCACGGCCGGACCGGTACTGACTCATCTGCGTGACGTGACCGGGGAGAGCGCGCAGCTCTACCGGCGCCAGGGCGACATGCGCATCTGCGTCGCCGCGGCGGAGCGGCTGTCCGGCCTGCGGGACACCGTGCCGGTCGGCTCCACGCTCACCATGAAGGCGGGCTCCTCCGCCCAGATCCTCATGGCCTGGGAGGAGCCGGAGCGGCTGCACCGGGGCCTCCAGGGCGCCCGCTTCACGGCGACGGCCCTGTCGGGCGTACGGCGCCGCGGCTGGGCCCAGTCGATCGGTGAGCGTGAGCCGGGCGTGGCGTCCGTCTCCGCGCCCGTACGGGGCCCGTCGAACCGCGTGGTGGCCGCCGTGTCGGTGTCGGGGCCGATCGAGCGCCTGACCCGCCACCCGGGCCGGATGCACGCCCAGGCCGTCATCGACGCGGCCGCCCGCCTGTCGGACGCGCTGCGGCGCGCCGGCTGACCCTCGTCCCTGCTGCCGACTCCCGGCTCACCGCTTCAACGCCGCAGCGGTGGGCCGGAGTTGTCTCTCTCCACTTTTCCCTGCCCGTGCACACGAAGAAGCCCTCCCCTGCTGGGGAGGGCTTCCTCTGTGGTACCCCCGACCGGATTCGAACCGGCGCTACCGCCTTGAGAGGGCGGCGTGCTAGGCCGCTACACAACGGGGGCAAGATCAAAAGAGATCCGCTGGCCTACCAGGACTCGAACCTAGACTAACTGAACCAGAATCAGTCGTGCTGCCAATTACACCATAGGCCACTGGTTTAGACCAGTTGGTACCCCCGACCGGATTCGAACCGGCGCTACCGCCTTGAGAGGGCGGCGTGCTAGGCCGCTACACAACGGGGGCCCTAGCGATCCTGCATCGAGATCATGGGTGCGACCCAGACGATCTCGCGGGAAGGATCTGTACCCCCGACCGGATTCGAACCGGCGCTACTGCCTTGAGAGGGCAGCGTGCTAGGCCGCTACACAACGGGGGCTTTGCGGATGAGATCCGCGATGCAGATAAGCTCTGCGAGCTGGCCTACCAGGACTCGAACCTAGACTAACTGAACCAGAATCAGTCGTGCTGCCAATTACACCATAGGCCACCAAAACGCAACCCCCGGTGGGGATTTTGTTCGGGTTACGCTTCCGGGTTCCGGCCTTTCGGCCCGCTCCCCTCGGCGCAGAAAGAACATTACCCGAAGGAGTCCGGGGCTCCAAAACGGGTATCGCCGCGCAGCAGGGCGGGGAGCTGGTCGAGGCCCGTGATCGTCGTGAGCTCGGGTCTCCCGCCGGTCCCCGTCCGGTCCAGCCAGATCCCGGTCAGCCCGGCCTCGACCGCGCCCCGGGCGTCGATGTCCGGGTGATCACCGACGTACGCCACCTCCGCCGGACGCAGCCGCAGGGCGTCGCAGGCGGCGTGGAAGGCGGCGGGGTCCGGCTTGGCGACGCCCAGCTCGGCGGCGCAGAGCAGGACCTCGAAGCGGTCGCGCACCCCGAGGACGCGCAGCTTGCGTTCCTGGTTGTGGACGGAGGAGTTCGACAGGGCGGCGTGCCGGTAGTCGGCCGCCAGCAGCTCCAGGACGGGCAGGGTGTCGGGGAACAGCTCCCAGGCGGCCTCGTAGTGCCTCATGTACCGCTGGAACCAGGCGTCCGCCTCCTCGTCCGTCAGCGCCTCCCCCAGGAAGTCCCTCACCCGGTCGCGCCGCTGCTCCTCGAACCCGACGCCGCCGGCCTCGAAACGCCGCCAGTGGAGGGTGGTGAGCTCCTTCCAGCGGGTGAGGGCCTGGTCGACGGATTCGTATCCGTTGACCAGGCCCTCGGCCCGCAGGTGGTGCAGCATGCCGGCGCGGTCGGCGCTCGCGTAGTCGAAGATCGTGTCGTCGATGTCCCACAGGACGGCGCGGATCGGCATGGGGCCGAGCCTACGCGGCGGCCGCCTTCGTCTCGTCCGGCACGACGAAGAAGTCGGTGACGAAGCGGGTGACGGCACCGGAGGCGTCGCGGCCGGCCCTGGTGGGGCGGGCACCGTCGCCCCAGCCGGACATGAAGGCGATCACCAGGCGGGCGGCCGCTGTGCGCCGGGGTGGGGTGGCGTACGGCGGCTCGGCGAGCGTGGCCACGGGACACCCGACCGGTTGGGGGTCACGGGCGACGATCCGGCCCGTGGGCGGGCCCCGACAACGCGTGAGGGGGCGGCCACCGGGTGTCCGGTGGCCGCCCCCTCTCGCGTACGGGTACGGCTTACGCGGCGAGCTTCGCCAGGGCGGCGTCGATGCGGGCCAGGGTGCGGTCCTTGCCGAGGATCTCCAGGGACTCGAACAGCGGGAGGCCCACCGTGCGGCCGGTGACGGCGACGCGGACCGGGGCCTGGGCCTTGCCGAGCTTGAGGCCGTGCTCCTCGCCGGCGGCGAGGACGGCGGCCTTCAGGGACTCGGGGCTGGTCCAGTCCGCGTCCGACAGCCTCTCGCGGGCCGTGCGCAGCAGGGCGTCGGAGCCCTCCTTCATGGCCTTCTGCCAGGACGCCTCGTCCTCGACCGGCTCCTTCAGGAACAGGAAGTCGACGTTGGCCGTGATGTCGGACAGGACGGTCAGGCGGGTCTGGGCGTGGGGGGCGATGGCCTCCCAGGCGGCCCGGTCGAAGTCCTCCGGCGCCCAGGGGGCGTGCGGGGCCTTCAGCCAGGGCTCGCAGGCCTCGGTGAACGCCTTCACGTCCAGCATGCGGATGTGGTCGGCGTTGATCGCCTCGGCCTTCTTCAGGTCGAAGCGGGCCGGGTTGGCGTTGACGTCCGCGATGTCGAACTTCGCGATCATCTCGGGGATCGTGAAGACGTCCTGGTCGGCGGAGAAGGACCAGCCGAGGAGCGACAGGTAGTTGAGCAGGCCCTCGGGGAGGAAGCCGCGCTCCCGGTACAGGTTCAGGGAGGACTGCGGGTCGCGCTTGGAGAGCTTCTTGTTGCCCTCGCCCATGACGTACGGCAGGTGGCCGAAGGCGGGAATGCCCTTGGCGATGCCGAGCTCGATGAGCGCCTTGTAGAGCGCGATCTGGCGCGGGGTGGAGGACAGCAGGTCCTCGCCGCGCAGCACGTGGGTGATCTCCATCAGCGCGTCGTCGACGGGGTTGACGAGCGTGTAGAGGGGGGCGCCGTTGGCGCGGACGATGCCGTAGTCCGGGACGTTGTCCGGGGTGAAGGTCAGCTCGCCGCGGATCAGGTCCGTGAAGGTGATCGGCTCGTCGGGCATCCGGAAGCGGACGATGGACTCGCGGCCCTCGGCCTCGTACGCGGCCTTCTGCTCGGCGGTCAGGTCGCGGCACGTGCCGTCGTACCCGGACGGCTTCCCGGCGGCGCGGGCGGCCTCGCGGCGCTCGTCGAGCTCGGTGGCGGTGCAGTAGCAGCGGTACGCGTAGCCGCCGGCGAGCAGCTTTTCGGCGACGTCCTGGTAGATGTCCATGCGCTGCGACTGGCGGTACGGGGCGTGGGGGCCGCCGACCTCGGGGCCCTCGTCCCAGTCGAGGCCGAGCCAGCGCAGCGAGTCGAGGAGCTGCTGGTAGGACTCCTCCGAGTCGCGGGCCGCGTCGGTGTCCTCGATGCGGAAGACCATGGTGCCCTGGTTGTGCCGGGCGAAGGCCCAGTTGAACAGGGCGGTGCGGACCAGGCCCACGTGGGGGTTGCCGGTCGGCGAGGGACAGAAACGTACGCGGACGTCTGCGTTAGCCACGCTTGATCACCTTGTTGGTGAGAGTGCCGATGCCTTCGATGGTGACGGCGACCTCGTCGCCGACGTTGAGCGGTCCGACTCCGGCCGGGGTGCCCGTGAGGATGACGTCGCCCGGGAGCAGCGTCATGGCCTCGGTGATGTGGACGACGAGGTCCTCGATGGAGCGGATCATGTCGCTCGTACGACCCAACTGGCGCTGTTCTCCGTTGACGGTGCACTGGATCGTGACGTCGGCGGGGTCGAGGTCGGTCTCCACCCAGGGGCCCAGGGGGCAGGAGGTGTCGAAGCCCTTGGCGCGGGCCCACTGCTTCTCGCGCTGCTGGGCGTCGCGGGCGGTGACGTCGTTGGCGCAGGTGTAGCCGAAGATGACGTCCTTGACGCGCTCGCGCGGGACCTCGCGGCACATGCGGCCGATGACGACGGCGAGCTCGGCCTCGTGGTGCAGCTCGTTGGAGAAGGAGGGGTACACGATGGCGTCGCCGGAGCCGATCACCGAGGTGGTGGGCTTGAAGAAGGCGACGGGGACGTCCGGGACCTCGTTGCCGAGCTCCGCGGCGTGCTCCGCGTAGTTGCGGCCGATGGCCACGACCTTGTTGGGCAGGACGGGCGGCAGCAGCCGGACCTTGCTCAGCGGGACCTTGGTCCCGCTGAGTTCGAAGTCGGCGTACGGAATACCCTTGATGATGTCGAGGACGAGACCTTCGGGGTCTTCGCCCTCGACCGCGCCGAAGGCGACATTGCCGTCGATGGAGAATCTGGCGATGCGCACGGGATGCCGTGCCCCTTACTTCCGCTGGCTGGAGTCTGACGCTCCAGGCTAACGCGGGAGGCGCATGCCACCTGCCGTTATTACCGTGCGGCCGGGACCGGAGCGTCCATCAGGGTCGTGCGGCGGGGGTTGGCGGTGCTGGCGGGGAGGTCCACCGAGTGGTCCGGCCGCGCGCCCTGGTCGAGCTCACCGGCGTCGGCCAGGTGCATCAGGGTGGTGCGGCGGGGGTTGGCGATGCTGCGCATGGTCATCGTCGTCTTCATCGGTGGTTTCAGACCTCGGTGTGCGGGCGCCGCCTGGGCGCCTGGTTGGCAGTTGCTCCGTCTTTGTAAAGCGTCAGGCTAAACATGGGATTCCCCGCAATTGACGGTAGATGGCAACGATCCATATGTGAGTTTGCTCACGCAGCCGGGGATGATTCCGACATAGCGGGCGGGCGCCGGGGGTGGGGTAAACGGACATTGCGTACCTGAACGCAGCATTCCGCTGCTGATCATCGCGACTGGGACACCCCCCTCCCCCATGGGGCCCACCAGCGACTCGTACGCGAACGCCCGATTTCTCCCTGATCGACTTCTACGCCGGGTGACCCGGTCCTCACGGCATGTGACACCCGTTCGGGTGCCGGTCGTCGGCCTTGTTGGAGATCCGGCACTGTGCTGGAATTCCACGCACCGCCGCGGGTTCCGGACCGGCGCGCTGGGGCGCAACACAGCGCCGAGCGGCGGTGAGGAAGGGGGGTCTGCGCCGGTCACTCACGACCACCACTGGAGCGCGCTCGCGCTCCACGACGCCGACACCGTCCTGTCCGTTCGCGCGGGGGGACGCCTGGTCCAGAGGTTGCGACGCTAGTGCAGGGACGTTTCAAGAGGGATGGCAACGGGTCTCCCCAGGCCCGGCAGGGCCGAGGGGAAGCTGCGGCGGAGCAGGAGCCGCGCGGCGGGACCGACCGCGGCTCCTCGGCCCAGCACACCCAGAACCACGGACCGGCCGCCGCCGGGGACAGTGGCGACCGTGCGGGACGTTCGGGAGCCGGGCAGGGCGCAGACGCCAAGGGCAAGGCCGGCAAGTCCGGCAAGGCCTCGGCGGCGAAGGCCGCGAAGGGCTCGGCCACGCCGAAGAGTCCCACCGACGCCGGTTCACGAATAGCCCTGCGCAACTGGCGCATCAGCACGCGACTGGTCTCGCTGCTCGCCCTCCCCGTGGTCGCCGCGACCACCCTGGGCGGCATTCGTATCAACGAATCCATGAACGACATGGAGCAGTTGGACCACATGCAGCTCCTGACCAAGCTCACCCAGGAGGCGACCGACCTCGCCCAGGCCCTCCAGCAGGAGCGCGACCTGACGGCCGGTCCGCTCTCCAACGGCGTCGCGCCGACGGAGTTCAAGGTCACCGAGCCGCGCAAGGAAGCGGACCGGGCGCAGAAGGCATTCCTCGACGCCACCGCCGCCATCGGCGACCCGCAGGGCGACGACGCCCTCCAGAGCATCCACTCCAACGTGACCCAGATCGCCAGCCAGGTCGTGACCCTCGGCTCGATCCGCGAGGGCGCGTACAAGGACGGCTCCCAGGACTTCCAGACGGTGGAGCGCTACAACCGTCTGATCAACTCGCTGCTCAGCCTCTCCCAGGACATGGCCCAGGCGACCAGCAACCCGGAGATGATCAAGCGGACCCGCGCGCTGGCCGCGTTCTCGTCCGCCAAGGAGTACGCCTCCATCCAGCGCGCGATCATCGCGGCCGCCCTGCCGACGACCAACCAGTCGAAGGGCAAGCTCGACCCGAACGACCGTGAGTACGGCGCCGCCGCCCAGGACAACGAGCGGCAGGCCCTCGAGTCGTTCACAAGGATCTACACCTCCGCGGGCGGTGACCCGACCGAGCTCCTGGCGCCCCTCGGCCCGAACAACCCCTCCATCGCCAAGGCGGACGAGTACGCCGACCACGTGCTCCGCAGCGACGAGGGCATGAAGCAGCAGGAGCCGCGCGGTTACCTCGACTGGACCGACGCCTACGACTCCAAGATGACGGCCATGAAGACCATCGAGGCCGACCTGCTCGGTCAGATGGACAGCACGGCCCGTGAGCTGCGCCGCGAGGAGCAGCGCGACGCGATCATCAACGGTGCGCTGATCCTCCTCGTGCTCGGCGTCTCGCTGGTCGGCGCCTTCGTGGTGGCCCGGTCCATGATCCGGTCGCTGCGGCGGCTCCAGGACACGGCCACCAAGGTCGCCCAGGAGCGGCTGCCCGAGCTGGTCAAGCAGCTCTCCGAGGCCGACCCGCAGGACGTGGACACGTCCGTGGAGTCGGTCGGTGTGCACTCCCGGGACGAGATCGGCCAGGTGGCCGCGGCCTTCGACGACGTGCACCGCGAGGCGGTCCGCCTCGCCGCCGAGCAGGCCCTGCTGCGGGGCAACGTCAACGCGATGTTCACCAACCTCTCGCGCCGTTCGCAGGGTCTCATCCAGCGCCAGCTCTCGCTGATCTCCGAGCTGGAGTCCCGCGAGGCCGACCCGGACCAGCTCTCCTCGCTGTTCAAGCTGGACCACCTCGCCACGCGTATGCGCCGTAACGGTGAGAACCTGCTGGTCCTCGCGGGTGAGGAGCCGGGGCGCCGGTGGACCCGGCCCGTCCCGCTGGTCGACGTGCTCCGTGCCGCCGCCTCCGAGGTGGAGCAGTACGAGCGCATCGAGCTCGCCGCCGTACCGGCGACCGAGGTCGCGGGCCGCGTCGTCAACGACCTCGTGCACCTGCTCGCCGAGCTGCTGGAGAACGCGACGTCGTTCTCCTCCCCCCAGACCAAGGTCCGGGTCACCGGTCACGCGCTGCCCGACGGCCGTGTGCTGGTCGAGATCCACGACACCGGTATCGGCCTGTCCCCCGAGGACCTCGCCGCGATCAACGAGCGGCTCGCCTCGCCGCCCACCGTGGACGTGTCGGTGTCCCGGCGCATGGGTCTGTTCGTGGTCGGCCGCCTGTCGCTGCGGCACGGCATCCGCATCCAGCTCCGTCCCTCCGACTCGGGCGGTACGACCGCGCTGGTCATGCTCCCGGTGGACGTCGCCCAGGGCGGCAAGAAGCTTCCCGGCAAGCCCGGTCAGGGCGGCCAGGGCGGTCAGGGCTCCATCCCGCAGGGCCCGGCGGGCTCTGCCGGCCGGCTGACCGGCGGCCCGGGTGCGGCCGGTGGCGGCCGCCCGGGTCTGACCGGCGGTCCGGGTGGCCCCGGCGGTGCGCCCACGGCCCGGCAGGGTCTCGGCGCCGGTTCGGGTGCCGCCGCGGGTGCGGGCGCCGGCGGTGCCCGTGGCCAGGTCGGTGCGGGCTCCGGGCCCCGGGCCGCGCTGCCCGGCCGGGACGACGCGGCCGGGCGACCGGGCGGGCTCCAGGGCGGCCCCGGCCAGGGCGGCATGGGTCAGGGCGGACCCGGCCAGGGCGCCGGCATGGGCCAGGGCGCCGGCATCGGCCAGGGCGGTCAGCCCGGGCGCCAGGGCCGGCCGGGCCAGGCGGGCCCGGCGGGTCAGCCGCAGCAGCCCCAGCAGCAGCCGCAGGACCCGCAGCGTCAGGGCGCCGGTGTGGCGGGCGCCTTCGGCGGCGCCGGCGGCGGCCGGGGTGCCGGCGACAACGGCATCCCGACGCGCTCGGACGTCTGGCAGAACGGCCCCGCCGATCAGGGTGCCCGCGCCGGTCAGCAGCTCCCTCCCGCCGGCGGGCCGCGCGCCGAACTTCCCGGCGCCGCCCCGCAGCAGCCCGGGCAGCAGCAGGCCCAGCAGCCGCAGCAGCCCCAGCAGCAGGCCCAGCACTCCCAGCAGCAGCGCCCGCAGCGCCCCCAGACCACGAGCTGGGGCGCCGACGTGCCGCGCGGCCACGACGAGCCGGAGACCACCGGGCAGTACGCCCGCCAGGACCCCGCCTCCACGGCCCAGTTCGCCCGCCCCGACTACGACGCCGGGCGCCCGGAGACCGAGGCGCTGCCGGCCGCACCCGGCGCCGGGGACGGCCGTACGCCGCTGTACGACACGCTGGAGACCAACTGGTTCCACCAGAACGGTCAGGCCCAGCAGCAGCCGCAGCAGGGCCGCCCCCAGCGCGGCTCCGGCGGCGGTCAGTACCCCGCCCACGACCAGACCATGCCGACCCCGGCCGTACCGCAGCCCGCGCAGCCGGCCCGGCCGTCGCAGCAGCGACCCGCACCGTCGCTGCCGCCGCGCCGCGACGCCCAGGGCGCCGGTCAGGGTTCCGACGCGGCCACGTCGTGGCGCACCTCCCCCAATGACGAGCTGGTGCGCCAGGCCGAGCGGGTCCGCAAGCCCGCCGCGGGCGGCGTCACCACCTCCGGCCTCCCCCGCCGGGTCCCGCGTGCCAACCTGGTGCCGGGGACCGCGCAGGAGTCCACCCACCAGTCCGGTCCGCAGGTCTCGCGTGCGCCTGATGACGTACGCGGCCGCCTGACCAACCTCCGCCGGGGCATCCAGCAGGGGCGCCAGGCGGGCAGCTCCACCACGGGCAGTTTCCATACCGGCCCCACTCACCAGCAGGAGCGTTAGTTGAGACCGATGAGCCAGGCGGCCCAGAACCTGAATTGGTTGATCACCAACTTCGTGGACAACACCCCCGGGGTGTCCCACACAGTGGTGGTCTCCGCCGACGGACTCCTGCTGGCCATGTCAGAAGGCTTCCCCCGCGACCGCGCCGACCAGCTCGCGGCCGTGGCGTCCGGGCTGACCTCGCTGACCGCGGGGGCGTCCCGGATCTTCGAGGGCGGCGCCGTCGCCCAGACCGTGGTGGAGATGGAGCGCGGTTTCCTCTTCCTGATGTCCATCTCGGACGGTTCCTCGCTGGCCGTGCTCGCGCACCCGGACGCGGACATCGGCCTCGTCGGGTACGAGATGGCGCTGCTCGTGGACCGCGCGGGCAGCGTCCTCACCCCGGACCTGCGCGCGGAACTCCAGGGAAGCCTGCTCCACTGAGGCGGTACGCCCCAGTCCGTACCGTCCCCCCTCATGCCTTGTTCATCGTCGGCCGCCCCCTCCGGCCCCCCACCGGCCCAGTCAGACGACAGGCAGACCACCTGCTGTCACTGGAGGATCAATGACCCCGCCCCCCGCCTCTCACGATCCGTACGGTGTCCCCATGGACACCGGGTACGGGCATGAAGGCGATCAGCCGCTGGTCCGGCCGTACGCCATGACCGGCGGCCGGACGAGGCCGCGCTACCAGCTCGCCATCGAGGCGCTGGTCAGCACCACGGCCGACCCGGCCCACCTGGGAAGCCTGCTTCCCGAGCACCAGCGGATCTGCCACCTGTGCCGTGAGGTGAAGTCGGTGGCGGAGGTGTCGGCGCTGCTGTCGATGCCGCTGGGCGTCGCCCGGATCCTCGTCGCCGACCTGGCGGAGGCGGGCATGGTGGCGATCCACCAGCCGGGCAATGGAGAGGCCGGCGGAACGCCGGATGTGACACTGCTCGAAAGGGTGCTCAGTGGACTTCGCAAGCTCTAGCGGCGGTGGGGGAGGCGGTCGTTCGACCACCTCCGCGAAGATCGTGGTGGCGGGCGGATTCGGCGTGGGCAAGACCACGTTCGTCGGCGCCGTCTCGGAGATCAACCCGCTGCGTACCGAGGCCGTCATGACGTCCGCGTCCGCGGGCATCGACGACCTCACCCACACCGGTGGCAAGACGACCACCACGGTCGCCATGGACTTCGGCCGTATCACCCTGGACCAGGACCTGATCCTGTACCTCTTCGGTACGCCCGGACAGGACCGCTTCTGGTTCATGTGGGACGACCTGGTCCGCGGCGCCATCGGCGCGGTGGTTCTCGTCGACACGAGAAGGCTGGCGGACTGCTTCCCGGCGGTCGACTACTTCGAGAACAGCGGCCTGCCCTTCGTCGTGGCCCTCAACGGTTTCGAGGGGCATCAGCCGTACACGCCGGACGAGGTCCGCGAGGCGCTCCAGATCGGCCCGGACACCCCGATCATCACTACGGACGCCCGCCACCGCGCCGACGCCAAGAGCGCCCTCATCACGCTCGTGGAACACGCCCTGATGGCCCGCCTCAAGTAGACGTGGTCATACGGCAGTTGTCGTAGGGACGAACAAGGGCCTGGTGTGTCCTTTGACACGGTCGGCCCCGGTGTTCATAACGTTTCGACAGAGAATTGCGGGGCCTCGGACACGAGACGCATCCGTATGGTGCCGCTGTGCGCACATGAGCCCCGCCTTTTGGCGGGGCTCGCTCTTTATGCCCGTTTTATCTGAGGTCTGAACCACTGGTCATGACCCGATCGGGGGGTTTGGAACGCGGCCGCTTTACATGCTGCAATGCGACGAACTCCCGAGTAGTACGGCCCTGAACAGAAAAACGGCACAACCTAGGTGCCGGCGCCGAGAGGTTGTTGGTCGAGTGAGGCGAAGCACGAAAAGCGCCGCAGAGCAGCAGGCGCGGGGCAACTTCACCCCGCCCGCACGCACAGCGGTGCCGCCTGCCGATACGCCCGGAACGCCACCGGCCGCCTCCGGCGGCAGCGGTGGCGCTGGCAGCTCCAGCAAGCTGTCCCCGCGCAACTGGCGCGTGGCGACGCGCCTGAACGCCATCCTCCTCGTTCCCGTGCTCGTCGGGCTCGTCATGGGCGGCTTCCAGGTCAAGACGTCGATCGAGACCTGGGACGAGGCCCAGGACGCCGAGAAGACGGCGCTCATCGTGCGCGCCGCCTCCGAGTACGGCCAGGCGCTGCTCAACGAGCGTGACCTCACCGCCGTACCCCTGCTGACCGGCAAGGGGCGCGACGACCAGGACGTCGTCAAGGCGCACGAGGCCACGGAGGCCGCGAAGCAGAAGTTCGACGCGGCCGTCCAGGACATGCCGTCGGGGCAGGGCCTGGAGCGCCGGCTGGAGCTCTTCCGCGCCGAGGAGCCCAACCTCGAGAAGCTGCGCGAGGGCGCCTATTCCAAGGCCCTGGACCCGGTGCAGACCGAAGAGGGCTACGTCAAGGTCCAGCACTACCTGATGGAGTTCTCCAACGAGCTGGGGCTCGGCACCGGCAACGTCACCTCCTACGGCCGTATGGTCTACGCCATTCAGCTCGCCCAGGCGGCCGGGTCGCTCCAGCGCTCGATCGGCACGCACATGCTGGTCCGGCCGAGCAAGAACGACGCCACCTTCGCCGCGCAGAGCAGGGCGTTCAACTCGTACAACTACCTGGAGCAGATCGCCCTCGGCGAGTACAACTCCGGCGGTACCGAGGAGGACGTGGCCAAGCTCAAGGCGGTCATGAAGCGCCGGGCGCTGGAGGGCGACGAGCGGCTCAAGGCCGCGGGCATCACCCTGCCGAAGGACGAGAACGGCTCGGTCCTCGCGCCGATGGCGCAGGAGATCGGCAACGCCGAGGACGCGGACGCGATCAAGGAACTCGAGGCCAAGGGCATCGCCACGAGGACCTGGATGGCCGCATCCACGTCCAAGTTCGACGGTTACGGCGAGGTGAGCACGGATCTTGTGAACAAGGCCGTGGACGAGGCCGCCGAGATCTCCAGCGACGCCAAGACCGACGCCATCGTCAACGGCGCCATCGTCGTGGTCGCCCTGCTGGCCGCGTTCATCCTGGCCGGGATGATGGCCCGCCAGATGAGCACCTCGATGAGCCGGCTGCGCAGCGCCGCCTTCGGCATCGCCGAGCAGCGCCTGCCGATGCTGGTCGACCAGCTCTCCCGCACCGACCCGGGCCGGGTCGACACCCGGGTGCAGCCCATCCCGATCGACTCGCAGGACGAGATCGGCGAGGTCGCACGCGCCTTCGACCAGGTGCACCGCGAGGCCGTCCGGCTCGCCGCCGAGCAGGCCCTGCTGCGGGGCAACGTCAACGCGATCTTCACCAACCTGTCGCAGCGCAACCAGTCGCTGATCGAGGGCCAGTTGACCCTGATCACCGAGCTGGAGAACAACGAGGCCGACCCGGACCAGCTCGAGAACCTCTTCCGGCTGGACCACCTCGCGACCCGTATGCGCCGCAACGGCGAGAACCTCCTCATCCTCGCGGGCGAGGAGCCCGGCCGCCGCTGGAACCAGCCGGTCCCGCTGGTGGACGTGCTGCGCGCCGCCTCCTCCGAGGTGGAGCAGTACGAGCGCATCGAGCTCACCGGCGTACCGGAGTCGGAGATCCACGGCCAGGCCGTGACCGACCTCGTGCACCTGCTGGCCGAGCTGCTGGAGAACGCCACGACGTTCTCCTCGCCGCAGACCAAGGTCCGTGTCACCGCGACCCGTCTCCCGGACGGCCGCGTGATGATCGAGATCCACGACAAGGGCATCGGCCTGACGGCCGAGGACTTCGCCGACATCAACCACAAGCTGGCCAACCCGCCGACCGTGGACGCCGCGATCTCGCAGCGCATGGGCCTGTTCGTGGTCGGCCGCCTCGCCGACCGGCACGGCATCCGCGTCCAGCTCCGCCCCTCGGGCGAGCAGGCCGGTACGACGTCGCTGGTCATGCTGCCGGACGCGATCACCCATGGTGGTGGTGGCGACCCGGCCATGGAGTCCGACTTCACCGTCTCCCAGATCATTCCGGAGCAGAAGGCCTTCGAGGCGGCCCCGCTGCGTACGGCCGCGGAGCTCGGCTTCGACGACTCCCGGTACGAGCAGCCGTCGGGTGACGGCGCCACGCTGGACCCGGTGGGCCGCTCCCGGATGCGCGAGGAGCGCCGCGCCGCACTGGGCGCGCAGCTCCACGGCGCCTCCGAGGCCGAACGGCCCATGTTCCGCGACGAGGTGGCCCAGGAGCAGCAGGCCCCCGCGTACGAGCAGCAGGGCGGCCAGGAGCAGTACGGGTACGAGCAGCAGCGGTACGAGCAGCAGGACGCGTACGCCCAGGACGGCTACGAGGGCTACGAGCAGCAGCACCAGCAGCACCAGCAGCAGCCCGCGTACGACCAGTACGGCGGCGGCGACTACGCGTCGGGCGAGTACGCTGAACCGTCCTATGCGGAATCCGGTTTTCCGGCTCAGGAGACCCAGCAGCCGCAGTACGACAACCAGTTCGACCCCCAGCCCCACCAGGGCGAGTGGGCCGATCAGGGCGCGTACGAGGGCGGTTACGCCTCCGGGTACGGAGCGGAATCGGAATCTGCGCAGGGCGCTCCCGCGAACGGCCGGGAACGCGTAGGCTTCTCCTCGGGCCCCACCCCGAGCGCCGGTCACGAGCTGACCGACGCCGGCCTGCCGCGCCGCGGCAGCCAGCAGAAGGCTCCGGCCCCGCAGCAGCAGGTTCCTCAGGCGGAGCAGACGCAGCCGGTCCAGCGGGTCTCGCAGAGCAGCAGTGAGGACAGCGGTTCCGAGGGCTGGCGCTCGACCAATGACGAGCGCTGGCAGCGGGCCGAGAAGCTCCGCGAGCCCAAGGCCGGCGGGGTCACCCCGTCCGGGCTCCCGCGGCGCGTTCCCAAGGCCAACCTGGTCGAGGGGACGGCGGAGCAGACCCCGCAGGGCGGCCCACAGGTCTCCCGTGCCCCGGAGGACGTGCGTGGCAGGTTGAGCAACCTGCGGCGCGGTGTCCAGCAGGGACGCAACGCGGGAACGGACACGAACGGATCGGGCCTCGGCCCGGGTAGTACCTACAACCAGGAGCGTTAGTGTGAGCCCGATGAGCCAGGCGGCGCAGAATCTCAACTGGTTGATCACCAACTTCGTGGACAACACCCCCGGGGTGTCCCACACGGTGGTGGTCTCCGCCGACGGACTCCTGCTGGCGATGTCCGAGGGTTTCCCCCGTGACCGTGCCGACCAGCTCGCGGCGGTGGCGTCGGGACTGACGTCGCTGACGGCTGGGGCGTCCCGGATCTTCGAGGGCGGCGCGGTCAACCAGACGGTGGTGGAGATGGAGCGCGGCTTCCTCTTCATCATGTCGATCTCGGACGGCTCCTCGCTGGCCGTCCTCGCCCACCCGGACGCCGACATCGGTCTGGTCGGCTACGAGATGGCCCTTCTGGTGGACCGCGCGGGCAGCGTCCTCACCCCGGACCTCCGCGCCGAACTCCAGGGAAGTCTTCTCAACTAGCAGACAGACCGTGCGTTTCTCGCCACCGCACCATAGGGTGCGGTGGCGCGGCTCCACAGGGACATGGAACCGGTGAACGGCAGTCGGAGGAGGAAAAGTGGCAACACCCCCAGGCGGACACCACCCATACGACGGTGCGCACCAGTCGCAGGGTGAGAACGCCCAGAACCGCTTCAACTTCCCTTCCGCACCGAGCGGTCAGGGCGGCATGCAGCAGCCGCAGCCCTACCAGCAGCCGCAGCCGGGTCCCAGTTACGTCCAGCCGCAGGCGCCGCGCATCCAGCCGGTGCAGCAGCGGCGGCGTCCGGAGCCGTCGCCCACGTCGGGCAACAACACCCATAATCCGCTGGTCCGTCCGTACGCCATGACCGGCGGCCGGACGAGGCCCCGGTACCAGCTCGCCATCGAGGCGCTGGTGTCCACCACGGCCGATCCGTCGCGGCTGCAAGGGCAGTTGCCCGAGCACCAGCGGATCTGCCGGCTGTGCTTCGAGATCAAGTCGGTCGCCGAGATCTCGGCACTCCTCTCCATCCCCCTCGGCGTTGCCCGGATCCTCGTCGCCGACCTGGCGGAGGCCGGACTTGTCGCCATCCACCAGCCCGGCGGCGACGAGTCCGCCGGCGGCCAGCCAGACGTGACACTGCTCGAAAGGGTGCTCAGTGGACTTCGCAAGCTCTAGCGGCGGTGCAGCCCGCTCAACCACCAGCGCGAAGATCGTGGTGGCGGGCGGATTCGGCGTGGGCAAGACCACGTTCGTCGGCGCTGTCTCGGAGATCAACCCGCTGCGTACCGAGGCCGTCATGACGTCTGCGTCCGCGGGCATCGACGACCTCACCCACACCGGCGACAAGACGACCACCACGGTCGCCATGGACTTCGGCCGAATCACCCTGGACCAGGACCTGATCCTGTACCTCTTCGGTACGCCCGGACAGGACCGCTTCTGGTTCATGTGGGACGACCTGGTACGCGGCGCCATCGGCGCGGTCGTCCTGGTGGACACCCGCCGTCTCGCCGACTGCTTCCCGGCCGTCGACTACTTCGAGAACAGCGGCCTGCCGTTCGTGATCGCGCTGAACGGCTTCGACGGCCACCAGCCGTACACGCCGGACGAGGTCCGCGAGGCCCTCCAGATCGGCCCGGACACCCCGATCATCACCACCGACGCCCGCCACCGCGCCGACGCCAAGAGCGCCCTCATCACGCTCGTGGAACACGCCCTGATGGCCCGCCTCCGGTAGGTCCCATGACGCACGAGGGCCCGCACACCTGACGGTGTGCGGGCCTTTGTCGTAGCGGGGGTTTCCTGTGGGGGCTCCCCCCCCACGCCCCGGCTCGCGGCAGCTTCGCGCCGCGGGCCGCCGGTGGCCGGGCGGTGTGACCTCGTCGGCCGGCGGCGGGACGCGAGGGGGCCCGGGGCCCCGGCGCCGGGCGAGCGCGGGCGCGGCCGGCGGCGGGACGCGAAAGGGCCCCGCACCGGAGTGGTGCGGGGCCCTTCGGGACCGTGAGGTCAGCCCTGCCAGGAGTGGGGGGCGCGGAAGCCGGGCTGGCGCTCCAGGCGGCGCCAGCCGGCCGTGGAGCGGACGCGGCGGGCCGGGGTGGCCGCCGGGCGGGCGGAGGCGCGGGCGAGGAGCACCGCGGTGATGGCCGCCAGCTCCTCGGGGTCGGCGTGGCCCTTTTCGACGCGGAGCAGGTTGGTGTCGGTCACGTGGGGCTCCTGTTACTGGGGCGGGTTGCCGTGCTTGCGGGACGGCAGGTCGGCGTGCTTCGTGCGGAGCATCGCGAGTGAGGCGATGAGCACGGAGCGGGTCTCG
>NZ_JBFAMP010000014.1:0-206281 GCF_040674455.1 Streptomyces sp. NPDC049837 | reverse complement strand
GGCAGATCCACACCCGACGCCTCCAGCGCCCGGCGCGCACCAAGAACCGCCGCCTTGGTCTGGAGCAGGTCCTGCGTGGTCTCCACCAGCAGCGCATCCGCACCGCCCGCGATCATCCCCTCCGCGTTCTGCTGATACGCATCCCGCAGCTTCACATACGGGGCGTGGCCCAGCGTCGGCAGCTTCGTACCCGGACCCATCGACCCCAGCACCCACCGCTGCTGCCCCGTGGAGGCCGTGAACTCATCCGCGACCTCACGCGCGATCCGCGCGCCGGCCTCCGACAGCTCGAAAACCCGCTCCGGGATGTCGTACTCCCCCAGCGCCGCGAAATTCGCACCGAAGGTGTTCGTCTCCACGCAGTCCACACCGACCGCGAAGTACTCCTCATGCACCGACCGCACAATGTCCGGCCGCGTGATGTTGAGGATCTCGTTGCACCCTTCGAGGTTCTCGAAGTCCTCAAGGGTCGGGTCCTGCGCCTGGAGCATGGTGCCCATGGCCCCGTCGGCCACCACCACACGGGTGGCGAGGGCCTGACGAAGGGCTGCGGCTCGGGTCCGGCTGTCAGTCTTCTGGGTGCTGTCAGCGGAGGGGGTCGGCGACGAGGCCATGGTTGTGCTCCCTGGAGTGCGACGGCTGTCGGCTTTGCGTCTTCGGAGGAAGGCGCACCGGGCCAGAGTAACCGCGTACCCACCGGGGTGGACATTGCGTTCCAGGTGGTGGACGGCATGCTGGGGGCCGCGACGTCCGTTCGCGCGGGTTCCGGGGGGCTTCCTCGATGTGGCTCAGGGTCGGCAACCACCGATAGTGTTCAGCATTGTCGAACAGAGGGAGAAGGGCCGGGCGATGCCGAAGAACATCCAGTCGCTGGAACGGGCGGCGGCGATGCTGCGACTGCTCGCCGGCGGGGAGCGCCGTCTCGGGCTGTCGGACATCGCGTCGTCGCTGGACCTCGCGAAGGGCACGGCGCACGGCATCCTGCGCACCCTCCAGGCGGAGGGCTTCGTCGAGCAGGACGCCACCTCGGGCCGCTACCAGCTCGGCGCCGAGCTGCTGCGGCTCGGCAACAGCTACCTCGACGTGCACGAGCTGCGGGCCCGCGCCCTCGTCTGGACGGACGACCTGGCGCGCTCCAGCGGCGAGAGCGTCCACCTCGGGGTGCTGCACCAGCACGGCGTGCTCGTCGTGCACCACGTCTTCCGGCCCGACGACAGCCGCCAGGTGCTGGAGGTCGGTGCGATGCAGCCGCTGCACTCCACGGCTCTGGGCAAGGTGCTGTCGGCGTACGACCCGGTGGCCCACACCGAGGCCCTGGAGGTGGAGCGGGAGGCGTTCACGCCCCGCACCATCACGGACCTGGAGGACTTCGAGGCCGTGCTGGACATGACCAGGGCCCGCGGCTGGGCGGCGGACGTGGAGGAGACCTGGGAGGGCGTGGCGTCGGTGGCCGCGCCCATCCACGACCGGCGCCGGATGCCGGTCGGGGCGGTGGCCATCACGGGCGCCGTGGAGCGGGTCTGCGGGGACGGCGGGGAGCTGCGCTCCGACCTGGTGGCCGCGGTGCGGGACTGTGCCCGCGCGGTCTCCCGCGACCTGGGCGCCGGGCGCTTCTGACACCTCCGGCGCATCATCGGTAACGAACGCATTTCGGCCAACAGAACTCTTGACGCCACGTTTACGAGGGGGCAAAACTGCCGTTCATCGGTCGGCATTGTCGAACACCTACCGGCAATACGCGCTAGAGTGTGGCAACGCCAGGAGGCCGGTTATCGCCCTCACCGAGGGCACGGACCACCGGAGGGACCCGGGGTTCGCCTTCCCCTGGACGAAGGACAAAGGAGTCGCGGGTGTCCAGCTCCGACATCTTCATCGGCGAGATCATTGGTACCGCCGTACTCATCCTGCTCGGCGGTGGCGTGGTCGCCGCCGTCGTACTCAAGCGCTCGAAGGCGCAGAACGCCGGCTGGCTGGCCATCACCTTCGGGTGGGGCTTCGCGGTCCTGACCGCCGTCTACACGACGGGCTCCCTGTCCGGCGCGCACCTCAACCCCGCCGTCACGGTCGGCATCGCGATCAAGGACGGGGACTGGAAGAACGTCCCCGTCTACTTCGCGGGCCAGCTCCTCGGCGCCATGATCGGTGCGGCGCTGGTCTGGATCGCCTACTACGGCCAGTTCCACGCGCACCTGACCGACCGCGAGATCGTGGGCGACCCGGCCGAGAAGGCCATCGAGGGCCCCCACGACGAGGCCAAGAGCCACGCCGGCCCCGTTCTCGGCGTCTTCTCGACCGGCCCCGAGATCCGTAACGTCTGGCAGAACCTCGCCACCGAGATCATCGGCACCCTGGTGCTCGTCCTCGCGGTCCTCACCCAGGGCCTCAACGACAGCGGCAAGGGCCTGGGCACCGTCGGTGGCCTGATGGTCGCCCTCGTCGTGGTCGGCATCGGTCTCTCGCTCGGTGGCCCGACCGGGTACGCCATCAACCCGGCCCGTGACCTCGGCCCGCGCATCGTGCACGCCCTGCTCCCGCTGCCGAACAAGGGCGGCTCCGACTGGGGCTACGCATGGATTCCCGTCGCCGGCCCGCTGATCGGCGGAGCCCTCGCCGCGGGTATCTACAACATCGCGTTCGCCTGAGCCGTCCTTCTTACAGACTTACGGGAGCAACCGTGACCGACGCACACACCACCGGCCCCTTCATCGCCGCCATCGACCAGGGCACCACCTCCAGCCGCTGCATCGTCTTCGACCGCGACGGACGCATCGTCTCCGTCGACCAGAAGGAGCACGAGCAGATCTTCCCCAAGCCGGGCTGGGTGGAGCACGACGCCGCCGAGATCTGGGCCAACGTCCAGGAAGTCGTCGCCGGCGCCATCGACAAGGCGGGCATCACCGCCGCCGACGTCAAGGCCATCGGCATCACCAATCAGCGCGAGACCACGCTGCTGTGGGACAAGAACACCGGTGAGCCCGTCCACAACGCCATCGTGTGGCAGGACACCCGCACCGACGCGCTCTGCAAGGAGCTCGGCCGCAACGTCGGCCAGGACCGCTTCCGCCGCGAGACCGGCCTGCCGCTCGCGTCGTACTTCGCCGGCCCGAAGGTCCGCTGGCTGCTGGACAACGTCGAGGGCCTGCGCGAGCGCGCCGAGCGCGGCGACATCCTCTTCGGCACCATGGACTCCTGGGTCATCTGGAACCTGACGGGCGGTGCGGACGGCGGTCACCACGTCACCGACGTCACCAACGCCTCCCGCACCATGCTGATGAACCTCCACACCATGGAGTGGGACCAGAAGATCCTGGAGTCCATGGACGTCCCGGCGGCCGTGCTGCCGGAGATCCGCTCCTCCGCCGAGGTGTACGGCCACGTCAAGGGCGGCGTCCTGGACGGCGTCCCGGTCGCCTCCGCGCTCGGCGACCAGCAGGCGGCCCTGTTCGGCCAGACCTGCTTCGCCGAGGGCGAGGCCAAGTCGACGTACGGCACCGGCACCTTCCTGCTGCTGAACACCGGCGAGAAGATCATCAACTCGTACTCGGGTCTGATCACCACCGTCGGCTACAAGATCGGCGACCAGGCCCCGGTGTACGCCCTGGAGGGCTCCATCGCCGTCACCGGCTCGCTGGTGCAGTGGATGCGCGACCAGATGGGCCTGATCAACTCCGCCGCCGAGATCGAGACCCTCGCGTCGTCGGTCGAGGACAACGGCGGCGCGTACTTCGTACCGGCCTTCTCCGGCCTGTTCGCCCCGTACTGGCGCTCCGACGCCCGCGGCGTGATCGCCGGCCTCACCCGGTACGTCACCAAGGCGCACATCGCGCGCGCCGTGCTCGAGGCCACCGCCTGGCAGACCCGCGAGATCACCGACGCCATGACGAAGGACTCCGGCGTCGAACTGGCCGCGCTCAAGGTCGACGGCGGCATGACCTCCAACAACCTGCTGATGCAGACGCTCTCGGACTTCCTGGACGCCCCCGTGGTGCGCCCGATGGTCGCCGAGACCACCTGCCTCGGCGCCGCCTACGCCGCCGGCCTGGCCGTCGGCTTCTGGCCCGACACCGACGCGCTGCGCGCCAACTGGCGCAGGGCCGCCGAGTGGACCCCCCGCATGGACGCTGACAAGCGTGACAGCGAGTACAAGAACTGGCTCAAGGCCGTCGAGCGGACCATGGGCTGGATCGAGGACGAGGAGTAAATCGACATGACCACCCTGCAGAGCGTCCCCTCCCTCGGGACGCACCCGGCTGCCGGTTCCCTGCCGAGCCGTGCCGAGACGCGGGAGCAGCTCTCCAAGGCCACCTACGACCTCCTGGTGATCGGCGGCGGCATCCTGGGCATCTCCACGGCCTGGCACGCCGCGCAGTCCGGGCTGCGGGTGGCCCTGGTGGACGCCGGCGACTTCGCCGGCGCCACCTCCTCCGCCTCCTCCAAGCTCCTCCACGGCGGTCTGCGCTACCTGCAGACCGGTGCGGTGAAGCTGGTCGCGGAGAACCACTTCGAGCGCCGTGCGGTCTCCCGCCAGGTCGCCCCGCACCTGGCGAACCCGCTCACCTTCTACCTGCCGGTCTACAAGGGCGGCCCGCACGGCGCCGCCAAGCTCGGCGCGGGCGTCTTCGCGTACTCGGCGCTCTCCGCCTTCGGCGACGGCGTCGGCCACCTGCTGAGCCCCGCCAAGGCCGCCCAGGACGTGCCGGAGCTGCGCACCGAGAACCTCAAGGCCGTGGCCGTGTACGGCGACGACCAGATGAACGACGCGCGCATGGCCCTGATGACGGTCCGCGCCGCCGTCGACGCGGGCGCCACCGTCCTCAACCATGCCGAGGTCACCGGCCTCCGCTTCACCAAGGGCCGGGTCACCGGCGCGGACCTGAGGGACCGCACCAGCGGTGACGAGTTCGGCGTCGACGCCCGCCTGGTCCTCAACGCCACCGGCCCCTGGGTCGACCACCTGCGCCGGATGGAGGACCCGAACGCGGCGCCCTCCATCCGCCTCTCCAAGGGCGCGCACCTCGTCCTGAAGCGCACCTCCCCCTGGAAGGCCGCGCTCGCCACCCCGATCGACAAGTACCGCATCACCTTCGCCCTCCCCTGGGAGGACATGCTGCTGCTCGGTACGACCGACGAGGAGTACGAGGGCGACCCCGGCGAGGTCGCGGTCAACGAGAAGGACATCACCCAGATCCTGGACGAGGCCGCGTTCTCCATCCGCGACCAGCAGCTCTCCCGGGACCTGATCACGTACTCCTTCGCGGGTCTGCGGGTGCTGCCGGGCGGGCCCGGCGACACCTCCAAGGCCAAGCGGGAGACGGTCGTGACCGAGGGCCGCGGCGGCATGCTGTCGGTGGCCGGCGGCAAGTGGACGACCTTCCGCCACATCGGCCGCACGGTGATGAACAAGCTGGCCTCCCTGCCCGGCGGCCCGCTGGGCGAGGACATGGAGCCGATCTCGGCCCTGCCGAAGAAGCTCCCGCTGCCCGGCATAGCCAACCCGAACGCGGTCGCCCACCGGCTGCTCGTCGACGGCGGTACGCCCGGCCCGCGCATGGCCGCCGACACCGCCCGCCACCTGGCCACGCACTACGGCTCGCTCTCCTTCGACATCGCGCGCCTGGCCAACGACAACCCCGAGCTGGCCGAGCGCATCCACCCGGACGCGCCGGAGATCTGGGCGCAGGTCGCCTACGCCCGTGACCACGAGTGGGCCGAGACGGCGGACGACGTGCTGCGCCGCCGCACGACCCTGACGATCCGCGGTCTGGCGACGGACGACATCCGCGCCAGGGTCGAGGACATGCTCGGCAAGAAGGCCTGACGGCCATAGCGGTATGACGAGGGCGGCCCTTCCCGGGCCGCCCTCGCTGTACGCTCAGACATCGGATGTATGGACACCGGGGGACGCCATGGCCGTGACCGACGAGGCGATCGAGCAGATCAAGGGGATGATCGTCTCGGGCAGGCTGCGCCCCGGCGACCGGCTCCCCAAGGAGAGCGAACTGGCCGCCGAGCTGGGCCTGTCGCGCAACTCCCTGCGCGAGGCGGTGCGCGCCCTGTCGCTGATCCGCATCCTCGACGTACGTCAGGGGGACGGCACGTACGTCACCAGCCTCGACCCGCAACTGCTGCTGGAGGCGCTCGGCTTCGTGGTGGACTTCGTGGACTTCCACCGCGACGACACGGCGCGGGAGCTCCTCGCCGTACGCCGCCTGCTGGAGCCCGCCGCGACCGGGCTGGCCGCGAGCCGGATCAGCGAGGCCGAGCTGGACGAGCTGGCCGGCCGGCTGGACGAGCTGGACGCGCTGGGCGCTCTCGGTGACGAGGCGTCGGTGGAGGAACTGGCCGCCGCCGACCTGGAGTTCCACCGGCGCGTCGTCCGGGCCGCCGGGAACACGGTGCTCGGCTCGCTGCTGGACGGCCTGGCCGGCCCGGCGGCCCGGGTCCGGATCTGGCGGGGTCTCGCCAAGGAGGGCGCCGTCGGCCACGCGCTCGACGAACACCGTGCCATCCTGGCGGCGCTCCGCGACCGGGACGCCGAGGCGGCCCGCTCCTGGGCGACGGTGCATGTGGCGGGCGTGGAGCGGTGGCTGCGGGACGCGCCGTAGCGGGCAGCGCTCGGATGAATCGGCTGGTTTCCGGCCGTGTTCACGCCGGTCGGCATGGGTAGTGGCTCCCGGTCGGTACAGCACTCGGACGTGTACGGGGGCTGCGGGCGGGGCCCCGGAAAGCCGTAAGGTTGGTCCGTACGCACGGAACTTCGGAAGGAGGCCTGGGTGATCGAGCTCGAGGGGGTTCCCGAGCTGATCGACCCGGTCATGGTGGCCGCGTTCGAGGGCTGGAACGACGCCGGCGACGCCGCCTCCACCGCGGTCGCGCACCTGGAACGGGAGTGGAAGGGCGAGGTGTTCGCGGCGCTCGACGCCGAGGACTACTACGACTTCCAGGTCAACCGGCCCACGGTGTACATGGACGGCGGGGTACGGAAGATCACTTGGCCCACCACCAGGCTGTCGGTGGTCCGGGTGGGCGGCGACAAGCCGCGCGATCTTGTGCTTGTCCGCGGCATCGAGCCGTCGATGCGCTGGCGCTCGTTCTGCAACGAGCTGCTCGGCTTCGCCCATGAGTTGGGCGTGGAGATGGTGGTGATCCTGGGCGCGCTGCTCGGCGACACCCCGCACACCCGGCCGGTGCCGGTCAGCGGCGTCACGTCCGACCCGGACCTGGCGCGCACGATGGACCTGGAGGAGACCCGGTACGAAGGGCCGACGGGCATCGTCGGCATCCTTCAGGAGGCCTGCACGCACGCGGGCGTGCCGGCGGTGAGCCTGTGGGCGGCGGTGCCGCACTACGTGTCGCAGCCGCCGAACCCCAAGGCGACGCTGGCGCTGCTCAACCGGCTGGAGGACCTGATCGACCTGCGCATCCCGCTGGGTGAGCTGGCCGAGGACGCGCGGGCCTGGCAGGTCGGCGTGGACCAGTTGGCCTCGGAGGACAGCGAGGTCGCGGAGTACGTGCAGACGCTGGAGGAGGCCCGGGACACCGCGGAGCTGCCGGAGGCGTCGGGCGAGGCCATCGCGCGCGAGTTCGAGCGGTACCTGCGGCGGCGGGACGGCGGGCCGGGCGGTCAGGGGCACGCGACGGAGCTCGGCGACAGCTCCTACCTGCGCGACACGTCGAGCGGCCGGACGCGGCCCCCGAAGCCCCCGAAGGCGGAGGAGACGGGGCCCGAGCGCGGGGAGGGCGGTTCCGAGGAGCCGCCACCGGAATCGGCGGACCCGGATTCCCCGGATTCCCCGGATTCCTCCGAGGACTGACGGCACACGACGGCGGGGCGGCACCTCTGGTGAGGTGCCGCCCCGCTGCTGTACGGCGTCGGCTACAGCGCCACTCCCAGGAGGGCGTCGGCGGTCCGGGAGACGAGGCCCGGCGCGCCCTCGTCCGTGCCGCCCTCGGCGTCCTGGCGGGCGACCCAGCGGTCCACGGCCGCGAGGGCGGCCGGGGCGTCCAGGTCGTCGGCCAGGGCCTCGCGCACCTCGTCGACCAGCGCGTCGGCGGACGGCCCGTCGGGGCGGGAGACTGCGGCACGCCAGCGGCCGAGGCGCTCCTCGGCGTCCTGGAGGACGTCGTCGGTCCACTCCCAGTCGGCGCGGTAGTGGTGGGACAGCAGGGCGAGGCGGATGGCGGCCGGGTCGACGCCCTGGCGGCGCAGCGCGGAGACGAAGACGAGGTTGCCCTTGGACTTGGACATCTTCTCGCCGTGCAGGGCGACCATCCCGGCGTGCACGTACGCCTTGGCGAACGGGTACTCGCCGGTCAGCGCCTGGGCGTGCGAGGCGCCCATCTCGTGGTGCGGGAAGACCAGGTCGGAGCCGCCGCCCTGGACGTCGAAGCCCATGCCGAGGTGGTCCAGGGCGATGGCCACGCACTCGATGTGCCAGCCGGGCCGGCCGGGGCCGAGGCTGCCGCCGTCCCAGCTCGGCTCGCCCTCGCGGGCGGCCATCCACAGCATGGGGTCGAGCGGGTTCTTCTTGCCGGGGCGGTCCGGGTCGCCGCCGCGCTCGGCGGACAGGGCCCGCATGAGTTCGGCGTCGTAGTGGGAGACCTCGCCGAAGTGCGGGTCGGCCTCGACGGAGAAGTAGATGTCGCCTTCGAGTTCGTAGGCGGCGCCCGCGTCCCGGAGGCGCTCGACGAGCGGCACGATGCCGGGTATCGACTCGACGGCGCCGATGTAGTGCTGCGGCGGGAGCATCCGCAGGGCGGTCATGTCCTCGCGGAAGAGGGCCGTCTCCTTCTCGGCGAGGGAGACCCAGTCGATGTTGTCGCGCACGGCCCGCTCCAGGAGCGGATCGTCCACGTCGGTGACGTTCTGGACGTAGTGGACCTGCCGCTTGGTGTCGAGCCACACGCGCTGAACGAGGTCGAACGCGTTGTAGGTCGCCGCGTGACCGATGTGGGTCGCGTCGTACGGCGTGATGCCGCAGACGTAGATACGGGCGACGGGGCCGGGGTCGAGGGTCACTCGTCCACCGGTCGCGGTGTCGTGGATCCGGAGGTCGCGGCCCTTGCCGGGCAGGGCGGGGACCTCAGAAGCGGGCCAGGCATGCATGCCACGAGCGTAACCGGACGGGTGTTCCGGATACGAACCGGATACGGGATCATGACCGGATAGGCCCTCTTGCGCGGACCGCCGGTGTGTGCAGGGTCGGCGGGATGTTGCGGGGCTCGCGGGTCGGACCGGGCAGGTGTTCCGGCGACGGGGTTCCGTCAGACCGGGGGCCAGGGGATCGCGGGCCATTGGCCGGAGGGTTCCGGGTGGCGGCCCGAGGCGCGGAGGGCGGCGACCCGGGAGCGTACGGCCGCGACCTCGGCGGGGGTGATCAGCTCGGCCAGGCGGGTGGCGAGGGGCGCGCCGGGTGCCAGGGAGGCGTCCAGGCGGGCCAGGACGTCCAGGGCCTCCTCGGGGAGCGGTTCGCCGGCCCAGCCCCACAGGAGGGTGCGCAGCTTGTCGTCCACGTTGAAGGTGACGCCGTGGTCGATGGCGTACAGCCGTCCGTCGGGCGCGGCCAGCAGGTGGCCGCCCTTGCGGTCACCGTTGTTGATCACCGCGTCGAGTACGGCGAGCCGCCGCAGCCGTATGTCGTCGGCGTGCACCAGCAGGGCGGTGCGGTCCTCGGCGACCTGCGCGAGCCCGACCGCCTTCCAGCCGTCGCCCGGTTCCTCGTCGTCGACGAGCGCCAGGAGCGGGGCCGACGGGTCGCCCTCCATCCACAACTGGACCATGCCGAGGCCGAACGGGCCGTCCCGGAGCACGGTCGGCGGGACCAGACCCCAGCCGGTCGCCTCGGACACCTCGTACGCGGCGACCTCGCGCTGTGCCAGCGTCCCGTCGGGGAAGTCCCACAGGGGCCGCTCCCCCGCGACGGGCTTGTAGACGCAGTCGGCTTCCTGACCTTCGTACGCGACGGAACAGAACAGCACCGCGTTGGACGCCTCGCGGACCTGGCCGCGTACCGTCAGTTCACCCTTGGCGAGCAGGTCGAGCGGATCCACCGCGGTCAGGCCCCGCGGCGGTATCCGTTCTGGCGCGGACATACGTGTCCTTCCGGATCGAGCGGCAGGCTGCACAGCGGGCACGGCGGCCGCCCCGCGTTGACCACGTCGAGGGCGCGCTTGGCGAAGGCCCTCGCCTGCGCCCCGGTGAGCCGGACCCGCAGCATGGGCGGGCCGTTCTCCTCGTCCTGGAGCAGCCGCTCCTCGGCCTCCGCGAGGTCCTCCTCGGACTCCACGTCCAGCTCGACGAGCGCCTGCGCCTCGACGATCATGCGCTGTTCCTCGCCGTCCCAGGCCAGCGCCATCGTGCCGACCCGGAACTCCTCCTCGACGGGCGAGTCCAGGGGCGCGGTGTCGGTGACGTCGGAGGGCGCGACGGCCGGCACCGGGGCATTGCCGCCGGTGCGCCGCACCACCTCGTCGAGCAGTTCGTCGATCCGCTCGGCGAGCGCGGCCACCTGGGTCTTCTCCAGGGCGACGCTGGTGACCCGGCCCCCGGCGGAGGCCTGGAGGAAGAACGTACGGCGGCCAGGCAGCCCGACCGTGCCGGCCACGAAGCGCTCCGGTGGGTCATAGAGGAATACCTGACGGGACACGTTCCCTCTCCCTTGCTTCAGTTCGGACGGCGCTGCGGCCCGTCCACCCTACTGTGCGAATCGATCACGGTGCTCCCGCGCCGCCGCCCACCTCCGCGGCCTCGCCGCCGGGCTCCTCGCGCGGGAGCAGCCCGCCGAAGTCGCCGGTGTCGCCGAGCCGGAGAAGAGACGGCCTGAGACGGGTGTAACGGATCGCCGTCACGGAACAAGGATCCACATGGATCCGCTGGAACAGATCGAGATGCATGCCGAGGGCGTCGGCCACGAGGGACTTGATGATGTCGCCGTGCGAACACATCAGATAGACCGCGTCCTCCCCGTTTTCCGCCTCCACGCGCGCGTTCCACTCGCGTACGGCCTCGACGGCACGCGCCTGCATGGCGCGCATCGACTCGCCGCCGGGGAAGGCCGCGTTGGACGCGTGCCGCTGGACGACCTCCATCAGCGGCTCGTCGGCGAGCTCGGCGAGCTTGCGCCCGGACCAGTCGCCGTAGCGGCACTCGCCGATCCGCTCGTCGGAGTGGAGCGGCAGGTCGGGGCGGGCGTCCAGGAGCGGCTGGAGGGTCTCCAGGCACCGCTGGAGCGGGCTGGTGACGGCGGCCGCGAGCGGCACTCCGGCCAGCCGGCCGGGCAGTGCGGCGGCCTGCGCGGCACCGCGCTCGTCGAGGGCGACGCCGGGCGTCCAGCCCGCGAGTACGCCGGCGGTGTTGGCGGTCGAGCGTCCGTGCCGTACGAGGATCAACGTGGCCATGCCTGCCAGCCTAGGCCGCTCCATGGGTGCGAGGTGCCCGGGGCGGGGGAAGAATACGCGCCGTGATCGTCGACTGTGCCATTTACCGGGACGGGCACCGCAGTGAGGGCCCCTCCGACTTCTCCGACGCCCTGGACCAGGCACGGGAGTGGGGCGGTGACGCGTTCCTGTGGATCGGGCTGCACGAGCCCACGGAGGACGAGTTCGCCCATGTGTCGGAAGAGTTCGGGCTGCACCCGCTCGCCGTGGAGGACGCCCTCAAGGCGCACCAGCGGCCGAAGCTGGAGATCTATGACGACTCGCTCTTCATGGTCCTCAAGCCTGTCCTGTACGAGCCGGAGAGCGACACCGTCACCACCGGCGAGCTGATGGTGTTCATGGGTGACTCCTTCGTGGTGACCGTCCGGCACGGCGAGGGCGCGCCCCTGTCGGCCGTGCGCAAGCGGCTGGAGGCCGAGCCGGAGGTGCTCAGGCACGGGCCGACGTCCGTGCTGTACGCGATCAGCGACGCCGTCGTGGACCACTACATCGAGGTGGCGGGCGAGCTCCAGGTCGACCTGGAGGAGATGGAGACGGAGGTCTTCCAGCCGACGGGCGGCGACGCCAAGAACACGGCGTCACGGATCTACATGTTCAAGCGCCAGGTGCTGGAGTTCCGCCGGGCCACCGGTCCGCTGGCCGCGCCGATGGCCCGGCTGGCGGGCGCCGGCGTGCCGTTCGTGGACGAGCACGCCCAGCCGTTCTTCCGGGACGTCAGCGACCATCTGACCCGTGCCACGGAGCAGGTGGAGGGGCTCGACCGGCTGCTTTCGGACATCCTGTCGGCCCATCTCGCGCAGATGGGGGTGCGGCAGAACGACGACATGCGGAAGATCTCGGCGTGGGCGGCGATGGCCGCGGTGCCGACCATGGTCGCGGGCGTCTACGGCATGAACTTCGACCACATGTGGGAGCTCCACCAGGTGTGGGGCTACCCGGCCGTGATCATCCTCATGGCCGTGGCGGTCTTCGGCCTGTACCGGCTGTTCAAGCGCCGGGGCTGGCTGTAGGCGCTCCGAAGCCGTTCAGAATGCCGGGGCGGGCTCGGCCGGTCCGCCCAGCGCGTTGCGCCGCTCCGGCATGGTGAGGGACACCATGCGCCGCCAGCCGCCGGCCCTCTCGTACGCGTACATCCCGCGGATGCCGATCGCCAGGGCGGTCCGCTTGGCGTACGGCCACTTCAGGATGCGGCCCATGTGGTCCATGACGGCGAGGCTGACGTCGCGGTAGACGGCGATCTCGGCGAGGGCGCACTCGCGGAGGGTGCGCTGGATGGCGCGGCCGTGCCCGGCGTACGCGAGGCCCAGCAGTTCCTCGTGGCAGTACGCGAGGTGGTTGTCCTCGTCGTGGCAGATCATCCGGATGGCCTTGCCGACCTCGGGGTGGTCGCCGAAGTACTTGACCAGCATGTCCATCTGGTCGGCGGCGCGCTGTTCGGTGACCCGGCTGTGCGAGAGGTAGACGAGGACATCCTCCTCGGTCAGCCGCTCGTCCCGGCGCAGCTTGTCGTGGGTCAGGCCGATGCCGCGCTGCTCCAGCAGCATCGTGTAGTCGGTCTCCGGCGGGACCGGGACCGGTTCCAGGCCGCGCTTCTTGAGCAGGGCGTTGAAGATCCGGCCGTGCTTGTCCTCGTCGGCACCGTGCCGGGTGACCTTGGGGGCGAGCTCCCGCATGCTCTCCGGGAGGAGGGCTGCGATACGGGCGTTCTCCCAGCCGCCCTGGGCCTCCCCACTGGCCGCGATGGAACAGAACAACTGGTAGGAATCATCGTCGTCGACGATCTCCTGGAACAGGCTCCGGGCCGACAGCATCAATGCCACCTCCATACGCGCGTCTGTGCGCACATCCGCAAAGAACGAGTCAAATGCCGCACGAGTGAGGTGGCAACAGCTCGGCCGCCGGACTCCGCCGGACGGGGGAGCATCGGAAGCACGGGGAGGGGAACGGCGGTTTCCGCGCGCCCCGGGGGCGGTTGGGCAGTAACCGGGGAGGGGCGTGGCGCGTTGTGCAGCGTGACGGCCGTGGCGGGGATGACCCCGAGCCCCCACCACGGCCGCAGGCTTGTCCGGTCGTCTAGTCGACCAGGCTGGCGCGCTCCAGGGCCTCGGTGCCCGCCCGCAGCGCCGCGATCCGCTCGTCCAGCGTGAAGCCGGCCGGGGCGAGGGTGAGGGTGGTGACGCCGGCCGCCGCGTAGGCCCGCATCCGGTCGGCGATCCGCTCCACCGAGCCGAGCAGCGTCGTCTGGTCGATCAGCTTGTGCGGGACGGCGGCGGCCGCGCCGGTCTTGTCGCCGGCGAGGTACTTCTCCTGGATCTCGGCGGCTTCCTTCTCGTACCCCATGCGCTGGGCGAGCTGGTTGTAGAAGTTCTGCTTGCGGCTGCCCATGCCGCCGACGTACAGCGCGGTGTACGGACGGAACATGTCGGCGAGACCGTTGATGTCGTCGCCGATGGCGAGCGGGAGGGTCGGGCAGACGTCGAAGCCGTCCATGGTCAGGCCGGCCTTCTCGCGGCCGGCGCGCAGGTGCCGGATCGCGGTGTCCTCCAGGTGCTCGGCGGACGGGAAGATCAGCAGGGCGCCGTCGGCGATCTCGCCGGTCTGCTCCAGGTTCTTGGGGCCGATCGCCGCGATGTAGAGCGGGATGTGCTCGCGCTGCGGGTGGACGGTCAGCTTGATCGGCTTGCCGGGGCCGCCGGGGAGCGGGAGGGTCCAGTGCTCGCCCTCGTGGGTCAGGCGCTCGCGGGCCATGGCCTTGCGCACGATCTCGACGTACTCGCGGGTGCGGGAGAGCGGCTTGTCGAACTTGACGCCGTACCAGCCCTCGGAGACCTGCGGCCCCGAGACGCCGAGGCCGAGGCGGAAGCGGCCGCCGGAGAGCGAGTCGAGGGTGGCCGCCGTCATCGCCGTCATGGCGGGCTGGCGGGCCGGGATCTGCATGATGGCGGAGCCGACGTCGATGTTCTCGGTCTGGGCGGCGACCCAGGCGAGGACGGTCGGGGCGTCGGAGCCGTACGCCTCGGCGGCCCAGCAGACGTCGTAGCCGAGGCGGTCCGCCTCCTGGGCGACGGCGAGGTTGTCGCCGTCCATGCCCGCGCCCCAGTAGCCGAGGTTGATGCCGAGCCGCATAGCCGGTCCCCTTACTCGTCGACTCATTTACTGATCAGTAATGATCTGCGTCCGGACTCTAGCGCGCAGGCCCCGGTCCCGTCAGGAGGGAGAACGGCCCCGCACGTGCCCGAGGTTGTCCACAGGCTCTCTGCGCGTGGGCCTCTGGCCAGTAATCTCGCGGCCATGGAGCAGAGGCATCTCGGCCGTACCGGCCTGCGTGTGTCCCGGATCGGCCTCGGCACCCTCACCTGGGGGCGGGACACCGGCGAGCACGACGCGGCGGACCAGCTCAAGGCGTTCTGGGAGGCGGGCGGGACGCTGGTGGACACGGCGGACGTGTACGGCGGCGGCGAGGCCGAATACCTGCTCGGGCAGCTCGTGGAGCGGCTGGTCCCGCGACGCGACCTGGTCATCGCGACGAAGGCCGGCAGCGTCCCGGACCCGGACCGGCGGTTCGACGGGTCGCGCGGACACCTGCTGGCGTCGCTGGACGCGTCGCTGGCGCGGCTCGGCACGGATTACGTGGACCTGTGGCAGGTGCACGCCTTCGATCCGGAGACACCGCTGGAGGAGACGCTCCAGGCCCTGGACATCGCGGTCAGCAGCGGCCGGGCACGGTACGTGGGCGTGTCGAACTTCTGCGGCTGGCAGTTGGCGAAGGCCGCGACGTGGCAGCTCGCACCGGGCGGGGTGCGGGCGCGGCTGGCCAGCACGCAGATGGAGTACTCGCTGCTCCAGCGGGGCGTGGAGCGGGAGGTGCTGCCCGCCGCGCTGGACCTGGGCGTCGGGCTGCTGCCCTCCTCGCCGCTGGGGCGGGGGGTGCTGACGGGTAAGTACCGGCACGCCACGCCGTCCGACTCGCGGGGCGCGTCGGACCGGCTGGCGCCGTTCGTGGAGCCGTACCTGGACGACGCGGCGACCCGGATCGTCGACGCGGTGATCACGGCGGCGGACGGGCTGGCCGCCACGCCGCTCCAGGTGGCGCTGGCGTGGGTACGGGACCGGCCGGGCGTGGTCGCGCCGGTGGTCGGCGCGCGCAACGCGCAGCAGCTCGCGGCGGCGTTGTCAGTGGAGACCCTTAGTCTTCCTGACGAGATCCGCCGGGCGCTCGACGATGTGTCGGCGCCCGTGCACCGCTATCCCGATCAGGACTGGAGCACGCTGTGACCGCGCTTCCCCGGGGGGCAACCCCCGGCCCCTCGGCCGACGACCAGGACGACGCCGCATCCGCCGCCGGACCCGCCGCCCCGGAGGGTGCGGAGCCGGGCGGTCCCGCTGCCGTCCCGGCGCCCGAGGAGGCGGAGGTCCCGGCCGGTGACGGCACGGACGAGGTGGCTGCGACGCCGGAGGGCACCGGCGACGGTGGGCCGTCCGAGGCGGCGGCGGAGCTGGCGGCGCAGCGGGAGCTGCGGGCGCGGATCGAGCAGCGCAAGGCGGAGAAGGGCGGCCCCGTCGAGGCGGGCGCCAAGCTCAGCGGCAAGGCCGCCGACCTGCTGGCGGCGGTACGGGCGGTGGAGAGCGGCAAGGCGTCCGGCACGGCGTTCTTCGACTCCCCCGCGCCCGCGCCGCGCCGGTCCGCCCCGGAGCCCGTCGCACCGGCGCGGCCGGCGGTGGCCCCCGAGCCCGTCCCGCCCGCGCGGTCGGCTGCGCCCGAGACGGTCGCGGCCGTGCGGGCGGTGCTGAGCGAGGGCGGCGCGCCCGAGTCGCTCGCCGTGCGGGTGGCCGGCGTGCTCGGGGATACGGCGGCGGACGTGCTGCGCGAGGACCCGTGGCAGTTGCTGTCGGTGCCGGGGGTGCGCCCCGAGCAGGCCGACGGTTTCGCGCGGGCGCTGCTCGGCCCGGAGTGCGGACCCGGGGACGAGCGCCGGACGGTCGCCCTGATCGGCTGGCTGCTCCAGCGGGCGGCGCTCCAGGGGCACACGGCGCTGGACGCCGCGGCCGTGCGTGCGGCGCTGGCGGAGCGTTCGGTGCCCGAGCCGGAGGAGGCGGTGCGGCACGCGATCTCCGAGGGCGCGGTGCTGGTGTTCCACGACGGGCTGGACGAGCACGTGCCCGGGGACGAGGATCTGGAGCCGGAGCGGGCCGACGACGCCGAGCCGGTGCCGGTGCTGATCGGCCTCGACCGGTACGCGCTGGCGGAGGAGAGCCTCGCCGACGGGCTCGCCCGGCTCGCCCGGACCGGACCCGACGCCCGCTGGCAGGACGCGGCCCCGCAGACCGAGCTGACCCGTGCGGTCGCCGAGCACGGGCTGGTCGCGCACACGGGCGGCGACGCGGCGCGGGCCGAGGCGGTCGCGCTGGCCGGGGCCGCGCACGGACTCGGGCTGCGGGCGGTCGTCGCCACGTACACCGAGAACGGCCGCCGCCAGCTCGGCACGGACGTCGACGCGGTCACCATCGCCGGGCTGCTGACGGGGACGGGCGGACCGGGACGGGACGAGGACGGGGCGCTCGCGCTGGACCTCCTGGTGGTGCTGGACGCTCCGCAGCTCGACGTCGAGACGGCCGCGATGCTGGCGGAGGCGCTGCCGGACGGGTGCCGTCTGGTGCTCAGCGGCGACCCGGGCGTGCTGTGGTCGACGGGCGCGGGGCGGGTCTTCGCGGACGTCCTGGCGGCGCGGGTGTGCCCCCAGGTCGCGTCGCGCACACCGGACCCCGGGCCGATCGCGGAGCTGGTCTCCGGCATCGGGATCGGCGAGCTGAACCAGGTCGAGGCGCCGGGCAAGGAAGTCGTGATCGTCCCGGTGCGGGACGCGGGGGAGGCGGTGCACCGCACGGTGCAGTTGGTCGCCGACTCGGTGCCTCGGGCGATCGGGGTGCCGGCCGAGCAGACCCAGGTGATCACCGTGGGCCATGGCGGTTCGGCGGGGACGCGGGCGCTCAACGCGGCGCTGAAGCAGCGGCTGAACCCGGGTCCGGGCCGTTTCGGCGGGTTCGACCCGGGCGACCGGATCGCCTACGCCCCCTCGCCGGGCCGGACGGTGCCGGGCACGGTGCTCTCGGCGGACGCGGAGGGCCTGCACCTGGACTGCGAGGGCGAGCGGGTCGTCGTACCGAAGGACCGGGTCGAGGCGGCGCTGCGGCACGGCTGGGCGCTGACCGCGCACCAGGCGGTCGCCATGCGCTGGCCGGCGGCGGTCGTCGTCCTTCCCGGCGACGCGGCCGAGGCCCTGGACCGGGCTTGGGTGTACACCGCGTTCGGCCGTGGCGAGCGGCACCTCTCGGTGGTCCACGGCGTGGACCAGGCCCTTCCCCACGCGGTCGCCCAGAAGCTCCCCCAGCCCCGCACCACCCGCCTCCGTGCACTGCTGGAGGGCCTCCTGACCGACGCGGAGGACTGACCGGCGTCGCGGCGGCGGGGGGCAGGTTCTCGGGCGGGGCCCGTGCCCGGGCCGGGCCGGCCGGCTCAGCCAAGCCACGCCGGGCACGGGTGCCACGGACGCGTGCGCGGCAGCCCGGGTGCCGCGTGCGCGGGCGTAGCAGGCGGGGGTACCGCATGCAGGGCAGGAGGCCGGCCGCCGTGGGGGGGGCGTAGCAGCCCGGATCCTGAATGGCGGGGCTGCCGCGTGCGGGCCGCGCCGGCCAGGGCGCGCGGGGACGCAGCAGCCCGGGTGCCGCGTGCGCGGGCCAAGGCTGCCGCGTGCTGGCGGCGCCGGCCAGGGCGACGCGTACGGCGCGGGCCTGCCTCCCGCGCCCTTCCGGGCCCGCTCAGGGCCGGCCGCCCAAGCCGCCCCGGCCCGGTCGCGCCCCGGGCGCCCGGGAGCGGACCCCAGCGCGCCCGGCGGCCCTCAGGTGGTGTCCGGGCGGGTGTCCTCCGGGTCGCCGTGGATCTCGTCCTCGTCGAAGACCGCGCTCACGTCGAAGCGGCAGATCACCCGGCCCGGGTCGGCCTGGTCGAACGGGGTGCTCAGCCACTCGCCGGGTTCCGGGAGCTCGTCGGCGGCCGCGACCCACAGGGTGGAATCGCCCTCCTCCAGGCCGAACTCCTTGTGCCGCGACGCGATCTCGTCCGGTTCGAACTCGCCGAACAGCACGCCCAGTGCCGCGTGCACACTGGTCCCCACCACCGCGGTGGTGTCCGCGCCGTCGTCCTCCCGGTCCAGGTCCGCGATGCGCTGCGACTGGGCCAGCAGGCGCTGTGGCTCGACCACCGCGTAGTCGCGGCGGATCAGCACGGTGAGCGCGTTCGGCTCCTCCGGGCCCTCGTACGGCGGGAGGGAGTCCTCCACGCCGGGGATCTCGAACGGCGTGACCTCGTCGTAGCGGTCGTAGAGCCGCTCGTCGTAGGCCTCGGCCGCGGTGGCGAGGGCGTTGAAGGCGGCGTAGACGGCCGGGTCGTCATCACCCGTGCGGTTCTCGACCGCCTCCAGGTGACGGTCCAGTGCGGCTTTGACCGCCTCGGCGGCGGCGCGTACCTCGGCAGCGGTGGGCTGCGCAGCATCAGACATAGTGCAGACGCTATCCGTACCGGGCCTCTGCCCGCACAATAGATGCGATGCCGGAATACGAATTTGTCGACGTGTACGTACCTCGCGGGGTGTCCCGCAAGGAGGCGACCCGTCTGCTGACCGACCATGCCGAGTACGGACACTGGGAGTTGGACCGACTGAGTCTGCACCGGGACGGCAGCCGCCGTGTGCGGCTGCGCCGGCGCATCATCCGTCAGGTGCGCGCCACCTGGTGAGGCGCGTCACCCGGTGAGGGTGGCACGCGGAACGGAGCGGGCCCCGCGATCGTGGGGCCCGCTCCGTCGTATCAGCGGGGTCGGGGACTACGAGGACTGCCGGGTGCGACGGTAGAGAACCGTGCCTCCGAGCAGCAGGCCCGCGCCCGCCGGGATCAGCATGCCGAGCGGTGCCGCACCGGTCAGCGCCAGCTCGTCCTCCGCCTTCGGCGGGGTGACGGTCTGCGTGCCGGGCTCGTTCGGCTCGATCGGCGAACCGGGCTCGTCCGGGCTGTCCGGCGTCCCCGGCTTGCCGGGCTCACCGGGCTTACCGGGCTGGTCCGGGTTCCCGGGCTTGCCCGGCTCGTCGGGCTCGTCCGGGTTGCCGGGCTCATCGGGGTTCCCGGGGTTGCCCGGCTCGTCCGGGTTTCCGGGGTTACCGGGCTCGTCCGGGTTACCCGGGTTGCCCGGCTCGTCGGGGTTGCCGGGGTGCCCGGGCTTGCCGGGCTTGTGCGGGTGACCGTTGGCGCACTCGTTGCCGAACGCCGGGTTCAGCCCGCCGACGACGTTGACGCTGTTGCCGCACGCGTTAACCGGCACGTTCACCGGCGCCTGGACGTTGTTCCCGGACGCGACGCCCGGGGAGTTCGCCGCCGCCCCGTCGGCCTTGGCGCCGCTGGACTTGTTGACGCACTTGTTCCCGAACGACGGGTTCAGTGCCCCGACGACGTTCACGGTGTTGCCGCACGCGTTCACCGGCACACTGACCGGCGCCTGGACGTTGTTCCCGGACGCGACGCCCGGGGAATTGGTCGCGGCCCCGTGGGCGTCGGCGCCTGTGTGCGCCTGGGCGAATCCGCCGCCGAGGGCGAGCACACCGCCCGCGGCCGCCACGATGGTCAGGCCCTTTCGCGTGACCTGTCGCATAGCTGGTTCCCTGCCTTCTAGGCTTCCGGAAATGCCTCCGGGCACAGCGCCGGGAGGCCGAATGTCCACCGGCCCCGGAGCGCATGGCGCGCGCTCCGGGGCCGGCCGGGCTCGGACCACTAGGGGTCGAGGCTCAACGTCAGTCGTTGACGCAGACGTTCCCGAAGGCCGGGTTCAGCAGGCCGATGATGTTCACCGTGTTGCCGCAGGCGTTGATCGGGATGTGGATGGGAACCTGGACCACATTGCCCGAAATGACACCGGGGGAGCCCACGGCGGCACCCTGCGCACCCGCATCGGCGACGGCCATGCCCGCGCCGGCCAGGACCAGCCCACCGGTGGCGGCCGCAACAGCGGCGACCTTCTTGATCATTATTCCTCCTTGTTGGCAATGCGGTCCCAGCCGCGGACCGCACCACCTGTAACGACAGGGAGGTAATGGAGCTACGACCCGATGACTCCGTTCACCCTTTTCGGTCAGATGTGCACACGCGGGCGATTATTGGAGTGTCGTTTCAGCCGACTATTCCAGCTAATCGGCCCGCGTCAGCCCGCCTCAGCTCGCGTCGATGAAGCGGTCGAGCACCCGTACGCCGAACTTCAGGCCCTCCACCGGCACGCGCTCGTCCACGCCGTGGAACATCCCGGCGAAGTCGAGTTCCGGCGGGAGCTGGAGCGGCGCGAAGCCGAAGCAGCGGATGCCGAGGTCGTCGAAGGACTTGGCGTCCGTGCCGCCGGAGAGCATGTACGGAACCGCACGCGCGATCGGGTCCTCCGCCTTGAGCGCGGACTGCATGGCGTCCACCAGGTCCCCGTCGAAGCTGGTCTCCAGCGCCTTGTCGGCGTGTACGTCCTCGCGCCGGACGCGCGGCCCGAGGAGCTGGTCGAGGTCGGCGAGGAACTCCTCCTCGTACCCCGGGAGGAAGCGCCCGTCCACGTGGGCGGTCGCCTGCCCCGGGATGACGTTGACCTTGTAGCCGGCGCCGAGCATGGTCGGGGCGGCGGAGTTGCGGAGGGTGGCGCCGATCATCTTGGCGATGCCGCCGAGCTTGGCGAGCGTGGCGTCCATGTCCTCCGGGTCCAGCGGGGTGCCGAGCGCGTCCGACAGCTCGTCGAGGAAGGACCGCACGGTCTTGGTGACCCTGACGGGCCAGGTGTGCCGGCCGAGCCGCCCCACGGCCTCGCACAGCTCGGTGATGGCGTTGTCGCGGTTGGTCATCGAGCCGTGGCCCGCCGTGCCGTCGACGGTGAGCCGCATCCAGTGCATGCCCTTCTGGGCCGTCTCCACCAGGTAGAGGCGCAGGTTCTCGTTGACGGTGAAGGAGAAGCCGCCGACCTCGCCGATCGCCTCGGTGACCCCCTCGAAGAGGCCGGGGTGCTTGTCGACGAGGTGGCGCGCGCCATACGTACCGCCCGCCTCCTCGTCCGCGAGGAACGCCAGCACGATGTCGCGCGGAGGCTTGCGGCCGGTGCGCAGCCGGTCCCGTACGACCGCGAGGGTCATCGCGTCCATGTCCTTCATGTCGACCGCGCCGCGGCCCCAGACGCAGCCGTCCGCGATCTCGCCGGAGAACGGGTGGTGCGTCCAGTCGTCGGCGTTGGCCGGGACCACGTCGGTGTGGCCGTGGATCAGGAGCGCCGGCCGGGAGGGGTCCTCGCCCGCGATCCGCGCCACGGTGGAGGCACGCCCCTTGTGGGACTCGATGATCTTCGGTTCGAGACCGACCTCGGCGAGCTTCTCGGCGACGTACTCGGCGGCCGCGCGCTCCCCCGGGCCGGAGTGGTCGCCGTAGTTGCTGGTGTCGATCCGGATGAGGTCGCGGCAGAGGTCGGTGACCTCATCCTCGCCCGTGACGGTGGCGGTTCGCGCCGTGCTCGACTCGCTCACGCTGGTTCCTCCCGGGTAGCTGCTGCTGGGTCCTCCCATCCTGCCCCCTCCCCCGGCGCGCATGGGGGCGTGATCGAGCCCTCCCAATGTTTGCTATGGTTTTCCACGTCGGAACGGCCACGGGCCGCGAGACAGACACCTTGTCCGGGTGGCGGAATGGCAGACGCGCTAGCTTGAGGTGCTAGTGCCCTTTATCGGGCGTGGGGGTTCAAGTCCCCCCTCGGACACCAACAGAGACCCCAGTTGAACTGGGGTTTTTCTGTTTCTACGAGTGCGGCGTGACCGCCACGCCACCAACAGCCGAGCGAACCGCCTGGTCGCACCAGGGATGAGAGGCCGCAACGGCCCGGCACCGGCAGCCGCCGGGCTACTTCTCTCCTCAGGCAAGTGCAGGCGGTTCCGTGCCGCTCACCACCGGGCCGACACCTTCTCGGGGGATTCGGGAACCGCCTGCCCCCCGTGTGTGCCGCTCCGCCCAGACCAGAGGCCGCGGACGTCGGCGTGTCAGTGGGGGCTCCTACTGTGGGTACATGAACGACAACGCACAGAAGCCGATGACGTCTCAGTGGTTAGCCCGATCCGAGGCCACACAGAACGCAGCCCCTCCTGAGGGGCCGGGAGCCGAAGCGGAGCCGAAGGGCATCGCGCTGTATCACGACATGCGGGTCGAAGAGGACTTCACCAAGTGCGCCACCCGCCTCTTCTCGATCCTCAAGAAAGCCGCAGCGACGAGCCCAGGCGCTCCGCGCCACCTCTACCTCGACATCCAGGGGCACCGCAACGCGGCCGGCGGTTACGACAGGGACGCATTAGAGATCATCCGGGACTTCCTACTGGGATTCCTCAGTCCGTTTCTCACGGAGATCAACACACCGCTCTACCAGGCGAGGAACCCCGAGCCGCAACGTGAGGACATCCCTGATGTCCTGAACATACGAGACCCGGACCGTGAACACGCCTACGACCACCGCGAGCTGCCCGTACGCAACCGGGACAGCCACCCCGACCGGCGCCGGTCCAGACCCCCGGTCCGGGCCATCGCCGACTATCTCGGTCTCGATGAGCCCATCTGTCTGATCTGCTGGCAGGCTCCGGTGGAGAGAGCTCATGTGGTTCCGGAGTCGCTCGGCGGTTCCAACGATGTGCGCAACTTCGCCCTCCTCTGCCCACGCCACCACCGTGAGGCGCCCGATGTCGCGGACGCCGAGGCTTTCTGGTCCTGGGTCGACTACGCCTGTGAACGTGACGGCCATATGAAGTGGGAGGGTGTGGAGCCTGAAATGCTGACGAAGGCGGAAGACGTCGGCCTCCACATCGAGACGTCTGGGCCAGTGCGGAAGAGCCTGCGCCATTTCGACCGAGTCCGTGACGAACTTGTGCGTCACTACGGCTGGTGCCCCGAAGACTTCACCGGCGGCGACCACTGGGGATTGCTGATGACAGAGTTCCACTTGGTGATGGACGCGGCGACCAGTACTCACTTCAACGTCGTCAAGAAGGCATCCACCGAGGCATGGGCCTTCGAAGTGGCTCGCAGACGCCTGAGAGACGGGGCTGCGGAGCACGAGGCCGGCGATAACCAGCCGGCTGTGTCCAGCCGTCCGTCGGTTGAATTGGCGGAACGGACAGTGCGCAAGTCGCCTGACAACGGTGGCGCGCGGAGCCTGGTCGATGCCGCACGGCGCGCCGACATCGCGATCGAGGCGGCGGCACTCGTGCGCGACATCATCGGTTCGACGGGGGCTTCGAGTTCTGAGGAGGTGCTGCGAGGCATCAAAGAGGAGGTGGCGGATCGCACGGCGCAATTCCAGCGGCTGGCTGATGAGTTGACGGGTACACAAACTGTCGGTACTGCGGCCACGCTATAGCCTGGATCGGGGACGCTCCCTGGCGCCACAGCGCTGCGGCGCCCATGTCCCGTGGCTGCCGCGCGGCCAGTTTCGACCGGGACGGCACCTGGGACGACTCTCTCGATCGAGCGTGGAAGGCGAGTCCGCCGAAGACGTATCGGTGAGCTGCCCGCAGGCGCCAGTAGGGCCGCTGTGGCGCGTTGTCGCAATCGTTGACGGGTACGGTCGGCGGACCGGGCCCGCGCTTCCGCGTTTCCGGGCTTCGCATAGGCTCGGCCGCACCATGAAGAACACTCTTGGTCCGCTGGAGCCCAAGGCCGACAAGGACACCGTGCGGCGGCACAACCTGAGCCTGGTGTTGCGGGCCGTGCACGACGAGGGCGAGGCGACCCGGGCGGCGGTGGCGGCACGGGTGGGGCTGACGCGGGCGGCGGTGTCGTCGCTGGTCGAGCAGTTGCTGGCGGGCGGGTTCCTCACCGAGCGGGGCAAGACGTTCAGCGGGCAGGCGGGGCGGCCGGGGACCGCGCTGCGGGTGGCGCGCACGGGTCCGGCCGGGCTGGGCGTCGAGATCAACATCGATTACGTGTCCGTGTGCGTGGTCGACCTGGCCGGAACCGACCGGGTGCGGCTCACCGAGCACGTGGACAACCGGGGCGCGGCGCCCGGCGAGGTGCTGGAGCGGGCCGCGCGGATCGCGGCGGGAGCACTGGAGTCGGCGGCCGGGCAGGAGCTGTACGCGGCGGGGGCGCTGCTCGCGCTGCCCGGCCTGGTGTCGGGCGGCACGGTGCGCCAGGCCCCGAACCTCGGCTGGAACGGGGTGGCGGCGGAGCGATTGTTCGGGAAGGCGCTGAGCGCCCTGCGGCCCGGGCGGCCGGCGCTGCCGGTGGGGTCGGACAACGAGGCGAACGCGGCGGCGCTGGCCGAGCTGTGGTTCGGCGGCCAGGAGCGGGTGCGCAGCTTCCTGTACCTGACGGGCGAGATCGGGGTGGGCGGCGCGATCGTGGCCGGCGGCGAGCTGATGCGCGGGGCGCACGGGTTCGCCGGGGAGATCGGGCACGTGGTCGCGGACGTGGACGGGCCGGAGTGCCGGTGCGGTTCGCGGGGATGCCTGGAGCAGTACGCCGGTCAGGCCGCGCTGCTGCGGGGCGCGGGCCTCGACGAGGCGTCCGGCCTGCCCGGCGTGGCGGAGCTGGAGCGGCGCGCCCGCGCCGGTGACGTCCGGGCGGTGGCCGCCCTGGAGCGGGCCGGGCGGATGCTGGGCCTGGTGGTGTCCGGCGCGGTGAACCTCCTGGACCCGGAGGCGGTGGTACTGGGCGGGATCTACCGGTCGTTGATGCCATGGCTGGGCCCGGCGGCGGACCGGGAGCTGACGGCACGGGTCGTCTCGGGCCTGTGGCCCGTGGGGTCCGGACGGCTGCGGGGTTCATCCTCCTCGGGCGACGCGGCACGGGGCGCCGCGGCGGTGGTCGTCCGCGACGTGATCGCGGACCCGGCGGGCTACATGGGGCGCATGGCCCGGTGACGGGGGCGGCCCCCGGCCCCCGGCCCCCGGGCCCCCGAGTTCCCGCCCCCGGCGCGGGGATCATCGACTGGGCGCGGGCACGGGCGGCGGCGACCGGGTCGTAGCGGTGGCCCGGTCAGCGGGTGGCCAGGAGGTGTTCTAGGGCGAGCTGGTCGAGACGCTCGAAGGCCATGGATCGCGCGGCCGCCGCTGCGGGGTCGAAGGTCTCGTACGCGGAGGGGTCCGCGAGCAGGGAGGCGAGGCCGTCCTCGGCGGTGGGGCGGGCCAGGTCGGGGAGGCGGGAGGCCGTGAGGGCGGCTCGTACCTCGGGGTCGGCGCGGAAGGCGGCGGCGCGCTCCTTGAGGATCAGATAGTTCCGCATGCAGTTCTTGGCGGACTCCCAGACGCCCTCGGCGCCGTCGGTGCGGACGGGCTTGAAGTCGAAGTGGCGCGGGCCGTCGTAACCGGCGCTCTCCAGGAGGTCGACCAGCCAGAAGGCCTGGCGGAGGTCGCCCGCGCCGAAGCGGAAGTCCTGGTCGTACTTGATGCCGGACTGGCCGTTGAGGTCGATGTGGAAGAGCTTGCCCGCCCACAGGGCCTGGGCGATGCCGTGCGGGAAGTTGAGGCCGGCCATCTGCTCGTGGCCGACCTCCGGGTTGACGCCGACGAGTTCGGGGCGTTCCAGGCGCTCGATGAAGGCGAGGGCGTGGCCGATGGTGGGCAGGAGGATGTCGCCGCGCGGCTCGTTGGGCTTGGGCTCGATGGCGAAGCGCAGGTGGTAGCCCTGTTCGGTGACGTACTGGCCGAGCAGGTCGAACGCTTCCTTCATGCGGTCCAGGGCCGCTCGGACGTCCTTCGCGGCGCCCGACTCCGCGCCCTCGCGGCCGCCCCAGGCCACGTACACCTCCGCGCCGAGCTCGACCGCCAGGTCGATGTTGCGGATCGTCTTGCGCAGCGCGTAGCGGCGGACGTCGCGGTCGTTGGCGGTGAAGGCGCCGTCCTTGAAGACCGGGTGCGTGAAGAGGTTCGTGGTGGCCATGGGCACCTTCATGCCGGTGCGCTCCAGGGCGGCCCGGAACCGCTTGACCACGGCCTCCCGTTCTGCGTCGGAGGACCCGAAGGGGATCAGGTCGTCGTCGTGGAAGGTCACGCCGTACGCACCGAGGGCGGCCAGGCGCTCCACGGACTCGACGGGGTCGAGGGCGGGGCGGGTCGCGGTGCCGAAGGGGTCGACGCCCTGCCAGCCCACGGTCCACAGCCCGAACGTGAACCTGTCCTCGGGAGTGGGGATGAAGCGTTCCGACATGTCCGGGCCTCCAGCTCTATTTGTTTTCTCGCATTACTAATACGCTACGGATGCCCGTCGGCCAAGACACGAGAGCCAAGACACCGAGAGAGGTACGCGATGCCGTCGTCGTCCCCGGCCGTCATCGGCGTGGACAGCTCCACCCAGTCCACCAAGGCGTTCGTCGTGGAGACCGCCTCCGGACGGGTCCTGGCCATGGGCCGGGCCCCGCACACGGTGACCGGCGCGGCAGGTGCCCGCGAGAGCGACCCCGAGCAGTGGTGGCGGGCGCTCGCCGAGGCGGTCGCCCAGGCCCTGACGGGCGTCGACGCCCGCACGGTCACCGGCATCGCGGTCGCCGGCCAGCAGCACGGCCTGGTCGCCCTGGACGCCGCCGGCCGCCCGCTGCGCCCCGCCCTGCTGTGGAACGACACCCGCTCCGCCCCTCAGGCCGCCGCCCTCACCGCGCGACTGGGCGCCGACGGCTGGCTGGCCCGCACCGGTTCCGTACCCGTGGCGTCGATGACGGCCGCCAAGTGGCAGTGGCTGCGCGAGCACGAGCCGCGCACAGCCGAGGCCGTGGCCGCCGTGCGCCTCCCCCACGACTTCCTGACCGAGCGGCTGAGCGGGACGGCCGCCACCGACCCGGGCGACGCGTCCGGCACCTGCTGGTACGACACCGCGACCGGCGCGTACGACCACGGACTGCTCGACCTGCTCGGGCTGGACCCCGCTCTCCTGCCGCCCGTCGCCCCGATGGGCGCCACCCGCGTCGGCTCGCTGACCGCGACGGCGGCGAAGGAGCTGGGCCTGCCGGAGGGCATCGCCGTCGCCGCGGGCACCGGCGACAACATGGCGGCCGCCGTCGGCCTCGGACTGGGCGGGCAGGGCCTGCTGGACCACCCGGTGGTCTCCCTGGGCACCTCCGGCACGGTCTTCGCGGCCACCCGCACCCGGCCCGCCACGGCCGCCCTCGCCGGCTTCGCGGCCACCGACGGCACCTACCTCCCGCTCGGCTGCACCCTCAACTGCACGCAGGCCGTGGACAAGGTGGCCGCGCTGCTGGGCCTCGACCGCGAGGACGCCGAGCCCGGCGGCGAGGCCGTCCTCCTGCCGTACCTCGACGGCGAACGCACCCCCGACCTCCCGGGCGCCTCCGGGCTGCTCACCGGGCTCCGCCACGCCACCACACCCCAGCAGCTCCTCGGGGCCGCCTACGAGGGCGCCGCGTTCACCCTCCTGCGGGCCCTCGAAGCGCTGCCGCACACGCGGGACGACGTGCCGCTGCGGCTGATCGGCGGCGGCGCCCGGGGGCGTACGTGGGTCGAGACCGTACGCCGCCTCTCGGGGCGGCCCGTCGTCCTCCCCCGTACCACCGAACTCGTCGCCCTCGGCGCCGCCGCCCTGGCCGTGGGCGCCGCGACCGGCGAGGACCCGGTGACCGTCGCGACCGGTTGGGGCGGCGGCACGGGCGAGACGCTGCCCCCCGTCGAACGCGACCGGGCCGCCTGGGAGCGGATCGCCGCCGCCCTGCCCGCCCTCGGCGCCCTGGGGCGGCCGTGACGTGGGTGTATACCGTGGGCGGGTGAGACGCAGAACCAAGGCCCCGGTGGCCCCGCTGCCGCAGCGCGCCGGTGTCGACCCGGTGCGGCTGCGGCTGCCCGCCGACCCCGACGGGGCGTGGGCGACCGTGCGGGACCATCTGCTGGGGCGGTACGCGGCGGCCATCGGCGCCGACCGGGTGGACGCGATGTTCGCCGAGGGGCGGTTCGTCGGGGCGGACGGGGCGCCGGTCGGAGCGGACGAGCCGTACGCGGCGGGGCGGTACGTGTGGTTCCACCGGGACCTCCCGGCGGAGGAGCGGGTGCCGTTCAAGGTGGGGATCGTGTACCGCGACGAGCGGATCGTGGTCGCCGACAAGCCGCACTTCCTGGCGACGACGCCGCGCGGGCGGCACGTCACGGAGACGGCGCTGGCACGGCTGCGGCGCGACCTGGACCTGCCGGGGCTGCAGCCGGCGCACCGGCTGGACCGGCTGACGGCGGGGCTCGTGCTCTTCGTCGTACGGCCGGAGGACCGGGGCGCGTACCAGACGCTGTTCCGGGACCGGCGGGTGCGCAAGGAGTACGAGGCGGTGGCCGCGTACGACCCCTCGCTGGAGCTTCCCGTGACCGTGCGCAGCCGGATCGTGAAGGAGCGGGGGGTGCTCGCGGCCCGTGAGGAGCCGGGCGAGCCGAACAGCGAGAGCCTGATCGAGCTGGTGGAGCACCGGGGCGGGCTCGGCCGGTACCGGCTGGTGCCGGCTACCGGCCAGACCCATCAGCTCCGGGTCCACATGGCCCGGCTGGGCGTGCCGATCCTGGACGACCCGCTGTACCCGGTCGTCCGGGACGACGGGCCGGAGGACTACGCGCGTCCGCTCCAACTGCTGGCGCGGACGCTGGAGTTCACCGACCCGGTCACGGGTGCCCCGATGCGGTTCGTCAGCCGGCTGACGCTCAGTGGCCTCGTTTGATCCATTCGTCGAGGTGCGGCGCCTCGGCGCCGATGGTGGTGGTGTCGCCGTGTCCCGTGCGGACGACCGTGTCCGGCGGCAGGGTGAGCAGCCGGTCGCGGATCGAGTCGATGATCGTCGGGAAGTGCGAGAAGGACCGGCCGGTGGCGCCCGGGCCGCCCGCGAAGAGCGTGTCGCCGGTGAAGACGGTGCCCAGGTCGGGCGCGTACAGACTCACCGCGCCGGGTGCGTGGCCCGGGGTGTGCAGGACGGTGAGGTCGGTGCCCGCGATGGTGAGGGTCTGGCCGTCGGCGAGCTCGCCGTCCGGGTGGTGGTCGGGGTGGGTCTGCTTCCACAGCGGCAGGTCGTCGGGGTGGAGCAGGACGCGGGCGCCGGTGGCGGCGGCGAGCGCGGGGGCCGCGTCGATGTGGTCGTTGTGGGCGTGGGTGCAGACGACGGCCCGCAGCGTACGGCCGTCGAGGGCGGCCAGGATGGCGTCGGCGTCGTGCGCGGCGTCGATGACGATCGCCTCCGCGCCGTCCCCGACGATCCATACGTTGTTGTCGACGTCCCAGGTGCCGCCGTCCAGCGAGAAGGTGCCGGAGGTGACGAGGTGCTCGACGCGCGCGGTCATCAGAAGACCACCACCGAGCGGAGGACGTCGCCCTCGTGCATCCGCGCGAACGCCTTCTCGACGTCGTCGAGGCCGATCGTCTCGGTGACGAAGGCGCCCAGGTCGATACGGCCCTGCTGGTGCAGGTCGATGAGCATCGGGAAGTCGCGGGACGGCAGGCAGTCGCCGTACCAGGACGACTTGAGGGCACCGCCGCGTCCGAAGACGTCGATCAGCGGGAGCTCCAGCTTCATGTCGGGGGTCGGTACGCCGACGAGGACGACCGTGCCGGCGAGGTCGCGGGCGTAGAACGCCTGACGGTAGGTCTCGGGGCGGCCGACCGCCTCGATGACGACGTCGGCGCCGAACCCGTCGGTCAGCTCGCGGATGGCCTCGACGGGGTCGGTGGTGCGGGAGTTGACGGTGTGGGTGGCGCCCATCGACCGGGCGGTCTCCAGCTTCCGGTCGTCGATGTCGACGGCGATGATCCGCGCGGCGCCCGCGAGGCGGGAGCCCACGACGGCCGCGTCGCCGACGCCGCCGCAGCCGATGACGGCGACCGAGTCGCCCCGGCCGACCTGGCCGGTATTGATCGCCGCGCCGATGCCGGCCATCACGCCGCAGCCGAGCAGACCGGCGACGGCCGGGGCCACGGACGGGTCGACCTTGGTGCACTGGCCGGCGGCGACCAGCGTCTTCTCGGCGAAGGCCCCGATGCCGAGGGCCGGCGACAGCTCCGTCCCGTCCGTGAGCGTCATCTTCTGCCGGGCGTTGTGCGTGTCGAAGCAGTACCAGGGCCTGCCGCGCCGACAGGCCCGGCACTTCCCGCACACCGCCCGCCAGTTGAGGATCACGAAGTCACCGGGCACCACGTCGGTGACGCCCTCGCCGACCGCCTCGACCACACCGGCGGCCTCGTGGCCGAGGAGGAAGGGGAAGTCGTCGTTGATGCCGCCCTGCTTGTAGTGCAGGTCGGTGTGGCAGACCCCGCACGCCTGGATCTTCACGACGGCCTCACCGGGGCCGGGGTCGGGAACGAGGATCGTCTCCACCCGCACGGGCTCGTTCTTCCCCGGGGCGACGACCCCTCGGACCTGCTGCGCCATCGTCACTCTTCCCTCCGTCGTGCGGTTGTCCGGCACCACTATTCCGGGCAGGGCGGCGCACCGGGGGCATATTTCAGCCGCATACGTGAAGCCCCCGCCGGACGGCTGTCCGGCGGGGGCTCGCGCACGTACGACGCGGGGCGTCAGTCCTGCGGCTGCGAGGTGGCCAGCGCCTTGACCCGCTTGCGGACGGCGAACCAGCCGCCGACGAGCAGGAGGGCGATGACCGGGACGAGGTTCACGGTCGTCCGGCCGATGCCGCCGCCGTACCACATCAGGAACAGGACGGTGGCGAGGAAGACCAGCGTCACGATCTGCGTGTACGGGGCCCAGGGCAGTTGGTAGGACGGGCGGGTGACCCTGCCGTCCTTGGAGCGCGACCAGAACAGCAGCGAGCAGAGCATGATCATGCCCCACGTGCCGAGGATGCCGATGGAGGCGAGGTTCAGCACGATCTCGAAGGCCTCGCCGGGCATGACGTAGTTCAGGCCGACGCCCAGGACACCGAAGGCGGCGGTGAGCAGGATGCCGCCGTAGGGGACCTGGCCCTTGTTCATGCGGGCGGTGAACTTGGGCGCGGAGCCCGCCATGGCCATCGAGCGCAGGATGCGGCCGGTGGAGTACAGGCCGGAGTTCAGGCTGGACAGGGCGGCGGTGAGGACGACCAGGTTCATGATGCCGGCCGTGCCCGGGATGCCGAGCTTGTCGAAGACGGTGACGAACGGGCTCTGGTCGCCGGAGAAGGACGTGTACGGCAGCAGCAGCGCGAGCAGCACGACCGAACCGACGTAGAACAGGCCCACGCGCCACATGATCGAGTTGATCGCCTTCGGCATGATCTTCTCGGGGTTCTTGGTCTCACCGGCGGCGACGCCGCACAGCTCGACGGAGGCGTACGCGAAGACGACGCCCTGGACGACCATCAGCATCGGCAGCATGCCCATCGGGAAGATGCCGCCGTTGTCGGTGATGGTGTGCAGGCCCGGGGTGTGGCCGCCGACCTCGTGCTGGGTGACGACGAGGAAGATGCCGACGCACATGAAGATCACCAGCGCGGCGACCTTGATGATCGCGAACCAGAACTCCATCTCGCCGAAGTACTTCACCGAGATCAGGTTCGCGGTGAGGACGACGGCGAGGGCGATCAGGGCGAGGATCCACTGCGGGACGTCGCTGAACATGGCCCAGAAGTGGGCGTACGTCGCGGCCGCGGTGATGTCGGCGACGGCGGTGGTCGACCAGTTGAGGAAGTACAGCCAGCCGGCCGTGTAGGCGCCCTTCTCGCCCATGAACTCACGGGCGTAGGAGACGAAGGCGCCGGAGGAGGGACGGTAGAGCACCAGCTCACCGAGGGCCCGGACGACGAAGAACGCGAAGACGCCGCAGACGGCGTACGCGATCGCGAGGGAGGGGCCCGCGCCCGCCAGGCGGCCACCGGCACCGAGGAAGAGGCCCGTGCCGATCGCGCCGCCGATGGCGATCATGTTGATGTGGCGGGACTTGAGGTCCTTGCTGTAACCGGCGTCACCGGCGTCGATGTGGGGGGCGCCCGTCGCCGCCGGGGAACCGGGGCTCAGGGTGTCGGCCGCAGGCATGGTGCGGTCACTCATCTAGAAGTCGCCTTTGTGAGGGGGTCGTGCGGTATCAGCCGTACGCCGGTGATGCAGGTGGTCACCGTGGCATGAAGGCCAGGGCACATAGTCACGGCTACGCTGCCGTTTTGGCTGTGGCCTATGTCACGTACGGGCTGATCTGAGATGTTTTTGAGGTTACCGGCTGGTTAATCAGCATTGAGCAGCTTAAGGGGTGCGGCTATGGCGCGAGGACATCGAGCTCGCGCAGGGCGCCCGCCGCGATCTCCCGGGTGAGCTCCTCGGCGCGCGCCGCGTCCCGCTCCCGTACGGCTTCCGCGACCTGGACGTGGAGGGTGACGGCGGCCGGGTCGGGGTCCTCGAACATCACGTGGTGGTGGGTGCGGCCGGTGAGGACCTCGGCGACCACGTCGCCGAGCCGGGCGAACATCTCGTTGCCGGAGGCGTTGAGGACGACCCGGTGGAAGGCGATGTCGTGCACGAGGTACGCCTCCAACTGCCGGCCGCGCGAGGTGGCGACCATGCCGAGGGCCTGCTCGGTGAGTTCCCGGCACTGCTCGGGGGTGGCGTGGACGGCGGCGAGGCCGGCGGCGACCGGCTCGACGGCCGAGCGCAGCACGGTCAGCGAGCGGAGCTGGCGGGGGCGGTCGGTGCCGGCGAGCCGCCAGCGGATGACGCGCGGGTCGTACACGTTCCACTGCGCGGTGGCGCGCACGGTGACGCCGACGCGGCGGCGCGACTCCACGAGGTGCATCGATTCCAGGACGCGGACGACCTCGCGGATCACGGTGCGTGACACCTCGAAGCGCTGGGCGAGCTCGTCGGTGCGCAGCACGCTGCCCGGCGGGTACTCCCCCGCGGTGATCGCGAGGCCCAGGGTGTCCAGCACATGCGTATGGAGCCCCTGCGCCTGTGTCGTCATGTGCATAGCGTAACCGCCGCAAATAAGTATGACTTTTAAGTCACAGGCTCTTGAATATGTCGTACCTCATGGGTTTCAGTGTGCGGCGAGAAGTCGATGTCGAAGAGGACAGCGAGGCGCGCAGCCCATGCAGAAACCCCCAGTCGTCGTCGTGATGGGCGTGGCGGGAACCGGCAAGACCACCATCGGTCCGCTGGTCGCCGAGCGCCTCGGCGTGCCCTACGCCGAGGGCGACGACTTCCACCCCAAGGCGAACATCGCCAAGATGTCCGCCGGCGTCCCGCTCGACGACGACGACCGGTGGCCGTGGCTCGACGCGATCGGGCAGTGGGCCCACGACCGGGCGGGCCTCGGCGGGGTGGTCAGCAGCTCGGCGCTGAAGCGGGCCTACCGCGACCGGCTGCGGGCGGCCGCCCCCGGTGTCGTCTTCCTGCACCTGACCGGCGACCGGGCGCTGATCGAGGAGCGGATGGCCGCGCGCAAGGGGCACTTCATGCCCACCGCGCTGCTGGACTCGCAGTTCGCGACCCTCCAGCCGCTGGGGGACGACGAGGCCGGTGTGGCCGTCGACGTCTCCGGCTCCCCCGAGGACATCACCGACCGGGCCGTCGCCGCGCTGCGCCGGCTCGCTACCTGAGGACTCCCCCTGTGACCAGTCTCAACGTCGAGATGCTGGCAGCGGACGCCACCGAACCGATCACCTCGGCCGGCAACGCCCAACTGGGCGTCGCCGTCCTGGCGGGCATCGCCGTCATCGTCCTGCTCATCACCAAGTTCAAGCTGCACGCCTTCCTGGCGCTGACCATAGGCTCGCTCGGGCTCGGCGCGTTCGCCGGCGCCCCGCTCGACGCGACCATCACGTCGTTCACCAAGGGCCTCGGCTCGACCGTCTCGGGCGTCGGGGTGCTCATCGCGCTCGGCGCCATCCTCGGCAAGCTGCTCGCCGACTCGGGCGGCGCGGACCAGATCGTCGACACGATCCTGGCCAAGGCGGGCGGGCGCGCCATGCCGTGGGCGATGGTGCTGATCGCCTCGGTGATCGGGCTGCCGCTGTTCTTCGAGGTCGGCATCGTGCTGCTGATCCCGGTGGTACTGATGGTCGCCAAGCGCGGCGGCTACTCGCTGATGCGGATCGGTGTGCCCGCGCTGGCCGGCCTCTCCGTGATGCACGGCCTGATCCCGCCACATCCCGGCCCGCTGGTCGCGATCGACGCGATCGGCGCCAACCTGGGCGTGACGCTGGCGCTCGGCCTCCTGGTCGCCATCCCGACCGTGATCATCGCCGGTCCGCTGTTCTCCCGGTACGCGGCGCGGTGGGTGGACGTCCCGGCGCCCGAGCACATGATCCCCCAGCGGACGTCGGAGGGCCTGGAGCGGCGGCCCGGCTTCGGGGCCACCGTGGCGACCGTGCTGCTGCCCGTGGTGCTGATGATGGTCAAGGCGCTGGTGGACATCGTCGTCGACGACCCGGAGAACCACGTCCAGCGGGTGACCGACGTCATCGGCTCGCCGCTGATCGCACTGCTCGCCGCGGTCCTGGTGGGCATCTTCACGCTGGGCCGGGCGGCCGGCTTCACGAAGGAGCGGATCTCCTCGACCGTCGAGACGTCGCTCGCCCCGATCGCGGGCGTGCTGCTGATCGTCGGCGCGGGCGGCGGCTTCAAGCAGACGCTCATCGACGTGGGCGTCGGCCAGATGATCCTGGACTTCTCCGAGGACTGGTCGATCCCGGCGCTGCTGCTGGCGTGGCTGATCGCGGTGGCGATCCGGCTGGCCACCGGTTCGGCGACCGTCGCCACCATCTCGGCGGCCGGGCTGGTCGCGCCGCTGGCGGCCGACATGTCGACCTCGCACGCGGCGCTGCTGGTGCTGGCGATCGGCGCGGGCTCGCTCTTCTTCAGCCATGTCAACGACGCCGGGTTCTGGCTGGTGAAGGAGTACTTCGGGATGAACGTCGGCCAGACCGTCAAGACCTGGTCGGTGATGGAGACGATCATCTCGGTCGTCGGGATCGTGTTCGTGCTGCTGCTGTCCCTGGTGCTGTAGCCGGGGAGGGTATTGCCTCGCAGCCGGGGCGGCAGGCTGCCAGACTGTCGCCCCATGGCGAACCCCGAACAGCTCAAGCCCTACCTGCTGGCGTTCCCCGGGCCGTTGCGCGACCAGTTGGTCGCCGCCGTCCTGTCCGGCGAGAAGACGTCCACGACGGGACTGCTCGTCGAGTACGAGGCCGAGGACGAGGAACTCCCGCCGGTGGGCGAGCGGTCGGCGCTCATCGACTCCGACGGGCGCGAGGTCGCGGTGCTGGAGCTGACGGAGGTCCGGGTCCCGCCGCTCGGCGAGGTGGACCTGCGGCACGCCCTGGACGAGGGCGAGGGGTACGCGTCGGTCGCCGAATGGCGGGCGGGGCACGAGAAGTTCTGGCACAGCGCCGAGATGCGGGAGGCCCTCGGGGACCCGGACTTCACGGTCGACGACACCACGATGGTGGTCGCCGAGCGGTTCCGCGTGGTGGAGCGGCTGCGGTGACCGGTGTCGAGGAGGCCGTGGCGGGCGAGTTGCGGCTCGCCGACCCGGCCGTACGGGCGTCACGGGCCGAGGCGGCCCGCCTCCTGGACCCGGACTTCGTGGAGGTCGGCGCCTCCGGGCGGCGGTGGAGCCGTGCGGAGATGCTCGCCGAACTGCCCGGGATGGAGGGCGGCTCGGCCGACGGCCCCCGCTACGAGGTGACCGGCATGACGGGCGTCCAGCTCGGTCCCGACCTGGTGCACCTGACGTACGAGACGGTCCTCGCGGGCCGCCGGGCGCGGCGCAGCTCCCTGTGGCGGCGTTCACCCGGCGGCGAGTGGCGGATGTACTACCACCAGGCGACGCCCGTACCGGGGGAAACCGGGGTCTAGGATCCGACCGCCTTCGCGGCCGCCCTGCCCGCCGCGCGGCCTGAGAAGAGGCAGCCGCCGAGGAAGGTGCCCTCCAGGGAGCGGTAGCCGTGGACCCCGCCGCCGCCGAAGCCGGCCGCCTCGCCCGCCGCGTACACGCCGGGCAGCGGGGTGCCGTCGGCGGTGAGGACGCGGGACGACAGGTCGGTCTCCAGACCGCCGAGCGACTTGCGGGTGAGGATGTTCAGGCGCACGGCGACCAGGGGACCCGCCTTGGGGTCGAGGATGCGGTGCGGGGTGACCGTGCGGATCAGCTTGTCGCCCAGGTACTTGCGGGCGCCGTGGATCGCCGTCACCTGGAGGTCCTTGGTGAAGGGGTTGGCGATCTCCCGGTCGCGGGCGGTGATTTCGCGGCGCAGCGCGGCCTCGTCGATCAGCGGCTCCTTGGTGAGCGCGTTCATGCCGCGCACCAGGGACGGCAGGTCCCTCTCGATGACGAAGTCGACGCCGTGGTCCATGAACGCCTTGACCGGGCCGGGGACATCCGCGCGGGCGCGGTCGAGGACGCCGCGTACGGACTTGCCCGTGAGGTCCGGGTTCTGTTCGGAGCCCGAGAGGGTGAACTCCTTGCCGATGATCCGCCGGTTGAGGACGAACCAGGTGTAGCCGTACCCCGACTTCATGATGTGGTCGAGCGTGCCGAGCGTGTCGAAACCGGGGAAGAGCGGGACGGGCAGCCGGCGGCCGTGCGCGTCCAGCCAGAGGGAGGACGGGCCGGGCAGGATGCGGATGCCGTGCCGGGCCCAGATGGGGTTCCAGTTCTCGATGCCCTCGGTGTAGTGCCACATCCGGTCGCGGTTGATGTGGTGGGCGCCGGCCTCCTCCGCGATGCCGAGCATCAGGCCGTCGACGTGGGCGGGCACGCCGGAGAGCATCTTCTCCGGCGGGGTGCCGAGCCGTTCGGGCCACTGGGCGCGGACGAGGTCGTGGTTGCCGCCGATGCCGCCGGAGGTGACGATCACGGCCTGGGCCCGGTACTCGAACGCCCCGGTGACCTGCCGGCTGCTGGCCGTGCCCCGCTCGGCCTCCGACGGCTCCAGGATCTCGCCGCTGACGGTGTCGACGGCGCCCCCGGTGCGGCCGAGCGCGGTGACCCGGTGCCGGAACCTCAGCCGTACGAGGCCCCTGGCGACGCCCGCGCGCACCCGCCGCTCGAAGGGTGCCACCAGGCCGGGGCCGGTGCCCCAGGTGATGTGGAAGCGCGGTACCGAGTTGCCGTGCCCGGTGGCGTCGTAGCCGCCGCGCTCCGCCCAGCCGACCACGGGGAAGAAGCGGACGCCCTGCCGGTGGAGCCAGGCCCGCTTCTCGCCGGCCGCGAAGTCGACGTACGCCTCGGCCCACTTGCGCGGCCAGTGGTCCTCGGGGCGGTCGAAGCCGGCCGTGCCGAGCCAGTCCTGGAGGGCGAGGTCGTGGCTGTCGCGGATGCGCATCCGGCGCTGTTCGGGCGAGTCGACGAAGAACAGGCCGCCGAAGGACCAGTGCGCCTGGCCGCCGATGGACTGCTCCGGTTCCTGGTCGAGGAGGATGACGCTGCGCCCGGCGTCGACCAGTTCGGCGGTGGCGACCAGGCCGGCGAGGCCCGCCCCGATCACGATCACATCAGCGTCGTACGCCATGGCACATCCTTGTCGGCAGGGTGGTCCGATCTTCCGTACGCGGCGGTAACACGTCAACCGGTGCGCGGTGATTTCATGGCGGCATGAGCGCTGCTGACGAAATTCTGGACGTGGTCGACGAGCACGACCGGGTCGTGGGGCGGGTGCCGCGCGGCGAGGTGTACGCCCGGGGGCTGCGGCACCGTTGTGTGTTCATCCTCGCGCGGGACGCCGAGGACCGGGTGTTCGTCCACCGCCGCACCGCGACGAAGCTGGTCTTCCCGTCCCTGTACGACATGTTCGTGGGCGGGGTCGTCGGGGCGGGCGAAAGCTACGACGACGCGGCGCTGCGGGAGGCGGAGGAGGAGCTGGGCGTACACGGCCTGCCGCGCCCCACGCCGCTGTTCCGGTTTCTGTACGAGGACGGCGGCGGGCGCGGGTCGTGGTGGTCGGCCGTGTACGAGGTGCGGTGCGTCCTGCCGGTGGAGCCGCAGGTGGAGGAGGTCGCGTGGCACGCGTTCCTGCCGGAGGCGGAGCTGCGGGCGCGGCTGGGCGAGTGGGAGTGGGTGCCGGACGGGCTGGCGGCGTACGAAAGGCTGCGCGAGCACCGCGCCGGTAGTCTGATCATGTGAGCGAATTCGTGCGGGGCCTGCGGTTGTGGTTCGCGCCGCAGCGGATCCGGGAAGAGGGCGACACGCCCGACTACCGCTTCTCCCTCGCCAACGAGCGCACTTTCCTCGCCTGGATCCGTACGGCGCTGGCGCTGGTCGGCGGCGGGTTCGCGGTGGACCAGTTCCTGCCCGATCTGCGCTGGGGCGTCCGCGTCGGGATGGCGCTGGCGCTGCTGGCCGCCGGGGCGCTGTGCGCGCTGCGGGCGGTGAACCACTGGGTGCGGTGCGAGCGGGCCATGCGGCGGGACGAGGACCTGCCCGTCAGCCGCTTCCCGACGCTGCTGAGCCTGGCCGTGGGCCTGGTCGCCGGCGCGATGGTGGTGGTCGTCCTGTTCGGCTGGCGGGACTGATGGGCGCCGAGCCCCTGGACGTCCGCGATCCTGGGCTCCAGCCGGAGCGGACGCGGCTGGCGTGGCGGCGTACGACGCTGGCGGCCACCGTCGTGGCGGTGCTCGCCGCCAAGCAGGCCGTGCACGACGGGGTCACGGCGGCCGGGCTGGTGGGGACGGGGCTGTCGCTGCTGGTGTGGCTGGCGTTCCTGGGCGTCGCGCACCGCCGCGTGCGCGCCCTGGCGACCACCCGTCCGCGTCCGCTGACGCCCCGGGGCGCGGTCTGGGCGGCCGGCTGCACGATCGCGCTGGCGGCCTTCGCGGTGGGCGTGGTGGTGTGAACCGGTGTGGACGGGTGCGGACCGGTGCGGACCGGTCAGTCGTCCCAGTCCACGGTGACGACGACCTTGCCGTTCAGGCCGCTCTCCACGGCGGCGCGCTGGGCGTCGGCGGCCTGTTCCAGGGGGAACGTCTTGGCGACCCGGATGGTCAGGGCGCCCTGTTCGACCAGCTCGGCCAGCGCCGTCAGGTCCGCCGGGTCGGGGCGCACCCAGTAGTAGCGGCCGCCCAGGCCGATCACCTCGCCGTCCGCGATGGACGCCAGCCGGCCCTCGGGGGCGAGCAGGTTGGCCGAGTCCTTCAGGACCTGGCCGCCGACCGTGTCGAGCGCGGCGTCCACGCCGTCGGGGGCGAGCTCCCGGACGCGGCCGGTGAACCCGTCGCCGTACAGCACCGGCTCCGCCCCCAGCTCGCGAACCCGGTCCTGGCCGGTCTCGCGGGCCGCGCCGATGACGCGGGCGCCGAGGTGCCGGGCGATCTGGACGGCCATGGAGCCGACGCCGCCCGACGCGGCGTTCACCAGGACGGTGTCGCCCGACCGCACTCGCAGCGCCCGGTGCAGGACCTGGTAGGCGGTGAGCCCGGCCAGCGGCAGGGCGGCCGACTCCTCGAAGCCCACGTTGCGCGGCTTGCGGGCGAGGGTGCGGACGGGCGCGGCGACGTACTCGGCGAAGGTGCCGTGGCACAGGACGTCCTCGCGTACGTACCCCATGACCTCGTCGCCGACGGCGAACTCCGGCACGGAGACCCCGGGCTGGACGACGACGCCGGAGACGTCCCAGCCGGGGACCACCGGGAAGACCGCGTCCAGGGCCGTGTCGAGGTACCCGGCCTGGGCCTTCAGGTCGACCGGGTTGACGGCCGCCGCGCGCACTTTGACGAGCACCTTGTCGGGGCCCACCTTGGGGTCGGGGCGGTCGCCGAACTCCAGGACCTCCGGGCCGCCGTAGTGGCGGTAGCTGATCGCCTTCATGGTCCGACCCTCCGGCCCGTCCCGCCCCCACGCAAGCGGAAACGGATCATTAACGACAAAAAGGACTAGCCTGGAGGTGTTACCGACGCCCACGCCGGAGGCCCGCGATGACCGTCCTCCATCAGGAACACCTCTCGCACGGCCACGTCCACGGCCCGGCCTGCGGGCATCAGGCCGTGGTCCACAACGACCACCTCGACTACGTCCACGACGGGCACCTGCACCGGGAGCACTCCGGCCACTGGGACGAGTGCGAGCCGGGCGAGCACATCGCCCACAGCGGGCACGCCCATGAGCACGGCGACAACTGCGGTCACCCCGCCGTCGCGCACGGCGACCACGTCGACTACGTGCACGAGGGGCACCGGCACGCCGCGCACGGCGCGCACTGGGACGACCACTGACCTCCGTCACCAGCGGGGAACCGCCGGCGTGACCCACTCCGGGTCCGCCTGCCGCATCGCCGCCGCGTCGTCGCGCTCACGCATCGTGCCGTCGTCGTCGAGCCAGCGCCGGTGGAGGGCGGCGAGCCGTTCGCGGTCCAGCCCGACGCCGAGGCCGGGCGCGTCGGAGACGGTGAGGCGGCCGTCCCGGAAGACGTGGCGGGCGGTGATGACGTCCTCGGTCTGCCAGGGGTAGTGGCTGTCGCAGGCGTAGTCGAGGTTGGGGACGGTCGCGGCGACGTGCGTCATGGCGGCGAGGCTGATGCCCAGGTGGGTATTGGAGTGCATGGACAGCCCGACCCCGAAGGCCCGGCAGACGGCGGCCAGTTCACGCGTCCGGTGCAGGCCGCCCCAGTAGTGGTGGTCGGAGAGCACGACCTGGACGGCGTCCCGGGCGAAGGCCCCGGCGATCTCGGGGAACGTCGTCACGCACATGTTGGTGGCGAGGGGTACGCCGGTACCGGCGGCGACCTCGGCCATGCGGTCGGTGCCGCTCGCCGGGTCCTCCAGGTATTCGAGGACGTCGCCGAGCCGGTCGGCGACGTACAGGGAAGTCTCCACCGACCAGGCGCCGTTGGGGTCCAGGCGCAGCGGCCGGCCGGGGAACGCCTCGGCCAGCGCGCGGACGGCGGCGATCTCCTGGTCCGGTGCGAAGACGCCGCCCTTGAGCTTGAAGGAGCGGAAGCCGTGCTCGGCGACGAGGCGCCGGGCCTGGGCGACGATGCCGGCCGGGTCGAGGGCCGCGCCCCAGTCGTCCTTCTCGCCGCCCGCCGGGTGCTCGGCCCAGCGGTAGAAGAGGTACGCGCTGTAGTCCACGGCGTCGCGCACCTTTCCGCCCAGGAGGGCGTGCACGGGCAGGCCGAGGCTCCTGCCGAGCGCGTCCAGGCAGGCGACCTCGAAGCCGGACACCACGGACAGCCGCAGCTTGCCGGCGGTACGGACGCCTCGCAGCCCGCCCGCGTCCACGCCCGCCTCGTCCACGCCCGCCTCCGGGCCGGGTGAGCCGCCGCACACCCGCTCGGCCAGCCGGAACAGGCCGTTCACATCCGTGACCGGGTGGCCGGGGAGCGCCTCGGCGAGCGGCCGGGCGAGGTCCAGGTACGCGCCGTCGCCGTAGGTCTCGCCGAGCCCGGTGACGCCACCCCGGGTGACGACCTCCACGATCAGGCGCGGGGTGTAGGGCTGGTGCACGCCCTGGGTGTTGAGCAGGGGCGGGTCGGCGATCAGGATCGGGGTGAGCCGGACGTCGTCGATCAGCAGCGCGGTATCCATACGTGAACTGTATTCAGCGGAGTAATCACGGGACCAGAGTCGTGCGGCCGGTTCCCGGACCGGAACGGGCACGGCACTGGACGACATACCGACTGGTCGGTCATGCTGCGTACGCCACTGTTCTTCCCGTCACCGGAGGTGCGAACGATGAGCTCAGCTCCCCCACCAGGTCTCGACCCCGAGCGGTTGCGCGGCTTCCTGGACCGCGAGCGGCCCGGCCTGGTGAGCGGACCGCTCAGCGCCCGCATCGTCGAAGGCGGCCGGTCCAACCTCACGTACGTCGTCACCGATGGCACCGGACAGTGGGTGGTGCGCCGCCCGCCGCTCGGCCACGTCCTGGCCACCGCCCATGACATGAAGCGCGAGCACCGGGTGATCAGCGCCCTGCACCCGACGGCGGTGCCGGTCCCGGAGCCGCTGGTGCTGTGCGAGGACGAGGACGTGCTCGGAGCGCCGTTCTACGTCATGGAGTTCGTGGCCGGCACCCCGTACCGCACGGCCGAGCAGCTCGCCCCGCTCGGCCCGGAGCGCACCCGCGCCGCGATCCTGGGCCTGGTCGACACGCTGGTCGACCTGCATGCCGTGGACCCCGGGGCGGTCGGGCTCGGCGACTTCGGACGGCCGGAGGGCTTCCTGGACCGGCAGCTCCGGCGCTGGGGCAAGCAGCTCGACGCCTCGCGCAGCCGCGACCTGGCCGGGATCGACGAGCTGCACGCCGCGCTCGGCCGCGAACTGCCGCGCTCCCCCGCCCCGACGGTCATCCACGGCGACTACCGCCTGGACAACGCCCTGCTGGGCGCGGACGACCGCGTCAACGCCGTACTGGACTGGGAGATGTCCACGCTCGGCGACCCGCTGACCGACCTGGGCCTGCTGGCCATGTACAGCACCCCCCTGGATCTGCCGGGCTCCCCCATCAGCACCACCGCGGGCGCCGCCGGCCACCCCCCGGCCGCCGAGCTGGTCGAGCGCTACGCCGCCCGGTCCGGCCGCGACACCTCCGCCATCTCCTGGTACACGGCGTTCGCCTGGTTCAAGCTCGCCGTGATCCTGGAGGGCATCCACTACCGCTACACCCTCGGGCAGACCGTCGGCGCCGGCTTCGACCGGATCGGCGACCTCGTCCCCGTCTTCATCGAGCACGGCCTCACCACACTCCAGGAAGGCTGACCGGCACCATGGACTTCGCATTCGACGCGCGCACCGAGGAACTGCGGGCTCAACTGCTCGCCTTCATGGACGAGTTCGTGTACCCGGCGGAGGAGGTCGCGCACGAGCAGCGGGCGAAGCTCGCCTCCCCCTGGGACACCCCGGCCGTGGTGGAGGAGCTGAAGGCCGAGGCACGCAGGCAGGGCCTGTGGAACCTCTTCCTGCCGGACGAGGAGTACGGGGCCGGCCTGACGAACCTCCAGTACGCGCCGCTCGCCGAGATCACCGGCCGCTCGCCGCAGCTCGCGCCCACCGCGCTGAACTGCGCGGCCCCGGACACCGGGAACATGGAGGTGCTGGCCCAGTTCGGCGACGAGCGGCAGAAGAAGCAGTGGCTCCAGCCGCTGCTCGCCGGGGAGATCCGGTCCGCCTTCGCGATGACGGAGCCGGAGGTCGCCTCGTCCGACGCGACGAACATCGAGACCCGCATCCGGCGGGACGGCGACGACTACGTCATCGACGGCCGCAAGTGGTACATCTCCGGCGCGATGAACCCGGACTGCGCGATCTTCATCGTGATGGGCAAGACCGACCCGGACGGTGAGGACATCCGCCGCCAGCAGTCGATGATCCTCGTCCCCCGCGACACGCCCGGCCTCGAAGTCCGGCGGGCGATGCAGGTGTACGGGTACGAGGACCACTCCCACGGCGGGCACGCCGAGGTGGTCTTCGACGGCGTCCGCGTCCCGGCCTCGAACCTGATCGGCGAGGAGGGCGGCGGGTTCGCCATCGCCCAGGCACGGCTCGGCCCCGGCCGGATCCACCACTGCATGCGGCTGATCGGCATGGCGGAGCGGGCGATCGAGCTGATGTGCCGCCGGGCGGTGTCCCGTACGGCCTTCGGCAAGCCGCTGGCCGCCCAGGGGCAGGTCCAGGGCTGGATCGCGGACGCCCGGGTGGCCGTGGAGCAGCTCAGGCTGCTGGTGCTGAAGACCGCCTGGCTGATGGACACGGTCGGCAACCGGGGCGCGCACACCGAGATCCAGGCCATCAAGATCGCGACGCCGCGCGCGGTGGTGGACATCATCGACAAGGCGGTCCAGGTGCATGGCGCGGGCGGTGTCAGCCAGGACTTCCCGCTCGCCGAACTGTGGGCCGGGGCGCGCACCCTGCAACTGGCGGACGGCCCGGACGAGGTGCACCAGCGGTCGCTGGCGCGGCGGGAGCTGAAGAAGTACCTCTGAGTGCGAACGTTCGGGCTACGAAGGTCCGGATCGTGAACGCCGGTGAAAGCCCGGGGCTTTACGGCCCCGGGCTTTTACCACATACGGGCAGCCTGCCCGGCGAAAACGGCACCAAGACGGCGCAAAGCGGTGCGCTCGGCCTCGTTTCGGCCAAGGATTCACCGACTGCCCGGCCCACAGACAACCCACAGGGCCGACTGCCGCCTCTCACATGCCGGGGACAGCCGCGCGACATGACCACCGCGCAGGCCGGCCTCCGCCGTCCCGACAGGCACTCGTAGAACGAGGAACGATGACCAGATCCCACCAGGCCCGTCTCGGGCGCTCGGTGATCGCCGGAGCCGCGGCCATCGCCGTGACCGCCGGTATCATCGCCGCCGCGCCCGACGGCAAGGCGGCCCCGGCCACGCCGCAGCTCAGCCTGATCGCCGCTTCGACGTCCGTGACCCTCGACTCGTACAAGGAAGAACCCGGCGTCTATCTCGACCTCGGTACGTACCTCACCGCCGCGAACGCCCCACTGGAACTCAAGGTGACCCGCAAGTCCTACAAGGACCCGGTCGTCGCCGCGCAGATCGTGCGGGAGGGCGGCAAGACCGTCTCCAAGCCCCTGCCCAAGGGCATGGTGAAGGACTTCGCCGGGCTGCCTGGCTTCCTCCAGATCACCATGACCAACGCGGCCGGCAAGACGGTGCTGAACAAGGCGGAGGACTTCTGCCCGAACAACGCGTCCGGGCGGGTGAGTCCGGAGGCGCCGGCCACCTCGAGGTACCCCGAGAGCTGTCCCACCAACCCGTTCACGCTCGGTTCCGTGTGGGGTGTGGAGAAGGGCTGGGCCGCCAACACGTACGCGGGCATCTACTCCAAGCCCGTCGTCCTGCCGGCCGGGAAGTACACGGCCAAGGTGACCGTGGCGAAGCGGTACCGCGACTTCTTCGGCATCGCGGACAAGCCGCAGACGGTCAAGGTGACCGTGCGCGAGGTCAGCTCCGAGGGCGGGGCCGGCGCGCCCGACGCGCGCCGCCAGTCCCACGCGGCCGGTCACGCCGCGCCCACCGGGCAGGCGGGGCACGCGGGACACGGTGCCACGGCCGGGCACGGAGCCGCAGCCGGGCACGGTGCCGCAGCCGGGCACGCCGGGCACGGCGCGGTGGCCCCGGCCGCTCCCGCCGCCCCGACGAGCGGTGCCGGGCCCTCGTACAACGTGGGCCACGGGCCGCTGATCCCGGCGCCGCCCGCCGTCCCGTGGGCGGTGAAGAAGCAGGGCCTCAAGGCCGCGCGGATGGGCGACGGGGGCGGGCAGACCGACGGCTCCCGCAAGGCCCCCGCGCTGAAGCCCGCTGCCAAGCGGCCGACGGGCAAGGCGACCGTGCCGGACGTGCCCAAGCCCGACCTGCGTTCGCTGCCCGCCTACGGCATCAACATCAGCGAGCCCGCCAAGGAGGGCCCCGACAAGGGCAAGGACTTCCTCGCCTTCAGCGCCAACGTGTGGAACGCGGGCCCGGCCCAGCTCGTCGTGGACGGCTTCCGCTCGCCCGGCAAGGAGCTGATGGACGCCTACCAGTACTTCTACGACGCCAACGGCAAGCAGGTCGGCTACACGCCGACGGGCACCATGGAGTGGGACCCGCGCCCCGGCCACGAGCACTGGCACTTCACCGACTTCGCCAGCTACCGGCTGCTCAAGGCCGACCAGAAGGAGGCCGTCCGCAGCGGCAAGGAGGCGTTCTGCCTCGCCAACACCGACGCGGTCGACTACACGGTGAAGAACGCCAACTGGCACCCGTACAACACCGACCTGTCCACGGCGTGCGGGCAGCAGAACTCGATCTCCGTCCGTGAGGTGCTCGACGTGGGCTCCGGCGACACCTACACCCAGGACCTGCCGGGCCAGTCGTTCGACATCACCACGCTGCCGAACGGCACCTACTACATCCAGGTGCTGGCCAACCCGGAGAAGCGGCTGAAGGAGACCAACCTGAACAACAACAGCGCCCTGCGCAAGATCGTCCTGGGCGGCAAGAAGGGCGCGCGTACGGTGACCGTGCCCGCGCACGACCTGGTGAACGCCAACTAGTTCCCCGCTGTTAGCCGCTGTTACGGCCGCAAGGCCCTCAGCAGGAGGTCGGCCAGGTGGTCGGCCACCTGCTGGGGGCTGAGCGGCCCGTCCGGGCGGTACCAGGTGGACAGGTGGTGGACGGAGCCGAAGTGGTAGTCCACCACAAGGTCGGCGGGCGTGGCGGAGGAGAAGACGCCGGCGGCCTGCCCCTCCTCGATGAGGGCCCGGAACCGCTCGTGGTAGCGGCGCCGCTCGGCCCGTACCTGCTTGTTCTTCTCCGGGCTCAGGTGGTGCATCGACCGGAAGAAGATCGACGCGTCGTCGAGGTTCTCGATGGTGGTGACCACCACGTCGGCGGCGGCGTCGCGCAGCCGCTGCTCGACGGGGGCGTCCGCTTCCGCGAAGGCGTCCAGCCGCTCCTGCTGGAGCCGCAGCACGCGCGCGTACACCTCCTGGAGCAGGTCCTCCTTGGAGCCGAAGTAGTGGTAGAGGGCGCCCTTGGTGACGCCGGCCGCCTCGACGATCTCCTGGACGGAGGTGCGGTCGTAGCCCTGCTCCGCGAAGAGCCGGGTGGCGGTGGCCAGCAGCCTCTGGGGGACGGGGGTGCCGTTCCCGTCCGTCGTCCTGGCCATGTGCCGCCACCTCTCTCGTCCACTCGTGCGTGTCGCCGTCATCTACGCGGAGTAACGCAGTTCCCGCCTGAGGATCTTCCCACTCGTCGTCTTGGGCAGCTCCGGCAGGATCTCGACCTCACGGGGATATTTGTACGCCGCCAGGCGCTCCTCGCAGTACGCGGAGAGCTCGGCGGGCCCGACCGGGGTCCCCGGGCGCAGACTGACGTACGCCTTGACCGTCTCGCCCCGGTAGGCGTGGGGGACGCCGACGACAGCCGCCTCGCGGACCGCCGGATGGGTGTAGAGGACGTCCTCGACCTCGCGCGGCCACACCTTGAAGCCCGACGCGTTGATCATGTCCTTCTTCCGGTCGACGACGTAGAGCCAGCCGTCCGGGTCCATGAAGCCGATGTCGCCGGTGCGCAGCTCGCCGTCCGGGAAGGTCTCGGCGGTGGCCTCCGGCAGGCGCCAGTAGCCGGGGACGACCTGGGGCCCGCGTACCGCGATCTCGCCCTGCTCCCCGAACGGCACCTCGTTGCCCCGGTCGTCCAGGATGCGTACGACGGTCTCAGGTCCCGGGACGCCGACCGAGAGGGTGCCGGAGGCGGGGTCGACCGGGGCCTCCTTGTCGGGGGGTACGGAGGCGCAGGGGGCGGTGCACTCGGTGAGGCCGTAGCCGTTGCGGATGTACGGGCCGAAGGCGGCTCGGAACCTCTCCACCAGGGCCGGTGGCACGGGCGCGCCGCCGGAGGAGATCACCTGGAAGGACGCGAAGTGGCCGGGCGTGGCGGCGGGGTGGGCGGCCAGGGCCATGAAGGCGGTGGAGGGGCCGACGGTGTAGGCGGGGCGGTGCTCGGCGAAGGCGTCCAGCACGACGCCCGCCTCGAAGCGGTAGGTGAGGACGAGGGTGCCGGCGTTGGCGAGGCAGGTGGCCAGTTCGCAGACCATGCCGGTGATGTGGAAGAGCGGGGCCAGGGCGAAGTACGCGGCGCCCTCGGCGATGGGGTGACCGGTGCGCTGCCGTTCGGCGTTGTACATGATCCCGCGGTGGGTGTTCATGGCGCCCTTGGGCGTGCCGCTGGTGCCGGAGGTGTAGCTGATCAGAGCGGTGTCGGTGGCGGTGAGGTCCCGCCCGTACTGGGGCGCCGGGTGTCCGGCGCGGGCGACGGTGACCAGGTCGTCGGCGTCTGCCGGTACGGGGAGCCGCTCGAAGCCGAGGACGCGCGGGTCGTCGCGCGTCTGGAGGTCCTTCTCGCAGGCGGTGAGGGCGACGCCTACGGGCGTGCCGGCGGCCGTCTCGCGCAGGTACCGCTCCCAGGCGTGGTCGGCACAGATCAGCGCGCTCGCCCCGGAGTCGTTCAGGGCGTGGGCGACCTCGGCCGACTTGTACATGGGGTTGAGCGGGACGACGGTCGCGCCCGCCTTCCAGGCGCCGAGCAGGGCGAGGACGAAGTGCGGGGTGTTCTGGAGCATGATGGCGACCCGGTCGCCGCGCCGGACGCCCCGGGCGGCGAGGAATCCGGCCACCGAGTCGGAGAGCGCGTCGGTCTCGCGGTAGGTCAGGCGCCCGTCGAAGTACACCAGCGCGGGGTGCTGGGGGGCGCGGGCGACGGCCGCGCGGAAGGCGTGCACGACGGTGGCGGCCGGGCGTACGGGCGCCCGCTGGGCGTCGCTGAGCCGGCCGAGCCACGGCTTGGCCGCGTAGATCGAGGTCGGGTTCACTGCCCGGCGCCCTCCCACTTCTGCTGGATGTGGCTCATATTGTTCAGCCAGCGCTCGGGCTCGCTCGCGCGGGCCCGGTAGTAGTCGGCGACCTCGGGGTGGGGCAGGATCAGGAACCGGTCTGCCTCGATGCCCTCGATCAGCGCGTCGGCGACGTCCTCGGGCTCGATGGCGGTGGGGGCGAGGACCAGTTCGCCGGCCGAGCCGGCGGCGGTGAGCATGTCGGTACGGACGCCCTGCGGGCAGATCGCGTGGACCTTCAGGCCGCGGTGGCGGTAGGTGAGGGAGAGCCATTCGGCGAAGGCGTACGCGCCGTGCTTGGAGACGCTGTAGGGCGCGGCGCCGACCATGGTGAGCAGTCCGGCGGCCGAGACGGTGGAGACGAAGCGGCCGGAGCCGCGCTCCAGCCAGGCGGGCAGCAGGGCGCGGGCGGCGCGGACGTGGGCCATCACGTTGACGTCCCAGGCGGCCGCCCAGACCTCCTCGCCGGCGAAGGCGTCGCCGGGCGAGGCGAGCCCGGCGTTGGCGCAGTAGACGTCGACGGTGCCGCCGAGGGCCTCGCGGGCCTGCTCCACGATCGCGGAGGCGTCGCCGGGGACGGCGGTGGCGCCGATCTCGTCGGCGACGGCCTTGGTGCGGGCGGGGTCGATGTCGTTGACGACGACCCGGGCGCCCTCCGCCGCGAACCGCCGGGCGAGTGCGGCTCCGATTCCGCCGCCCGCTCCGGTGACGACCACGCCCGCGCCCTGGACCGTACTCATCGGCAACCGCCTCTCCGTCGTGACTGCTCACTGCTGTCCGGTCACTGCTGTCCGGGTCGACAGACTAACCAGTCGGTATGTGATCGGGGAAGGCCGTGGCGCCCGCCTCGTTCCCTGGGGTGGGCGGGCGCGCTAGCGTGCGTGGCCGGATCGGTCGACGGTCACGGAGGTGTGGCGGATGAGCGTGTCCAGACGGGGTCTGCTGGTCGCGGGCGGCGCGGTGGGGGTGACGGCCGCCGCTCCGGGGCGGGCCGCCGCGCAGGACCGGGGCCGCCGCCGGGTGCGGACCGGCTTCGACCGGCTCGCGGCCGACGGGTACGCGGCGCTGGCCGGGCAGCGGGTGGGCGTGGTGACCAACCCGACCGGGGTGACCGCCGAGGTGCGGCACATCGTGGACGTCATGCACGCCGACGACCGGGTGGACCTGGTGGCGGTGTTCGGCCCCGAGCACGGCTTCCGGGGGACGGCCCAGGCGGGCGGGTCGGAGGGGCGGTACGACGACCCGGCCACGGGGCTGCCGGTGTACGACACGTACCTGAAGAGCGGGCAGGCGCTGGCGGACATCTTCACCGCCTCCCGTGTCGACACGGTGGTGTTCGACATCCAGGACGTGGGCGCCCGGTTCTACACGTACATCTGGACGCTGTACGACTGCATGGTGGCGGCCGCGCTGGCGGGGAAACGTTTCATGGTGCTGGACCGGCCGAACCCGGTGACCGGGCGGGCGGCCCTCGGGCCCGTACTGGACAAGGCGTTCGCGACCTTCGTGGGGCGTGAGCCGATCGCGCAGGCGCACGGGATGACGGTCGCGGAGCTGGCGAGGCTGTTCAACGCCGAGTTCCTGGCGAAGCCGGTTCCGCTCACGACGGTACGGATGTCGGGGTGGCGGCGGGCGGACTTCTTCGACGAGACCGGCCTGCCGTGGGTGCCGCCGAGCCCCAACATGCCGACTCCGGACACCGCGCTGGTGTACTCGGGCACCTGCCTGTTCGAGGGCACGAACCTGTCGGAGGGCCGGGGCACGACCCGGCCGTTCGAACTGCTGGGCGCGGAGGGCGTGGACCGGCGCTGGGCGGAGGCGGCGAACGCGCTGGAGCTGCCGGGCGTGCGCTTCCGCGAGGCGTACTTCACGCCCACGTTCTCCAAGTTCCAGGGCAAGACGGTGGGCGGGGTGCAGGTGCACGTGGACGACCGGGTGGCCTTCGACCCGGTGCGCACCGGCATCGGGCTGCTGGTGACGGCGAAGCGGAGCTGGAGCGGTTTCGCCTGGCGCGCCGACAACTGGATCGACAAGCTGACCGGTTCGGCGAAGGTCCGGACGCTGATCGGCGCGGGCGCGGACACGGACGAGGTCGTGGGCGCCTGGGAGGCGGACCTGGCGGCGTTCCGGGCGGTGCGCCGGGAGTACCTGGTGTACCGGTAGGGCGGTCCTTGCCGAGTGAGCCGCCCGGCCCGGTCCGGCCCACAGCGGTTCGGGGGGCCGGGTGGCTGCGGCCGTGACGGATGGCTGGACCTCAACTGGCGGGCGGTCAGGGCGAGTACGGCCGCGGTGGCGATTCTCGGTCTTCCGGCGCGTCGTCACATGGGGGGCTCCTGGAGGGGACGGGCAAGCCGGAGGTTACTGGCGGTATGCCTTGTCAGTAAGGTGAACAGCCGTCACTTTCTCGGATCGCCACACGGGGCGCCGTGGGGGCATTTCACGTCAGATGTCCCGCTGATGGGTTCCATTCGTTTTTCGATGGAGCCGAACTGGGAACCCGTACGTCCATTCATCGACGCCGAAGTACGAGTGACGGAGGTGGCAGTGCTGTGGCCGGTTTCCGGAGTCTGGCGAGACAGGTGCGTGATCCGGGGTGCGATCTGGCGCTGCGGCGGTATTCGCTGCGCAAGTGCCTTGAGCGGTTCGCCCCTTATGGGCACCGTGCGACCTGGGACCACCTGTGCACCAGGCACAGGTTCGGGCCCGAGGACCGGGACCCCGATCCGGCGCGGCTGGTGGCCGCGCTCGACGAGTTGGAGGAGGCGCGGGCCGTGTGGCTCGCCTACGAGGAGAAGTTCGCGGCGCGCCGCAGGCGCGAGAAGCACGACGGGCTGCGGCGGCCCGGCTGGATCGACGACTGGCACCGGCGCACCTGGGGCGGCAACGGCATAGCGCGGTGCGACGACCCGTCGGTGCACCCGACGGTGGCGCTGGCCGAGGCGCTGCGCAAGCTGATCAAGGCCCTGGAGGCGGAGCCCGGTGAGCACTGCCCCATCTGCGCGGCGGACGAGATCGTCTGGCGGCCGGATCTGTCGAGCGAACCGTGGTTCGGGCCGGTGTGCACGGGGTGCGGCGTGGTCATACCGCAGCCGGTCCTGACGCCCGGGGCGCTGGCGGCGGCCAAGCGGGGGCGGCGCAAGGAGCTCGTGTCGGTGGCGTGAGGCCGGCGGCACGGGCGGGACGGCGCGGGGGCGGGCGCCGGGCTCGGCACGCCCCCGTTGTCAGTGGCGGCTGTCACCATCGAGGCATGATCCAGGTCTGTCTGAACGGCCGTCGCGGAACGGGGGATTCCGCGGCCGTGCCCATGTCGCCGGGTGCCATGGCCGAGTCGGCCGCCGGCGCGGTCGCGGCCGGGGCCGATGAGGTGCACGTCCACCCGAAGACGCCGTGCGGGGGCGACACGCTGTCCCCGCGCGTGCTGGCCTCGGTGCTCACGGCGATACGGGACGTGGTGGACGTCCCGGTGGGGGTGACCACCGGCGCGTGGGCCGAGCCGGAGCCGGGGCGGCGGGTGGAGCGGGTGCGCTCCTGGACGGTGCTGCCCGACCACGCCTCGGTCGACTGGCACGAGCCGGGTGCCGAGGAGGTCGCCGCCGTGCTGCTGGAGCGTGGCGTGGGCGTGGAGGCCGTCATCCGGCCGGGGACGGAGGGCGCTCGGCGGTTCCTGGCGTCGCCGCTGGCGCCCCGGGTGTCGCGGGTGGTGGCGGGGGTGACGGACCGGGACGCGGGGACGGCCGAGGCGTCGGCCCGCGCCCTGCTGGCGGAGCTGGGCGGCGCGCATGACCGGCCGGTGCTGCTGCACGGCGAGGACGGCGGGGCGTGGCCGGTGCTGCGCCTGGCGGTACGGCTGGGGCTGGACACGCGCGTGGGCCTTGGCGACACGCTGCTCCTGCCGGACGGGCGGCCCGCACGGTCCAACGCCCGGCTGGTCGCGGCGGCGTTGGAGGAGCGTGACGCTATCAGGCGCCAAATCCGGTGGGCCAGCGGTTTCGCGTACCGCGACAGTGGGCGGCGATGAGAACCGCACCACGAGGAGCACATCCATGTCGACATTGCGGGTCACCGCCGAGCCGCTGACCGTCCACGAGCATCCCAACGCCGACGCCCTGGAGCTGGCCCAAGTCGGCCTGTACCGCGCCGTCGTCGCCAAGGGCGCCTACCGCACCGGTGACGTCGCCGTGTACATACCCGAGCAGGCGGTGCTGCCGCCCGCGCTCGTGGAGGAGCTGGGGCTGACCGGGCGGCTCGCCGGGAAGGCGTCGGACCGGGTGAAGGCGGTACGGCTGCGCGGCGAGCTGTCGCAGGGCATCGTGTGCCGGCCGCGCGCCCTGGCGGATGTGGACCTGGCGCGGGCGGCGGCCGAGGGCACGGACTTCGCGGAGGTACTGGGCATCACCAAGTGGGTGCCGCCGGTGCCGACGACGATGAACGGCGACGTGGAGCCGGCCCCCGGCCTGCTGCCGTGGGTCGACATCGAGAACATCCAGCGGTACCCGGGGATCTTCGAGCCGGGCGAGCCGGTGGTCCTGACGGAGAAGCTGCACGGCACGGCCTGCCTGATGACGTACACCGCCGAGGACGGCCGGGTGCTCGTCTCGTCGAAGGGCTTCGGCGCCAAGGGCCTGGCCCTGAAGGAGGACGCGCGCAATCTGTACTGGCGGGCGATCCGTGCGTACGACGTGCCGGCGGTCGCCGCGCGGCTCGCCGCAGCGCTGGGCGCGACCCGGGTCGGGGTGTTCGGCGAGGTGTACGGCGCCGGCGTGCAGGACCTCGGGTACGGCGCGAACGGCCGGAGCGAGGAGCTGGGTTACGCGGTCTTCGACGTGTCGGCCGAGATCGACGGCCGGTTGCGCTGGCTGGACCCGGCCGAGCTGCCGACGGGTGAGCTGCCGCTGGTGCCCCGGCTGTACGCGGGGCCGTACGACATCGCGAAGGTCCTGGAGCTGGCCACCGGCCGCGAGACGGTCTCGGGGCGGGAGCTGCATCTGCGCGAGGGCGTGGTCATCCGCCCGGCCACGGAGCGGTACAGCCCGGTGGTCGGCGGGCGGGCGATCGCCAAGGCGGTCAGCCCGGCCTACCTCACCCGGAAGGGCGGCACCGAGTACGAGTGAGTTTTCTTGAGCCCCCTCTTGTCAACTTTGGCCCGGGGAGTTATAAGAAAAAAGGCAGACGGTCAGCAGCATCCGTGAGTACGCAAGGAGGGACCGATGATGCTGATGCGGACCGACCCCTTCCGTGAGCTCGACCGGCTCACCGAGCGCTTGCTGGGCACCAGCGCCCACCCGGCGGCCATGCCGATGGACGCCTACCGGGAAGGGGACACCTTCGTCGTCCAGCTCGACCTGCCGGGCGTCACCCCCGACAGCATCGACCTGGATGTCGAGCGCAATGTGCTCACCGTCAAGGCCGAGCGCCGCACCACTCCGGAGGGTGAGGCCGAGATGGTGATCGCCGAGCGGCCGTCCGGCACGTTCAGCCGCCAGCTCTTCCTCGGCGAGACGCTGGACACCGACCGGATCGAGGCGTCCTACGACATGGGTGTCCTGACCCTGCGGGTCCCGGTCGCCGAGCAGGCCAAGCCGCGCAAGATCGAGATCAGCGGCGGCAGCGACCGCAAGCAGATCAGCGGCTGATCCGGCCCGCCGCACCGCATGATGGGCGGGGACGGGTCCTTTCCGGCCCGGCCCCGCCCATGCCCATCGAACGAGGCCGAGGGAGAAAGATGCGCATGCAGTGGGACGCGTTCTTGGCCGCGGTGCAAGAACGCGGCGAATACCCCTCCCGGCGGGAGGCCGACCGGGCCGCCCGCGTCGTCCTGGCCCTGCTGGGCGCACACCTCGTGGGCAACGAGCGGGCCGAGCTGGCCGCCGGCCTGCCGGAGACCTGCGCCCTGGTGCTGCTCAACCCGCTCCCCGCCGCCGAACCCCTCGGGCCCGACCGGTTCGTGCGCGCCACGGCCGCGTGGATCGAGGGCGCCACCGAGGAGACGGCCAAGTGGGACATCGGCGCCGTCCTCAGCGTCGTGGCCGACACGGCGGACGAGGACCTGATGCGCCGGATACTGCTCCAGCTTCCGCCCGGCTACGACCTGTTGTTCGGGCGCCCCGGCATGACCGAGCCGGGCCCGCCCGAGGCCGCCCCCACCGGAGCCGGCCGGTCCCTGCCGGGGATGACCGAGCCCGGCCTGCCCCCGGAGGGCTGAGCCTCGCCGGTTCAGCGCGCCTCCCGCTCCGCCGGCCGGCGCCGTTCGGGCAGGAGGCGCGAGCCTGTCATGCGCTCACCGAAGACGTCGTCCGGGTTGGACAGCACGCACGTCTCCAGCGAGAGACAGCCGCACCCGATGCAGTCGGTGAGGTGGTCCCGCAACCGGCCGAGCTGCTTGATCCGCTCGTCCAGCTCCGAGCGCCACGCCTCGGACAGGCGCGCCCAGTCCTCCCGGTTGGGCGTGCGCTCCTCAGGGAGTTGCGCGAGGGCCTCCCTGATCGTCGCGAGCGGGATGCCCACGCGCTGCGCGGCGCGGACGAAGGCGACGCGGCGCAGCGCGTCCCTGCCGTAACGGCGCTGGTTCCCGCTGGTGCGGCGGCTGCTGATGAGGCCCTTGGACTCGTAGAAGTGCAGGGCCGAGACGGCCGCCCCGCTGCGCGCGGAGAGCTGGCCGACGGTGAGCTCGTGGATCTTCTCTGGAATCTGCGGCACCCCTCGAACCCTACTGGTCGCCTCCCGGCGGTCCGTTGACAGGACAGCACCCGCCCCAGCATGCTGAGCAAGCGCTTAGACATCGAGAGTCAGGGAGCCGGGACATGGCAGAGCCGAGGATCTTCACGTCCGCCGACGAGCTGCGCGGCGCGGTCGGCGAGCAGTTGGGGCACAGCGACTGGCTGGAGATCGAGCAGAAGCGGATCGACCTGTTCGCCGAGGCCACGGGCGACCACCAGTGGATCCACGTGGATCCGGAGCGGGCCGCGGCGGGGCCGTTCGGCACGACCATCGCGCACGGGTACCTGACGCTGTCGCTGCTCCCCCTCCTCGTACCCCAGATCATGCGGGTCGAGGGGATGAAGATGGGCGTCAACTACGGGGCGAACAAGGTCCGGTTCCCCGCCCCCGTGCCGGTCGGGTCGCGGCTGCGGGCGACGGCCCTCCTCAAGGACGTCACCGACGCGGGCGGCGGTGTGCAGGTGACGGCCGTGGTGACGGTGGAGCGCGAGGGCGGCGACAAGCCGGTGTGCGTCGCCGAGTCGGTGTCCCGCTACTACTTCTGAGCGCCCCCGGGGGCCCCGGCGCCCACCATGCGCAGCACGAGGTCGGCGTAGAGCGCGCCGACCTCGTCGGGCGTCCGGCGCCCCCCGGTGCTGAACCAGCGGGCCACGTCGATGCAGAGCGAGAGCACGGCGAGGGTGGTGCCGGAGACGTCCGGGACGTCGAACTCGCCCGCCGCCACGCCCTCGTTGATGATGCGGCGCACGGCGGCGTCGCTCTTGCGGCGCAGCTCGAAGATCTCGGCGCGGTGCTCGTCGCTGAGGGAGTCGAGTTCGTACTGGACCACGCGCGCGGTGGTGCGGCGTCCGGCGTGCCAGCGGACGAAGGAGCGTACGGCGTCGGCGAGCCGCTCGGCGGCGGTTCCGGGGCCGTCGGCGGCCGCCTCCAGGATCTCCAGGGCCTTCACGTGGCCGATGCGGCTGATCCGGTGGAGCAGCTCTTCCTTGGTCTTGTAGTGGATGTAGAGCGCGGCCGGACTCATCCCGGCCCGGCCCGCGATGTCGCGGGTGGTGGTGGCGTGGTAGCCGCGCTCGGCGAAGGCCTCGACGGCGGCGACGAGCAGCCGCCTGGCCGCGTCAGGGGTCACCTCGTCCCACGGCGTGTCCTCGCCGCCGGCCGTTTCCTCCGCCGTGCTCATCGTTCGCCCCTTCCGGTGTCCAGGACCTTCCGGTGTCCAAGGACGAACACCATACCCCGACAGTGAGCAAGCGCTTAGAGCTTCTGGAACGGGTCGTGCTCGGCGAGCAGCTTCTCGAGCCGGGCCTGGTCGACCCGGCTGACGATCTGCCCGGCCTCCTGCCGGTCGCGGACGACCTTGGCGAGGGTGAAGGCGGAGGTCGTGAGGTAGAGGACCGCGATGCCGAGGAAGGCGCGCACCCAGGCGTCGGCGTCCAGGTTGAAGATGCCGATGGCCACCGCGCCCAGGGCGATCGCGAAGGAGGCCACGGCCTGGCCGTAGTAGGCGGCCGTGTTCTGCTGCTTGACCGGTGTGTCACTCATGCGGGCAAGGATGCGCGGGCTGTGGCCCGGCCCACATCCGCTCCCGTACTCAGGACCCGTACTCAGGACCCGTACTGAAGCGGTCTCCTAGAACGCGGACACCCCGGTCAGCGCCCGGCCGATGATGAGCTTCTGGATCTGGCTGGTGCCCTCGTAGAGGGTCATCACGCGCGCGTCCCGCAGCAGTTTGCCGACCGGGTACTCGTCGATGTAGCCGTAACCGCCGAAGACCTGGAGGGCGTTGTTGGCCGAGCGCACGGCGGCCTCGGAGGCGAAGAGCTTGGCCTTGGAGGCGGCGGTGGCGAACTCCTCGCCCCGGTCGACGAGATCGGCGACCCGCCAGGTCAGCAGCCGCGCCGCGTCCACGTCGACGGATATGTCGCTGATCAGCTCCTGGACGAGCTGGTACGAGGCGATCGGCTTGCCGAACTGCTCGCGCTCCCCCGCGTACCGCACGGCGGCGTCCAGTGCGGCCTGGGCTATGCCGACGCACCCGGCGGCGACCGACATGCGGCCCTTGGCGAGCGCGGACATGGCGATGGAGAAGCCCTTGCCCTCCGGGCCCAGGAGCGCGGAGGCGGGCACCCGGACGTCCTCCAGCACCAGCTCGGCGGTGGCCTGGCCGCGCAGGCCGAGCTTGCCGTGGATGGTGCGGCGGGTCAGGCCGGGGGTGTCGGCGGGGACGAGGAAGGCGGACACGCCCCGGTGGCCGGGGCGGTCGTTGGTGCGGGCGAAGAGGAGCACCACGTCGGCCCAGGTGCCGTTGGTGATGAACATCTTGGTGCCGTTGATGACGTAGTCGCCGCCGTCGCGCACGGCCCGGGTGGTGAGGTTGCCGGCGTCGGAGCCGGTGCCGGGCTCGGTGAGGCCGAAGCAGCCGATCGCGTCACCGGCGGTGAGCCTGGGCAGCCAGTGCCGCTTCTGGTCCTCGTCGCCCCAGGCCGCGATGGTCTTGGTCACGAGGCCCAGCGAGACGGACACGATGCCGCGCACGGACGAGTCGCCGCGCCCCAGTTCCTCGGTGACGAGGCAGTACGCGAGGTGGTCGCCGCCCGAGCCGCCGTACTCCTCGGGGATGGTGAGGCCGAGGAAGCCGAGCGCGCCGAGCTTCTTGACGATCGATCTGTCGACGTTCTCGGCGCGGTCCCACTCGATGACGTGCGGGGCGATCTCGCGCTTGACGAAGTCCTCGGCGAGCTGCCGGACCGCCGCCTGCTCCTCGCTCGGTTCCAGGTTCACGCGCGGACACCCCACTTTAACTATCACTGCTAGTTTCTTGTGCCACGCCTACTATGTGCCGCATGGCCCGACCGCGCAAGCCCCTCCTCAGCCGAGACCGCATCGTCGCGACCGCCGGTGCTCTCGTGGACGCGGAGGGACTGGACGCGGTCTCGACCCGGCGCCTCGCCGCCGAACTGGGCGTCAGCGGGCCGTCGCTCTACAACCACTTCCGCACGAAGGACGAGATCCTGGAGGCGGTCGCGGACTCCGTGAGCGCCAAGGTCGACCTGTCGATGTTCGCCGAGGACGACGGCCGGGACTGGCGCACGGCGCTGCACGACTGGGCCGTCTCCTACCGGGCGGCCCTCACCGACCACCCCAACATCGTCCCGGTCCTCGCCCGCGGCCCCGGCCGCCGGCCCGCCGGCCTCCGGGTCGCCGACGCCGTCTTCGGCGCGATGGTCCGCGCGGGCTGGCCCCCGGCCCAGGCCACCCACATCGGCGCGCTGATGCGGTACTTCATCACCGGCTCGGCCCTCGGCTCCTTCGCGCGCGGTTTCGTCGACGACGAGACGGCGTACGACCCGGCCGACTACCCCCACCTGGGCCAGGCGCACCTGCTCGCCGAACACCAGACGCAGGTGGACGAGGGCGCCTTCGAGACGGGCCTGCGGGCGCTGCTGGACGGACTGGCGGTGCAGTACGAGGCCGTACGGGCGTCGCGCTCCCGGCCGTAGCGGAACGGAGGCGGCCGGGAGCGCGGGCGCCGCTAGTGAGCGGCGGGTGGCCGCTGGCGAGCGGCGGCCGCGGCCCGGGAGGCCAGGACCTTGATGGAGACCAGCGCGATGACGGCGAGGCCCATGATGTAGGCGGAGACGGCCATCGACGTTCCGGTCGCCTCCAGCAGCAGCACCATGACGAACGGCGCCAGGCCGCCGCCGAACACCGCGGCGATCTGGTAGCCCAGCGAGGCGCCGGTGTAGCGCATCTCCGCCGTGAACAGCTCGGCGAACAGCGCCGCCTGCGGCCCGTACATGATGCTGAGGAAGCAGCTCGTGACGAACGTGCCGACGGCCAGCCACAGCAGCGACTTGGTGTCGATGAGCAGGAACATGGGGACCGCCCACACCAGCAGCCCGACCGCGCCGAGCGCGTAGATCCGCAGCCGTCCGATGCGGTCCGAGAGGGCCGCCGCGGCGGGTATCAGCACCAGTTGGGTGAGGCTGACGCAGAGGGACACCATCAGGACGGCGCTGCGCTTCATGTCGAGCTCGCGGGTCGCGTAGTCCAGCACGCCGGTGATGATGATGTAGAAGGTCGCGGTGTTGACGGCGAAGGAGCCGCCGGCGAGGAAGACCGTGCCGAGGTGCTTGCGCAGGATGGTGCCGAGCGGCGACCGGGCCTCGCTCTTCTCCCGCTCCGACAGGGCCCGTTCGGCCGCCTTGAACTCGGGGGTCTCCTCCACGCGGGTGTGGATGTACCAGGCGAGGCCGAGGACCAGGAAACCGACGAAGAACGGCACCCGCCAGCCCCAGGCGGCGAACGCCTGATCGCTGGTGAACGCCCCGGCGACCAGGAACACGGTGTTGGCGGTGACCACACCGATCGGGACGCCGAGCTGGACGAGGCTGCCGTACAGGCCCCGCTTGCCCTCGGGGGCGTACTCGGTGGCCATGAGCATCGCGCCGCCCCACTGGGCGCCGACGGCGATGCCCTGGAGGACGCGGAAGAGGACGAGCAGCAGCGGGGCGGCGACGCCGATCGTCTCGTACGTGGGCAGGAGGCCGATTCCGGCGGTGGCGACGCCCATCAGGGTGAGCGCCAGGACGAGCATCGGCTTGCGGCCCCGCTTGTCGCCGAGCTGGCCCGCGACGATCCCGCCGATCGGGCGGGCGAGGAAGCCGACGGCGAAGGTCGCGAAGGCGGCGAGGACCCCGGCGGACGGGCTGCCGGACGGGAAGTACAGGTCGCCGAGGACGAGGGCCGCGGCGATGCCGAAGACGAAGTAGTCGTACCACTCGACGGCGGAGGCGAGCGCGGCCGCGGTGGCCACTCTGCGCCGGCGCGAGCTGTCGGGGGCGGAGGTGGGTGAGGCGGGGGAAGGTGCCGTGTCCATGCGAGCACACTCCGATTGGGTGCGGGGGACGGGAGGGGGGCGGCGCCGTGAAGTTGTCGGGGACCGTACCGACCGGCTGGTACGTCGGTCAACGGCCCGTACGGTCACAGTTTTCGGCCGCCCTCACCAGCCCGACCCGGCCGCCCTCACCGGCCCGTACCGGCCGCCCTCACCGGCCCGTACCGGCCCGCCTTCACTGGCCCGTACACGCTTCTGGGCAGCGCGAACACCCCGGGCGCGGGTGGCGGCCGGGGTGTTCCGACGGGGGCGCGGGGACGGTCTAGAAGACGACCAGCGCGCGCCCGCCCTTGCCCGCGATCATGTTCTCGAACGCCGCCGGGATGCCCTCCAGCGCGATCCGGTCGGTGACGAGCGCGCCCAGGTCGAGGCGCCCGGCGCGGATGTGCCCGGCGAGGACGGGGAGGTCCTCGGCCGGGTTGGAGTTGCCGTAGACACAGCCGGAGAGCGTGCGGCCCCAGTGGAAGATCTCCAGGGCGTTGAAGGTCACCTGCTGGTCCTTGCCGCCGATGCCGACGACCGTGGTGCGGCCACCGCGCCGGGTGGAGTCCCAGGCGGTACGGATGGTGGCGGCACGGCCGACGCACTCGACCGCCACGTCGGCGCCCTGGCCGCCGGTGAGCTTGCGCACCTCCTTGGCGGTGGTCTCGGAGGCGACCACGAACTCGGTGGCACCGGCCTGCCGGGCGAGCGCCTCCTTCTCGGGCGACACGTCCACGGCGATGATCGTCCCCGCGCCGGCGATCCGGGCCGACTGGAGGGTGGCGAGGCCCACCCCGCCGACGCCGAACACGACGACCGACTCGCCCTCACGCACGCGTGCCGAGTGGTGAATCGCCCCGTAGCCGGTGAGGACGGCGCAGCCGAGCAGGGCCGCGTCGGTGAGCGGCACGCCGTCGGGGACGGGCAGCACGCAGTTCGCGGCGACGACGGTCTCCTCGGCGAACGCGGCGACGTTCAGGCCCGGGTGGAGTTCCGTGCCGTCCTCGGTGATGGCGTGGACGCTGCTGGCACCGGTGAGGGCGTCGGCGCACAGCCACACCTCGCCGAGCCCGCAGTGGTGGCAGGAGCCGCAGGACGGCGCCCAGTTGAGGACGACACCGTCGCCGGGGGCGACATGGGTGACACCCTCGCCGACGGCGACGACGGTGCCGGCGCCCTCGTGGCCGAGGACGGCGGGGACGGGCACCCGCATGGTGCCGTTGGAGAGGGACAGGTCGGAGTGGCAGACACCGGCGGCGGCGAGGCGGACCCTCACCCTGCCGGGGCCGGGTTCCGGGAGTTCGATGCCGGTGATCTCCAGCGGAGCACCTATGGCGGGCAGGACGGCGGCGCGGACCACGATCGGATTCCTTCGACTCAGCGGGGCTGGCTCAGAACTGGAGGGACTTGGTGTGGAGGTACTCGGCGAGGCCGTGCGCGCCGAGTTCGCGTCCGACGCCCGACTGCTTGTAGCCGCCGAAGGGGGCGAGCGGGTTGAACCGGCCGCCGTTGATGTCGACCTGGCCGGCTTCCATGCGGCGCGCGAACGCGACGGCCTCCGCCTCGTCGCCGGCCCAGACCGCGCCCGCGAGGCCGTACACGGTGCCGTTGGCGATCCGCAGGGCGTCCTCCTCGTCCTCGTACCTCAGGAACGAGACGACCGGCCCGAAGATCTCCTCCTGGGCGATGGTCATATCCGGTGTGACGTCCGCGAAGACCGTCGGGCTGACGTAGTAGCCCCGGTCGAGGGGCGCCTCGGTGCCGCCCACGACGAGCCGCGCGCCCTCCTCGACGCCCTTGCGGATGTAACCGCGCACGCGCTCCAACTGCTTGGCGTTGACCATCGGTCCGATCCGGTCGCCCGGGGTGTACTTGGCGACGGCCTCCGCGGCGATGGCCACGGCCTCGTCGTACTGGTCCGTGTGCACCAGGACCCGGGTCAGCGCGCTGCACCGCTGGCCCGAGTTGGACAGCGCGTTGGCGAGGCCGGTCTGGACCGCCTTGGCCAGGTCGGCGGAGGGCAGGATGACGTTGGCGGACTTGCCGCCGAGCTCCAGGGCGACCTTCTTGACGGCACCGCCCGCGAGCGCGCCGATCCGCTTGCCGACCGCGGTGGAGCCGGTGAAGGACACCAGGTCCACGCCGTCGTGCTCGGCCAGCGCCTGCCCGGCGACCGGTCCGAGGCCGGTCACCAGGTTGAACACCCCGGCGGGCAGGCCGGCTTCGTGCGCGGCCTCGGCGAAGAGCTGGGCGGTCAGGGGCGTGTCCTCGGCGGGCTTGAGGACGACGGTGCACCCGGCGGCCAAGGCGGGCGCCACCTTGGCGACGACCTGGTGCAGCGGGTAGTTCCAGGGCGTGATCGCGCCCACCACGCCGACCGGTTCGAGCAGCACGGTGGAGTTGCCCACCTTCTCCTCGAACGGGTACGTGGCCGCCATCTCGGCGTAGGTGCCGGCGATCAGGACCGGCAGGCCGGCGTGCACCTGCTGGGCGAGCTGCTGCGGCGCGCCCAGCTCCGCCGTCACGGTCTCGGCTATCTCCTCCTGGCGCGCGGCGAGCGCGTCGCGCAGGGCGGTGAGCCGGGCGGACCGCTCGGCGGGCGCGGTGGCGGCCCACGCCGGGAAGGCGGCGCGGGCGGCGCGTACCGCGGCGTCCACGTCCTCGGCGGTGCCTGCCGGGACATGGGCGATGACCTGCTCGTCCGCCGGGTTCACCACGGCGATGGTGTCGGTGCCGGCGGCGGGCCGCCACGCCCCGCCGATGTACATCCCGTCGTGGGCCTTCATCCGCTTCTCCTTCGTGGGCCTTCGGAGCTGGTGCCGCGTGGTCGTCCGCACCAAACTAGCGGTGGTAGTTTTCGGGCGCCAGGGGGTGCGGGGCCGACCACGTCACAGAGCGACCCCATCACATCAGAAGTCCACGGAGGTCCGTTCATCGAGGCGGGCCACCGACTCCTGTCCGAAAGCGCGCTGGTAGGCGGCGCGGATGCGCTCGATCCTCGGATCGCGGGCCTTGGCCTCCGCCGCCGGGTACAGCAGGATCAGCTCGTAGGACCGCTCCCGCTCGATCCGGCCGCTCGCGTCCCGCCACTGCCCGCGCCCGTCCTGCACGGTCAGCCCCTCCGGGAAGGCGGGCGTGACCTCGCGGTCGACGAACGCCATGAACTGCTGGTCCGTGACGTCCGGGCCGCCGTCGGGCCGCTCGGTCCCGAAGAACAGGCGGGTCTCCAGGTAGGCCGCGCCACGGGCGGTGGCCGTCGCACCGGGGTCCTGGTCGCCGAGGGTCGCGTACGCGGCGGGGGCGCCGGCCGCGAGCAGGACGGTCGCCGTGGTCACGGCCAGGCGGGCGCGGGTGGTGGTGAGGGTCGGCATGGCGGGGCCCTTCCGTGCGGGGAGTGCGTGAGCGCCGATCACTCTGGCAGCCCACCGCCGCGCGGTCCGGCCGAAACACCGGATTCGGCCGGATCCGGGCGTCGGTCGCCGTCAGGGCCGCTGATGCGTCACCCGGCCGGGGAGACCGTCAGGGCCGCTGATGCGTCACCCGGCCCAAGGAGACCGTCAGCCGGACCGGCGCGTCCGCGACCTCGTCGGCGGGCGCGTCGACCGGGTCCACCGCGAACGCCGTGAGGTCGGCGCGCAGTCCCGGCGCGATCCGGCCCGCCACCGCCTGCTCGCCGGCCGCGACCGCCGCGTGGGTCGTGCAGCCCTCCAGCGCCATCAGGCCGGTCAGTCCCCGGCCGCCGGCCGCCGCGCCGCGCGGGGCACGGGCCGTGGCGAGCACCTGCCGGGCGTCGTAGTGGGCGATCGGCCAGTCCGAGCCGAGCGCCAGGTACGCCCCGGCGTCCCGCAGGTCACGGCAGCGCCAGGCGCGGGCGGCCCGTTCGCCGCCGAGCCGCCTGGACCACTCGTCGGTGCGGTCGGCGCGGGTGTACGCGGTGTGCGGCGGCTGCATCGAGGCGATGACGCCCAGTCCGGCGAACCGGGCGAGCTGGTCGTCCGGGACGGTCTCGATGTGCTCGATGCGGTGCGCGAGCCGGCCGCCCTCCCCCAGGGACGCGACGGTGTCCAGGACGTGCCGCACGGCGGCGTCGCCGATCGCGTGCGTGGCGGTGCGCACCCCGGCCGCGTGCAGCTTGCGCACGGCCGCGCTGTAGGCGGCCGGGTCCGGCCAGAACGCCTCGGTGCCCTGGCCGTGGCAGTCGGCGTGCTCCAGCCACGCCGTGCCGCCCTCGACGGTGCCGTCCATGAAGAACTTCACCCCGCCGACCAGCCAGTTCCGGCCGCGCGACCGCTGGAGGGCGATCAGCTCGTCCAGCTCCTCCTCGTCGGCCCCCGGCATGCACCAGGGGGCCAGCCGCAGCCGCAGCGGCAGGTCCTCCGACTCCTCGACGGCGGCCAGCAGATCGGGTACGTCACCGTCACCGAGGTCCATGACGTGCGCGCCGGTCAGCCCGGTGGCGGCCATCGCGGACAGCAACTCGACGAGCCGGGCGCGCCGTTCGCCGTACGACGGCTTGGGCATCACGGCCGTGACCAGGGCCATGGCCGCGTGCTCGACGAGGTGGCCGGTGGGCCGGCCGGTGTCGTCGCACACGACCTCGGAGCGCTGGGCGAAGGCGCGGGGCCCGTCGATCCCGGCGGCCTCCAGGGCGGCTCCGTTGGCGAGGGCGGAGTGGCCGTCGTACAGCCGGATGAAGACGGGGGCGCCGGGCACCGCCTCCTCGATGAGGGCGCGGTCGACGGGGCGGCCGCCGAAGGCGTTGTGGTCGAGTCCGTACGCGACGACCCAGCCGCCGGTGCGCCCGGCGCCGCGCAGCGCGGCCAGCAGCCCGTCCAGGTCGGTGACCGTGGACAGGTCGAGGCCGGTGGCCATCTCCAGGCCCCACACGGGGTGGCTGTGGGAGTCGGTGAGGCCGGGGGTGAGGGTGGCCCCGGCGAGGTCGATGGTCTCGGTGCCGGGGCCCGTCCAGTCGCGTACGACGGAGGCGTCGCCGACGGCGGCGATCAGCCCGTCGCGTACGGCGACGGCGGTGGCGTGCGGGTGGCCGGGGTCGAGGGTGCGGACCTTGGCGCCGGTGAGGACGAGGTCGGCTGCGGGCACGGAAGGACTCCTCAGTCGGGGGACGATGTGGGCTCTTCGGCGAACCTCGCGTACACCTCGGGGCGGCTGCGGCGAAGCCGGGCGGCGAGCAGCAGGCCGAGGAGGAAGACGGCGGGGACGACGGCGACGAGCACGGTGTTGACGGTGGCGGACGCGCCGGTGAAGAGGTCGATCTTGGACACGACGAGTCCGATCGCGGCGGCGAGGAGCACGGCGGCGGTCACCGGCGCGATGAGCGTACGGACGACCCCCTCGTCGTGCGGGACGCGGCGGAAGTAGCAGGGGATGGCGATGGCGGCGAGCAGTTGGAGCGCCATCAGCCCGATGCCGCCGGGGGTGTTCACCCAGAGCAGGAGCTGTGTGTACGGGTCGGCTCCGGCGAGCGCGAAGGCGAGCACGACGGCCAGCCCGAGGACGGTCTGCGCGGCTCCGGCCAGGTACGGGGAGCCGTGCCGGGGGTGCACCTTGGCGAGGGACGCGGGCAGCACGCCCTCCTCGGCGAGGGCGAGGCTGTAGCGGTTGATCGCGTTGTGGAAGGCCAGCAGTGAGGCGAGGATGCTGGTCACGATCAGGATGTGCATCAGGTCGGCGGCCCACGCGCCCACGTAGGTGGTGATGGCGGCGAAGAACAGCCCGCCGGGGTCATCGGCCGCCGCCTTGACGACCTGCGCGTCGCCGAAGGCCTGGATCACGGCCCACACGATGAACGCGTAGAACACCCCGAGGAAGCAGACGGCGATGTAGGTGGCACGGGGGACGGTACGGGCGGGGTCGCGGGCCTCCCGGCGGTAGATCACCGTGGACTCGAACCCGGTGAAGGCGATGAAGGCGAACGCGAGGACGGCGGCGGTGCCGGGGACGAGGAAGCTGTCCGGGGCGAGGGAGGCCAGGGACAGCCCGTCGGCGCCGCCCTTGAGCAGCACGCCGCCCGCGAGGAGGACGAGTATCCCGGTCTCGGCGACGAGGAGGACGCCGAGGACCTTGGCGCCGAAGTCGATGGAGCGGTAGCCGCCGTACCAGATGAGGACCAGCCCGGCGAGCGTGATGGGCAGCCAGGGGATGTCGACGCCCCACAGGGCGTGGGCGGTGTCGGCCGTGGCGCTGCCGAGCAGCCCGTACACGCCGATCTCCATGCCGTTGTAGCCGACCACGGCGAGCAGCGCGGCGCCGATGCCGACGGGCTTGCCGAGGCCCTGGGTGATGTACGCGTAGAAGGCGCCGCCGCTGCGGACGTGGCGGCTCATGGTGGTGAACCCGACGGCGAAGACGGTCAGGGTGATGCCGGCGATCAGGTAGGCGACGGGGGCACCGATGCCGCCCAGCACGATGGCGATGGGCGCCACGCCCGCCATGACGGTGAGCGGGGCGGCGGCGGAGACGACGAAGAAGGCGATGTCGGCGGTGCCGAGTGTGCCGGTGCGGAGCCGGCCGGGCGCGGGCTGCTGCCCGGCTCTGGGCGGGGAGGCCTTGGAGGTCACGGACATGGGCGTGGACGAGCCCTTCTGCAAGCGGAAGCGGGGCTGCGAACAAGGGGGGAACCGAAAGCCGCGGGAAGCCACGAGCGGAAACCTAAAGGCTTTCGGTTTCGGCAATGTAGCCTCCATCAGGGCATCCGGGAAGACCCGACGACAGGAGCTGGCAATGGGACGGCCGCGCACACCGCTGCTCGACCGGGCACGCATCACGACGACGGCGCTGGAACTGGTCGACGAGCAGGGTGAGTTCAGCGTGCCGCAGATCGCCCGGCGGCTCGGTACGCAGACGGGCTCGGTGTACCACCACGTGGACGGCAGGGACGGCATCGTCGAGCTGATGCGCGAGCGGATCTGCGAGGCGATCGACTCGCGGACGCTGGACCTGGAGCCCTGGGACGCCGCGCTGGCCGCCTGGGCGCGCTCCTACCGCGCCGCCTTCGCCGCGCACCCGCGCGTGATCCCGCTGCTGACGACGTCACCGGTACGCGCGCCGAAGGTGCTGGAGCAGTACGAGCGGGCCGTCGGCCTGCTGCTCGGCGCCGGGTTCGCGGTAGCAGACGTCATGCCGGTCCTCACCGGCCTGGAGAACCTGGTCCTGGGCTCCGCTCTGGACCTGGCCGCCCCCGAGACGATGTGGGAGCTGCCCGAGGACTCCCCTACCCCGCAGCTCGCCCGCGCCCTGACGGCGGTCGGCGCCGGCCGCGCGGACGCGGCGTTCGACGTGGCCCTGGAGGGGCTGATCGGCCACGCCCGGACGCTCCTCGGCACGCCCGCGCCGGACGACCGGGATCACGCCCCCTGACGCGCCCGGCGTCCCGCGCGCCCAGGATCACGCCCCCTGTACGCGCCCGGCGTCCCGCGCGCCCAGGATCACGCGCCCTGACGCGCCCTGCGGCGTCCCTTCCCCGCGCGGGCCGGGTCCGTCCCCGGCGCCCGGCCCACCCGGACGCCCAGGCCCGCCGCCGCGAGGAGCAGGGCGCCCAGCATGACGAACGGGGCGGCCGTGCCGCCCAGGCCGGCGATCAGCCCGGCGGACGCGGGCGCCGCGACCTGGCCGAGCCGGTTGCCCGTCAGGCGCAGGGCGAGGGCCGTGGAGCGGGCCTCGTCGGGGGCCGCCTGGACCACGGTCGTCATCGACAGCGGCTGGCCGACCCCCAGGCAGAACCCCAGCACGGCCAGCATCACGGCGAGCGCCCACACGGGGACGGGCAGCGCGATGCCCGCGCACAGCAGGCCCGCGAGCAGACACGTCACGGTCAGCAGCGCCGTACGGCCGAGCAGCCGGATCATCGGGGTCATGACCAGCCGGCAGGCGATGGTGGCGGCGGCGCGCAGGCTCAGCAGCAGGCCGACGGTGGCGGGGGCGATCGAGCGGTGCTCGCCGATCACCGGCAGGTAGGCGGTGAGGATGTCGGTCGCGGACAGCACGGCGAGGCTGATGAAGATCCCGGCGGGCACTCCGCGCGTACGGAGGATGCGGTGGACGGGCACCTTGTCCCGCTCCACGCGCGCGTGGAGCCGGTTTTCGTCGCGGTGCTCTATGCGCCAGAGGGACGTGAGGGACACGGCGGCGACGGCGGCCGCGGCAACGAGCGCGAGGGCGCTGCTGCGGCCCATGTCGCCGCCGATGAGCAGCCCGGCCGCGACCGGCCCCACGAGCTGCCCGAGCGAGGCGCCGATGGTGAAGTGCCCGAAGTTGCGGTCCTGTTCGGCCGGCTCGGACTGGCGGGCCACCAGGGACTGGGCGCCGATCACGAAGCACAGGTGACCGAGCCCCATGACGCCGCTCCACGCCGCCATCCACACCAGGGAGCCCGCCGTCCCGCTGAGCGCGCAGCCGCCCGCGATCAGCACCACCCCGACGGGCAGCAGGGGCGCGCACCGCCCCCGGTCGGTCCTGCGGCCCAGCGGTACGGCCGCGAACAGCGGGAGCAACGCGTACACCCCGGCGATGACCCCGATCGCGCGTTCGTCCGCGCCCAGCGCGAGGGCGCGGTACGAAACGGCGGGCCGCGCCATCGACACCGCCCCTTGCGCGAAGCCGAAGGCGATGACGAGGCGCAGCAGCCAGTACCGCTTCACCTAGATGATCCCGAAGAGCATTCCGGCGCCGAGCACCACCAGCGAGGTGAGCGCGGCCCACTTCACGGTGAACCGGGTGTGGTCGCCGAACTCGACCTTGGCCATGCCGACCAGGACGTACACGGCGGGCACGAGCGGGCTGGACATGTGCAGGGCCTGGCCCACGAGTGAGGCGCGGGCGATCTCCAGCGGGGAGACGCCGTGCGCGGCGCCGGCCTCGGCGAGGACGGGCAGGACGCCGAAGTAGAAGCCGTCGTTGGACATGAAGTACGTCAGCGGCAGGCTCAGCAGGCCGGTGACGAGCGCCATGTGCGGGCCCATGGCGTCGGGGATGGCGCCGACGAGCCAGTCGGCCATGTGCTTGACCATGCCGGTGCCGGTGAGGACGCCGGTGAAGACGGCGGCGGCGAAGACCATGCCGGCGACGTTGAGGACGTTGTCGGCGTGGGCGGCGATGCGGGCCTTCTGGTCGGGCATGTGCGGGAAGTTGACCGTGAGGGCGAGGGCCGCGCCGATGAGGAACAGCACCGGGATGGGCAGCACCTCCATGATCATGGCGGTGAGCAGGGCCACGGTGAGGGCCGCGTTGAACCAGTACAGCTTGGGGCGGAGAGTGGGGCGGTTCGGGTCGAGCCCCTGGAAGCCGTCGCCGGAGTCCGGTCCGGCACCGGCGCCGCCCGCCGCCGCTTTGGGACGGTCCTCTCCCCCGCCGGCCTTGACCAGCACGGTCTCGGACTGCGGCTCCAGGACCTCGTCCAGCGTCAGGTAGCCGAGGCGCTTGCGCTCACGCCGCCCCAGCACGTACGCGAGGGCGAAGACGAAGAGGAGTCCGACGCCGAGGGCCGGGATCATCGGTACGAAGATGTCGCCGGCGTCCAGCTTGAGCGCGGTGGCCGCGCGGGCGGTGGGGCCGCCCCAGGGGAGGGTGTTCATGACGCCGTTGGCGGTGGCGGCGATACCGGTCATCACGACCAGGCTCATCTTCAGGCGCTTGTAGAGCGGGTACATCGCCGACACGGTGATCATGAAGGTGGTCGAGCCGTCGCCGTCCAGCGAGACGATCGCGGCGAGCACCGCCGTACCGACCACGACCCGCATCGGGTCGGCCTTGCAGAAGCGCAGGATGCCCCGGACGATCGGGTCGAAGAGGCCGACGTCGATCATCACGCCGAAGTAGACGATGGCGAACATCAGCATCGCGGCGGTGGGCGCGAGATTGCCGACGCCTTCGATGACGTAGTCGCCGAGCTGTGCGCCCTGTCCGACGAGGACACAGAAGAGGGCGGGGATGAGGACGAGCGCCGCGATCGGCGACATCTTCTTCATCATGATCAGGACCAGGAAGGTCGCGATCATGGCGAAGCCGAGGATTGTCAGCATGGAGGACACCTAACGTTCACCCTTGAACTCCACCGGGGGGCGGCGGTCCGGATGACGTTAGGTGCCTCGTTCAGCGCTTAACAAGATGTTGACGTGTGAGCAATACGAGCAAAACCCCAGGTCAGCCCGCTGGTGATACGTGGACGGGGAAGCCGTTGAGCACGGCCGTGCCCGACAGGGGGTCGAGCCGGGTCCCGTCGAGGAGCTGGTTGACGTTGACGCCGGGGCGTGTCGCGGCGACCGTCATGCGCGTCCCGGGCCGGTCGTGTCCCCAGCCGTGCGGGAGGCTCACCACGCCCCTGCGTACGGTGTCGGTGACCTCCACCGGGACCATGAGCTCTCCACCCTCGGCCTTGACGCGGGCGGGCGCGCCGTCGGTGAGACCGAGGCGGGCCGCGTCGTCGGGGTGGACCTGGAGGGTGCAGGTGTTGGTGCCGCTGTTGAGGGTGGGGACGTTGTGCATCCAGGAGTTGTTGGAGCGCAGATGGCGGCGGCCGACGAGGACGAGTTCGGCCGGCCGCTCCCGGAGTGCGGTGCGCAGCCGGGGAAGGTCGGCGGCGATCGGGGCGGGCAGCAGCTCGATCCGCCCGCTGCGGGTCTTGAGGACCTGCGGGACACGGGGCTTCAGCGGGCCGAGGTCGATGCCGTGGGGGTGTTCCAGGAGCCGGTCCAGGGTCAGGTCGTACGGGCCCAGGCGCAGCATCAGGTCCAGCCGCCGCTCGGCGCCGGTGCGGCCGGTGAGCCGGGCCGCGTACTCCTCGGGGTCCTGGCCGTGGGCGGGTGAGTGCGGTTCGGTGACGGCCTTGGCGAGGGTGCGTGCGATGACCATGTCGTCGACGGCGCCCGGGTCGGCACCGTGCATGCCGGTCACGGCGAGGATCAGCCGGGCGTGGATCTCGCACTCGTCCATGCGGCCCGCCTCCAGGGGCACGGGCGCGGGGGTGTAGCGGGCCTGGTTGCGGACGGCGAAGCCGTTGAACGCGAAGTCGAAGTGGGCGCTCTGGGCGGGCGGCGGCGGGGGCAGGATCACATCGGCGTGGCGGGAGGTCTCGTTGAGGTACGGGTCGACGCTCACCATGAAGTCCAGTGCGCCGAGGGCCCGGTCGAGGCGGTCGCCGTCGGGTGCGGAGAGCACCGGGTTTGCGGCGACGGCGACGAGCGCGCGGATGCGGCCCTCGCCCGGGGTCTCGATCTCCTCCGCAAGGGCGGCCAGGGGAAGTTCGCCCTTGGCCTCGGGGTGCCCGGACACACGGCTGGTCCAGCGGCCCAGCGCGAAGCCCTTGCCGGGGCCCGCCGGGCGCGGTGCGGGCGCGGTGGCGGAGAGCGGGAACAGGGCGCCGCCGGGCCGGTCGAGGTTGCCGGTGAGGACGTTGAGGACGTCGACGAGCCAGTTGGTGAGGGTGCCGTACGGGACGGTGCTGCCGCCGATCCGCCCGTACACGGCGGCCGAGGGCGCCGCCGCCAGTGCGCGGGCCAGCTCCCGGACGGTGGCGGCGTCCACGTCGCACGCGGCGGCGACCGCCTCGGGCGTGAACTCCCGTACCGCCTCGGCGACTTCCTCGACGCCCTCGACGTGCCCGGCGAGCGCCCCGAGGCCGGTGAGGTCCTCGGCGTACAGCACGTGGACCAGGGCGGCGAGGAGCAGGGCGTCCGTGCCGGGGCGGATGGCGACGTGCCGGTCGGCGAGGCGCGCGGTGCGGGTGCGGCGCGGGTCGACGACGGTGAGGGTGCCGCCGCGTTTGCGCAGCGCCTTGAGCCTGCCGGGGAAGTCGGGGGCGGTGCACAGGCTGCCGTTGGACTCGACCGGGTTGGCGCCGATGATCAGCAGGTGGGCGGTGCTGTCCAGGTCGGGCACGGGGACGGCGAACGCGTCGCCGAACATCAGCCCGCTGGAGACGTGCTTGGGCATCTGGTCGAGCGTGGACGCGGTGAACAGGCTGCGGGTGCGCAGGGCGCCCAGCAGGACGGGCGGGTAGAGCGCCCCGGCCATGGTGTGGACGTTGGGGTTGCCGAGGACGACCCCGACGGCGTCGGCGCCGTACCGCTCGACGAGCGGCGGCAGCCGGCGCGCCACCAGGTCGAACGCCTCGTCCCAGGTCGCCTCCCGGAACTCGCCGCCCTCGCGTATCAGGGGCGTGCGGAGCCGGTCCGGGTCGGCGTCGAGTTCGCCGAACGACGCGCCCTTGGGGCAGATGAACCCCTGGCTGAAGACGTCGTTCCGGTCGCCGCGCGCACCGGTGACGCGCGTGCCGTCGATGGTGAGGGTGAGCCCGCAGGTGGCTTCGCAGAGCGGGCAGATGCGGAGGGCGGTGGGCATGGGGGCCTCCCGGGGCGGCGGCGTTGACGGTGACGCGCAGACTCCGCCGAGCATACCGACCGGTAGGCATGGTGGCGATGGTTCAGCGTGCGAGGACGGGCGCCAGATAGGCGTGCAGCAGTGCGCGGGTCTCGGCGATCAGCTCCAGGTCCCCCGGAGGACCGGCACGGAAGGCGAGCTGGAGCAGCGCGTCGGTGGCCTCGACGGCCACGAGCACCTTGCGGCGCAGCGCGTCGTCGGCGGTGCGGCCGAGGTGGGCGGCGAGCAGACCGCAGATCCGGTCGGCGACGACGTGGTTGACGAGGTGGCCGGACGCGTCGCCGTCCGGGCCGCCGCCGGGGCCCTCCCGGACGTCCTCCCCGGCTCTCTCCCCGGCCTCCTCCCCGGCATCCTCCGCCGACGCCGGTACGCCGAAGTCGACCAGCGCGAAGCCGGGGACGGTGCGCTTCATGGCGAGGTACTCGTCGAGTACGACATCGACGACCGGGGCCGGTTCGCGGGCCGCGAGGCGGGCGGCCACACGCTCGGCGTAACGGTCGAGGTTGCGGTGCGCGAGGGCGGCGGCCATGGCGCGCTTGTTGGAGAAGAAGCGGTAGACCGATCCGATCGGCACGCCGGCGCGCACGGCGACGTCGCGGGTGCTCAGCTCCTCGTAACCGGCCTCTTCGAGGAGCTCGGCGCAGGCGTCGAGGATCCGGCTCAGGCGCTCGGCGCTGCGCCGCTGCACGGGCGTACGGCGGAGCGGAGGGGGCTCAGGCACGGGGTCCATGATGCCGCGCCGCGCCACCGGAACCGGCGCCTTGCGGGAATCGTCCAAGGCCCACCCCCCGTTGACGCGGGCCGCGCGGAATCCTACGGTCTTCCATAGGATTCCGTTGGGGCAGGTCGAGCGAGGAGCGGGCGACGATGACGATGGACGGCACCGGACAGACGCGGGAACAGGCGCGGGAACACGCGAACAAGATCGCCGAGGCGCTGGAGTACGCCTCCGGCTTCGGCAACGAGCACAGCTCGGAGGCCGTCCCCGGCGCCCTGCCGCTCGGCCGGAACTCCCCCCAGCGCGCGCCGCTGGGGCTGTACGCCGAGCAGCTCAGCGGCTCCGCGTTCACCGAGCCGCGCGCCCACAACCGCCGCTCGTGGCTCTACCGCATCCGCCCCTCGGCCGCGCACCCGAGCTTCACGCGCACCGACAACGGCGCCCTGCGCACCGCGCCCTTCACCGAGACCGTGCCCGACCCCAACCGGCTGCGCTGGAACCCGCTCCCCGACCCGGCGCCCGGCACGGACTGGCTGGCCGGCCTGTGGACGCTCGGCGGCAACGGCGACGTCACCCAGCGCACCGGCATGGCCGTGCACCTCTACCACGCCAACACGTCCATGGACCGGGTCTTCAGCGACGCCGACGGCGAGCTGCTGATCGTCCCCGAGCGCGGCGGCCTGCTGCTCCGCACCGAGCTGGGCATCCTCGCCGCCCGCCCCGGCGACGTGGCCCTGATCCCGCGCGGGGTCCGCTTCCGCGTGGAGCTGCTCGACGAGACCGCGCGCGGGTACGTGTGCGAGAACTACGGCCAGCCCTTCCAGCTCCCGGACCTCGGCCCGATCGGCGCCAACGGCCTGGCCAACCCCCGGGACTTCCGGGCGCCGGTCGCCGCGTACGAGGACGTGGAGGGCGAGGTGGAGGTGGTGAACAAGTTCTGCGGGAACCTGTGGACCGCGACGTACGACCACTCCCCGCTCGACGTCGTCGCCTGGCACGGCAACCACGTCCCGTACGTCTACGACCTGCGCACCTTCAACGTCATCGGGACGATCTCCTACGACCACCCCGACCCGTCGATCTTCACGGTGCTCACCTCGCCGTCCGACACCCCCGGCCTCGCGGGCGTCGACTTCGTCGTCTTCGCGCCGCGCTGGCTGGTCGGCGAGGACACCTTCCGCCCGCCGTACTTCCACCGCAACGTGATGAGCGAGTACATGGGCCTGATCGAGGGCGCGTACGACGCGAAGGCCGAAGGGTTCGTGCCCGGCGGCGGCTCGCTGCACAACATGATGTCGGCGCACGGCCCGGACCGGGAGACGTTCGACAAGGCGAGCGCCGCCGAGCTGAAGCCCCAGAAGATCGACGACGGCCTGGCCTTCATGTTCGAGACGCGCTGGCCGGTCACGGCCACCGCCCAGGCGGCGAACGCCGACCACCTTCAGCGGGGCTACGACGACGTGTGGCAGGGTCTGGAGCGCCACTTTCGGCCGTAGTACGGAGTAGGTACGGAGTAAAAGTGACCGTCTTCGCCCCCGACTCGCTGGTCCTGAACCGCAAGCTCCCGCTGTGGTACCAGGTCTCGCAGTCCCTGCGCGCCTCCATACTCGGCCGCGCGCCGGACGCGTCCCTGCGCCTGCCCACCGAGGAGCAGCTCGCCGCGCACTACGGCGTCAGCGTGCTGACCATGCGGCAGGCGCTCAAGGAACTGGAGGCGGAGGGGCTGATCAGCCGGCACCGGCGGCGCGGCACGTTCATCGAGCCGGGCGCCCGGCGCAGCGCGCCGCGCCGGCTGCTCGGCTCGATCGACGCGATCGTGGCGCAGCAGTCGGGCGAGCGGACGACGATTCTCGGCCACGGCGAGGACAAGGTCCCCGGCGACCTCACCGAGCACTTCCCCGACCTGACGGAGGTCGTCACGTACCGGCGGCTGCGCTGCGACGGCGAGAGCGGGGAACCGACCAACTGGGCGGAGAACGCGGTCCGCCCGGACATCGCGGCCGGGATCGACCTGGCGGACCTGGAGCGGTGGCCGATGACGAAGGTGCTGCGGGACGCGGTGGGGGTACGGATCAGCCGGATCACCGACACCGTGGAGGCGCGGCTCGCGGACCCGGAGACGGCCGAGCTGCTCCAGGTCCCGCTGCTGTCGCCGATCCTCCACTACACGGGCGTGACGTACGACGAGGACGGCCGGGTGGTGGACGTGGCCCGCATCCGCTACCGGGGCGACCGGTTCTCCTTCACGGTCACGGTGGAGGCGGACTGAACGCGGTCACTAGCATGCGGCGGGTGACGGATGATGTGCCCCTGCTCGACGACCTGATGCCCTGGTCCGTGGCGCCGCTGCGGCTGGGGCGTTCATGGGTGGTCGCCCCGGACGTGCGCACCCTGCGGGCCCGCTGGGAGGCGCTGGTGGCGGCCGGGGGCGAGACGCGGGAGGCCCTGTTCCGGCCCAGCCGGGCGCGTACGCTCACGAGTTCGGTCGCCGCGCTGCCCGGGCAGCGCACCGGCACGGTGCGGCTGGCGCGGGAGGCGGGGCCGTGCCCGGAGCCGGTGCGCCTGGCCCATGGACCGTTCGACGAGCAGTGGCTGCTGCCGGACCACCGGCTGCTGGACGTGGCCCGCCCGGAGCTGTGGCGGGTGGCGGACGAGCGGCAGTTGTTCGCCGTCGAGCAGGGGTACGTGCCGCAGGGGCCGGGCCCGGCCCTGCTGGTGACGGCCGCGCTGCCGGACGGCCGCTCCCCGGCGGGGCGCCCGGGCCGTATCCGGCCGCTGTACCGGCGCCCGGGCGGCCGGGAGCCGAACCTCGCGCCGGGGCTGCTGCCGCTGTTGAGCGGGCGGTACGGCCACGGGGTCGCGCCCGAGGACGTGCTGGCCTGGGCGCTGGCCGCCGCCCGCCCCTCCCCCGCCGGGTGCGCCGTCCCGCTCCCCGCCGACCCGGCCGTCTGGGCGGCGGGCGTGGCGCTGGGCCGCCGCATGAGGGACGTCCAACTGCGTGGCGCGCGGGGCGGCGAGCGGCCCCGGCTGCCCGGCGGGCGGCGCCCCTACGTGCGCGCCGCGCTCCCGGCGCGGCCGGTCGCGCTGGCGTACGACGCGGAGGACGAGGCCCTGCTGGTCGGCGACGGCGGCCGGATCTCACCCGTGCCGGCGGAGGCGTGGGACTACCGGGTGGGCGGGGTACGCGTGCTGGAGCTCTGGTTCGAGCACCGCACCGCCCCGGCGGAAGCCGGCACCCTGGAGGCGATCCGCCCCGCCGCCTGGCCGCAGGAGTGGACGTCCGAGCTCCTCGAGCTGATCACCGTGCTGGCCCTCCAGGCCCAACTGGAGGCGGAGGTACCGGACTTGACCGGAAGGGAGCAGGTCACCCGCGCCGAACTCCGCGCGGCCGGCGTCCTCCCCGCGCCCGAGGCGGCCCGCCGCCCCGCCTCCGTGCTGGACCGGGAGGAAGAGGGCCCGGAGGGACAGCTCGCGCTTCTGTAACCCGCCTCGTAGCTTGTAGCCGGCCTGGAGCCCGCCTGGAGCCGGTCAGCCAGTCAGCCGGTCAGCCGGTCAGCCGGTCAGCCGGTCAGCCGGTCAGCCGAACGAGTCCAGCAGCCGCCGGATCGCACGGTCGAAGACCTCGTCCGGATCGTCCGGAACCGGTGCCTCCGCGAGCAGCTCGGCGAGCCTCGGGTACGCCCCGCTCGCCACCTGCCGGCCCAGATAGGCGGCGCGCACGGCCCGCTCCTGCTCCTCGGACCACGGCAGCGAACGCGTGCGCTCGGCCATGGCCAGCTCGTTCGCGACGGTGATCATGGCGGTGCCGTTGACCATCGCGATCAGCTCCATCTTGGCCCCGCCCGGCGCGTCGAGCGGCGCCAGGGCGTCCAGGCAGTGCTCCAGGTAGCGCAGGGCGTTGGGGCTGAAGCCGTACACGGTCGACATCACCCTGGTCAGCCACGGGTGCCGGTACATGATGGCGCGGGTCTGGCGGCCCAGTGCCAGCATGTCGGCCTTCCAGTCGCCGCTGGGCGCGTCGGGCAGCTCGTACTCGCCGCTGACCGCGTCGACCATCAACTCGTACAGATCCTCCTTGCGCGGCACGTAGTTGTAGAGCGACATCGTGCCGCAGCCCAGCTCGGCCGCCACCCGCCGCATGGACACCCCGTCGATACCGTCGGCGTCCGCGATCCGGACCGCCGCCGCCGCGATGTCGGCGCGGCTGTGGGCCGGCCTGGGGCCACGGCCCGTGCGCTCGGGGCGCGCCCAGATCACTTCCGGTTCGGCCGCTCGGCCCGCCATTGATCATCACCTCGCCTCCCATCCTAGTTACGTACAGCGTACGTAGTGGGGTATGGTCGCGGCATGACAACTACGTACGCTGTACTTAGTGAAGGCCTGGAGAAGCGTTACGGGGACGTACGCGCCCTGCGCGGGCTCGATCTCGCCGTCCCCGAGAGCACCGTCTGCGGTGTGCTCGGGCCGAACGGCGCCGGGAAGACCACCGCAGTCCGGGTCCTGACGACGCTCACCACCCCCGACTCCGGCAGCGCCCGGGTCGCCGGGCACGACGTGGTGCGCGACCCCGCCGCCGTACGCCGCCACATCGGCGTCACCGGCCAGTACGCCTCCGTCGACGGGGACTTGACGGGCGCCGAGAACCTGCGGCTGTTCGCCAGGCTGCTGCGGGCCCCGCGCGCCCGCGCCGACGAGCTGCTGGAGCGCTTCGGGCTCGACGAGGCGGCCGGGCGCCCGGCCCGGACGTACTCCGGCGGCATGCGGCGGCGCCTCGACCTGGCCGCCAGCCTGATCGTGCCGCCCTCGGTGCTCTTCCTCGACGAGCCGACGACCGGCCTGGACCCGCACAGCAGGAACGCCATCCGGGACGCCGTACGGGGGTTGGCGTCCCGGGGCACGACCGTGCTGCTCACCACCCAGTACCTGGAGGAGGCCGACCAGCTCGCCGACGACATCGTCCTCATCGACGAGGGGCGCGCCGCGCACACCGGCACGCCCGCCCAGCTCAAGGCGCTGATCGGCAGTTACGCCGAGGTCGTCGTCGCCGACGCGGCCGGGCTGCACGCCGCCGCGGCCGTCCTCGACCGGCTCACGGGATCGCAGCCGGTCCTGGACGACGAGACGCGCACCGTCGGCGCGGTAACGACGGACCGGACGCTCACGCTGCCCCGTGTCGTCCGCGCGCTGGACGCGGCGGGCGTGCTCATCGTGGACGCCTCGCTGCGGCCGCCGACGCTGGACGAGGTGTTCCTGCGCCTCACCGCGCGTGAGGAGATCTCGATATGAACGCCCTCGCTCACGACGGAGCCGCCGTCCTCGGCCGGCACCTCCAGCGCGTCCGGCACGCGCCGGCGATGCTCGTGATGACGCAGACGATGCCGATCGTCTTCCTGCTCTTCTTCGGGTACGTCTTCGGCAGCGCCCTCGCCATGCCGGGTACGGAGTACCGCGCGTACCTGGTGCCGGGGCTGCTGGTCGCCACGGCCGCGAACGGCATCATGACCGGGATGTTCACCGCCGCCCAGGACGCCCACCGGGGCGTGATGGACCGCTTCCGCACGCTGCCGATGAGCCGGGCGGCCGTGCCGCTGGGCCAGGCGGCGGCCGATCTGGTCACCACGGCCATCGGGCTGGTGCCGCTGATGCTGGTGGGGCTGGCGATGGGCTGGCGGATCGAGGGCGGCGCGGTCGAGGCGGTGGGGGCCTTCGGACTGTTGCTGCTGTTCCGGTTCGCGACCACCTGGGTCGGCATCCTGCTGGGCCTCGCGTCCCGGAGCGAGGAGGCGGCGGGCCAGTTGGGCAGCGCCACGTTCATGCTGCCGCTGCTGTCGAACGCGTACATCCCGACCGGCGACATGCCCGGCTGGCTGCGGACGGTCGCCGAGTGGAACCCGGTCTCGGCCGTGACGACGGCGGTACGGGACCTCTTCGGCAACACGGCGGCCGTTCCGGAGGGTGCCGCCTGGCCGGTCGCCCACCCGGTGGCCGGGGCGGTGGGCTGGTCACTGGCGCTGCTGGCGGTGTGCGTGCCGCTGGCGGTGCGGAGGTACGCCTCCCCGAAGGGGTGACAAAGGTGGTACGTACACGATAGGTACGGCTGCATGAGCACTCAGCCGCTGCCCCTGCCGCTGCCCCTTGAGGGTGTCACCGTCGTCGCCGTCGAGCAGGCCGTCTCCGCCCCGTTCGCCACCCGGCAGCTCGCCGACCTGGGCGCCCGTGTCATCAAGATCGAGCGCCCGGACGGCGGCGACTTCGCCCGCGGGTACGACACGGCGGCGGCCGGGCTGGCCTCGCACTTCGTCTGGTGCAACCGGGGCAAGGAGTCCGTGGCGGTCGATCTGAAGGACCCCCGGGGTCGTGAGGTGGTGCGCCGGCTGGTGGCGGGCGCGGACGTGTTCGTCCAGAACCTGGCGCAGGGGGCGGCGGCCCGGCTGGGCCTGGACGCGGCGGCCTTGTGCGCGGCTCACCCCCGGCTGATCGCGGTGGACATCTCCGGGTACGGGGCGGGCGGCCCGTACGCGCACAAGCGGGCCTACGACATGCTCGTGCAGTGCGAGGCGGGGCTCGTGTCGGTGACCGGGACGCCGGAGCAGCCGGTCAAGGCGGGGATTCCGGCGGCCGACATCGCGGCGGCCATGTACGCCTTCTCGGGCGTGCTGGCGGCGCTGCTGCGGCGGGCGACGACGGGGCGGGGCGGGCCGGTGGAGATCTCCATGCTGGAGTCGCTGGCCGAGTGGATGGGGCATCCGCTGCACCACGGGATGCACGGGGGCGAAGCCCCGGCGCGTACGGGGGTCGCGCACGCCGTCATCGCGCCGTACGACGCCTATGCGACCGCCGACGGCGGGCAGGTGCTGCTGTCGGTGCAGAACGACCGCGAGTGGCGCCGGCTGGCCGAACAGGTGCTGGGCCGGCCGGAGCTGGGCGACGACGCGGCGTTCGCCACGAACACGGCCCGGGTGGCGCACCGCGAGAAGACGGACGCGGTGGTGGCGGAGTCGCTGGCTCGGCTCGGGACGGTGGAGGCGATCGAGCGTCTGGAGGCGGCGGGCATCGCGTGCGCCCGCCTCAACACGGTCGCGGACGTGGCGGCCCACCCGCAGCTCGCGGCACGGGACCGGTGGCGGGAAGTGGACACGGCGGTGGGGCCGCTGCGGGCGATGCTTCCGCCGGTGACCTTCCCTGGCGGGCCGGAATCACGGATGGGCGCGGTGCCGGCGCTGGGCGAGCACACGGACGCGGTGCTGCGGGAGCTGGGGCTTGGGGATGCCGAGCGGGTGGCCTTGCGGCGGGAGGGTGTGGTGGCCTGACGCGCGGCCCGGTGGGTGGGTGCGGTCACTGCCGGTGGGGTGGGGGCGGGGCCCTCCGGGCTCACCTCCTCGAGGCCGGCGGCCTCGGGTTGCCTGTTGGGGAGCCCCAGCTTCGCCTCCCCCAAGCTCTCGGCTCCGCTCGAGCAGGGGGACCCCCATCCTCTGCGGGGGCGACCCTGCACGGCCCCACCCCGGCCGGAACGCCGACTGCGGACCGCGGCCGGGACGATGTACGCGGTGGACTTCCGGCGGGTGCGGGGGTGCCGTCAGGCGTGGTTGCCGAAGAGCGAGCGGCGCAGGCGGCGCAGCGGCGCGAAGAGCCTGACGCGGGCGCTCTTGCTGGTGCGGGTGTGTGCGACATCACGCGTCGTCAACTCCCGCATGAGCAGCGTCGCTTCGGCCGTCTCGCGCTGCGGGACGGCCGGGCCGCCCAGCACCGAGAGATGGCGGTCCAGGCGCGTGCTGGTCGCGCTGCTCCCGCATGTGATCGCAGGCACCCGAGGCCTGCTGCGCACCGTTATCTGTTCCATGTCACTCCCCACCCGTACGAGGGCACCCGGCCGCTGCAGATTAACCCTATCCTCCCCGCATCACACTCGTGTATCCCGGTGGCGGGATTCACCACACATGTACGAGGGTTGACGACTACCCTCCGAATACAACTGATTCCACGGCGAGTTGGACACGTTCCCCTCAGGGGCGGCTTGAGCTAGCTTGGGGTCCTATGACCGAAGGGCCGGGCACCGGGCGGAAAGTGGCGGGGCGTTACCGATTGCTGAGTCCGCTGGGCCAGGGCGGCATGGGCGTCGTGTGGCGCGCACAGGACGAGGTGCTGGGCCGCGAGGTCGCGGTCAAGGAGGTGCGCGCGCCCGCCGGTCTCGGCTCCGCCGACGAGCAGCGGCTGTACGCGCGGCTGGAGCGGGAGGCGTGGGCCGCCGCCCGGGTCTCGCACCGGGGCGTGGTCACCGTGTACGACGTGGCGACCGAGGACGGCCGGCCCTGGATCGTGATGGAGCTGGTCCGGGGGCTGACGCTCGCCGAGACGCTCGACGCGGAGGGGCCCATGCCGCCGCGGCGGGCCGCCCACATCGGGGCACAGGTGCTGGATGCGCTGAGCGCCGCGCACGCGGCGGGCGTGCTGCACCGGGACGTGAAGCCGGCGAACGTCCTGCTGGCCAACGACGGCCGGGTGGTACTGACCGACTTCGGCATCGCCGCGGTGGAGGGCACGTCGAACCTCACCATGACGGGTGAGCTGATCGGCTCCCCGGAATTCCTCGCCCCGGAACGCGCGTTGGGGCGGAATCCGGGGCCTGCCTCGGACCTGTGGTCGCTGGGCGTGCTGCTGTACGCGGCGGTGGAGGGCGGCACGCCGTTCCGGCAGGACACGCCGCTGAGCACGCTGCGGGCCGTGGTCGACGAGGAGCTGCCGCCGCCGCGCCGGGCCGGGCCGCTGGCGCCGGTCATCGAGGGGCTGCTGCGCAAGGACCCGGCAGAGCGGCTCACGGCCGATGAGGCGGGGCACTGGCTGCGGGTCGTGGGCGCGGGCGGGAACCCGCGTACGGCTCCGATCGAGGCGGGGGACCAGGCTCCGACGGTCGTCGCGGGGGCGGTGGGGTCGGGTACGGCCACCACCGGGGTGGACGGTGGGCGGTCCTCGTCGCGGCGCGGGGGTGCCGCGCTGGCGGCGGGGGTGGCCGCCGTGCTGCTCGCGCTCGCCGGCCTGACGTACGCCCTGCTGCGCGACGACGACCCGGGCACCGGGGGCGTCGGCGCGGGCGCCACCTCGCCGGGCGTGACGGCCACGCCCAGTGGCACACCGAGCGGCGGTGAGGGCACGCGGGAGCCGAGCCCGCCGCCCCGTACGGTGACTCCGCAGTCGGTGCAGGTGTACGCCCAGGCGGTGCGCGGGAGTTACCGCGGGACGTGTCCGCCCCCGGAGGCGGAGGCGCCGGCCTTCCGCGCGACGATCACCGTGGGCCGCACGCCGGCCTCCGTCGGCTACCGGTGGGTGACGGAGAGCGGCGAGGGCGCGGGCTCGGGCTGGCGGAAGGAGGAGTTCGGCGGGGAGACCGTACGGCAGGTCGAGCACACGGAACGGACGGACGGGACGCACCGCGACCGGGTCCGGCTGGAGATCCGGAGCCCGGTCGAGGCGCGGTCCAATTGGGTGGGCTTCTCGGTGACGTGCCGGGACGCGCACCCGACGGGTACGCCGACCGGTGGGACGCCTTCCGGCACCCCGACGGACGGCACGCCGATCCCTACGGACGGGGTCACGTCATCGAGCGCCGCTCCTACAGCGAGCCCTTGAAGGTGGGCAGGTAGCCACCGGACTGCCCGGCGGCGGTGGGGTGGTAGGACTCGCCGATGTTGAGCCAGTTCACGCTGTGCAGCCAGGACGCGCCCGAACAGATCTCGTGGCCCGTGAAGGCGGGGGTGACGTCGGCGAAGGTGTAGCCGTGGTCGGCGGCGCGCTTGGCGGTCGCCGCGTTGAGGTGGTCCGCGCCGCCGTTGATGGCGCGGCGTTCGTTCTCGCTCAGTCCGGCGATGCAGCTACCGCCGATCTTGTAGAAGCGGGGGTAGCCGAGGACGACGACACGGGCCGACGGCGCCTTGGATCTGATCGCCGAGTACACCGAGTCGAGGCGGCCGGGCAGGGTGGTGTCGACATAGCGCTTCGCTTCGTTGACGCGGGCGATGCAGGTGGCCTCGGACTGCATGACGCAGGTGGTCATGACGTCGGCGAAGCCCGCGTCGTTGCCGCCGACGGTGATGGAGACGAGGTCGGTGGCGGAGGACAGCGGTCCGAGCTGACCTGCCGTCACATCGTTGGTACGGGCGCCTGAGCAAGCGGTGAAGGCGAAGGACGAGGGTGCGTTGGCGGCCGCCCAGAGGGCGGGATAGGCGCGGGGGGTGCGCTTGCAGTTGCCGCTGGAGCTGTCGTACGCGCCGGCGCCGACTCCGGAGGAGTACGAGTCGCCGAGCGCCACGTAGTCGAGGGCTGCGGCCGACGAGCCGGCCTGTGCCGCCCCCGCCCCGGTGAGGGTCAGGACGGCGCCGAGGAGGAGTGAGGTCGAGAATGCCGCGGCTCGGGACAGTTTCATGGAACCTCCCTTTAGCAGGATTTCTGCCTAAAAAGTTCGTAGCAGGATGCAGTGTCCATGCCAATAGCCGCGCGTGGCGAGTAGTTGACTCCGAGTCAAAATCTAGCCGCCCTTGAGGGTCGATATGTGGAGGTTGCGGGCAACTCACCCATGCGGAGGGTGACCTGACACCCTGCCGGTCAGGGACCACCGACGGCGGTCGGTCCCGGCGCACCGCCGCGTCCTCCGTTCGGGTTCTCATTCCGACTTCCGGTGGGGAATTCCCCAGGCGCAACTCAGGCCACAATTCCCCCTCATGCCCGGAAGGATCTCCTTCCGATTTTCCGACGGAACCGATCGGACCCGTCAAAGTGCGGTCAATGAAGCGAAAAGGGGAGCCTCGGCCCAAGTCTTGCCTTACAGTCCCGGTTATCAATACCGTCGTACATCCACCCGCAACGGTCCATCACGCAAGGCGGCTCAAGGGGAGGGCTCAAGCGCCGCGATGGGGCCGGAGCGGGGCGCGGTAGGGGGGTGCCGTGCCCGGTGACGTTTCCCGTGCCGAGGCGCGTACCGCGCGCGGCCGGAATTACCTGCTCACCCGTCATGCGCGGAGATCCGTTCCGTCATGGGCGAGTGAGTAAAACCCCCCTTTCGAACCGGATACTCATCCGGACCGCCCGGGGGTGGGCGGTCCACCGGACGAGAGGGAAATGACCCATGAGCTCCTTCCTGCGCCCGGCCGTCGGCGATGCCGTCGACTCCGAAAGCGGCCGAATAGCCGCCCAGTACCGGGCGATCACATCCCACCTCGCCATCACACCACCGGTGAGCGTGGTGATCCCCGCGATGAACGAGGCGGAGAATCTCCCGTACGTCTTCAAGACCCTGCCCGAGTGGATCCATGAAGTCGTCCTGGTGGATGGCAATTCCACGGATGACACCGTCAATGTGGCGCGCTCGCTGCGGCCCGACGTCAAGGTCGTCAAGCAGGTCGGCAAGGGCAAGGGCGACGCCCTCATCAGCGGCTTCGCCGCCTGCACCGGCGACATCATCGTGATGGTCGACGCCGACGGCTCGGCCGACGGCCAGGAGATCGTGTCGTACGTCTCCGCCCTGGTCGGCGGCGCCGACTTCGCCAAGGGCTCCCGCTTCGCCAACGGCGGCGGCACGGACGACATGACCCCGGTCCGCCGGCTGGGCAACCGCCTGCTGTGCGCCATCGTCAACGCCAAGTTCGGCGCCCGGTACACCGACCTCTGCTACGGCTACAACGCCTTCTGGCGCCACTGCCTCGACAGGGTCACCCTCGACTGCACCGGCTTCGAGATAGAGACCCTGATCAACATCCGGGTCGTCAAGGCCGGCCTGAAGGTCCAGGAGGTGCCCAGCCACGAGTACCTGCGCATCCATGGCGTCAGCAACCTCAACGCCGTGCGCGACGGCATCCGCGTCCTGAAGGTGATCCTCCGGGAGAAGGGTGTCCCGCGCGCCGATCGCCGCCGCCGTACGGCCGACTTCTCGGTCGGCGTGCCCCGGGGTGAGCTCTCTTGAGAGGACGTCACTTCTCGGTGGTGATCTGCGTGTACACCGAGGACCGCTGGGAGGACATCCTCGCGGCGGTCGGCTCGGTGCGCCGGCAGTCGCTGCCCGCGCTGGAGACGCTGCTCGTGGTCGACCACAACGAGCCGCTGCGGGAGCGGCTCGGCAAGGAGTACGCGGACGCCGGGAAGGAGGTGCGGGTGCTCGCCAACGCGGGCCCCCGCGGCCTCTCGGCCGGCCGTAACACGGGTATCGCCGCGGCCCGCGGCGACATCGTGGCCTTCCTCGACGACGACGCCGTCGCCGAGCGGGACTGGCTGCGGTGGTTCGACGAGGCGTACGACGACCCCCGGGTGGTGGCCGTCGGCGGGCGGACCGTGCCGGCCTGGGTGTCGGGACGGCGCCCGGCCTGGTTCCCGGAGGAGTTCGACTGGATCGTCGGCTGTACGTACCGGGGCCTGCCGGCCGGACGGGTGCGGGTGCGCAACGTCCTGGGCGGTAACGCCTCCTTCCGGCGCGGCGCCTTCGACGCGGCGGGCGGGTTCGCCACCGGTATCGGGCGGGACGGCGACGAACGGCCGCTGGGCTGCGAGGAGACGGAGCTGTGCATCCGGCTCGGCAAGGCCCTGCCGGACGCGGTCCTGCTGATCGACGACCGGGCGGTGATCCACCACAAGGTCCCGCCCGGCCGGGCGACGTACCGCTACTTCCGCACCCGCGCCTACGCCGAGGGGCTGTCCAAGGCGCTCGTCGCCCGGAGCGTCGGCGCGGACAAGGGGCTGGAGACCGAGCGGCGGTACACCACGCGGGTGCTGCCCGCCGCAGTGGCGCGGGGCCTGAGGGACTTCGTCCTGGCCCGGCCCGGCGGCGCGGGCCGGGCGGGCGCCGTCGTCACGGGTGTGGCGGTGGCGGCGGCGGGTTACGCGCACGGGCGCCTGACGTCCCGTAAGGGCGGCGGCTTCTCGTACGGACCGATCGGAGCCCCGTCATGACCGGCCCCGTACCGATCCTGATGTACCACGCCGTGGGGCACCGTCCCGCGAGGGCGGCGTACGGGCTGTCCGTCTCGCCGGAGGCGTTCGCCGAGCAGATGGGGCTGCTCGGCGAGCGCGGGTTCACCCCGGTGACGACGGCACGGCTCGGGCACGCCTGGCGGACCGGGGCGCCGCTGCCGGAACGCCCGGTGCTGATCACCTTCGACGACGGGTACGAGGGGGTGCACCGGCACGCGCTGCCGGTGCTGGCCGGGCACGGCTTCGCCGCCACCCTGTTCGTCTCGACGGGCTGGCTGCGCGGCCCGTACGACGAGGGCGGCGCCCCGGACACCATGCTCGACTGGGACCAGGTGCGGGAGCTGGCCGCCGCCGGCACCGAGATCGGCGGCCACACCCACACCCATCCGCAGCTCGACCAGCTCGACGACGAACGGCTCCGGTTCGAGGCCGTGCGGTGCCGGGACATCATCAGGGAGGAGGCGGGCACCGTCCCGGTCTCGTTCGCCTACCCGTACGGCTACTCCAGCCGCCGGGTGCGGGAGGTGGTCCGCCGGGCCGGGTTCGCGCAGGGGCTGGCCGTGGGCAACGCGCTGGCGCGGCGCCCCCAGGGCCCGTACGCGCTGCGGCGGGTGACGGTGCGGCGGGCGACGGACATCGGGCGGTTCGGGCGCCTGGTCGAGGGCCGGGACATCGGGCGGACGTTCGCCCGGGACCGGGCGCTGACCAAGGGGTACGCGATCGTCCGGCGCGCGCGGCGGGCCGCCGCCGTGCTGGTTGGAACACGCACATAAACACCGTGCGGGGAACGCGTGTGTGCCGGATCATGGAGCGCATGTCTGCCAACCCTCATGAGGCTCTGCCGATCCGGCTCACCGTCGACGACAGCGATTCTCCCGCCGACGTCGTCGACGCGCTGTTCCTCGGGCGCTTCGCGACGGGCGAGCAGCCGTACTCCCACAGTTCCAGTCTCGACCGCGTCAAGCCCGGCGCGACCCTGCTCCCCCCGGGCGCCGCGGTGCTGCGCTCCGCCCGCGACGACGACCGCAGCGCCACGCTCGCCGAGGGCGACGGCTGGACGCTGCTGGTCTCCCGCTGGAACCGGGGCGCCGACGTGACCGTCACGGCGGTCGACGCGGAGCTGGCGCAGCGGGTCCTGGCGCAGGCGACGGACGGGGCGAAGGACGACCCCGAGCCGCAGCCGGACAACGTGACCATGGGCTTCTGGTACGTGTCGCCGCGCCGTGGCCCGCACCGCACGACCCGCCGGATCGCCGCCGGGGCGTGGGAGGAGATCCGGCCCAACTACACGGCGCCGGTGGCCGACGCGATGGACCGGCTGATGAAGGTCACCCCGGACGACATCGCGGGCCGCCTGCTGCTCCTGCACGGTCCGCCGGGCACCGGCAAGACATCGGCGCTGCGCACCCTGGCCCGGTCGTGGCGGGACTGGTGCCAGGTGGACTGCGTGCTGGACCCGGAGCGGTTGTTCACCGACGTCGGGTACCTGATGGACATCGCGATCGGCGAGGACGAGGGCACCGCGAAGGGCCGCTGGCGGCTGCTGCTCCTGGAGGACTGCGACGAGCTGATCCGCGGCGAGGCCAAGCACACGGCGGGGCAGGCCCTGTCGCGGCTGCTGAACCTGACGGACGGTCTGCTGGGCCAGGGCCGCAACGTCCTGGTGGGGGTCACCACCAACGAGGACCTGGAGCGCCTCCACCCGGCGGTGGTCCGCCCCGGGCGCTGCCTGGCCCGCATCGAGGTCGGCCCGCTGACCCGCCCGGAGGCGGTGGCGTGGCTCGGCTCCGAGGAGGGCGTCGGGCGGGACGGGGCGACGCTGGCGGAGCTGTTCGCGCTGCGGCGCGGTACGGGCCCGGCGGCGATCCCGGACCAGCCTCGGGGCGCGGACGCGGGGCTGTACCTGTAGGAGGCTGGGGCGCTACTTGCCGTACGCCGCCCGTAGCGCGTCGGCCACGGCGGCTTCCGCGTCCGCGCGGGTCAGGCCCAGGCGGTGGGCCTCGGCGGCGTACGCGGCGGCTGCCGTGGCCGCCTGACGGGCGGCGGCGTCTCCGGCGGGGGCGATGAACGTGCCGGCCCTGCCCCGGGTCTCGATCACGCCGTCGGTCTCCAGCACCCGGTAGGCCTTGGCGACCGTGTTGGCGGCGAGGCCCAGCTCCTCGGCGAGGCCCCGGACGGTCGGCAGCTTGTAGCCGACCGGGAGGCGGCCGGAGCGGGCCTGGGCGGAGATCTGGGCGCGGAGCTGTTCGTACGGGGCGGTCGACGACGCCGCGTCGATGGAGATCTTCAGGGTCACGGGCACGATTGTCCCCGACGGCGCGGAAATTGGGAGGCGATCGGCGCCGGGGCGCGCGTAGCGTGCGGCTCCATGACTGTGATCGTGCGTGATTTCCGCCCCGAGGACGCCGAGGCCGTGGCCAGGTCGCGGCAGGCGTGCATACCGTTCCAGGTGACGACGCCGCGTTCGGTGCTCTTCGACGTCGAGACCGCCAACCCCGCCAAGAAGTTCCGGCTGCTGGTGGCGGAGAAGGACGGTGAGATCATCGGGACGGCGTACGCCGGCATCGCGTACGACAGCAGCGACCCCGGTCAGGCGTACGCCACGCCGAACGTCCACCCGGACCACCGCGGCCATGGCGCCGGCGGGCTGCTGTTGCGTACCGCCGAGGAGCACCTGGCGGCCGAGGGCGGCACGTCCCTGTACGCCTGGGCGCTGGACCAGCCGGAGAACCTGTCGTTCGCCGCCAAGCGCGGCTACCGCCCCACCCGCACCGCGCACTTCCAGCGCCTGGACCTGGCGCACACCACCCTGCCCGAGCTGCCCGGGGCACTCCCGCCCGGTGTCGAGCTGCGCACCTGCGCCGACTACGAGGCCGATCCGCGCCCGATGTTCCGCGCCGACGCGGAGGCGACGTCCGACGAGCCGAGCGACATCGCCACGGACTTCGACGACTACGAGGACTGGGTGCGCCACACCTGGAACAACCCGCTGCTCGACCGCGGCCTCTCCACGGTCGTGACCGTGGACGGCGAGGTGGCGGCCTTCACCGCCGCCTACACGGACGGCGGGACCCGCTATGTGTCGGGCATGACCGGCACCCTGCGCGCCCACCGGGGCCGGGGTCTGGCGAAGCTGGCCAAGACGGACTCGCTGCGGCGGGCCCGCGCGGCGGGCTGTAACGACGCGTACACCAGCAACGACGGTGCGAACGGCCCGATGCTGGCGATCAACAAGTGGTTCGGGTACGAGATCTGCGCGACGGAGGTCCGGCATGTCCGCACGCTCGGTTGAGATCCGCCTGGTCAAGGCCGGGCGGACGAAGATCGGCTACCCGGCCGAGGTGGTGTCCGACGACGGCACCCGCCTCACCGTGCGCGCCCCGTGGGCGGCGGACGGGGTGCGGGACTTCGGCTTCGTACGGTTCGAGCCGGGTGATGTCTTCACGGAGCACTACTGGCGCGACCGGTGGTACGCGGTGAAGGAGGTCCGGGGCGGGGACGGTGTCCTGAAGGGCTGGTACTGCGACATCACCCGGCCGGTGTCGGTGGCCGGCTCCGAGGTGGTCGTCGAGGACCTCGACCTGGACCTGTGGGTCTCTGCCGACGGCGGCGAGGTGCTGCGGCTGGACGAGGACGAGTTCGAGGCGAGCGGCCTCGCCGAGCGGGACCGGGGGGCGGCGGCCGCCGCCCGCGAGGCGCTGGACGCCCTCGAAGTCCTCGCCCGCGAGGGCCGGCTGCCGGGTGCGGGTCAGGAGACCGGCTTGCGGTAGTGGACGCGCTCGGGGTCGTCCGCCGTGCGCGGCTCGTCGACCTCGTAGCCGTACCGCTCGTACATCGCCCGGTTCTCCCGCATCAGTGAGTGGGTGAGGAGCCGCACCTCGGGCAGGCCGAGGGTGCGGGCGCGCTCCTCCACGAAGGCCAGCAGGCGGCGGCCGAGGCCGGTGCCCTGGGCGTCGGGGTGGACGGCGATGTTGTCGAGGTAGAGGTGGTCGGCCTCGGTCCTGAGGACCACGAGGCCGACCACCGGGTCACCGGTGACGTACACCCGTCCCTCCGCCACGTCCGCCGCGTGGTCGGCCTCCATCGGGGCCGGTGCGCGACCGATCCGGTCGATGTAGTGGTGGTAGGCCGCGTCGGTCACGGCCTTCACCCGGGGGACGTCGTCGGTGGTCGCACGGCGAATTGTCATACCGTCAGATTACGACGGCGCTTGATCACCTTCTTGAGCGACGGCCAGGCCAGCAGGACGACGATCACGGCGTACACGGTCACCGAGAACGGCGTGTTGACCAGGCCGGTGACGCTGCCGTCGCTGATCTGGAGCGCCCGGCGCAACTGCTGTTCGGCGGCCGGGCCGAGGATGACGCCGATGACGGCGGGCAGCACGGGCAGGCCGTAGCGGCGCATCCCGAACCCGATGAGGCCGATGATCAGCAGGATCACCAGGTCGAGGGCCTCGCCGCCGACCGCGTACGCGCCCGTCGCGGCGAAGAACAGGATGCCCGCGTACAGGTACGGGCGCGGCACGCGCAGCAGCTTTGCCCACAGGGGCGCGAGCGGCAGGTTCAGCGCGAGGAGCAGCACCATGCCGACGAAGAGCGAGGCGATCAGGCCCCACACCAGGTCGGGTTCGCGTTCGAAGAGCAGCGGGCCGGGCTGGATGCCGTACTGCTGGAAGGCGGCCAGCATCACGGCGGCGACGGCGGTGGTCGGCAGCCCGAGCGTCAGCATGGACACCAGCGTGCCGGCCGCCGAGGCGGAGGCGGCGGACTCCGGTCCGGCGACGCCCTCGATGGCGCCGCGCCCGAACTCGTCCTTGTGCTTGGACAGCCGCTTTTCGGTGACGTACGACAGGAACGTCGGGATCTCGGCGCCGCCGGCCGGGATGGCGCCGAACGGGAAGCCGATCAGCGGCCCGCGCAGCCACGGCTTCCAGGTACGCCTGACATCGTCCTTGCCGAGCCAGGGCCGGCCGACGGGGATGGCTTCGCCGCCGCTGCGCCGCAGGTGCGCGGCGACCCACAGGGCCTCGCCGATGGCGAAGAGGCCGACCGCGACGATGACGACGTCGATGCCGTCGGCGAGCTGGAGCGAGCCGAAGGTGAGCCGCTGCTGGCCGGTCATCTGGTCGAGCCCGACCAGGCCGAGGGTGAGGCCGATGAGCAAGGAGGCCAGGCCCCGGATGCGGGAGGAGCCCAGCACCGACGTGACCGCGATGAACGCCAGCACCATGATGGCGAAGTAGTCGGGCGCGCCGATGTCCACCGCCAGCTCGGCGACGGTCGGGGCGAGGGCGACCAGCAGGATCGTGCCGATCATGCCGCCCGCGAAGTGCCCGCCCGCGGCGGCCGCGAGGGCCTGGGCGCCGCGCCCCGCCTTGGCCATCGGGTTGCCCTCGATGGCGGCGACGACGGCGGCGCTCTCACCGGGCGTGTTGAGCAGGATGGAGGTGGTGGAGCCGCCGAACATCGCCCCGTAGTAGATGCCCGCGAACATGATGAACGCGCCGGTGGGTTCGAGTCCGTACGTCACCGGCAGCAGCAGCGCGACGGCCATGGCCGGGCCGATGCCGGGCAGGACGCCGATGGCCGTGCCGAGCAGGACGCCTATGGCGGCCCAGAGGAGGTTGATCGGCGTCAGGGCGGTGCCGAAGCCGTCGAGGAGTGAGTTCAGAGAGTCCATCAGAGCACTCCCATCAGCGGGCCACCGGGGAGCGGGACACCGAGCAGGTTGTTGAAGACGACGTAGGTGACGAGGGAGAGGACGGCCGCGATCAGCGGGTCACGGTCGGCGCGGCGGCTGCCGAGCGCGTACGCGGAGCCCCAGAAGAGCAGGGTGCCGGCGATGGGGAAGCCGAGCGGGCCGATGAGGACGGCGCCGCCGAGGAAGACCCCGGCGAGCAGCAGGACGGTGCGCCAGTCGCTGGGCTCGGACAGGTCGATGTCCTCGCCGCCCTCGGCTTCGCCCCGGCCGCCGCGCAGGACGTCGACGGCGAGGAGGACGGCGACGAGGAGCAGGCCCGCGCCGACGACGACGGGGACGGTCGTGGGGCCGACGGGCCCGCGCTGTCCCGCCGCGATGTCCATGGTCAGCGCGTCCGTGAGGACGAGTACGCCGAGGACCAGCAGGAGCAGGCTGACGCCGAGCTCGGAGTGTTCGCGCAGCCAGGAGCGGCGGCTGTTCGTGGCGGGTGTGGTCACAGTCCCAGCTCCTTCAGGACGGAGCCGACGCGCTCGTTCTGCTCGTCGAGGAACTTCCCGAACTCCTCACCGGACAGGTAGGCGTCGTCCCAGCCGTTCTTCTTCAGGGAGTCGCGCCACTGCTTGGAGGCGTGCAGTTTCTCGACGAGACCGATGAGCTTGTCGCGCTCGGCGCCGGAGAGGCCGGGCGGGGCGACGATGCCGCGCCAGTTGGTGAACTCGGTGTCGAGCCCCGCCTCGCGCAGGGTCGGCGCGTCCAGTCCCGGTACGCGCTTCGGCCCGGTGACGGCGAGCAGCCGCAGCTCCCCCGACTTGATCTGGTCGAGGTACTCGCCCACGCCCGAGACGCCGAAGGCGACCTTGTTGCCGAGGATGGAGGCGAGCAGCTCGCCACCACCGTCGAAGGGGATGTAATTCACCGATTTCGGGGCGATTCCGGCGGCCTGTGCCATGAGCATGGGCGCGAGGTGGTCGGGGCCGCCCGGTGACGACCCGCCGCCGACGGGCAGCTTCGCGGGGTTCTTCTTCCAGGCGGCGAGGAGGTCCTGGATGGTCTTGTACGGGGAGTCCTTGGCGACGACCACGATGTCCTGCTCCTCGGTGAGCCGGGCGATCGGGGTGGTGTCGGCGAGGGTCGCGGGGGTCTTGTTGGTGTGTACGGCTCCGACGACACCGAGGCCCATGGACATGGCGAGCCTGCCGTTGCCGTGCTCGCCGACGAGCCGGGTCAGGCCGACGGTGCCACCGGCGCCGGGCAGGTTGAAGACCTCGATGTTGTGGGTGAGGCCGGCGTCCTCGGCGTTCTTGGCCGCGGTGCGGGCCGTGATGTCGTAGCCTCCGCCGGGCGTGTTGGGGACCATGAAGCGCAGGCCGGGGATCTGCGTGCCGGTGTCGGAGCCGCTGCCCGTGGAGAGCAGCGGCGGCCCCACGAGCACCAGCAGCGCCGCCCCGAGGAGGGCGAGGGGAGTGCGGACGCGCACGTGTGCCGCCTTTCGGACCGTGTCTTTTCGGACGTGAAGTGGCCCACATGTTGCCCGCGCGTTAAGAACCTGTCTCCCTTCCGCAATCAACGGACGTTGTGGTCGTTGTGTCCGCGACCTAGCGTGTCGCCGGTGACGAAGGTGCTGGTGGTCGACGACGACTTCATGGTCGCCAAGCTGCACAGCCGCTATGTGTCCGCGGTGGACGGCTTCACGGTCGCCGGGGTGGCGCACAGCGGCGCCGAGGCGCTGCGCGCGGCCGAGGCGCTGCGCCCCGACATCGTCCTGCTGGACATCTACCTGCCCGACATGGACGGGATCGGTGTGCTGCGCGCGCTGCGGGCGGCGGGCCACGGCGCGGACGCGCTGTTCATCACGGCGGCCCGGGACGCGGGCACGATCCGCTCGGCGCTGCGAGCCGGGGCCCTGCACTACCTGATCAAGCCCTTCAGCCAGGCCGCGCTGCGGGAGCAGCTCCTGCACGTGGCGTCGCTGCGCACCCGCCTGGACGAGCTGGACGAGGCGCGCCAGGAGGACGTCGACCAGATCTTCGGCACCCGCCCGCCCGGCTCCCGCGAGCTCCCCAAAGGCCTGGCCGCCCACACCGCCGACCTGGTGGACCGCATCCTCCGCGACCACCCCGCGGGCCTGTCCGCCACCGAGTGCGCGGAGGCCGGCTCCCTCTCCCGCGTGAGCGCCCGCCGCTACCTGGAGTACTTCGCCGAGACGGGCCGCGCCGAGGTCACCCTCCGCTACGGCGGCACGGGCCGCCCGGAACGGCGCTACCGGCGGGTGTAGGGGCGGGTCATGATCTCCATGTTGTGGCCGTCCGGGTCGTCGAAGGAGGCCCCTCGGCCGCCGAAGAGGGTGTTGGTGCTGCCCGGTTCGCTGTGGCTGGGATCGGCGTAGTACGTGACTCCGGCGGCCTCCGGGCGGGCGATCATGGCGTCGAACTGCTCGTCGGGCACGAGGAACGCGTAGTGCTGCGACCGGATCGGCTCGTCGGTCATCTCGTAGTAGTCGAGTGTGACGCCATTCCCGAGGTCGACGGGCAGGAACGGCCCGAAGGGAGCGCCGACCTTCAGTCCCAGGATCGTGGCGGTGAACTCCGCCGACCGTTGCGGGTCCCGGGCGTAGACGATGGCGTGGTTCAGCTCGACGGAGGTGAGCGGCGGCTGGTTGGGAGCGCGGTTCAGCTTCCTGAGCGTCTTCTTAGCGTCGCCTTAAGCGACGCGCGGCACGCTCAAGCCGTCGTTCTTGCAGGTCGGGCGGTGCACGGCCAGCGACGGAGATTGTGGGGTGCACACACCGAGAGCCAAAGAGGGAGCCACGGCCCCCGCTAAGCACCCCTCTGACCGCTAGGGGCCGGCTACTCCCCCGTCATCGAAGATGTCGTCCATAGCTTCGGCTCCCTCCGTGATGACGGGCCGCAACTGCTTACGGTAGACCGACTCGGTGACGACCGTGGTGCTGTGCCCGACGACCCGGGCAATGACCTCGATCGGGATTCCATGGTCGGAGAGCAGTGAGACGAAGCTGTGCCGCAGTTCTCGCGGTGTCCACTTCTCGGGCTGGTCGATTCCGGCCCGCCGCAGCAGCGCTCGGAAGTTCCGCCGGACCTGGTCGGCAGTACGCTGCTCGCCGCTGTCCGTCCCGAAGACGTATCCCTCCGCGTCCCACACCAGGCCCAGGGCCTCTCTCTTCCGCTGTTGCTCTGCCCGGTGCTGTTCCAGCACGGCGACGACCTGTCGGGGAACCGCCAGGGTGCGCCGACTCTTACGCGTCTTCATTTCGCCCCGCCGCCGCACTGATCGCCACACCTCAATGTGCGGCACCACTCCGCCGGCGGGTTTCAGGTGTACGTGGTTCCATCTGAGCGGCCTCACCTCCTCCGTACGAATTCCCACGAGCAGCGACACCACTACGTACGCGTGGATCCAACTGCCTTGCGAGGCACCACCGGACAGGACGGCCTTGGCCTGCTGTAGCGTCAGCGACTTGCTCGGGCGGCCGATTTGCCCTTCCGGAGTCTCTACCAACGCAGCTACGTTCCTTCCTACCTTGTCGTGACGTTGCGCATGAGTAATGGTCCGCCGCAGAATCGAATGGACCATTTCAAGTGAACTGGTAGCAAGCACCTGCGCCTTCTCGTCAAGCCAGCACTCCACTGCATCGGCCGACAAGTCACGCAGCTTGGCTCAACCCAGGTCCGGAATGACATGGTTTGCAGCGAGACTCCGATAGGTACTGACGCTGGCCGGGTCCCGCCCCTTCAGCCCCTTCGCCAGCCAATCGTTTACCGCCTGCTCCACCGTGTAGCTGGCGGAGGACTTGACGCCCGTCTGCTTCAGTTCGGCCCGCAGTTCACGCAGTTTCGCGCGTACCTCAGTCTTGGTCTTGCCTGAGACCTTGGGGCGCTTCCGCTTTCCGGTGGGGGTGAACCCCAACGAAATAGCACCTACGTACCGATTCTTGGACGCGTCCCAGTAGATCGAGTCCTCACCATTAGCCGCCTTTCGGGGGCGGCTGGTGGATTCACTCATGGAATTCCTTGCGAGTAACTGTGGGGCCGAACCAAATATCGGTCCGGCCCCACAATGGGAGTTGGTCAGGATGCGGCCATTTCGGCCTCACGCTTGAGCAGTTCGACGTACTCGTCGATGTACTCCGCTGGCACCAGCCGACGACGCCCAAGTCGGACGGTGCGCAGCCGTCCAAGACGGATCTGTTCGTAGATGACCGTGCGCTTCACTCCGAGCAGCTCGGCTGCGGCCTCCACGCGGTGAAGCCGACGCTCGACCGTGGAGGCGACAGAGGTCCTTTCCATCTGTCCAAAGCTCCTTCGGTGCTGTCCCATCAGGGGGTGAGCTCCCTCCCGGGGAATCCGCAACATCCGCCACGCCGCAACATTGCTGGTCAGCGGCTTGAGCTTGTGGCGGATGGCGGTTGTGTGGCGGATAGGTGCCGCTACGGCGGGGCGGTGGCGGCACCTATCGGCGTGATCGGTCAGCCAGCGATGCGGAGTTGGCGTGTGTCGCCTTCCGCGAACATGTGGCGGCTCTCGGAACCGTCTTCCGCCACAGCTTCACCCCCGTTGACCTGCGGTGTTGCGGGCGTTGCGGATGTTGCGGATTTCTCAGGGGGCGGGGGGCAGTAGCGGGTCCAGGCGTCGCTGAGGTCTTCCGCGTAGTAGCCCTTCGGGGTGCCGCTGCCCACCCGGATACCACGGGGCTTGATCGGAGTGTTGTCGGGGCGCACGTACTGGTTCAGGAGCTTGGACAGGCCGCGCGCGGTAAGCGGCTTGATGCTGTGTCCGTCGTCGCTCATGTCGGCCCATGGGGCGTCATCGAGCCCCAGGAGGACTTCGAGGATGGCGGCGGTCGGCATGCGGTCGGAGCCGCAGAACACCTTGTCGCGGAGGTCCGTCAGCAGGCGCACTCCCAGGGATGCCTCATCGCCCTGCGAGGCGGCCTTGATGAGCGCGACGCAGGCGGCACGGGCTCGCTCGGGCCAGTGCCCGCCGGCCGCGTCCGCCACCGCCAGCAGCGGCTCCCACACGTCGGCCGGGCGGTCCGTGACGCCCTCGGGCATCTCCGGCCACGCGTTGGCGATCTGGTCGTGAATGGTGGCGGTCCACTCCGCGAGCCGGTCCCTGAGGATGTGGCCTTGCTTCTCGTGGACGCGGCGCCGGTAGGGCTCGCACTTCTCGTTGGGGGCCTTCTTGCGCATGCGGATGATGACCGAGCGGGTCAGGATCGTGTCGGGCAGCGAGCCGAGACCGGCCATGGCGACCGCGCAGAACGAGTCGAACCAGCCGGCTTTCTGGTCGGAGCCCTCTCCGACGCAGCGCAGGGACTTGGCGCCGCGCCGGTAGCCGGAATTGAGGAAGCCGCGGACCTCTTCGTTCCCGCCGGCCTTGGGCCCGAAGACGGTGTCGATCTCGTCGAACAACAGCGTCGGAGTTCCTGCATCGGCCGCTACCAGCCGGAACAGGGCGTTGGCGGAGGCGTTGACGGTGGTCGCCGCGCGCGGGGTGAGAGTCTCGATGATCTCCAGGGCCCGTGACTTGCCCGATCCCGGTTCGGGACTCAGGAAGGCGATGCGGGCGGTGCCGTCGAGTGCGTCGATGAGGTGGGCGTGGGCGTCCCACAGGGTTACGGCGGTGTAAGCATGCTCGGTGGGAAAGACGTTGAAGCGGCGGTGGAAGGCTTCCACCTCGTCGAGCAGCGCGGCCCCGTCAATGGTCGTGGGGGTCATGCGGCGGCCCTCCCTTCCTGGGAAGTGGTGCGGAGCGGGCAGATCCCGCGGTGGGCTTCGTGGTCGGTGATCAGAGCGAGCACGCGGCGGTTGCCGACGGCGCTGCGGTCCCAGCCGCACTCGCACTTCGAGGTGGCGGTGGGCACGGCACCGCGTGGCGCGACGATGTGCAGCCACGCAATGGGGTAGCGGCCGTCTCCCCGTAGCCGGTCAGAACGCACAGCAGAAAGGACGCCTTCGGCGGCGACCCTTCGGGCGCCTACGGCCGTAGCATCGACAGGCTGTAGAGCGGCGTGCGGCCGGGGGGTCCTGGCGGGGAGGCTCTTAGTGGGCGGGGGGTTGGTCATGCGGGCCGCCTGCCGGCCGTCGGGTTGTGGGCAATGGACCAGTCCAGGCCCCGTCGGATGACGTCGTCGTAGTAGCGCTGGGACTGTGTGGCGTTCGCCGACGCCGCCCTGCTAAGAGCCTCCTCGACCTCCACGCGGTCGAGGTCGCCGGATGCGACCAGCCGCCCGAGTGCTCGCGCGGCCCTCAGCAGGACGGCGTTGCGGGCGCCGTCCGCGGCAGTGGCGACGTTGTTCACCTCACCCCGTAGAGCCGCCGCCGCGTACCTGCTTGCGCGGGTCGTGACCGACACGGCGGCATTCTGCGTGGGCCGTGCCTGGGGCTTGAGGGCCTCGTAGAGCCAGTCGGGCAGCGCGGCAGGCGGATGGTCGTCCAGGACTGTGTACGTCCCTTGCCGGGTCAGGCTGCCGGGGGCGACGACGTAACCGCCCCAGGCTCGGGTGTCCACCAGGGGCCCCAGCGTGCTTGCGGTGTTGGAGAGCCGGACGTCGGCCGGGACGGTGAAGTACAGGTGCTGCCCGCCGCTGGGGGTCCGCACCTGGTAGGTGGTGGGGAGGGGCTGTCCGGCGCGCTCGCAGAGCGCCTTGAAGGTCGTCGCGCCGCAAGGCGCGTCCGAACTGCTCTTGGCCTTGGGCATGTCGAGGTCGACGACCAAGAGCCCTGAGGGGCCGGTGGCGATCCCGACGTTGAACGGGCCGGCCGACCACGCCGCCCGGATGCGGGTGGGGTTGGTGGTGGCCCGCTCCTGCCACTTGCGGTGCCCGCCGGTGCAGGCCCCGAGCCGGGGGCACTGCCGCTCGCCGTGGAGGGCGGGGGGCTTGTCGCCGGGGCGGAGGGGGAAGGCGTGCCAGCCGCGTTCGGCTGCGTCCAGCGCTGCGGACTGCAGCGCTAAACGGGGGTCATGGGTCATGCTGAATGTCTCCAGTTCTGTGATGAGTACTGGCAGACAAGGGCGGCCCCGACTTCATTGGCGTGAGGGGGGCCGCCCTTGGCGTCGCTAGAAGGGCGGTTCGGTGCTCTCCGCCCCGCCGGTGCTGGCCCAGGCGTCGTCACCGGCGGGACCGCCGGGGGCGATGCGCTTGGCATTGATGGTCACCGTGGCGAAGCGGACCGACGCGCCGATGTCGTCGATCTCCACGGCGAGCATCGAGCGCTTCTCTCCCTGGTCGGTCGTCCAGTCGTGCTGCCGCATCCGCCCATTGGCGACCACGCGGGAGCCCTTGCTGAGGCTGTCCGCGACGTGCTCGGCGAGCGTGCGCCAGGCGGCGCAGCGGTAGAACGCGGTGACGCCGTCCTTCCACTGGTTCGATGTACGGTCGAAGGTGCGCGGGGTGACGGCGATGGTGAACTTCGCCAGCGCGCGCCGGATTCGGTGAACTTCAGCTCCGGATCGTGGGTCAGGTTGCCGATGAGCGTGATCGGGGTCTCTCCGAACGACATGCTGGTCTCTCCTGTCTCGGGTGGGTCAGGTGTGGGAGCGGTTGCGGGCTTGCTGGGCTCGGGGTTCGAGCAGGGCGAAGTGGAGGGCGGCTTCGGCGAGTACGCCGTAGGCGTAGGCGGCGTCCGGCAGGCCAGTCGCGGCGTCGATGGCCTCGTGGAGTTCACCGGTCTCGTGGTCGGTGAGCTGGGGCTGTTCGTCGAGGTATTCGGCGTACAAGCCTGCTTCCTCGCACAGGGCCCAGCGGGAGTGGGCCTGGATGAACTTGGTGTAGCCGCTCCAGCGCTTAAGGCCCGGCATGAGCGGCGGGACCGGGCACAGCTCACCGGAGATGGCGTAGGAACCTTCCTGGGTCCGGCCCAGGCGTACGGCGTCGGGCTGGTCGCCATCCAGGACGCGCAAGGTGGCCCACGAGGTGCCGCAGGCGTACCCGAGTGCGGCCTGGACGTAGAGGTTGCGCAGCTTGTTGGCCTGCTCGCGGTGGATATCCCCGATGCGGAAAAGGGCGTCGTCGTGGGGCCGGAATGGCACCCCACCGGGGGCGCGGCCGTCGATGCGCAGTTCCCCGTCAACGGGCCGCAGCCGGTCAAGGTCGTAGGCGTCACGGGCGATCTCAGCAGCGCGAGCGGCGCGCTGCGCCTCGCGGGCTGCGGCTCCCAAAGCAAACACGCTGTCGGTGAGCGATTCGAACCACACACGTGTGGTGGTCATGACTGTCTCCTTGATGCTGATCAGTGCTTGCTGGAGCGGGCGAGCTTGTAGGTGATCCCGAGCCCAATCGGGCCAGAGGCAAGGCTCAGGGCGAGTTCGTACAGGGCCATGGCGGCGGCGATCAGACCCAGGACTCCGATGGCGCCGGCGAAGACGACGGCGATCGGCATGAGGTAGTCCCGGGCCGGGCGCCGCGGCCGTCCAGTCGCGGTGGTGACGATGACGATGGGCCGTCCTTCACGTTCGGCCTGGCGGTAGACCTCGGCGGGGATGTGCGGGGCGGCTAAGCCGGGGACGGTTCCGGGAGGTTCACGGCGGCGCATGACGGTTCCTCCTTGGCGTTCGCGTGGTGGGTGGAAGCCGACGGGCAGCGCCCCAGGGTGTGGGGTGCTGCCCGTCATCGGCTTGTCGTGTCGCTTGTCGTCTGACTTGTCGTGCGGCTTGTCGCTTGTCTTGTCTTGTCGCTTGTCGCCTTGCAGGTCAAAGCCCGCTTTCGGCTCCTACAGAGCCGCCCAGGGCCCTCCTCGCGGGCGACCCGACAAGCGACAGGCGGTAACCCCTCAGCGGGGCTCTAGGGGGCGTGGCGGTGGTGGACGTAGCGGGTCTTGGTCCCCTCACCGACCCGCACCGCGATCCCCTCGTCCGTCCAGGACTTGAGCCAGCCGACGACCGTCTGCCGGGTGGTGCCGTGCTCGTCCGCGAGTGCGCGGGCGATCGCGGACGCCCCCGTTCCTTCCGGCCCAGCGGCCAGCAGCAGGGCGAGTGCGGCGTCCTTGGCGGCGTTGTCCTCGTTGCGGAGGGCGGACAGGTTCAGCCCCGGCGCGGGCGGCTTGTCGGGCGCCGGGGCGTCACCGCCGGGTTCGGGTGCGGTGGCGAACTGGGCGTCGATCTGCTCCCGGAACTTCCGCGCAAGTGCCTCTTCGTCGGTCTCCGCGGCGGGCGTGGGCTCGTCACGCAGGGCGGACAGGTTCAGCCCGCCCGCCGGGGAGCCGGACGAGGGGGTCTGAGGACCGGCCGGCGTGGTGCTGGGGGTGTCGTCACGCATCCATGCGGTGCGGGCCAGGTCCCAGCGGCGTGCGTAGTCCGGTCCGGCGGCCTTAGTGGAGACGGCGTCGAGGGTGGGGTGGCGGTCGGAGGTGGCGGCGACGATGTCGCGGATCTGGTTGGGCAGGATCCGCCAGGACTTGAACAGCCCCGCCGGTGACTCTGGTGTCCCCATGAACCCCGAGCCCTTGTAGGGGGCTTGGTCGACGCGCAGGCTGCGTGAGCCGGGGAACTGCTTGCTCAGGTCCATGCCTTCGGTCTCGCCACCAGTCAGAGCAACCCGGACCTTGGCCTCCCGGCGGATCATCAGGTTGCCCAGGACCGATCCGGTCGCGCCGAGTGCGGTGAGGACGGTGCGGATGCCCATGGCGCGGGCGATCCGGATGACTTCCAGGATCTTGGCGGCCAGGGCCCGTGAGGGCTTGTCCGGAGCGGCGAGGATCTCGGCACCCTCATCGATCACGAGCATGATCTGCGGGATGTGGTCGCTGATGGGTAGCAGGTCGGTGTTCGCGCGGGACAGCAGGTCTTGGTAGGCCATCTTGCGGTGCTTGGCGATGCGCACTGCCGCATCCAGCATCAGCATCGCTTCCTCGTGGGAGGCAGCCAGCCAGTCAATGCCCGGCCGCATGCCCTCGGTGGTCTGCCCCTGGCTGTCGAGTGCGGGCCGAACCCACGGCAGGCCGGCCGACCCGGCGTTCAGGTCGATCACCCAGGTGAGGACGTCGGTGGCGCGGGCGAACCCGGCCAGGATCGTATGAACCATGTTCGTCTTGCCCGAACCCGTCGGCCCGACAACCAGGGCGCACTGCTCGCGGAGGTAGGCGCGAATCTCATCCGCGTTCGTCCGAAGCCCCCACGGGATGCCGGTGTAGACCGACAGCGGCGCATAGTCGGTGGGGTAGGTGATCTCGGCTTCCAGGACGTTGACCGTGGTCACGTCGATCAGGACACGGCCCTGGTCGATGCCCTGGGAGGCGGTGGCGGTGCAGCCATGCGGCAGACGCGCGTCGGCCGCCAGGCGGGCCGACTCCCGTGCGATGCGGTCGTAGGTGGTGCCGCCCGCGGGGAGTTCGGCGTCGATGGTGAACCCGGTTCCGGTGGGCCACATCTCCACCGCCACCACCCGCACCGCGATCCCACACACCCGCTGGATACGGTCCACCCACTCAGCCGCGATCGCCCGCCGCTCAGCGGAGAGCTCCCGAGCGACCTGCCGTTCGGCGGCGGCGATGGCCTCCAGCTCGCGCGCCTCCTCATGCAGGAGGGTGGCGCGGGCAGCGGCCCCCATGCCGACCCCGACGGTGGCGAGCGACCCGAGCGCGGCCCAGGACAGCGGACCGGTGGTCGTGGCCCACGTCGTCCAGCCCGCCCCGACGAGCCAAGACGCGGCCCGCATGGAGACGGTGCGGGCCGAAAGGCGGTCGCGGAGGCTGGTGATCGTGTGGCCGATGGCGCCGGCCGCGCCGATGGCCAGGGCCCAGCCGGGCGGCATGCCGGTCGCGGCTCCGGTGGTGGCAACGGCGAGGCAGCCGGTGGTGGCGGACAAAGCGCCGGTCACGGGTCCGTGACCGGCGCTGTAGTCCCACACCGGCCCACCTTTGGCCTGTGTGTTGGTGGTCATGGTCAGACGTTCCAGCCCTTCTCTGCCTGGTGGCCGTTGCGGGGGTCCTCGTGCCGTGCGATGTCCTGGGCGTGCACGTTGCGGAACAGCGGGGCCATGTCCTCCGCCACCGCGACGGCGGCCATGACCGCCCCGAAGGCGTCGTTGAACGAGCCCGCCACTTCCTTCTCCAGCGGGAACTCCGAGTCGGACCGCTCAGCGAGGATCTTCATCACGTTCGCCACGGACGTGAGCGCGGCCGGCAATCCCTCGACCATGGACAGGATTTCCATGCAGCCGTCGGGGTCGTAGTTGCTGGCAGCGGCTTCCATCTCCGCCGCGTAGTCCTCGAACCGGAAACCAGACACGCTCTCTCCCTCACTCGCGGGCGTGGATGTGGTGGGTGCGGCGGGAACCAGGCCGACGGGGCGCTCGGCGATGTCCCCGATGTGCTCGGTGCCGTCGTCCTCGGCTTCCGCGTCAGCGGCGGCTTCCTCGTCCTGCTGGGCGTCGCGAATAGCCTGATCCCGGGCGGTGCGCTGGTCTTGGGCGGCCTTCATCAGGCACCGGTACAGGCGGCGGCCGGGGTTTTGCAGCCACGCCCACCGCAGCTTTCGCCCGAGCGGCGTGATGACCATGCCGACCAGACCGAGCGCACCGGCCAGCAGCGCGGCCAGCACCCGACGGCCCTGGAACCGTGCGGCGGACCGCCACAGGGCCTTGCGGGCCCGCTTACGGGCGGGGGCTTTACGGACCGCTGAACGCTGCTGGGCGACCGTGCCACCGGCCTGCTGGTCGCGCGCCTTACGGGCGCGGTCCACCGCCGCACGACGCATGGCACCGGCCTTGCTCAGCCCCGCAGCGACCGCCCGGCCGACGGGCCCCTTCTTCACGGCCCCGGCGGTGCGGGCCTGCTGCTTGGCGTCGCGCCGTGAGTCGGCGACCGCTCGGCGGGCGCTCGTGGTCTCAGCACGGCGGACAGCCCGCGAGGGCGACGCCTTACGCTGAGCATCCCGCAGCGCCTTGACCTGCCCGAGGCGACCACCGCGACCCGCGGTTCCGACTGGAGACAGGCCACCTGCGCGGGCCAGACCGCTCCTTCCACCCCGGAAAGACGAGGACCTTCCCAGGCTGGAAGGTGAGGCTGCTCGATGGCCGGACATACCCGAACCACCGGACTTGCCGCCCGCCTTGCCTCGACTGCGACCAGCGGCCTTAGTGGTGCCAACGTTCCCGTTACGAGACTGCCGTACCACCGGCCCGGCCGACCCTGGGCGCGCCCCGCCCCGCGTGGACCCCCCTCGCGGCGCGGTGGCCCGAAGGGTACGGCGCGTGCTGCTGGGCTTGGTCTGCTGGCGGTGCTTGCGGGTGGCGGCGGCGGTGCCCAGGACGACCGCGCCGGTCGCGGCCAAGGCCAGGGCGACCGGGCCGCCGACCAGGGACGCGGTGGCCAGCAGGGATGCGGTGGTGTTCGTGCCGGTCACCGCGAGGGGAACGACCGGCCAGCCGCCGGGCGTGTGCTCCAGCTCAGCCGCCGGTGCCGGAGCGGGTGTGGGCTCCGGCTGCGGAGGGGGCGCGGTATCCGGCGGGGATTCGGGGCCCGCTACCGGAGTGATGGTGGTGTCCGTCATGCTGGGCTTCTCCCTTCGGGAGGTCAGGGGCCCGGACGCAGTGCTTTGGCCGGCAGCGTCCGGGCCTTACGCGTGTGTTCAGGCAGCGCGCTGTTCCTCGCGGGCCATAAAGAGCCCAGGAAGTTCGTGCCAGGGGCGATCTAGGCAATGACCTGAAGAGGGAGTGATCGTTGGGCAGGCATGAACCACTTCAAGCAGGTCCTTGCCGGGCTGGTTGGCACAGTGGCAGCCCTGAGCATTGCGCCGATCTCGACAGCCCACGCGGCTGACGGGTACGACCGATGCCCTGACGGCTACTACTGCATGTTCTCGGGTCTCGATGGCACCGGAGACATGATCAAGCTGAGGTCGAACACACCGGACCTCGCGGCACTCGGTATGGACGACCGGGTCAAATCCGACTGGAACCGGACTGCTTCGACCATCTACCTGTGGGCCGATGCAAACTACACCGGGTGCACACAGGTCACGTCTGCTGGCCCGACAGGCAAGGGCAACTTCTTCCCCGCCTATCAGGACTTCTTCAGCTCGGTACAGTTCGACGGACCGGGCGGCCCGAGCTGTGGCACACCGCCCGGCTAGCTCGCCGCGCCTTCCAGCTCACGCGGCGCCGCGTGCGAGGGGTCGCGGAGTTCCTGGTAGCGGGAGGACACCCAGCCGATGGACCAGCCGCACAGGTCCGCGGCCGCCCGAACGGGCAGGCCCTCGGCGAACGCGGCACGTACGATCCGGCGGGCGTGATCCTCGCCAACCTTCTCGTTCACGGGACCACCGGACAGGAGCACGGCGCGTTCACGCGCCTCGCGTTCCTCCCGCTGCCGGCGCTCGGTTTCGCGGCGTTGGGCGGCTTCGCGTTCAAGGCGTTCACGATCCCGCTGCTGCTGTTCACGCTCGCGTTCACGGCGTTCACGAGCCTCCCGCTCCGCCCGCTCACGAGCCTCGGCACGGTCGGCTTCCTCGCGCCGTGCGACAGCCTCCCGCTCGGCCTGCTCACGAGCCAAGCGAGCCTCGTGTTCACGCTGTTCACGCGCCAGCGTGGCGGCGTGCTCGCGCTCCTCACGCGCCCGACGCTCGGCCGCCTCCCGCGCCCGCTCTGCTGCCTGTTCCCGCTCCATCTGCTCGGCGCACTGCCGGGCATCCAAGGCGGTCAGGGCAGCGGAGATGGCGCGCCGGTAGGCCAGGCTGGTCTCAGCGGTGACGATCAGCAGCAGCGGCGCCACCGCGTGCACAGCCACGCCGACCAGGTCCTTTTTCAGGGCGGAGTCGGCGATGTTCAGGGCCAGGGTCATGCCGCCGGTCATCCACCGCAGCGCGATCGGCCACCGCCCGCCGTGCCCGCCCAGACGGGCCAGGACGGCATCGAGACGGACGACGATGACGACAGCGGCATCCACCACCAGGGGCAGAATCGGCGCCGTCCAGTCCCACGCGGCGGGCGTGTGCTTCGCCATGAGCGGGGTCACGGTCAGGATCGAATAGAGCATCGCTCCGCAGACGATCAGCCACGTGCCGGCCGACAGCGCGCGCTCGGCTGAACGGATCTGAACAGCGTTCACGGGCCTGCCTCCCGGACGGTCGCGGAGGCGATCAGCAGGACCGGTGAGGCGGCGTCGCCATGAACCACGCTGTCCTCGGTCCAGGTCCATTCAGCGCCGTCCGTAAACACGTAGCCGAGCGTGTTCAGCGCCCGTGAACGCGCCGCCACAGTCGGCACCACAGAGCCGACGAACTCGTACTCCGGCCACTGCGACGACGGCTCACCGAGCAGCGCCACGTACAGGCGCCACCGGCCCGTCCACCGGCTCACGGACATCTGCGTCGTGTAGGTGCCGGCCGCCATTAGGCCACCTCCGGCGAACCCGCACCGGCCCGGTTCGTCAGCTCCCGCCGCGCGGCCAGCACCCGACGGCGCGCCCGCCGGACCCGGCGCACGTCCAGCGGCGACGGCGCGCGATCCAGAACCGCGATCTGCGCGTCCAACAGCTCGACCTCCGCCTGAATGACGGGCATCTCGCGGTCGATCGCCTCCAGCTCCGCGGCCGAAGGTTCCCCGTCGAACGCGGTGGCGGTAACAGCCACCTGAAGTGCAACGATGTGTTTCATGGGTCGTGGTCTCCCTAGCAGGTTCTACGGCTCGACAGCGCCCCCGGAGATTGCAGCTCCGGGGGCGCGCGCCGTATGAGGCGAAGGTGATCGGTGGGCTACTTCCGCTTGCCGCCCCGCCCGTGCGCGTCGTCCAGCTCAGCGGCGGCGTTCTTGGCCTTACCGGACGTGATCCGGTCGTAGACCTTCTGACTGCGCTTGACCGCAGCAGGCGTGGTCAGATCGGAGGACTGCTGCGGCGACTTCTTGCCGAACATGAGAACTCCTTCGATGCGGGCACCGGCCGGCCGATCCGGCCCGGCTCCCCTCAGCCCCGCCCGTACGGCACCCGCGAGGGGCCCGGACGGGCGGAGGAGGCAACCGGCCGCAGCACTGCTGCGCACGTGACCTGACTCCGCGAGTCACCGGCTAACCCGGTGCTCCGAAGCGGCGGATCAGGGAGACACGGTGGGCATGGCCGTCGTGCCGGTCCAGCACGGAGGACGCCCAGGTACTTCGCTGACCCATCAGACGCTCCTTTCTGTGCCGGTGAATGGGATGAAGCACTGCAAGGGGGACTTCGTCCCCACCCTCCGGCCGTTGCTCGCGGTCACCGGGCCACCTCGCCAGTACGGGCCGAAACCCTGTTCCACCTGGCCTTTAGCGGGATTGCAGCGTCCCCGCCCCCTGCACGTGCGGCATCAGCCGCCATCCAGCCGAGCGATGCCGCCCGTTGATGCAGTACCTGTTTTACAGGTACTGCACAGGGCGCCGTCAAGTACAGCGACGGGATCACTTGGCTTTGCGCCGGAAGTTCCTGGCGCACAATCAGCATCGGTGCAGGTGAGGGGAGTTGGTTACCCCACACGTGGACAGCTCAGGGAGTTCTGGCTACCGTCAAGAAGTCCCTAGACGTCCCATCGGGGGTGCAGATGTCCAACGAACGCCTGCGTCGGCTCTGTTAGCCCGTGGCATGACCGTTCCGGGATTGGCTGACGAGATCGGAGTCAACCCGAAAACCATTGAGCGCTGGATCACGCAGGGCAAAGTGCCGTACCGGCGGCACCAGTACGCAACGGCCGCAGCGCTCAACGTCGACGTCACGACGCTGTGGGACGACAGCCGCGCGGTCGACACCGCGACGGACTTGGCCAAAGCGGAGATCGTCGCTGTCTACCCGCATCGGCACACCGTGCCGCCCAGCCTCTGGCGTGAGCTGTACGCGAGGGCCGAGAGGAACCTTGACGTGCTCGTCTACTCGGGGCTCTTCCTGTCCGAGGATCCTGTGTTCCTGGATCTCCTGAAGAAGAAGGCTGAGGAGACCACGCAGGTGCGCATCCTGCTGGGGGATCCCGACTGCGAAGCGGTCCAGCAGCGCGGCATAGACGAGGGTCACCGGATCATGGACGGCAAGATCCGGAATGCGTTGGTGAACTATAGGCCTCTCTTTGAGAGCCACCCGGAGATCCGCTTCCGGCTGCACGCGACTACGCTCTACAACTCCATCTACCGGTCCGATGACGAGATGCTCGTCAACCCCCACGTGTATGGCATCGGTGCCTACATGGCGCCGGTCTTCCACCTGCGGCGAATGCCAGGTGGCGGCCTGTTCGACACCTACACGAATAGCATCGAACAGACCTGGGGAGGTGCACGCCAGATCACGGACCGCGACATCATGGGAGCTTGAGCATGGGACGTATCGACTACTTGCACGACCCTGACGCCCCGCCGGCCAACTCGGTCGTCCCGTCAGTCGTGGCCTTCGTGCAGAACGATGCGGGACAGGTGCTGATGATCCAGCGGTCCGACAATGGGCGCTGGGCGTTGCCCGGTGGTGGCCACGACGCGGGCGAATCGATCAGTGACACCGTGGTGCGCGAAGTCTGGGAAGAGACCGGCATCAAGGCCGAAGTCGTCAGCATGTCCGGCATCTACACCGACCCGGGTCACGTGATGCAGTACGACGACGGAGAGGTTCGCCAGCAGTTCAGCATCTGCTTTCGCGCGCGCCCCGTGGGCGGCGAGCTGCGCACGAGCAATGAGACGACACAAGTCCGCTGGGTCAACCCAGCGGACTTGTCGAAGTTGGACGTCCACCCCACCATGCGGCTCCGGATCGAGCACGCCATGGATCGCGCGCGGACGACCCCCTACATCGGCTGACGCTTGGCGCTAGCGACCCGTTCGAGGACGCGTGACGTGCTCGCGAGAATCTCCGGTTCGGCCCGGCGGATGAACGTGCCGATGAGGCTGTCGGGCCCGTACCGGCCGGCGATCTCGTTGACTCGGTCGATCGGGTTCGTGGGCGTGCCGTCCGGCGTGGTGTTCATGTCGCAGTAGCAGAGGGCGTCGTTCAGGTGCGCGCTGTCGCGGGGGAACTCGCCTTCCAGCTCCTCGCGCAGTCCCCGCCCATCTGCCTCCATCCACGCACACGAGTGGTGGGCCACCAGGTTCACGACCCGCTCGTCAGCGTGTGCCACGTCCCGGAGATAGCGGGCGCCGTCCAGCGGGTGAAACCCTGTCTTGGCAAGGTCGGGCGAGTACCCGATGTCATGGAGGACGGCCGCGGCTTCCAGCAGCTCGGCATCCTCCCCGAGGATGGGCGCGATGCTGCGCGCCCGCTCAGCGACCCCCAAGCAGTGCTTCCAGCGACGTGGCAACGGCTCAGCAAGCAGCGACTCCGCCAGGGGATAGGCCCACTCCGTCAGCTCCGACAAGCTACGAACGCTCCTCTCGAATCGGCACGGCACGGACTGTCCGCGCCTTGCCCTGCCCGCCGCTCGCCAGCACGCCGGCGGCCTCCAACTTGTCCAACGCCTTGGTCACGGTGGGGCGTGAGACTCTGAACCGCGCTGCGAGAACGGAAGCGCTGGGAAACGGTGCCCCAACCGTGAGACCTTCTTCCGCGATGATGGCGGCGATCCGGGCGTCCAGCGGGCGCCGGTCGGCTCGCTCGCCGGGCCGCACGACGCGCCACCGTCCACCAGGCACGGGCTCCGCGACACCGTCCCTCTGCAGAACGCTGAATGCACGGAGGGCGACACCGCGAGAGACCTTGTAGTCGCGCATGAGGTCAGCAGCAGAAGGAAGCTCCGTCATGTCGGGGTTCGCCTCGACCCGAGCCTTCACGGCATCGGCAATCTTCAGGTATGTCCCCCGAGGGCTGGCCTGCTGCGACACGTCGTCTCCCCTCTTCACGCCTCACTGGCTCAAGCTTGCCATGGTGTTCCATTGGCCATCGGACCTCTGACTCGGGAAGACTCGCAGCACCCGCCCCTCCTCCGCGTGCTGAAGGATCGCGCGGTTCCCTGTGCGGCGGTCCCTTCGAAGGTCTGGTCGCCGGACTTGCCCGCGCCGGTGTACTCGAAGACCGCTCCCCGTGGACTAGCGCCCAGGCGCATGGACGAGGGAGTGTGTCGGATGCGTGGGTCAGGAGTGCTCCGCCGCGCTGTGCGGGGGCGCGTCCGACACACCTCCGACACACCCTGTGTTAGCACCGCCACCTGATCTGCTCCGCCGCAGGTCAAGTAGGTTGTGATGCGCAATCGGCACAATCCGCGCCTCTGCTAGCCGCGGCACCGACACGACAGTCGTGTAGGCCAGATGGCCGAGCGCCCAAGGCGCTGGCCCTGCACTCGGAGTGATGCTCGACTCGACGACGTGGAACTCTGCTTCTCTGACGCGCTGCACGAGGTGACGGCATGGCTGCAGACAACGAGGCGACCATCCCCGAAGGCTTGATCGTTTCAGTGCTATCGGCTGTCATTGCCTCGGTAGTCGGTGTGGCAAACCTATGGTTCCAGGAGTGGCGGGCACGACGGAATGAGGAGGCCAGGCGTCGGCGACTCCTTGACGAATCCCGGGCGTATCTCGGATTTCTAACGGAGTGGGTTGACGCCCATGCAGTGATCGCGCCAGGCATCAGTATCGTCTCTGCCCAGGCGCAGGCGGCAAGAGTCCTAGATCAGCAACTGCTTGACATTCATGCGTCGTTCACCGTGGCCCGGATCCCACAGCGCACTCCGCTCTGGACCCAGTTCAGGAGGCTCCTGCTGCTGTATCCGCTCCGCTCCGTGACAGGGTCGTTGTTGCGACTGCTGTTCTACCTAGTTGTAGTCATCGTGTTCAGCGTGACTCCAGGTCTCCTCCTCGACGAGCGGAATGCCTGGGGAGACAGGATTGGCGCGTCAATACTGCTGATCGTGACAGGCGGTGGCCTTCTCTACGGACTGTGGCGCCTGGCTAATCGGCTATCACCGCACGCCAGGGTGCTCAGCCACTGAATTCCGCTGCAAGCCCTCCGGGGGCACGCAACGCACGTCCTTCGCCGATAAGTCGACTGCACCAAGTGCTGGTCAGAAACCCGCTTCCAGGGATTGACTCACGTAGTCATCCGTCCCCATGCGCATTACAGACTCCTCCCGCTGCCGGAGAAGGGCATTGAACCAGTCTGGAATCAGGGCGCCAGTCAGGCGGCTCTCCAAGATTCGATCTTGAAGCCTTCTGCATTGGCTGTCGCTCGGCGGCCTCTTGGACTTAATCGCCGAGTTCCATAGTCTGGCTGCCTCTGAATCTACCTCTTCTTTAAGTTTTGCGCTTTGTGAATTCTTGAGCCATGCGTCGATGAGCTCCTTAAAGGTCGGGGTGAGAGGGGCGTACACGCCAACGGTTGCTTCCAAGAGTGAAAGTCGAAACAGTATTGCCGCACAGGTGATGGCCGTGAAGAGGGTGATTCCAATCCAGAGGTTTAGCGCGGCCCACGATCGATGGGTGGCGATGCCCCAGCCGAGATTTGCCCTCTGGCAGATCAATATGTCGAGGGGGCGTGCAATCGATGCGTTGAGGCTGTACCAATTTTCGAGATTACTCCCTCGGTGCCTAAGGGAAGCTCTCGCCACATCGGCGGCGCTCGGCTTGTTCAGCCTTACAGTTCCCGGCCAAGGGATTCGGAAGATGCTGGTATCGAACTGCTCCTGCATCGCGGCGGCTGACTCGATCTTTCGCTTCTCTCGCGAGGAGGAAGTGATGCTCAGAATGAGCAGAGTGAAGCCGGCTACCGCGCCCACTACCGGGCGAAACGGGTGCAGGAAGAATGTCGAAATAGTGATGAGCGATCCGGCTGTCGCAACGATCGAAACTCGCGCGAAGTGGAGGGCCTTTGCGTCCGAGTAGGTTTGTCGCTGAGCTGCTAGCAGGCGTATTGATGCATCGGAATTCTGGGCTTCCCAGATCGGAGGCGTAGTGGAGCCAGTCATCGCCGGCCTACAGCACCGTCGGGAAGGAGCTGCCGAAGACCTTCTGATACTCCTGAGATGCCTCCCAATCGTCAACGGTCCACTTGTCGTAGGCAGTGAGAAGATGAGGAAGGCTTACCTTCAGGGATCGGAGGGCGCTTAGTCGATCTGTTTCTGATCCGCACGGAGTGATTCGATTGACGAGGCCAGCGGGATCGTTCATTGATCGCAATTCATTGCTGATCATCGTTCGAACCATTGATGGAAGTGCGGAAGGATAGGTGAAGTTGTCAATTGAGCTTCCGTACTGGGCGGCTCGCATCTCTAGGTAGAACGATGAGATCGGCACCGAGTTCTCGTACTTCCATGCCTTTAGGAGGCGGGCTAGACCTTTCACCTTGCCGCCGTGATCGCCATCGGCGGCACGAACATACTCCAGATGTGCCTTGGGTGCTGACTCTCGCCAGGTGTTGCCGGGGCCCGGGATGAGGAAGACGTCATGTCCGTTGGCGCCCGTGCGGCAATAGAAAGCCGGGGTGACTTCGTACTGTGTCACCAACTGCCGGAAGTCGATGCTCACAGTCGGGCGTGAGACCCAAACGTCGAACGCCTCCCAAAGCTCTCGCTTGAGAACTGCCCTCATTGCACTTAGAAAGGATGAGGGAAGAACGGTCTTTCTGCCTATCGGGATACGAGTGAAGTAGTCGACGTCGCTTTTCTGGGTGATCCCGGTGCCGTTGGAGAATGACCCGCTCTGGAAGAAGTTGAGGACCCCGTACTCGTCGCTCAGGACCTCGTGGATGCGCGCACGATATTTGGTGACCTCGTCGCGCTCCCATTTTTTAGGGGTTTTTGCTTTTAGGTACTCGGAAAATGCCTCCGAGATGGTTTCAGTGAAAAGAGACATTCTCCCCACCCCTTCACGCTTCACGCCCCTTGCGCTGTGGGGGACAGTATGCAGCGCGAGGAGGCTTTAGGGGCGAGCTTGGAAAGATCACATCGGCAGCCTTCTGGAGTGGCCAGCAGCGACCTGTGTCGTGCTCCGTCGACTAGTGGCGAGGGGCAGCCTGGGCCGTCTGTGGACCGTGCGAGGGGCTCAGGGGTGATCGATGGCGACCAACAGTGACAGGTCCGCTACGAGTGGCGACCCCGGAAGTCGCAGGTCAGCGGGTCTCTCGCCTACTGGTTCGCTCCCCGGGGGTGGCGTTCAGGCAAGATGGAGTGTTTCTTACCGTGCCGGCACATGAAGTTGCTCGTGGTGGTGCCAGATGAGGTAGCGGTCCTCGCGACGCAGTTCCGCCGAGCCCCACTCGATGCGCATGACGCCCTGGGCCATGGAGCAGGCGTAGGCGACGAGGACGAGCTTGGTGTCCTCGGACAGCAAGGCGAGGTCGGGGTGGGGTTCTGGCTCGTCGAGCTCGTCGAGGCCGAGGTCGAAGGCTTGTTGCATGGGCTCGGGGCCGTGCCGGCGTATCAGGTCGGCTCGGAGGCCCGTGGCGCGTCGCAGTCGTGCCGCCGTGACGGGGACGTCTTTCTTCGCGTAACGGAGCGGATAGATCACATGGTCGCCAAGGATCACGAGCGTGCGTCCCTGCAAGCGCACAGGCGTGGCCGCGGGGAGCGAGGCGAGGCCCACTTCCAGTTCCTCGTATTGCGCGGCGTAGAGGCCGTGTCCGTATGCCTCCAGGGTCTGGGTCTGCACTCCCTCGTGGCCGTTACGGGCTCGGGCATGGGCTCGAACCAAGCTTGCAGAGATCAGGTCGGCCAACTGGCCGGCGGCGTCGCCGAAGGCCTTCTCGGCCCACCCTGTCACGGTTGCCATGGTCTACCGCCCTTCCCCCTTGTGGCACCTGAGTGCCGAGCAGCATTCAACGAAACCGTGCAGGCTGGGTGTGAGCCGCGCAAGAGGGCATCCGGCGCACGGCCAGGCGCACAGTGCTCAGCATTTGTTGCGTCGGGTGGCAGGTGGCCGTCAGTGGTGGGCCGTACGCTGCCGCCATGCGCAAAGGAGCGATCACAAAGGTGTCCGTGCTCAAGGCCATCGCGGAATTTGACCAGTTGGGACAAGCTGCGTTCCTGGCGAAGTACGGCTTCGGCGAGGCCCGCTCGTACGTGGTGGTGCACGACGGGCGGGAGTACGACTCCAAAGCCATAGCCGGCGTGGCGCACCAGTGGGATCAGGGACGAGCCCTCAGACCTGATGAGTTCAGCGGAGGCCAGGAGCACGCCGCGGCGTGGCTGAAGCGGGCAGGCTTCCAGATCAAGGCCGTCAAGAATCCTGACTGGGCCCGGGACGAGATCATCCTTGCCTGTCAGCTCGTCATGGAGAACGGTTGGAAGGGGCTGGACGCTCAGGACGCCAGGGTGGTCGAGCTGTCAGACCTGCTCCAGATGCTTCCCATCCATGCCGAGGCGGAGCGCAACGAGAAGTTCCGCAACCCAAATGGAGTGGCGCGCAAGACGTTCGACATCGCCACGCGCCATCCGGAGTACCAGGGCAAGCCCACCAATGGCGGCGCCCTCGACGTTGCGGTGCTGATGGAGTTCCTTGCCCGGCCTGACGAGATGACCGAGGTCGCGCGGCTCATTCGGCAGGGCATCGCGGCCGGCGAGCTGCAGAGCCTTGCGCCGACCGACGACGAGGAGTTCGACGACTACAGCGCTCCTGAGGGACGGCTCCTCATGCGTCGGCACCAGGCCCGCGAGCGGAACAAGAGCCTGCGGAAGAAGAAGATCGCTTCTGTGATTCAGCACGGTGGGCGGCTGGCATGCGAAGCGTGCGGGTTCGACTTCGAGCAGGTCTACGGCGACCGCGGGGCCGGGTACATCGAGTGCCATCACGTCGTGCCGCTGCACGAAGCAGGCGAGGGGCGGACCAAGCTCAGCGATCTCGCCCTCATATGTGCCAACTGTCACCGCATGATCCACCGGCGTGCGCCATGGCCGACCCCTGAGGAACTGCGGGCATCCATCGAGCGAAAGCATGCAGATGACAGGCGTGCCGCGGAAGCCATTGCCCGACCACGCAGGGCGGCTGACGAGCAGATGCCGTCTTCGTGATCTGACATCCAGTGCTGACATCAATGTCGGCGCACAGAGGCAGCTCCGGAGGGCCGTGGGCGGCAGCCGTCGCCGGGGCCGCCAGGGTACTCAGCCGCCATAGGGCGAACTTACAAAGCAGATGTCGGCCGCATGCGGATGTTACAGGCATACCAGGTAATTCTAGCGATGCGGGCACAGTCGGTCGGTGGCTCCCTTGGGGGTCAGACGGGGAGCCACCAACCCCGGCATCAGGCGGACGTCGACGGACTACGGCGGACGGTGCACACCGTGCTGTCAAGGGCGGATGGCCGCATGAGGAGCGCCTACCTGAGCGTCTTCTTAGCGTCGCCTTAAGCGGAGCATAAGAATCCTCATCCGCCGCTGCTCGCGGCCGATTTCGGCGTTCCGAGGGGCTAGCTTGCTGATCACCGGGGCTGGTCCGGACCGTCGGTGCCGAAGCCGGGGGGCTGCGCCGCCCGTCCGGAGCCGGTCCCGTAACCCCCCACACCTGTTCGTCCCCGTCGAAGGAGAACGCCACCATGACCGATCGCCGCCGCACGGCTGCCGCCGCCGTCGCACTGGGTGTCGTGCCGCTCGCGCTCGCCGGACTGGCCGCGTCGCCGGCCTCGGCGCACGGCACGATGACCGATCCGGTCAGCCGGGTGTCCGCCTGTTACGCCGAGGGGCCGGAGAGCCCCGATTCGGCGGCGTGCAAGGCGGCGCTGGCGGCGAGCGGGCCGCAGGCGTTCTACGACTGGAACGAGGTCAACATCGCCAACGCGGCCGGCAACCACAAGCGGTTGATCCCGGACGGCAAGCTGTGCAGCGCCAATCGCGACAAGTACAAGGGGCTCGACCTGCCCCGTGGTGACTGGCCGTCGTCCCAACTGGCCGCCGGGAAGCACACCTTCCACTACAAGGCGACCGCCCCGCACAAGGGCTCCTTCGAGCTGTACATCACAAAGGACGGCTACGACCCGTCCAAGCCGCTGAAGTGGTCGGACCTGGAGGCGAAGCCGTTCGCCAAGGTCACCAATCCGAAGCTGGAGAACGGCGCGTACGTCTTCGACGGCACCGTCCCGGCGAAGTCCGGCCGCCACCTGATCTACTCGGTCTGGCAGCGTTCCGACTCTCCCGAGGCGTTCTACACCTGCTCCGACGTGGTGTTCGGCGGCAAGCAGGACACCCCCGCCCCGACCGCGTCGGCGCCCTCCGACCAGCAGATCGAGGACGGCGCGGACAAGTCGACGGTCGACCACGGCGGGCACGGTGGTGACGAGCACGGCGACACGCACCCGGCGGAGCCGTCCGCACCCGCTAGCCCCACGGCCGCCACGGAGGAGGCCAACACGCTCCAGGCCAACGGCGCCGGCACCCCGTCGCCCGCGCCCGCCGCCGCGGCGAGCGGCGAGAACCTCGCCGAGACCGGCGGCGACGGCAGCACCACGTACCTCGCCATCGGCGGCGCGGCCGTCCTGGCGATCGGCGCCGCGGTGCTGTTCGCCACCACGCGCCGCAAGTCCACGCGGTAACGAACGGGACGTGGCCTGGGCCCGCCTTCACCGGGCGGGCCCAGGCTTTCTCATGACTGGCCCACTGGGGGTCGTGCGAGGGCTCCTGGAGCGGCGGTTCGTGGAGCAAGACGTAGGTCAAATGCCCGGGCGTGAAAGTCCCAGGCTTGCACAACGGGCATCACTGGCTGCGATGCGTCGTTTGCGTCCAGCCCTTCCCCGTTGGGGGAGGTCAGGGGCCGTTGACTGGGCCCCGCGTCGCCACAACTCCCGTGCGCGCGCACGGATATTGCGGGAGCCGTTGCGGTCTGCGTGATCAACGAATCGGCAGGACCGGCACGCGAATCGGGCCTGAGAGACCCTGTTCGCTCTATCGATGTGCCCGCATTCGGCGCAGGTGCGGGAAGTGTATGCCGGGTCGACATGCACCACCGGTACGCCTGCGCGGCGGGCTTTGTACGCGATGAACTCTCCGAGCTGGGCGAAGGCCCAGGAGTGGAGGGTGGCCCTCCCCCACTGCCTTAAGGGCGTGGGAGGTGCCCCCAGGCTTGCGAAGCCGTACCCGTCCGCGGATGCCCGTCAAATCTTCCAGGGCGATGCCACGACCGGTGCGTTCCGCCTCGGCCACCAGATGTTTCGCGATCTTGTGGTTGATGTCCCTTGCGCGCCGGGCCTCCTTGCGCTTGCGCTTCCTCAGCCGCCGCTTGGCCGATGGAGTGTTCTTCCGCTGCAGCTTTGCACGCAGACCGCGCTCCCGGGCACGAACCCGGTTCAACTGGCGACCGGCCATGATTTCGCCGTCGGAGGTCGTGGCGATGTTGACGATGCCGAGGTCCACGCCGAGAAAGTCCACCGGGTCGGTGTTCAGCTCGGCTTCGGGGACTTCGCAGGTGGCATTCAGGAACCACATGCCGTCCCGGCAGAGAAGGTCGGACTCGCCCTTGCGATGCAGTGACAGCATGGCGAGCTGCTCGACGGAGGCGGTGAACACCAAGCCCTTGACCCGACCGCTGGTGGTCCAGATCGACACAGTGCGCTCAGGAATCTGCCAGGACAGCATCCGGTTGTCGTATGACTGCGCGCCATGAGCTCGGAAGGCGATGGGCCTTTCGACCGCCTCGCGGTGCTGGCGCGATCCGGGCTTGCCGAGGTTTCCGGCCTTCAGGTTCGCGTTCAGCGTCGTATATGCGTCGCAGGCCTTTTTGATGATTTGCTGGGCAGCCTGCGCCCCCATGAACCATCGTGACTTGACCTGCTCGTAGGTGTGCCTTCGCAGCGAGAAGTTCTTGAAGTCCTTCCGCTCGAAAGCGACCCCGCTGACCCTTGGGCTGCCTCGTTACAGGCCCGCAGGGTCGCCTCAAGAGCTGCCGCCTGTCCGGGCGTCGGCAGCAACTTGACCTGCACCACGAGCTTCACAGCGGGGACGCTACAGCGGTACGTCCGCACCGGCATTCGAACGCAGCAATCGCCACTCCGTGGAGTGACCACTCCTCAGTCGACGACCGACGCGCACGTGGTGGGCGTCGCGTGCGCCGGATCGAGCGCGTTCACGACCTCGTGGAACGCGATCCGGTCGAACAGCCCTATCGCCACGTGCTCGGAGAAGTCCAGGGGGCACAGATCCTGGAGGAGCACGTTCCGGACGTTCGGCCCGTCGAGGAACTGGGAGCGGTACGGGGTGACGACCTCGTCGTACTTGGTGGCGATGACGGTGTAGTGGACGCCGGGGACGGTGTCGCCGCCCTCGTTGAGCTTCTGGAGGAACGGGGAGCCGGCGACCTGGTCGGCGAGGCCCGGGGTCTTCTCGTTCAGCCACTCGGCGGCGCCCGGGAAGTACGGCAGCAGGTTGGTGAGGCCGAGCAGCGTGGTGCCGTGGTTGTCGGGGGCGAGGCCGATGAGGGCGTTCACCTTGTCGGCGCCACCGAGGAACTTGAGGTAGTGGCGGGGCATCATGCCGCCCTGGGAGTGGCCGACGAGGTCGGCCTCGGCGGCGCCGGTGGCGGCGAGGACCTTGTCGACGTACGCGTCGAGCTGTTCGGCGGACTTCTCGATGGGGCCGAGGCCGTGGAAGAACGGCACGCCGGGCAGTTGGCCGTAGTCGAGCGAGAAGACGCAGTAGCCGCGCTTGACCAGGTAGGGGGCGAGGGCGAGCCAGTTGTCGACGGAGTTGCCGAAGGTGCCGTGGACGAGGACGACCGGGCGGGGGTGGGCGGGCGACGGCTTGCAGGTGTAGTCGTTCCAGCCGCTGCTGGGGCCGGAGGCCTGGGCGGCGGAGGCGGGGGCGAGGGTCGCGGCGACGGCCAGCAGCAGGACGGCGCAGGCTCTGAGGGCACGCCGTATACGCGACGGGAGACGTGAGGGCAGCATCGAGTGGTCTCCTTGCGGCTCAAGGAATGGGGATGGGGCGATGGCGGTACGCCCTGTGGCCCGGACCACTGATGGGGAAGCACGGCCGGGTATGCCGTGCTCATGCCAAACTACGCACGGGTAGCGGCAACTGGGAAGTTACGCGTCGGTAAAAACTGACGCCCTACCACCTCACCGGCAGCCGCAGCGGAAAGCGCCGGATCGTGGCCGTGTCCCACCGCACCTCCCGCGCGGGCACCGCGAGACGCAGCCCGGGGAAGCGCGCGAGCAGGGTGCCGACGGCCACCCGCAGCTCCGCGAGCGCCAGGGGCGCGGCGACGCAGTGGTGCCCGCCCCAGCCGAACGTCATATGGGGGTGGACCGGCCGGTCCGGGTCGAGCACATGGGGGTCGCGGAACACCTCGGGGTCCCGGTTGGCCGCCAGGTACGACACATGGACGAAGTCACCCGCCCGGATGGGGACGCCCGCCACCTCCACGTCCTCCAGCGCGACGCGCGGGATGCCGACGCCCTTGCGGAACGGGATGTACCGCAGCAGTTCGTCCAGCACCACGGGCAGCCGCTCCGGACGGCGTACCAGCGCGGCCCACTGGTCCGGGCGGGTGAGCAGGACGTAGACGATGTTGCTGATCTGGCAGGTGGCCGTGTCGTTGCCGCTCAGGATGAGCGTGACCGCCAGGACCGCCAACTCCTCGTCCGTCAGCGGCCGGTCGCCGTCGTCCGCGCCGGGGGCCGCCATGGCGCTGATCAGGTCCTCGCCCGGCGTCCGGCGCCGCCGCGCGACCACGTCGGCGAAGTAGTCGCGCAGGAACCGCTTGGCGTCCGCCGCCGTCTGCCGCGCCTCCGGTGCCGTGGCCAGCATCTGGTGCGTACGGCGCAGCAGTACGGGCCGGTCGGCCTCGGGCACGTCCAGCAGTTCGCAGATGGTGTGGTGCGGCAGTGGGTTGGAGAGGTGGTGGGCCAGGTCGGCCGGCGGGCCGTGCTCGGCCATCTCGTCCAGCAGGCGGCCGGCCACCCGCTCGATGGCCGGCGTCATGCGCTCCACGCGCCTCTTGGTGAACGCCCGCGCGGCGGCGCGGCGCAGCCGGCCGCTGTGCGGCGGGTCCAGCACGTTGACCGACTCCGGGGAGACGATGGGTTCCGGTGTCAGCCGCGGATAGTCCCGGCCCACGATGGCCGCGCGGCTGAACCTCGGGTCGGTGGTCACCTGCCGTACGCCGTCGAAGCTGGTGACCAGCCAGGCCTCCGAGTCGCCGTAGGGCAGTTGGATCCGGGTCACCGGGCCGCGCGCCATGAGGTCGGCGAGCAGCGGATCGAAATCCAGGCCCTCGTGGAAGTCGAAGGGGCAGGTGACGGTGTCCGGCCATGTGGGCGGATGTTGACGGTCACGCGACGAGGCCGATCGGTTCATGGGCATATTCCGCATATGCCGCATCTTGCGGTAGATGGCTGTCCCGTGCACTCCAGAGCCGTGACCGACGGCAGAAAGCGGTGAGAGATGCCCGCCGACCCTCATGGAAGCCCTCATGGCAGAGCACCGGTGCACGGTGCCGTGGACGTCCTGGTCGTCGGTGCCGGCCCGACCGGGCTCGCCCTCGCCTGCGACCTGGCCCGCCGTGGGGTGCGTACCCACGTCGTCGAGGCGGCCGATCAGCTCTTCGGCGGCTCGCGCGGCAAGAGCCTCCAGCCACGCACCCAGGAGGCCCTCGACGACCTCGGCGTCATGGCGGCGCTCCGGGCCGAGGGCGGACCGTTCCCGCCCATGCAGACCTGGCGGGAGGGCCGGCGGGACGGCACCTGGCGGCTGCTGGAACAGGACCCGGACGCCCCGGCGTCGCGGTACCCGGAGCCGTGGCTGCTCCCCCAGTGGCGTACGCAGGAGGTCCTTCTCGACCGGTTCCTGGCGCTGGGCGGGACCGTGGAGTACGGGACCCGGCTCACGACCCTGCACCAGACGGACCGGCACGTGCTGGCCGAGCTGACGCACGCCGACGGGAGCCGCCGGACGCTGACCGTGCCGTATCTCGTCGGCTGCGACGGCGGGCACAGTACGGTGCGCGACGCGCTGAGGATCGCCATGAAGGGCGAGGAGGGCGATCTGCACCCGGCCGTGGTGGCGGACGTACGCGTCCGGGACCTGGACCGCGACCACTGGCACATCTGGCCGGCCGACCCGGAGCGCCGGGGCGTGGGCAGCCTGCTGCTGTGCCCACTGCCGGGCACCGACCAGTTCCAGCTCAACGCCCGGGCCGACGACGAGGGGCGCGACCTCACACCGGACGCGGTGCGGCAGTTGGTCGCCGCCCGTACCCACCTGCCCGCCGACGCCGTCACGGACGTGCTGTGGCACTCGTACTACCAGCCCCGCACGGCGCTGGCCGAGCGGTTCCGCGACGGCCGGGTCTTCCTCGCCGGCGACGCCGCGCACGCCCACCCGCCCGGCGGCGGGCAGGGCCTGAACATCAGCGTCCAGGACGCCTACAACCTGGGCTGGAAGCTGGGCCAGGTGCTGCGCCACCACGCCCCCGAGGCGCTGCTGGACAGCTACGAGGCCGAGCGCCGCCCCGCCGCCGCCCACGTCCTGGAACTCAGCTCCCGGCTCTACCGGACGGGCCGCAGCCCGGAGGGCGGCAGCGAGAAGGCACGTCAGCGCGGCCGGCTCACCCACCTGCTGTCGGCCCACTACCGCGACAGCGCCCTGAGCACCGAGACCCGGGAACGGCTCGCCCCCACGGCCGTCCAGGCCGGTGACCGCGCCCCCGACCTGCCGTGCGTCACGGAGAACGGCGGCTCGCGGCGGCTCCACGAGCTGCTGCGGGGCCCGCACTTCACGCTGCTCGCGGTGGACCGGACACCGCCCCGGGTGCCGTCGGACATCGTCACGCACCGGGTGACCGGCGGCACGCTGGCGGAGGAGCTCGGCGCGGGGCTGTTCCTGGTCCGCCCGGACGGTCACATCGGGCTGGCCACCCACGACCAGGCGCACCTCGACCACTATCTGGCGAAGGTCGGCCTCGCGCCCCGTTAGGCGGCCAGCGACCCCGGCACGATCGCTCCCGGGCCGAACCTCGCGCGCGCCTTGTCCGCCACTTCCTCGATCCGCCGCGCCTTGTCGTCGGCCGGGTCGAGGGAGAGCTGGTGCGCGGCCTTCCCGGCGGGCATCAGGCCCTCGGCGCGCAGCCCGATGCCCCGCACGCGGGCGCGCTGGAGGCCGAGCGCCTCGTGCATCGCGTACGCGGTGCCGGCCAGGTCCGCCGTGTGGGCGGTCGGCTCGCGCAGGGTGCGGGTCCGGGTGGTCGCCGACCGGTCGGCGTACCGCACGGTCAGCGTCAGCGCGCGGCACACCTGCTCCTCGGCCCGCATCCGCGCGCCCAGCTCCCCGGCGAGCGACAGCAGGGCGCGCCGGTGCCGGTCCTGGTCCAGCTCGTCGCGGTCGAAGGCCCGTTCGGCGGCGACCGACCGGGACGCGGCGTTGGGGACGACCGCCGTACGGTCGATGCCCTGCGCCCGCTCCCACAGCTCGCGCCCCGCCCGTGCGCCCACGATCCGCTGGAGGACGGCGAGCGGCGCGGCGGCGGCGCGCCCGATGGAGTCGAGCCCGTAGGAGCAGAGCGTCCGGGCGGTGGCCGGGCCCACTCCGTGGAGCGCGGCGACCGGCTTGTCGCGCAGGAACGCCTCCGGGTCGTCGACCACCAGGGTCGTGCCGGGTGCCGCGTCCCATGCCGCCATGCGGGCCAGCATCGGGTTGGGTCCGGCCCCGATGACGCAGTCCACGCCGTGCAGGGCGAGCGCCCGGACCCGGATCACGGCGGCCAGCTCGGCGGGGCCGCGCCCGAAGTACCGTACGGCGCCCCGCACGTCGGCGAGCGCGGCGTCGGGCGGGGCGGCCTCGACGACGGGCGTGAACTCGCCGAGCATGGCGACCAGTTGGGGCAGCATGGCCTCACGCGTCGGCTCCAGCCGGAATCGTACGTGGAGAATCATCCCGCGCTCCCCTGGCTCTGGTGCCACAGCTTCTTCGGAACCCCCGTCGTCCCGTCGCCCGCCGGGCGCAGGTCCGCCCAGGGGTTCATCTCGTATCCGGTGGGCATCGTGATCCGCCGCCCGCTGTCGGAGGACGAAGCGGCCATGGGTTCGGCCAGCCGTGCCGCGACCGCGTCCAGGCCGCCTTCGTTCCGCAGTTCCACCAGTTCGGCGAGGTTCCAGGCGGCCGAGCCGACGATGCTGAGGCTGCGCGGCCCGCGCCGCTGCACCACGCCGCGTACCAGCAGCAGCCAGGAGTGGAAGACGGTGTGCGCGCACGCCTCGTGGCTGTCGTCGAAGAAGGCCAGGTCGACCAGGCCCGTGCCGTCGTCGAGGGTGGTGAAGATGACGCGTTTGCCGGACCGGATCGGCGGGGTCTGGGTGGCCGCCTTGGCGCCCGCGACCAGCACCGTCCGCCCGTGCGGGGCCGCCCGCAACGCTTGCGCGGAGACCACGCCGAGCTCGGCGAGGAAGGCGTGGTGATCGCTCATCAGGTTGCGTGAGGCGTCCATGGACAGCACGCCCAGCTCGGCGCTGAGCCGTTCGGCGTCGTCGAGGTCCGGCAGGCCGATGGGCGCGGACTTGCGGCCGCCCGCGAGCGGGAGCTGGTCGCCGTAGGAGCCGGATCCCCGCTGGAGGCGGTGGAGTTCGGCGAGGTGCAGCAGCAGGTCGCGCCGGTTGCCGCCGAACTCGTCCAACGCCCCCACCTGGGCGAGGCGTTCGGCGACGGGCCGGCTGGGCCGGGCCCGCTCCCAGAAGTCCAGCAGGGAGGCGTACGGCTGCCCGGCCTCGATCCGCGCCGCCTCCGCCTCGCTCATGCCGTGGACGTCGGACAGCGCCAGTCGCAGGCCCCACTTCCCCAGCGAACCGGACACCAGTTCGATCCGGTGTGCGACCGCCGACCGGTTCACGTCCACCGGCAGCACGGGCACCCCGCGCCGCCGCGCGTCCGCCAGCAGCAGCCGCTTGGGGTACATACCGGGATCGTGCGTGAGCAACCCGGCGTAGAAGGCGGCCGGGTAATGCGCCTTCAGCCACGCCGACTGGTACGTCGGCACGGCGAAGGCCACCGCGTGCGCCTTGCAGAAGCCGTACGACCCGAAGGCCTCGACGATCTCCCACGTGCGCGCGACCACGTCGTCCGCGTACCCCTTGGCCTTCGCATGCCGCTCGAACCAGACCTTGATGCGGCCCTGTGACTCCGGGTCGGACAGCCCGCGCCGTACGGCGTCGGCCTCCTCGCGGCCGCAGCCGGTCATGATGTCGAGGATCTTGATGATCTGCTCGTGGAAGACGACGACCCCGTACGTCTCCCTCAGCGCCTCCTCCAGGTGGGGGTGCGGGTAGCGCACCGGTGCCCGGCCGTGCCGGGCCTCGATGAACGGCCGCACCATGTCGGCCGCGACCGGCCCCGGACGGAAGAGCGAGATGTCGACCACCAGGTCGTGGAAGGTGGCCGGCTGGAGCCGCCCGACCAGGTCGCGCTGGCCCGGCGACTCGATCTGGAAGCAGCCGAGCGTCTCGGTGGAGCGGATGAGGCCGTACGTGGCCGGGTCGCCGGGCCGCACCTGACCGGGGTCGTCGATGTCGACCACCTCGCCGCTCGCCCGCTCGATCTCGGCGACCGCGTGCGCCATCGCCGACTGCATCCGCACGCCGAGCACGTCGAGCTTGAGCAGCCCGAGCTCCTCCACGTCGTCCTTGTCGAACTGGGACATGGGGAAGCTCTCACCGCTGGTCGGCACCACCGGCGTACGGCGTAGCAGCGAGGCGTCCGAGAGCAGCACCCCGCACGGGTGCATGGCGACGCCGCGCGGCAGCGCGTCCAGCGCCTCGACCAGCTCCCACAGCTTCCCGTACCGCTCCCGCTCGCCCGCGAGTTCGCGCAGCTCGGGCAGTTCGTCGAGGGCGGCGCGGGCGTCCCGGGCGCGGATGTGCGGGAAGGACTTGGCGATCCGGTCGATGTCGGCCGGGTCCATGGACAGGGCGGCGCCCACGTCCCGTACGGCGTGGCGCACCCGGTACGTCTCCGGCATGGCGACGGCGGCCACGCGCTCGGGGCCGAAGCGGCCCAGGATGGCGCGGTAGACCTCCAGGCGGCGGGCGGACTCCACGTCGATGTCGATGTCGGGCAGCACGGGCCGCCGCACCGACAGGAAGCGCTCCATCAGCAGGCCCTGTTCGACCGGGTCGGCGTGGGCGATGCCGAGGAGGTGGTTGACCAGGGACCCGGCGCCGGAGCCACGGGCGGCGACCCGGATGCCCATCTCGCGGGTGTCGTCGACGACCTGGGCGACGGTGAGGAAGTACGAGGCGAAGCCGAGCCGCTCGATGGTGCGCAGCTCGTCCTCCAGCCGGGACCAGTACGCCCGCTTCCGGTCGTGGCCGCGCAGCACCATCCCGGCGGCGCAGCGCGAGCGCAGCACCCGCTCGGCGGTGCGCCGGCCGGCGCCGACCAGGTGCGCCTCGGGGAAGTGGACGGTGCCGATGCCCAGGTCGTCCTCGGGGTCGACCAGGCACGCGGCGGCGGTCTCCTCGGTCATGGCCAGGAGCCGGTGCGCGGTGTCGCGGCGGAACCCGGCGGCCTCGGCGACCCGCTCGGCGGTGGCCGCCATCGCGGCCGGGTCCTTGAGCCAGCGCTCACCGCTGTCGAGCCCCTTGCGGGGGTCGATGGGCACCAGGCGGCGGGCCGCGTCGAGGACGTCGGCGACCGGGCCGAGGCCGGGTTCGGCGTACCGCACGGCGTTGGTGAGCACGGCGCGCACGCCCTGCTCGGCGGCGAGGCCGAGGGTGCGGGCGGCGTGCCGGAGGGAGCCGGGCCCGGTGCCGGTGCGGCCGTGGTGGACGACCTCCAGGCGCAGGGCGTCGCCGTACACCTCGCGCCAGGGGGCGAGCAGCCGGGCGGCGCGGTCGGGGCGGCCGGCGGCGAGGGCGCGGCCGATCTCGGAGTCGGGCCCGAGGAGGACGGTCACGCCGTCGCCGTGGTTCTCCGCCCAGGGAAGCAGCGGGCTGCCGCCGTTCCGGGGGCCGCGCGCGGCGGCACGCCCGGCACCGTGTCCGGCGCCGGCACCGGCGGCGTGCGCGCCATCCTCCTCCGCGTGCGCTGCGGTGATCAGCCGGCACAGGTCGGCCCAGCCCTCCCGGGAGCGGGCGAGGAAGAGCGCGCGGGGCGCGGACTCGTCCACGAAGGCGCCGCCGCGCACGGGGGTGCGGCGCCGCTCGGTACGGGAGTCCTCTCCCCGTACCGGCTTGTCGATCGCGAGGTCGACCCCGAACAGCGGCCGTACGCCTTCCTTGGCGCAGGCCGCGGCGAACCGGACCGCGCCCGCGACGGTGTCGCGGTCGGTCAGGGCGACGGCGTCCATGCCGAGCTCGGCGGCGCGCGCCGCCAGCCGCTCCGGGTGGGAGGCCCCGTACCGCAGGGAGAAGCCCGAAACGGTGTGCAGATGCGTGAACCCTGGCACCCGCACCTCCTGGATCAATCCGGTCTCACCTCCCCCACTACCACCATAGACCAAGTTCGAACGTCTGTACGACCACGCGTGCGACCACCTACCGGGTCCGCCATTCGGCCCGTCCCACCTGCGGGAACGCGGCCCGCCCCGGAGCGTGGGGGCATGAAGCTCGCCGCCGAAGTCAAGAACGCCGTCACGCCCCGGGCCGCGCTGCTGGTCATCGGCGTGCTCGCCCTCCAGTTGCTGTTCATCGCCTCCTATGTGGGCGCGCTGCACAACCCGAAACCCAAGGACGTGCCCTTCGGCGTGGTGGCGCCGGGACCGGCGGGCGCCCAGGCCGCCGACCGGCTGGCGCGACTGCCCGGTGACCCGCTCGACCCCCGCGTGCTCGGCGACCGGGAGGAGGCCCGGCGACAGATCATGGAACGGGAGATCGACGGCGCCCTGATCATCGACCCCAGGGGCACCACCGACACCCTGCTGGTCGCCTCCGGCGGCGGCACCGTGCTCGCCAACGCCCTGAACAGGATCATCACGGAGGTCGAACGGCCGCAGCAGCGCACGGTACGGACGGTGGACGTGGCCCCCGCCTCACCTCAGGACTTCGACGGCCTGTCCGCGTTCTACCTGGTGGTGGGCTGGTGCGTGGGCGGCTACCTGCTCGCCTCGATCCTGGCGATCAGCGCGGGCTCCCGCCCCGCCAACCCGCAGCGCGCGATCATCCGGCTCGTCGTCCTGGCGCTCTCCGCGCTCCTCGGCGGCCTCGGCGGCGCGGTCATCGTCGGCCCGGTCCTGGGCGCCCTGCCCGGCAGCGTGGCCGCGTTGTGGGGACTGGGCGCCCTGGTGGTCTTCTCGGTCGGCGCGGTCACGCTCGCGCTCCAGGCGCTGACCGGGATCGTCGGCATCGGCCTGGCGGTCCTGCTGATCGTGATCGCGGGCAACCCGAGCGCGGGCGGCGCCTTCCCGGCCCCGATGCTGCCGGACTTCTGGCGGGCGATCGGCCCGGCCCTGCCGCCGGGCGCGGGCACCTGGGCGGCGCGCTCGATCGCGTACTTCAGGGGCGACGCGCTCTCCGGCGCGATGCAGGTCCTCGCCATCTGGGCGGTCGTCGGCACCGTACTCACCCTGGTGATGTCCGCGGTACGGAAGCGGGGTCAGCTCACGACACCGTCTTGATGCACGCGGTCGCGGTCGCCACGGCGACCGTCCTGCCCTCGGGGTCGACGAGCTCCCCCGCCAGGAAGCACACCTCCTTGCCGCGCTGCACCACTCGGCCCCGCCCCACGAGCCGCCCCGGCCGGGCGGGCCGGAGGAACTGGACGTGGAGGTCCAGCGTCGGGGCGAACTGCCCGGGCGGCAGCGTCGCGACCAGGGCGGGGCCCAGGGTGTCGTCGAGCATGGCGGCCAGGAAGCCGCCCTGCACGGTGCCGGCGGGGTTCAGGAACTGCTCCCCCGCGTGGAAGGCGACCTCGATCGTCGCCGCCCCGGGGTCGACCGCGACGAGCTCCCAGCCCAGCGTGGTGGCCGCGGCCGGCGGCGGGATCCGCCCGGCCTGCACGTCCCAAAAGAACCCTTCGCGCTGCTCTTCCATGGTCATGAGACCGACCCTACGGGTTCCCGGGCCGGTCCGGCGTGCGGTCGGCACCGGAGGCGCCGGAACCGCCACCGGCTTCCGCGCCGAGGGATATCGCCTCGTCGACTTCCCGCCGCCGCGCGCCGAGTTCGGCTTCGTAGCGCTCCCGGTCCACGGCCTCGGCGATGTCCTCGTCCTGCCGCATGAGCGCTTCCAGGTCACCCTTGGCGTTGTCGAGGATGCCCATGTCGGTGTACGCGGCCTGGACCCGCTCGCCCCACAGGCCGACGTCCTTGACGCAGGGCACGACCCGGCTGAACAGCAGTGACTGGTAGAGGCGGTACATCTCGGAGTTGTCGACGTGCTCCATGCACTCGTCGACCGGCAGGCCGAGCTGCTCGTACACCTCCCGGCCCTTGAAGCGGTCGCGCAGCAGGTAGCAGCCCTCCACGACGAACTCCTCGCGCTCGGCCCGCTCGGCCGTGGTGAGCTGGGCGTAGTAGTCCTTCAGCGCCAGGCGCCCGAAGGCCACGTGACGGGCCTCGTCCTGCATCACATAGGCGAGCAGTTGCTTGACCAGGGGGTTGGTGGACACGTCCCGGAAGAGGCCGAAGGCGGCGAGGGCCAGGCCCTCGATGAGGACCTGCATGCCCAGGTAGGGGAGGTCCCAGCGGGAGTCCTCCAGTGACTCGGCCAGCAGCTTGGCCAGGTCCTGGTTGATCGGGTAGTACATCCCGACCTTCTCGCGCAGGAACCGGGTGTACAGCTCCACGTGACGCGCCTCGTCCATGGTCTGCGTGGCGGCGTAGAACTTGGAGTCCAGGTCGGGCGCGGACTCGACGATACGGGCCGACACGTTCAGGGCGCCCTGTTCCCCGTGGAGGAACTGACTGAACAGCCACGATCCCTGGTGCCGGGTGAACTCGACGCGCTCCCGTTCGGTCATCCGGTCCCAGATCCGCGACCCGAGCAGCGGGTTGAACTCATCGGGCAGGCCCGCCGCGTTGTCCGGGTCGACCTCCAGGTCCCAGTCGATGCGTTTCTGGGCGTCCCACTGCTTGTCCTTGCCCTTCTGATACAGGCTCAGCAGCCGGTCGCGGCCGTCGCCGTAGTCCCAATTGAAGCGGGTGGCCCCCGCCATGGGAACGTTCCAGATCTCCTTGGGGGCGCCCGGGACGTAGAAGTCGAAGAAGCTCACTGGTGTCCAGACCTTCCGAGAGCGAGAGCGAGAGAGCGAAAAAACAAAATGCGTGCTCGGCTTCGTGCCCATGGACCTACTGTCGGATCTACCGTCGGGTAAATTAGACTCCCCGTCACCATGGGTCAAGGCCGTGAGGGGATTACGAGCGGACCGGGCGGAGTTGGCCGAAACCATGCGGTCCACCCATGATCGATATTCTCCGGACTATGCGCCTTGACAAGGCGTCAGGCCACTGCCAAGAATCGGTGGCGCTTGATGTCCCGAAATCCGGCATGTCTGATCATGCCGTGCGTACGGTTCGGCTCCCGGTCCCTCCCCACAGGCAAGAAGGGAAGCCTCGACGTGTCCGAAACACACCTCGAGCAGGAAACCGTTTACGATCGCCTGGGCGATCTTCCGCCGGTCGCGGAAATGATCTCCTGGAAGCTGCTCGGGCTGGACCGGGCGGCGAATTCCATCCATCTTTCATTCACCGCCGCCAAGGAGTTCACCAATCCCGGCGGAACCGTTCACGGCGGATTCATCACCGCCATGCTGGATGAATGCATGGGTTCCGCGGTGGTCGGTCTCACCGAAGCGGAATTCCTGCCGTCCACCATCTCCATGACCACCGATTTCATCAGGCCGGTCTTCGTCGGAGAGGTGTTCGGCGAGGGCCGGATCACCTCCATGGGCGGCAAGTCGGCCTTCCTGGAGGGCAAGCTCACGGACGCGGAGGGGGCGACGCTGGCCCGGTCGGTGGCCGCCTACCGCCTGCTGCCGTGGCCGGAGCACCTCAAGCCCAGGCCCAAGCGCAGCTGACTGTCCCGAACCGATCTCCGGAAGGAAGCGGAACATGAGCAACTTCGAAAAGCTGCTGGCTGCCACGGAAGACGAGTTCACGAGCGAGATCGAACGGAACCCGCTGATCGAGGTGGTCGCCGGCGGGCGGATGAAGCGCGAGCACTACATCAGCTACCTGCGCGAGACGTACCACATGGTCCGGCACACCTCCCGCATGCTGTCCCTCGCCGGCGCCAGGCTCGGTGACGACTACCGCGGGCTGCGCGACTGGTTCTTCGAGCAGGTCCAGGAGGAGAACAACCACGACCTGTTCTGCATCAAGGACCTCCAGAACCTCGGCGAGAACGCGGAGGAGGTCCTCGCGGTGCCGCCCAAGCCCGGCTCGTGGGGGCTGGTCGCCCAGAACTACTACATGGCGACCTACGGCAGCCCGCTCGGCATCCTCGGCGTGGCGAGCCTCACCGAGGGGCTCGGCGCGGACCTCGGCAAGTCGATGGCCGACCTCCTCAGGAGCGAGTACGGCCTGGAGAAGAACCAGATCTCCTTCATCAAGAGCCACGCCGGATTCGACGCCCGGCACATCGAGGACGTGAAGAGGGCGGTCAACGAACTCCTGGTCAAGGACTCCGACCTCGACGAGGTCATCCAGGGCAGGCGGATGACCATCCACTACTACGGCCAGATGTTCCGGGACGTGCTGGCGAGCGCCTGACAGGGAGATGACGTGCCACCGAACCCGAGCCCGGTACTGGAGAACCAGGAACGCGAATCATTCATCACGTACACGGCCGCCCCGCACGATCCCGACGTGCTCCGGGAGTTACACAAGTACCAGATCTCCGAGATCACCGAGACATGGGAGGAGGAGGACTACCGGGACTTCCTGAAGAAGGCCCTCACACCCCTCGGCCTGTTCCGGGAGGAATTCCTTCCGAGCCAGTCGTCCCACTGTTACCGGATCACCTTCGACGGTGAGACGACGGCCATCTTCCGGCTCACGCCCACGGACCCCGGTTCAGTGTTCCACCAGGTCATCCCCGGAGCGGCCGGGAAAAAGATCCTCGAAGTGAACAACGTGGCGGTCGAGGAGAGCTTCCGGGGAGATCTCCTGCTGGGAGTGATCCTGCGGGATTGCGCGCTGCTCGCCCACGAGAAGGGCTACGACTTCGTCGCCGGGGTGGTTCGGCATGAAATCCTGCCCCTGTTCGTCGACTTCGGCACCATCCCGGTGCGGCACGACCCCCTCCACATACTGGGGGACGAGAACATCTGCGACTACGTCACCTACTTCATGACCCACAGGCGGGAGCACATCGACTACGCCTGTGCCCGCGGATACCACTATTTCCACCGCAAGGTCACGATGAACGCGATCGACGCGGACGTACGGCGTTCACGCGAACGCGCGGGGCGGTGAGGGGACCATGGACGAAACGGCACCGCCCCCGAACACCCGCCTCCTGATGCCGGTGCTCCAGATGATGGCGGCGAAGTCCGTGCACGCCGCGGCCGAACTGGGCCTCGCCGACCTGCTGGCCGAGCGGCCCTACAGCAGCACCGAGCTGGCGGAGAAGACCGGTACGCACCCCGCGTCGCTGCGCCGGCTGCTGCTGGCGCTGGCCGGTCTGGGCGTCGTAACCCAGACGGACGACGACCGCTTCGAGCTGGCCGGCCTCGGTCAGCCCCTGCGGCGCGACGCCCCCGACTCGGTTCTCGCGCTGGTGAGACTCGGTTGCGGGCCGGAGGTCTGGCGGGCCTGGGAACACCTGCTGCCCAGTATCCGCACCGGGCAGCCGGCCTGGGAGCTGGCGCACGGCGTGAACTGGCTGGACTTCTACGCCGACAACCCGGAACGGGCCGCCGTGTTCAACGCCTCCCAGGCCGAGCACACCCGCGACACCATGCCCGCCGTCCTGGCCGCCACCGACTTCTCCCGCTTCCACACGGTGGTGGACGTCGGCGGTGGCGACGGGACTCTCATGGCGCACGTCCTCTCCTCCCACCCTCAGCTCCAGGGAGTGGTGTTCGACGTGCCGACCGGGCTCGCCGCCGCGGCCGGCCGGCTCGCCTCGGCCGGCGTCGCGGACAGGTGCCGGGTGATCAGCGGGGACTTCTTCACGTCGGTGCCCGAGGGCGCGGACGCGTACCTGCTGAAGGAGATCCTCCACGACTGGGAGGACGACGAGGCCATCGCCATCCTGCGCACCATCAGGGCGGCGGCCCCACCGGACGGCCGGCTCCTCGTCGTCGAACGGGTGCTGCCCGAGCGGGCGTCCCCGGGGCCGGCCGCGGCCCACCTGTACCTGCGCGACCTGCTGATGCTCACCGTCACCGGTGGCAGGGAACGCACCGAGCGGGAGTTCCACGCCCTGTTCGAGGCCGCCGGATTCGTACCCGCCCGGGCGACCGGGCCGCTGCCCTTCGGCTACCGGGTCCTGGAGGCGACCCCGGCCTGAGGCGCCCCCGGCCCGAGGACGGTCAAAAATGTTCATGACAAAGCCCCGGATCGCCGGTCGCGGCGGCCCGGGGCCTCGTCATGCCAGTGGCGTCAGCCGATCTGCGCGCCGAAGGTGGTCAGCGCCTCCGTGACCGGCTGGAAGAACGTCTCACCGCCCGAGGAGCAGTCGCCGCTGCCGCCCGAGGTCAGACCGACCGCCGCGTCGCCCGAGAAGAGCGAGCCGCCGCTGTCGCCCGGCTCGGCGCAGACGTTCGTCTGGATGAGCCCCTCGACGACCTGCCCGTTGCCGTAGTTCACGGTGGCGTTCAGGCCAGTGACCTCGCCCTCGTGCACCTGGGTGGTCGAGCCGCTGCGGGTCACCTTCATCCCGACGGTCGCCTCGGCCGCCTTGGCGATGGTCTGCTTGCCTCCGTCGTAGAGGTTGACCTCGCTCGGGTGCGCGGTGTCGCCGTTGTACTTGACCAGCGCGAAGTCGTTGCCGGGGAACTGCGAGTCGACCATGGAGCCGATCGCCGCCCCGCCCTGGGAGTCCGACCACTCGCTGCCCGACTCACCGCAGTGGCCGGCCGTGATGAAGTGCGGCTGGCCGTCCTTGACCACGTTGAACCCGAGGGAGCAGCGTCCGTTGCCGGAGTGGATGGCGTCACCGCCCGCGATGAGCGGCTTGAACTCGCCCGCCGAGCGCTTCAGTTCCGCCTTGGAGCCGAGCCCCTTCACGACCTGGGTGAGCTTGTCCAGGGCCGCGCCCTTGACCGTACGGTCGGCCGTGACGACGACCTTGTTGCTCACCGGGTCGACCGCCCAGGACGTCCCGGGTATGGTCGCCCGGCTCTTCAGCGTCTGCCGGGCGCCGGTCAGCTCGGCCAGCGTGTGCTCGACCAGTCTCGCCTTGCCGCCCGCCTCGCGCACGGACTCGGCCGCGGCCTCGTCGACCACGTTGACCACCAGGGTCCTGGAGGTGGCGTCGTAGTACGCGCCGGCGGCGTCGCCGCCGAGTGTCTTGTCGAGCGTCGCGGCGAGGGTGCCCGCCGCGGGCGCCGACAGCGTCTTCACGGTGAACCGGGGCGCTTCCTCACTGGCGTTCGCAGTCTGGAAGGTGATGCCGGCTCCCAGCAGAGCGACAGCGGCTCCGCCCGCGATCGCCGCACGCCTTTTGGGTATGCGTCGGTGCTTCACAACTCGACCTCTCCTGTGGGGGGCCGTGTCCGGGTACGTGGGGTGCCCTGACACGGAGGATGGGCAGTCCACTATCCCGATACCAACCGGTAGCACACAAGGTCGACTTCAGGACGCGCACGCGACCTTCACTTCGCGCCCCCGGCACACCCACCACTCCCGCCGTCCGTGCCGGTTGACGTTTGCGAATTCCGGCCACGTCGCGGCAGGCGACAAAGCGACCCCGTACAGGCACCCTGATGGGTAGTCATCGACGGACACGTGAAGGAGGCGGGGGGCTTGCGACGTCGGGTGCGCGCGAGGGACGGCCGGCATCTGATGGTGGAACGCCTGGGGGACCCGCAGGGCCGTCCGGTCTTCCTGCTGCACGGCACGCCCGGCAGCAGACTGGGGCCGGCCCCCCGTGGCATGGTGCTCTACCAGCGTGGCATGCAACTGATCGCGTACGACCGCCCCGGCTACGGCGGTTCGGACCGCCTGGCCGGGCGCAGCGTCGCCGATGTGGCCTCGGACGTGGCGGACATCGCCGACGCGCTCGGCCTGGAGCGGTTCGCGGTGGTGGGCCGCTCCGGCGGCGCCCCGCACGCGCTGGCCTGCGCCGCCCTGCTGCCGCACCGGGTGACCCGTACGGCGGCGCTGGTGACGCTGGCGCCCAGGGACGCGGACGGGCTGGACTGGTTCGAGGGCATGGCCGCCTCGAACGTCACGGAGTACACCCACGCGACCCTCGACCCCGACGGTGTCGCCGCCCGCCTCACGCCCCGCGCGGACGCGATACGCAAGGACCCGGTCCGGCTCCTGGACGACCTGCGCCGGGAGCTGACCGCCTCGGACCGGATGGTCGTCTCGGACGCGGGCGTGCGGTCCATGCTGCTGCGCAACTACCAGGAGGCGCTGCGGACCTCCGCGTACGGCTGGATCGACGACGCGGTGGCCTTCTGCAGCCCCTGGGGGTTCGACCCGGCCGACATCCCGGGCGAGGTGCTGCTCTGGCACGGCGAGCAGGACGTCTTCTCGCCGGTCGGCCATTCACGCTGGCTCGCCCGGCGCATCCCGGGCGCGACGGCCGTCCTGGAACCGGCCGCCGCGCACTTCGACGCCCTGCACGCCCTGCCCCGCGTCCTCACCTGGCTGCTCGACGCGGGCGAGTGAGCCGAAGGGGGGCGACTGTGTCGAAAGGGAGAACGCGCGGAGGGTCGTGAGGAACGAGCGACCCGAGCACGATCGACCGTCGACACAGGCGCAGGCCCCCCGGAGGAGAACTGAGCCCGCATCAAGAGGGCGCGTCACACGGCCAAGGGCTCCAGGTCCCGGTGCACCCGGCGCTCGTCCCGGGCCAGGCGGGTGAGCGCGTGCTCGTCGCCCAACTGCCGGGCCAGTTCGTCGGCGGTCTCCGCCCGCAACCGGTCGGCCTCGTCCTTGCGGCCCAGCGCGCCCAGCGTGACCGCCAGGTTGGAGGCGACGCCCAGCACCTCCGGGTGGTGGGCGCCCAGGACCTCGCGCAGCGCGCGCACGGTGCGCTGCTCGATCGCCAGGGCTTCGTCCAGTTCGCCCAGGTCGGCCTTGGCGTTGGCGATGTTCACCGTGCAGAACAGGGCGTGCGGATGCCGCTCGCCCAGGACCTCGCGCATGACCCGCAGGGCGGCCTGGAGGAGCTGCTCCGCCTCCTCCGGGGCCCCGCAGCCCCACTGGTAGATGCCCAGGTTGTTGAGGGCGGCCAGGGTGTACGGGTGCCGCTCGCCGGGCACCTCCCGGTACTGGTCGAGGACCTCCTGCGCCAGGTCCCGGGCCGCCACCGGCTCCCCGGCCGCGAACAGGTCGGCCGCCAGGTTCAGGTCGCAGGCCAGCGAGTCCGGGTGCGCGTAGGTGTACTTGGCGCGGTACCGGTTGCGCGTGGCCGTGGTCAGCCGCCGCGCGTCCTCCAGTCTGCCCGCCCGGCGCAGTGACACGGCGAGGCTCTTCCCCGCGGCGAGGGTGCCGGGGAAGGCCCGGCCGAGGGTCTCCTTGTAGCTGTCGTACGTGCGTGACAGCAGCGCCACGGAGTCCTCGTACCGGCCGACCTCCCGCAGGTCGCGGGCGAGGGAGGTGGCCGAGGAGAGGGTGTAGGGGTGCTCGGGGCCGAGGACCTCGGTGCGCCGGTCGAAGACCTCCTGGTCGATCTCGCGGGCCCGGGCGTACTGCCCGACCATGCGCAGGTTGAGCGCCAGGTTGTTCGCGGCGGCCAGGGTGCGCGGGTGGGAGTCGTGGAAGATCTGGCTGAAACCCTCGTGCGCCTCGGTGGCCAGTTCCATCGCCCTGCCGTAGTGGCCGAGCGCGCCGAGGTCCATGGCGAGGCTGGAGGTGGTCATGTACGTGTGCGGGTGGGAGCGGCCGAGGACGGCGCGCTGCCGCTCCAGGGTGACCTCGTCCAGTTCCCGCGCCTCGACGTAACGGCCCTGGGAGCGGAGGATGTTGGAAAGGTGGAAGCGCAGGTAGAGGTACTGGAGGTCGTCGTTGCCGAGCATCTCGCGCCAGGCGTCGCGGAGGTCCTCGGCGAGGCCGCCGGCGGTCTGCCAGTCGCCGCGCTTCCAGAGGTAGCGGACCCGGTCGATGAGCAGCCGGCGGGTCTCGGGCTCCTTGCAGTACCGGGCCTCGGAGGTGCCCAGGTGCGGCCAGATGGTGGCGAACCGGGGCCAGGTCTCGGGGTTGTCGATCGGCTCGTCGTCGTCCGGCCGGGCGCCGGCCAGGATGCGGTGGACGGCGTGGCGGGCGTCGCGCTGCTCCTCCTCGGAGAGCTGTGCCCGGATGACGGCCTGCACGAGCCGGTGCACCTGGATGGAGTTCGACACCTGGTCGACCTTGGCCAGGGCGAACCGGCCGATCTCGCGGATCACCCGGCCCAGCACCAGCTTCTCCTGGAGTGAGGCGTCGTACGGCTTGAGCGCCTCGATCATCTCCTTGCTGTACAGCAGGTTGGCGTGGATGGGCTCGGGGGCGAAGAACGCGCAGAGCTGGAGCAGCCGCACGGCGGCCGGTGAGCGTTCCTTGAGCCGTTCGATGGAGACGTTCCAGGTGGCGGCGACCGGTTCGGGGTAGCCGGCCGGCTGGTTGAGGGCCAGGGTGCGCGCGGCGGCGTCCTGGAGCTGCTCCAGGTAGGCGGCGACGGGGGTGGCCGTCTCCGCGATCCAGGCCGCGGCCTGTTCGACGGCGAGCGGCAGGTCGCCGACCGCTTCGGCGACCTTGTCGGCGTCCTCGGCGCTCAGCCCCTTGGCGCGGCGCTGGAGGTGCTCGATGGACTCCTCGCGCAGGAACACGTCGACGGGCAGCGCGTCGCCGTACTGCGACCAGGTCTGGTTCCTGGAGGTGACCAGGATGTGCCCGCCGGTGGGGAAGAACCGCTTGAGCGCGTCGGGGTCGTCGGCGTTGTCGAAGACGAGCAGCCAGCGGTTGGACGGCACGCCGCGCCGCAGCAGGTCGATGGCCTCCTGGGAGGCGGCGGCCATGTCGTCGCCTCCCTGGGCGCCGAGGCGGACGGCCAGCTCGGCGAGGCCGGCGATCACGTCGTCGGTCTGCTCGGCGGACATCCACCACACCAGGTCGTAGTCGGCCATGAAGCGGTGCACGTACTCCAGCGCCACCTGCGTCTTGCCGACGCCGCCGAGCCCGTACAGCGTCTGCGGCTGGGGCAGGACGACGGCCATCCCGCCGCCGAGCTGGTCGCGCATCCGCTCCAGGACGACGGACCGGCCGGTGAAGCCGGGGTTGCGGGGCGGCGCGTTCCAGATCTTCGGCACGGTGCCGGGGAAGCGGGGCCCGGGCGGCACGCCTTCGTTGAGCTTGACGGGCCGGTCCAGGGCGCGCAGCAGCGCGGCGGTGGCGTGCACCTCGTCGAGCCGGAACAGGTCGACGGGGTTGCGGTCGATGTAGGGGGTGGTGAGCCGGACGTCGCCGACGCGCAGCGGCAGCAGGTGGCGCCGCCCCCCGCCGGGGTCCTCGGCGGCGGCCCGCTCCCACACCTCGACCGCGCGGGCCGACTTGAGGTACGCGCTGGACAGCAGGACGACCGTGCGGGCGGCGTTCTCGGCGGCGTGGAGCACGTCGCTGCCGGTGGTCGCGGGGTCGGCGGAGACGTCGCGCGGGACGACGCGGAATCCGGCCCGGGTGAGGACGGACTCGATCCAGTCGGCCCACATGCGGTTCTCGGCGACGTACGACAGGAAGAGGTCGGCGGGCAGGGCGGGGCGGCGCCGGGTGAAGGCGTCGCGGATCCGCAGCCGTACCTCCTCGTTGACCGCCGGCATGGCGGTGACCTCGCCGTCGGTGACGACGGCGGTGAGCCGCTCGAAGGCGGACAGCAGCGAGTTGGCGATCCCGGCGTCGTCACCGAAGGTCGCGAGGGTCTCCTCGTAGGCGTAGTAGGGCCGGTACGGGATCTCCACGGCCCCCCAGTAGGAGGCGAGTTCCTCCCCCGTCAGCCCGCTGGGGAAACCGTCGAACTTCAGCCGGGCCAGCGCCCGGCCCGCGTCGGCCTTCTCCTTCTCGCCCTCGTCGATCCGCATCGGTACGGGGAAGATGCGGATGCCCCGGCCGCCGTAGCGTTCGTCGATCTGGCGGGCGACGGCGGCGGCGCCGTCCATGGACTGGTCGCTGAGGGTGAAGCAGTCGACGAGCGCGTCGGGCAGGTGGACGGTGCAGATGTCGGCGATGTCGCTGAGGCCGGTGCGGCTGTCGATGAGGACGTAGTCGTAGTTGGCCTTCATGTCGTCGCGCAGCGCGTCGAAGAAGTGCCCGCCGCCGAGCCGGTCGTAGAAGTTGTCCCAGTCGAAGGTGGAGACGGTGGCGGAGTACTCGCGGTTCTGCTTGCCGGCTGAGACGAAGTCGAGGGTGCCGCCGTCGGGGAACTCCCAGCCGAGCGCCTCGGGGGTGAGGGAGACGGCGTGCGGCTGGATGCGCGCGTAGTCGCGGTGCCAGTCCTCGGAGCGCTGTACGGGGCTGGTGGCGGCCCAGGCGTATTCGGTGATCAGGTCGATGACGCCGGTGGTGGCGCCGAGGGTGGACGGGTCGAGGAAGGGGTGGAAGAAGCGGTGCAGGCCGGGGGCCTCCAGGTCCCAGTCGACGGCCAGGACCCGCTTGCCGTTCGCGGCGAGAATCCAGGCCGTGTTGGCCAGGGCCATCGTCCGTCCCGTACCACCCTTGTAGGAGTAGAAGGTGACGATGCGTCCATCACGACTGGCTGTCATCCAGATCCTCCGCATCGGGCGCGATCTCGTGCGTCTCGGGTATGTAGTGGGTGGTGCCCAGTTCGCCCGCCATCGGGCCGCGCAGCCGTGGCCGCTCGGTGTGCCGGCCGCCCGCGGGCGGGTAGACGGCGGCGTGCCGCAGGTACTGCTGGGCGGCCGCCTCCACCACTTGGGGCAGGATCTGGCCGAACGCCTCCATGCTCGGTACGCCTCTGGCGGCGGCGCGGCTGGCGGCGCGGCCCTGGCCCATTTTGATGGGCATGGTCTGTTCGAGCCTCTCGTTGAGCTCGGCGTCCTCCGCCCTGCTCTGGTGGTCCAGTTGGTTGCGGGGGACGACGACGCTGACCCAGGGGCGGTGTTCGGCGTCGAAGGCGGCGAGCCGTTCGCGGCGTTCGTCGTCCTTCAGGGCCCAGCGGTCCAGGAGCAGGATCTCGGGGCGGCTGGGGGGCTGCTTGGCGTCGGGCGGGCCGGCGTCGTGGTCGAAGGAGGTGACGGTGGCCTGGTAGTTGAGCGAGCGGACCAGGTCCTCGGTGACGTAGGCGAGCGGCCGGGCGGCGTCGGGGTGGTACGGGTTCCAGTCCTGCGGCATGTCGCCGTAGTACTCGGGGTCGCGGCCTTCGGGCAGGTCGTGGCGGGTGGGGGCGGCGACGGTGACCTGGAGGGGTCTGGGGCCGCGGCCGGGGGTGCCGAAGGCGCTGGGCGCGGAGCGGTAGTCGACGGGTCTGCCGGGGCTGATGCCCGCGGTGTCGGCGACGGAGACGATGCGTTTGGCCAGTTCGTAGACGGCCCGTTCGTACTCCTCGGCGAATATCCGGAGTTTGATCAGGCCGTAGAGCCCGTCGGTGACGTAGCGGTCGCCGAAGTCGCGGTGGTTGAACTGCAACCGCTCGGCGGGGCCGGGGAGTTGCTCGGGCGGCACCGGGACCCACAGCGCGGGCACGATGGCGTCGGCGGGCCTGTTGTGCTTGGCGTGGTGGTAGATCGCCCGGGTGGCGAAGGCGTACCACTCCTTGCCGCACATTTCGCTGGCGAAGTAACGGGGGGAGAACAGGGGGACGAAGACCCGGCAGGTGGCCAGGACTTCTCCCAGCCGTTCCGACCACCCTTCGCCGGAGCGGATCTCCCGGTCCATGAACCCGGCGGGGGCTCCGGCCGGGAGATCGGTCATGGCCATCACATGGCCGCACAGATCGCGGAAGAGCCGCTCGACCCACATGTCGGGATCGGGGCCGCCGGCTCCGTACCTCGGCGTATGCGCATAACTCAAGAAGAAGTACGGCCGATGGTCCGCCGCTCGCGCTTGCGGTGACGCCTGCACACGACCCCCGTCCTATGTGATCACTCGCATCCGGGATGTGAAGGATACGAGCTGATTAATCATTCCGGACCAGACTTTGCTGCACCCCCACGACGTTCAGTCATTCAACGCTGCTTTTCGGTCATCCATGCGACAGCATGACGGCCGGTTCCCTTGATCGGCACAGTTCCTTGCGCACCCCGGCCACCAGGAGCTTGCCGCTCACGGTGAGTTCGGCGGCGTTTTCCAGCAGATCGAGCGCCCTTTCGGCTTGTTCGGCATGGCCGTGTTCGTACGCGGCGAGCCCCGCCCGCTCGTACGCCCCGGCCAGCAGCGCGGAGACCGGCACCGGCGCCTCCTGCCAGGGCGCCGGGTGGCTCCAGGCACCGTCCAGCGCGTAGAGGTCCGTGACGTCCAGCAGCGCCCGCAGTTTGGCCCGCCGGAAGCCGCGCAGCAGGGCCCGCGCGAGCGCTCCGGCCTCCTCGTGGAGAGGCAGGCCGAGCGCCCCGTACCCATGCCGCCGCCCCACGCACGGCTCGGTCCCGGTGAGCGGCGTGAGGGTGGTCAGGCTCGCGGCGGCCTCGGCTGCCTGGTCCGGCACGGCGTCCCGCAGCAGCGCCCAGGCGCGGTCCAGCCGCCCGCCCCACCCGGCCGCCTCGCCGGGCGTGAGCCGGCCGGTGACGGGCGCCGCGAAACCGTCCCGGTACGGGTCGAGGTCGTCCAGCGCGACGCCGTGCGCCCCGCGCCGTACCGGCCGCCAGTGCCCGCTCTCCTCCTGGAGCCGTTCGACGCGCAGTTCCTGGGCTCCGCGCACCACGAAGCCGTCCCCGGTCGCCCGCAGCTCCACCGGACCGGCCACGCCGAGGCCGACCGTCCCGAGCGTCGGCAGGTGCAGCGCACCGCCCCGGTGGGTGACGCGGACCGGGACGTCGACCCGGCCGCGCACGGCGGCGGCGGCCACGTACCGCGCGAGCTCCCCCGCGAGGCCGGCCGCCCCGGCGCGCCCTTCGCGCAGCGCGTCCAGGCAGTCGAGGAGCCACGCGCGCGTGTAGGGGTGGGCGAGCACCTCGTCGAGCCCGTCGGAGCGCTGTTCGACGGCGCCGGCCAGCTCCCATGCCTCGGCCCACCCCTCGCCGCCGCGCCCGTCGAGCTCGCTGTGCAGTTCGGCGAGGAGGACGCGGGTCAGCTCGTGCTGCTCGGCGACGAGCGCGCCGGGGTCGGCCACGGCGGGTGCCGCGGTGGCGGCGGCGGTGCGGTTCTCGATGCCGCGCACGAGCGCTTCGAGGTCGGCGCAGTAGACGGACGGGTTGTCGAAGCCGCCCTCGGCCCGGTAGCGGTGGGTGTAGAGGCCGCCGCCGCAGGAGCGGACGACGGGACACTGCCGGCAGGTCTCGCTGACTCCGGCGAGGCCGAGCTGGCGGGCCCGGACGCCGGGGTGGGCGGCGACCTCGTCGAAGGAGTGCCGGAACACGTCGAACCCGGTGGCGGCGGCGCCTTCGTAGGCGCTCTTGAGGGAGTCGACCTGTTCGAGGGTGCCGTCGGTCTCGACGACGACGAGGTCGGTGGGCGCCAGGCCCAGGGACTCGGTGAGGCTGGGTCCGCCGTTCAGGGTGGACAGGACGGATTCGAAGAGCCGCACGGGAACGGGCCTGCCCTGGTCGTCCCACCGGTCGAAGACGGTGAGGATCCACTCGGCGTACGCGGTGGGCGAGCCGTCCGGGCGGGGCGGGGGCTCTTCCCAGGTGGCGTGCGGCAGCAGGAAGTCGATGCGCGGGGGCGCGAGCGCGGTGAGCGCGTCGTACACGGCGACGGGATCGTTGGCCACGTCGATGGTGCACAGCAGGCCGAGGTCGAGGTGGCGGTAGCGCTCCTGGTGCAGCAGGTCGATGGCCTTGAGCACGAGGGGGTGGCTGCTGCGGCCGTCGGCGAAGCGGCGGTGGCGGTCGTTGGCCGTCTTGTCACCGTCGAGGGAGATGCCCACCTTCACGCCGTACTCGTCGAAGAGATCGAGGTAGCGGGGGCTGAGCTGGAGGCCGTTGGTGTGGATACGGAGGTCCAGTTCGGTGACCGGGGCGAGGGCGGTGGTCAGCTCCTCGCAGACGCGCCTGAGGCGCGCGGGTCCTGCCAGCAGAGGCTCCCCTCCGTGCAGGATCACTGACACGGAGGGCAGGGCATGTTTCTTGGCATGCTCGGCCAGTCGCAGAGCTGTCCAGGAAATGGCCTGGTCAGAGATTGCCTTGGGGCGGGTACGCCAGCTCTGATCAGCGTGTTCATAGATATAGCAGTGGTCACAGGCAAGATCACACCTGCTGTGGACCTTCAGGACGATCTCGCGGAATGGGACCAGGGGTCCAGTCATTCCGCCAGTTTAGAGCGCCGAGTTGAACGTCGAGACACGCTCGGTACGGTCGGTCACCGAGGGCAGAACGCGGCTCAGCTTCTTGGCGGCTGCCGCTCCTCGCACGTCGATCTCGGCGAGTGGAACGCGATTCTTCTTCGCGACAGCGAAGGTGACTGAGGTCTGAAAGCTCACGACGGCCGTCCTAGGGGGAGTGGGTCGGTTGGGGATAACCGCACCGTTGCAGTGTCGGCGGCACGACTTTACTCTCATGCCCACCCACAGCAAATCAGCGCAAGAGGTTGAAACAAAAGCGTTGCGCCAGTATTCCCCGACCGACCCGGAACGAGCCATTCCACCGAAAGAGTGACGACAAAACCGCAGACCGGGGGTGCGCATGACCGGGTTTCAGGGCCCACTGCAGAGCATGGTCTTCCGAAACGCAGATCTGCCTGCGCTGTTCCACCGGGCGGACGAGATCGCCATCGCCCGCCAGCGCGACGCGGTGCAGGACACCCGCTTACAGCTCTGGCTGCTGGTCGCGGGCGCCTGCCTGGCGGCGATACCCGGCGGCTGGCCCATCGGGGATGCGTTCCAACTGGCGGGCGCGCTCAGCGCGTTGGCGTACGCGGGCGTACTCCTGGCCACGTACCGCGCCTCCAGGCGCCGTGCGAAGTCGCATTGGCAACTGAACCGATCCGCCGCCGAGTTCATCAAGTCGATGTGCTGGCGGTACGCCGTCCACGGCGCGCCCTTCGACGCCGATTTCCCCGACCCTGACGGGGAGTTCCTGTCCCGGCTGGAGGCGGGGCTCGGCGAGCTGCGGAAAGTGGGCTGGGTCGACCCGCGCGCGTCGGCGCCGGCCGATGACCGGAGCGAGCTCATCACCCCGGCCATGCGGATGCTGCGCGAGAAGCCCTTCCGGATACGCAAGGAGACGTACGTCAGGGACCGGCTGATCGAGCAGCGCAACTGGTACCACAGGAAGACCGTGGTGTCGCGCCGGGCCACCACGCTGTGGTCCGTCACCATCTCGGTGCTCACGGGCCTCGCGCTCTTCCTGGGCGTGTTGCGGACCTTCTCGGTGGGCGACTCGGCCGTGATGGCCGGGCTGCTGTCGGCCGCGGCGGCCGCGTGCGTGGCCTGGAGCGAGATCCGCCGCCACCAGCCGCTGATAGCGGCGCACTCGCTGGTGGAGGAGGACCTGGCGGCGATGCACACCGCGATGGAGACGGTGATCGGCGAGGACAGGTGGGCGGCGGCCGTGTACGAGACCGAGCGCATCGTCTCGCCCCAGCACACCGACTGGCTGGTCCAGCACCGTCGGTGAACCCGTCAGGCGCGTTCGACGCCCGTGCGCCAGATGACCGTCACCGGTTTCCCGAGGTCACGGGCGTAGCGGACGATGTCGCCGGTGCCGCCGAGGCCGCGGGCCGGTCGGCCGTCCCAGACGGCGAGCAGCCGGTCGCAGTGGTCGGCGATGTAGGTGCCGGCAGCGTAGTACGCCTCGTCGGTGGAGTGCGCGTAGTCCATCCGGACCTCGCGCGTGGCGCGCTTGCGGAAGGCTTGGTAACGGGCCAGTTCGTCGGGGTCGGTGAAGCCGTCCTCGTAGTCCCCGGCGGGGATGACGGCGGTCAGCTCGGCCCCGCACGCGAGGGCGATGTCCGCGAAGAGCTGGTCCGCCCCGGCGGCCAGGCTGGACAGCGCCTCCAGCCCGCCCCCGTGCCCCCTGGTGGCCGCGTGGACCACGGCGTGGATCGCGGCGCGCACATGGGCGTGGAGCTCGTCGGGGATGTCCCTGTGGCCGGTCACTCCGATGCGCTTCATCCGCCCCCGCTCTCCGACGTCGCCCTGTGGCCGAGCGCCGTCACATCCTCTCAAATGTGGGCGCTCCCGGGCAGGACGTCGAGCCCCCGGCCGGGAATCCGGCCGGGGGCCCGTCGCGCCGTAAGGGCTAGTACACGCTCACGCGGTAGGCGTTCAGCGCCTCGGTGACCGGCTGGAAGAAGGTCGTGCCGCCGGTACGGCAGTTGCCGCTGCCGCCGGAGGTGAGACCGATGGCGCGGCTGCCGGAGTAGAGCGGGCCGCCGCTGTCGCCGGGCTCGGCGCACACGTTCGTCCGGATCATGCCGTAGACGACGTCGCCGCCGCCGTAGTTGACCGTGGCGTTCAGGCCGGTGACGCTGCCGCTGTGGGTGCCGGTGGTGGAGCCGCGGCGGGTGACGGACATGCCGACGGTGGCGTTGGCGGCGCTGGTGATGTCGACGTTGCCCACGGTGCCGGGCTTGGCGATGGAGGTGTTGGAGTAGCGCACGATGCCGTAGTCGTTGTTCGGGAAGCTGGAGCCGGTGGTCGGGCCGAGGACGGTGGTCCGGCCGGAGTTGGCGTACCAGGTGCCCGCGCCGTCGGTGCAGTGACCGGCGGTGAGGAAGTACGTGGTGCCCGCGCTGTCGCGGACATTGAAGCCGAGCGAGCAGCGCCAACTGCTGGCGTAGATGGCGTCACCGCCGGAGATCAGCTTGGTGAACTTGCCGGGGGTGCGCTCGATCCTCAGGGCGCCGGCGTTGGCTCCGGCCTGGCGCTTGATCTTGGCGATCTCGGCCTGGGAGACGGTCGAGTCGGCGGTGACGACCAGGGCGTTGGTCGCCGGGTCGACGTGCCAGGCGGTGCCCGGTACGTCGGCCTCCAGGACGGCCGAGCCGGCGGCGGACAGCTCGGCGGCGCTGTAGGACCGCGGTGAGTCGGCGTTCGCGGCGGGGACCGCGAGGGTGGCGGCGGCGGCGAGACCGGTGGCGACGGCGAGCAGACGGGATCGTCTGGCTATGCCACTGCGGGGGGTGGTGCGCTTGTTCCTCACTTCTCGTTCCTCCCGAGGGGAATCGGGGGCCCGCCGTGGGGGATCGGGCCCGTGAGGCGCAGTCAGGTCCGGGGGTCCGGATTTCGGACACGCCGTGCCCCTGACAAGCGCTGCTTCGGGAGTATTCGCAGGCTCGGCCGGTGGACGCAAGGGTGTCTTTCGGCCGAGCCGGGGGCGGGCAGGGGAAGGCGCCCGGCGGCCCTGCCCGTCCGCCGGGCTCCGTCCCTGTGACGTGTCAGCCGCTCATCACGTTCCGCTCCCCCGCCGGGACCGGCACCGGGAGGGTGTTTCCGGGCGGCGGGAAGGGGCAGATGAAGTGCTCGGCGAAGGCGCACGGCGGCAGCAGCGCCCGGTTGAAGTCGACGGTCACCCGCCCGTCCGCACCGGGGGCGGCGGGCCGCAGGAAGCGGAAGCGGTAGGTGTCCTTGCCGCTGGTCGCGTCGGCGAAGACGGCCCACAGCGAGCCGTCGTCCTCCACCGCGGCCTTGAGGGTGTGCTCGGCGCCCTGGAGCGTGAACGCGACCTCCCCCGAGAGGCCGAGCCCGCGCTCGCGCCCGTCGGCGTTCTCGACGCGGACGCTGCGCTCGGCGGCGTACGGCCGGTAGGTCCCGGGCACCACCCAGCGCTCGTCGTACGGGGTGGCCTCGATGCCGGTGAACGCGCGCCGCGCCGGGGCGGCCGGGTCGAAGTCGCGGACCGCCCAGAGCCCTTCGCGGCGCAGCACGACGAGCCGCCGCTCCCCCGCCGCGACCCGTGCCCGCTCGATCGGGGTGTGGTCGGCGGTCAGGCGGACGTCGCCGGTCAGGGGCGTGCCGTCGACGGTGATGCCGTCGGCCGCGGTGGCGCTCAGCAGCACGTGGTCGCCGGCTTCCCGCCAGGTTCCGGCGACGGCCGGAATTCGCCCTTCCGGGTAGTCGGAGAGCCAGTACGTGCCGGTGAGGGAGAGCGGGCCGTAGGGGGCCGATACGGAGGCGACGCGCCAGTCGTGCCAGCGCCGCCAGTCCGCTTGGGGTTCGCTGCTCATGCGGCAACCTTACGGGCCGTCAGCAGCCGTCACAGGGGCAGCAGCAGTCGCAGCTTCCGGGGTTGCAGTCGCAGTCGCGGCAGCAGCCCTCGCGCTTCTTGCGGGACCAGGGACCCTCGTACTCCTTGGCGCAGCAGATCTGGCAGGTGCAGAAGAGCCAGGTGAACGCCGCGCACCCGGCCCAGAAGCCACGGGGCTTGGGCCGGGACGACCCGCCGCCGGGGCCGCCGGGGCCGGGCGGCATCCCGCCACCGAAGCCACCGGGACCGCCGGGACCGCCATGCCCGTGACCACCGCCGTACCCGCCCGGTCCACCGGGGTACGCGCCACCGGGGGCGCCGGGCTGCCCGCCGTACGGGTTCTGCCCGCCGTACGGGTTCGACGCGCCGTACGGGCCCTGGCCGCCCTGGTACGGCTGCTGCGGTGTGCCGTACCCCTGGTGCGAGCACGTCGCGGTGCCGAACGCCCGGTCCACCGACCGGCGCAGCTCGTGCGCGAGCAGCATGTGCAGCAGCGTGTCGTCCACGAATTCCGCGTCGCGCAGGGCGAGCCGTATCCCGTGCAGCGCGTCGTCCGCGAGCCGTCGCGCCTCGGCGAGCGGGGTACCGGTCACGGTGAGCGGGTTCCAGGCGCCCGACACGGCGTCAGTTTCCTGGTCCTCCACGGCGTCCAGCAGGTGCGCGAGCCGCCCGAAGAGCCGGCCCGCCTCGGCGAGCGGCGCCACGTTCTGCGGCTTGCCGGCCAGGACGGCGGTGTGCGCGAAGGCCGCGGCGGTGGCCGTCTCGGTCGGCTCGGTGATCGTGAGCAGGGGCGTGCCGGGCCCGGCCAGCGACTCGATCCCGGTCTGCCGGTCCACCGCGTCGACCAGGACGGCGGTGTCGAAGCCCAGGTCGCGCCCGACCCGGGCGCCCGCCCGGTCCCAGTTGACGGCGACCCGGCGCGCGGCGGCGGCCACCGGCTTGCGGGCCAGCAGCCCGTCCCGGTCGGCGACATGGTCCCGTACCTTCGCCGAGGCCAGCACCAGCGAGACGGCGGCGGCGAGCCGCGCGCCCTCGCCCCGGGCGACGGGTGCCGTCCGCATGGCGCGCAGCGGGCAGGGCCCGGCCGTGCGCCGCGCCCCGGCGGTGCGCTCGGTCTGAGCCTCCGTCAGGACCGAGACGATGAGGCCGTCGTAGTTGGTGGCGACCCTGGCGAACTGCCCGTGGTCGGCCCGAAGTGCCAGGCAGAGCCCGCACAGATGGGCCATCCACTCGGTCTTCAGCCCATCCGTGAGCCGGTGCGTGCAGGGCCTGACGATTCCGAACATGGTGCTCCCCCGTGGGTGGTGCGTAAGTGCGCGGCGGGCATCGTACCGAGCCGGTTCGTTCACCCGTACGTCCGCACGCTCACCCGTACGGCCCGAATTTCATATTTGAGTTACGCAGGCCCCTTCTCAGGGCCCGTACGCCCGTGGAACCTTGACGAATCGCCACATCTTCTGCACCAGTACCGTCACGAATCGCTCGCGCGGCGACTGTCCACTTGGCGCGCGATCCGCATGATGGACGACCATAGGGATAGCGGAACCACAAGTGACCGCGTGAAAGGAGGCGTCCATGGGATCGGTGCGCAAGGCGAGTGCATGGCTCGGACTCGTCGAGGACAACGACGAGCGCTACTACGACGACGAGTACGCCGAGGGTGACCGCAGCAGCGACGCCTGGGTGACCGACCCGCGGGTGCGCGTCGCCTCCGAGGCGGCCCAGGAGGAGGGCCGCCGGATCGCCACGGTGTCCCCGGACGGGTTCCGGGACGCCCGGAGCATCGGCGAGCTCTTCCGGGACGGGGTCCCGGTCATCATGAACCTCACGTCCATGGAGCCCGCCGACGCCAAGCGCGTGGTCGACTTCGCGGCCGGCCTGACCTTCGGGCTGCGAGGCTCGATCGAGCGCGTGGCGACCCGGGTCTTCCTGCTGACGCCCGCGGACACGCAGATCGTCAACGGGGAGCCCGGACCGCACACCCAGGACGGCTTCTTCAACCAGAGCTAGCGGGCGAGGCCGCTTACCGGAACGCGTCGAGGCCGGTGAGCGCCTTGCCCAGCACGAGCTGGTGCATCTCGACGGTGCCCTCGTAGGTGAGCACCGACTCCAGGTTGGTGGCGTGCCGCATGACGGGGTATTCGAGCGAGATCCCGTTGGCGCCGAGGATCGTCCGCGAGGTGCGGCAGATCTCGATCGCCTCCCGTACGTTGTTCAGCTTGCCGAAGCTGACCTGCTCGGGGCGGAGTTTTCCGGCGTCGAGCCGCCGCCCGAGGTGGTGGGCGAGCAGGATGCCCTTGTGCAGCTCCAGCGCCATGTCGGCGAGCTTGGCCTGGGTGAGCTGGAAGCCGCCGATCGGCCTGCCGAACTGCTCGCGCGTCTTCGCGTACTCCAGCGCCGCCTCGAACGACGAGCGCGCGGCGCCCATGGCGCCCCAGACGATTCCGTACCGGGCGTGGCTCAGACAGCTCAGCGGGCCCTTCAGGCCGGTGACGCCCGGCAGCACGGCGTCGGCCGGCAGCCGTACGTCGTCCATGACCAGCTCGCTGGTGACGCTGGCGCGCAGCGACCACTTGTGCTTGATCTCGGGCGCCGAGAAGCCGGCGGTGTCCGTCGGCACGGCGAAGCCGCGGATGCCCTCGTCGGTCTGCGCCCATACGACGGCGACCCCGGCCACCGAGCCGTTGGTGATCCACATCTTGCGGCCGTTGAGCACCCAGTCGGTGCCGTCCTTCTTGGCGTACGTCCGCATCGCGGCCGGGTCGGAGCCGATGTCAGGCTCGGTCAGGCCGAAGCAGCCGATGGTCTCGCCCGCCGCCATGGACGGCAGCCAGCGCTGCTTCTGCTCCTCGGAGCCGAACCTGTGGATGGCGTACATGGCGAGGGAGCCCTGGACGGAGACCAGCGAGCGGATGCCGGAGTCGGCGGCCTCCAGCTCCAGGCAGGCCAGCCCGTACTGGACGGCGGTGGCGCCCGCGCAGCCGTAGCCCTCCAGGGACATGCCGAGCGCGCCGATCGAGCCGAGTTCGCGGGCCAGTTCCCGGATGCCGGGCAGCTCGCCCTTCTCGTACCAGTCGGCGATGTGGGGCAGGACCCGGTCGGCGGCCCAGGCGCGGACGGTGTCGCGGATGGCGAGGTCCTCGGGGCCGAGGAGGTCGTCGATGCCGAGGGGGTCACCGGCGTCGAACGGCGGGAGCTTCGCGGGCTGCTTCTCGGGTGCGGACATGCGGGACCTCCGGGCGGCCACTAAAACTAGCGGTGTTAGTTACGCTGCGGCGCCGACGTTACGACGCGGCTCCGCCGCACGTCCAGACCCGGCGGCGGGCGCCACACCGCAGTGTGCCCCACCGCGTGGCGGCACCCGCGCTCAGCGCGTCGAACGCCCCGCCCTTGCCGGCTCCACCGGCTCGCGCCGCGCGGGCACATGGACCACGGGGGCGTCGCCGTCCGTGCCGGGGCCCGTTCCGGTGCCCTCCGACTCCGGCCAGGAGTCCGCGGCGCCCAGGCGGGCGTCCAGGTCCGGCCGGCAGTCCATCACGCGCGGCAGCCGCACCGCCATGAGCGCGCCGAGCAGCAGCAGCCCCGCACTGACGACCAGCGTGACGTGCAGGCCGTGCACGAACGCGTGCCGCGCGGCCGTGCGCAGCGCCTCGCCCGCCGGGCCGCCCAGGCCGGCCGCGACCTGGTACGCCTCGCCCAGCGAGTTGGCGGCGGCCGAGCCGGCGGAGGCGGGCACGCCCGGCACGTGCGTGAGGCCGGGCGCGTACGCGGCGTTCATGACGCTGCCGAGCAGGGCGATGCCCATTCCGGCACCGAGCTGGTAGGAGGTCTCGCCGATCGCGGCGGCGCCGCCCGCGCTGTGCGCCGGGGCCTCGCTCAGCATCGACTCGTACGCGCCGAACAGCGTGGTCTGGAGCCCGAAGCCGAGCAGCACGAAGCCGATCGTCAGCAGCAGCGGCCGGTCGTGCTGGCCCATCAGGACCAGCAGCAGGACGGCCCCGGCGGTGAGCACGAAGCCCCAGCCGACCATCCGGCGGGGGCCGACGCGCCGCAGCGTGTACGAGCCGGTGGCGCCGGCGGCCATCGCGGCGAAGGTGAGCGGCAGCAGCCGCAGCCCGGTCTCGACGGGGCTCAGGTCCAGGACGAGCTGGAGGTACTGGACGGCGATCAGCTCCAGGCCGACCAGCGCCAGCATGGCGAGGACGATGCAGCCGACGGAGGTGGTGAAGGCCGCCCGGGCGAACATCCGCATGTCGATCAGCGGGTGCGCGCGGCGCCTCTGCCGCCGTACGAAGAGGACCAGGAGTGCCGCGCCGAGCAGCAGCGGCCCGGCCGTCTCCACGCTCAGCACCGGGCCGCCGGCGCCGGCCCGCTTGACGCCGAGGACCACGCCCAGCACACCGGCCGCCGCCATGAGCGCGCCGAGCACGTCCCAGGGACCGTCGCCGCTGCCCTTGGACTCGGGGAGCAGCCAGCGGCCCAGCGGCAGGATCAGCGCCATCAGGGGGATGTTTATGAGGAAGACCGAGCCCCACCAGAAGTGCTCGACCAGGAAGCCTCCGAGGACGGGCCCGGTGGCGGCGCCGACGGCGGCGACGGCCGTCCAGATGCCGATCGCCGTGGCGCGTTCGCGGCGGTCGGGGAAGACCGCGCGGAGGATCGACAGAGTGGCGGGCATGATCATCGCGCCGCCAACACCGAGCAGCGCGCGGGCGGCGATCAGCACGGCCGGCGTGTCGGCGAAGGCGGCGACCGCCGAGGCCACGCCGAACAGTCCGTAACCCGCCAGCAGGACCCGGCGCCGCCCGATCCGGTCGCCGAGTGTGCCGAAGAGGATCAGCAGCGAGGCGCAGACCAGGGGGTAGGCGTCGACGATCCACAGCAGCGCCGTCGAGCTGGGGCGCAGGTCCTCGGTGACGGCGGGGACGGCGACGTGGAGGACGGTGGCGTCGAGCGCGACCAGCAGCAGGCTGACGCAGAGGACGACGAGGACGACCCAGCGGTTGGCACCGCCGCCGGTGGCACGCAGCCGTGCTCCGGCCGTGGTCGTCACGGACATGTACGAACCTCCCACAGACCACGGATGAACCCTCGCGCTCGGTGGGCACCGGCCGGAGGGGGACGACTTCCGGGGGCCCGGCATCGATGGGCGAGTGAGCCGCCAGCGTACGCGAGTCCCGGCCGGTGGCGCGTGGTCCACCTCTCACGGGGGCAGACGCGCGGGTGTGGCGTACGCCACTCCGGCCGGCCCGTCAGGGGCGGGGCCGGGCCGCGTACCAGGGGGAGGCGGCCGGCGGCGGGAGGAGGAATTCGAGGGCCCCGGGCCGCCCCCGGCCATTTCCCGTGGCACACAAACACACTTCCGACCAATGGCCCCGCGGTTATCGGGCCACGGCCCCCGAGGTTTATGGATAAGCACGGAATAAACAGCCGACTGAGACACACTCCACATCACATCGTCATCACGAAGAGAGCGGATGGGCGTGGGCCGACACTCACTCCCTGTAACGTCGATTGGGTGCGTACCGACATCTTTGCCCGTCTGGACCGGGAGCCGGAACCGCCGAAGATTGAGATCCCGCGGATGAGCCGCACCCGTCTCGCCCTCTTCGGCGGGACGTCGGCGTTCTACCTCGCCATCGTGGTGGCCGTGCTCGTCTCGTCGTGGCTGGTGACCCTCGACTGGAAGGTCATGCTCTTCCGGCCGTATCAGCAGTGGCCGGAGCTGCACGCGACGCTGGACTACTTCGTGGTACTGGGCCAGCGCGGCCCCACGGCCGTGATGGTGGCGGCCTGGCTCGGCTGGCGCTCCTGGCGGCAGCACACGCTCCGCCCGCTGCTGGTGCTGGGCGCCGCCCTGCTGCTGCTGAACGTCACGGTGGGCGCGGTCAAACTCGGTCTGGGCCGGCTGGGCCCCCACTACGCGACGCAGATCGGCTCGGCCGAGATGTTCGCGGGCGGCGATATATTTCCTTCCGGACATACCGCCAACGCCGTGGTGACCTGGGGCATTCTCGCCTATCTCGCCACCACCCCCCGGGCCAGGCGCTACCTGTCGGCCCTGTCCGCCGTGGTGGCCCTGGGTGTGGGCCTGACCACCGTCTACCTCGGTACGCACTGGCTGAGTGATGTGCTGCTCGGCTGGGCGGCCGGACTGCTGATCCTGCTCGGGCTGCCCTGGTGCGAGCCGCTGATCGCCCGCGCCGAGGGCCTGATCTTCTCGGTGCGCGAGCAGGTGCGGGCCCGTCGGCGCCAGGCGCCGTCGCTGCCCGTCGCCGCGGGCGGTCCCCGGCCGGCGATATACCAGCAGCGGCCGGTGGGCGCGGACGACGAGCCGGTGCGCGAGCCGGTACCGGCCGCGGGCGGCGTCGGCCGTCCGGCGACGGTCAGGACCACGCTCACGCAGCCGCGGCCGCACGCGGTGGTGCGGTCGGAGCGGACGCCCGTCACTCCGGCGGGCAGCCGCCGGCCGCCGCGCTCACGGCCGGTGACGGGCGGCTGAGACGCCACGGCAGACGAGGAAAGGGCCCCGGCTTCGCCAAGCCGGGGCCCTTGTCCGTGCGGATGCGTCAGCCGACCCAGCAGCGGGTGACGGTGGCGTCGTCGACCTCGAAGTTGATCCGGCCCGCCACGAACTCCAGGGTGATGATCGTGCCGGGTGGCAGTGACCGCACCGTGGTCCAGCCATGGGAGCGGGCGCGCTGCTCCGCGTCACGTTCGTCGAGGCCTACGTACGACTCGGGGCTGTCGTCGGGCTGCTGGGGGGAGCTCGGAATCGGTGCCATGTCCTTCACCGTAGGCCGCGGCGCACGGTGACGGAAGCCGGGCCGGGCGCATCGCCCCACCATCCTCACGTACCTCAGCGGTCACGCTTGTGTCACAGGATCACGACATGTGTTCAGTAAGGCGCTCTTCCGCCGGAGGGCACTCCCACGGCACTCCCACGGGCGTTGCCACCGGAATTCCGGAGGGGCGGGAGTCCCTTTCCGAACCGCCGTACGGGCGAATTCCCGCGAGCCCCGAAAAACGCTTCGACATATCGTCACGATAATGGGCACGCCACAGCGCATTCACGCGTTCCCCGCAGAATTGCCACAGTGCCGATGCGACTGGGCGGACCGGTCAAGGGCCCGCGAGAGGCGGTCACGGACCACCCGGATGTGGTCATCCAGCTCGCGCGGCTCCACCACCTCGAACTCCAGACCCATGAGTACGACGTGGATCACCAGGACGTCGAGACCGGCGGCGCCCGTGCGCAGCAGACACGTCGACTCCCCCTCCGCCTCCAGGACGCCGTCCATCGGCCCGACCACCCGCGCGGCCTCCGCGACCGGGACATGGAGGCGCACGACGGCCTTCGCCGCGTACGCCGTCGTGGACACGCCCTCCGAGACGTAGGCCGCCAGGTCCTCGGCGGGCGGCGTACGGGGCGGGAAGCGCGGCCCGTGCGGCGGCCTGGGAACGATCCGGTCCGCCCGGAACGTACGCCAGTCGGAGCGGTCCACGTCCCAGGCGACCAGGTACCAGCGGCGCTCGGTGCACACCAGGCGGTGCGGCTCCACCGTGCGGCGGGTCGCCGAGCCGCTGTGGTCGCGGTACTCGAAGCGCAGCCGCTCACTGTCCCGGCAGGCGGCCGCGAGCTCGGTGAGCACCGATGGGTCGACCCGGGACTCGGGCGCGCGCAGCATCGGCACCGTGAAGGTGGTCAGCGCGCTGACGCGGCGCCGCAGCCGGTCGGGCAGCACCTGCTCCAGCTTGGCCAGGGCGCCCACCGACGTCTCGCCGACGCCCTCGATGCCGCTGCCCGCCGCGGTGCGCAGCCCGACGGCGACCGCGACCGCCTCGTCGTCGTCCAGGAGCAGCGGGGGCAGCGCGGCGCCCGCGCCGAGCTGGTAGCCGCCGCCCGTGCCGGGGCTGGCGTTGACGGGGTAGCCGAGCTCGCGCAGCCGGTCGACGTCACGCCGTACCGTGCGCGGCGTGACGCCGAGGCGCCGCGCGAGGTCGGCGCCGGACCATTCGCGGTGGGCCTGGAGCAGGGACAGCAGGCGCAGCAGTCGTGCCGAGGTCTCCAACATGCGCGCGAGTCTGCCACCGGTCGCGGACAGGTACGGTCCGCGACCGGTGCTACTTCGTGACCCGTACGCAGAGGTCGTTGTCGGTCGTGTAGCAGGGCGCCGCCTTGTAGCCCTCGCCCTGGTGCACCGGGTACACGAAGACGTTCTTCCGGTCCCAGACGTCGTCCAGGACGCGCGAGATCCGCACCGGCTCCGCGTCCGCCTCGGGCCGCAGCCACAGCTCCCAGAGCTGCTCCGCCGCGACCGGCGGCTCGGCGAGCGTGTCGTACGCGAGGGTGAAGGAGAACGACCCCTTCTCGCCGTCGGCCGGCACCGTGCGGACCTTCCCGCCCAGCCGGGCCTCGGCCATCGCACCGTCGCCGAGCCGCACCCCGTGCAGCGTCCCCTCGACGGTGCAGGCGCCCTCGCCGAAGTGGATGTCGCCCGCCTCGGCGTGCGGCATGCGCGTCCAGCTCCGCACGGCGAGCCGGCCGTCCGCCGTGGGGTACGGGACGCGGACGGCGACCCCGCCCTCCTCGTCCGGCACCCGGTCGACGAGCGCCCGCAGGTCCCGGATGCCCGGCTCCACGGCACGCTCGTCCAGGTAGACGTCCCAGCGGCCCTCGGCGAGCTCCATGGTGCTCGGCAGCACCGCGCGCAGGTGGCCCTCGCTCGCCGGGGTGAGCGGCAGCCGGGTCTCGTCCGACGGGCCGCCGGAGCCGCCGCGCCGGCGCAGTACCAGCACCGGCTGGGCGGCCTCGACGACCACCAGGTCGAAGGTGATGCCACCTGCGGAGTCCGCGACGCAGTCCGCGCGGGGCGGCGCGCCGTGCGCGGGGGCCGTGGTGGTGGCGTCGCTCATGCGGGCTTTCCCTTCCGGAGCACATCGGCGGCCTTGTAACGCACCGCGTACGCGGCGTCGAGGACCGCCCCGCGGGTGCGGTGGAGCGCGTCGCGGGCCCGGCCGCGCGAGCGGCCGTTCGCGCCCTGCGCGACCAGCTCGGTGAAGAGCGCCTCGTGGCGTTCGGCGATCCGGACCGGGTCGAAGCGCTGCGACGCCGCGAGCGCGGCCTGTCCGGTGCGGCGCCGCAGCTCGTCGTCCTGGATGAGGGCGAGCAGCGCGGCGGCGATGGCGTCCACGTCGCCGACCGGCACCAGCCGCCCGTCGACACCGTCCTCGATGATCTCGCCGGGACCGTGCGGGCAGTCGGTGGAGACCACCGGCAGGCCGCAGCGCATCGCCTCGACGATGGTCATGCCGAAGGATTCGAGGCGGGAGGTGACGGCGGCGATGGAGCCCTTGACCCACTCGGGCTCCAGCGGGTTGGCCGTGCCCATCAGGAAGACGTGGTTGTGCAGCCCGCGTGCCTCGATGAGGGCGCGCAGGGCGGTCCGCTCGTTGCCGGTGGCGTCGCCCGCGCCGTAGATCCGCAGCCGCCAGTCGGGGCGGGCGGCGACCACCTTCGCGAACGCCTCGACGAGCAGGTCGTAGCGCTTCACTCGGGTGAGCCGGCCGGCCGCGACGACCCACTTGGCCGTGGAGTCGGCGGGCGCGACCGTCGGGGCGGGCACGCTGTTGGGCACGGAGTCGATGCGTACGCCGGGCAGCTTGAGCTTGCCGCGGTAGGAGCGGGCGTCGGCCTCGGTGACGGTGGTGATCGCGTCGAGCAGGGCGTAGCGGTGGCCGATCTCCCGGCGCAGCCGGTAGCCGTGGCTGTCCAGGGTCAGGTGCTCCTGGCCGACGCGGACGGGGCCCCGGCGGGCCTGGCGGGCGATATGGACGTTGAGGCCGGGGCGGGTGCCGACGACCACGTCGGCCTGAAGGCTCTTCAGGTGGGCGGCGATCCGGTCGTCGGTGAGGCGGCTGTACTGCTTCCAGCGTCCGTCGCCGCGCGGGAAGACCTTGGCGGGCTTCTTGTAGTCGGGGTGCGTGCCGTCGTACGTGGGGCTGTTCTTGCGCAGGTCGACCAGGTGCTTCATCGTCACGCCGGCGGGGGCGCCGAGGGTCGGCTCCTCGCGGTGGCGGAAGACGGACACGATCTCGACGTCGTGCCGCTCGGCCAGGGTCTGGGCGAGGTTGAACGTCGTACGGATGGTGCCGCCGATGCCGTACGCGTTGTGCAGCAGGAAAGAGATATGCATCGCGTCGCCGCGTCCCCCTGGTGGTCCGGACTGGTCCGATGGCCGTCGAAGTGGTCGTCAAGGGTGGACTGTACTTGGCTTTCCGAGGAGCGGCCGGTCAGGGCCCGTGGCCGGTCAGGGCCGGTAGGTGAGCTGGGGCACGGTGGCGCAGTTGTCGTACATGTCGCCGCCCTGGGTGACCCAGCCCCGGCCGTCCTGCCAACGGGCCACGGACAGGCAGGTGTGACGGGTCTTCGGGGGCTCGGGGAGCCGCTCGAAGACGACGGGCAGGAGCAGGCCCCGGGCGGTGTACGGCTCGGCGCGGTTCATGAACCGTTCGACGCACGCGCGCGTGAGGCCGGTTTTCGTACAGGACCGTGCGGCGTCCGTGAACCACATGGCGGCCGCCCAGCCCTCCAGCGCCCACTGCGACAGCGGCTTGCCCTTCATGGCGTCCCGGAACTCCCGTACGGCGGGGTGGTCCTCCTCGTCGTGGTTGCGGCTGGCGCCGGTCACCCACAGGGCGTTGCGGCAGCGCGGGGCGTCCTCGAAGTCGCGCGGGACGTCCTGGTTCCAGTTCTGGACGTTGGTGACCTTGGCGGTGACGTTCACGCCGACGGCGTCCATCGCCGCGCAGAGCTGGGCGTTCCCGTGGGTGTCCAGGGCGTCGAAGACGACGTCGACGCCCTGTTCGCGGAGGTCGGCGGCGACGGCGCGGTAGTTGGGGAGGGCGAAGTCGACCTGTTCGGTGACGACCCGGTACCCCTCTGCCTCCAGGCCGCGCTCGACCAGCCGGGCGTACGCCGCGGAGGCGGCCTGGTTGTAGGAGACGACGGCCGCCGTGCGGGCGCCGTGTGCCCGCTTGAACCAGCGGTAGACCTCGGTGCCGCCGGTCAGGACGCCGTTCCAGCCGGGTTCGCCGCCGGTGCGGGGCGCGGAGCTGCCGTAGATCCCGTACAGGTGCGGGTACGTGTCGTACGCGGGGCCGAGCGGCTGGCCGCCGATGTCGGGGACGCCCGCCCGGGACACGCGCGCGGCGCCCGCGTAGTCGAGGGCGGTGGTGGCGACCAGGGCGAAGACCCGTTTCTCGTCGACGAGCTCGTGCACGCACTCGTTGTTGCCGACGCCACTGCCGCCGTCGTCGCAGGTGATGGCCTCCACGCGGCGGCCGTCGATGCCGCCGCGGGCGTTGAGGGCGGCGAAGTACGCCAGCGCCCCGTCGCGCGGGCCGGTGAGGGCGCCGCCGCCGACGGGGCTGGTGGCTCCGGTGATGACGCCGATCCGGATCGGTTCCCCGCCGCCGGTCGTGGGGGCGGTGGGCCGGTGCTCGAAATCGCTCTCCGGAAGGCGGCTGCCGCAGGCGGCGCTCAGCAGCAGGCTGAGCAGCAGGAGCGCCGCCGGCAGCAGGCGTTCAGCAGCCCGGCACGGCTGTCGCATCGGGGCTGAGCTTGACCAGCGCGCACAGCGTCTTCACGGACACCTTCCAGGTGTCCTGCTGGTGCACGGCGGTGCCCTTGGAGTCGGGCAGGGCCGGGTTGCCGCCGACCAGCAGGTCGTAGGTGACATTGGCCTGGGTGGCCGAGGTGAACGCGACGTTCTTGACCTTCACGGAGGTCTGCGCGGCCTGTGGGTTGGCGCCGAACGCCTGGAGGACGGGCCGCATCCGGTCGCCGTTCTCAAGGAGCTTGACCTTCTCGTCGACCGGGGTCTTCGGGTCGAAGAAGGCTGTCCAGTTCTTCTGGATCTGCTGTCGTGCCGCGGCCGGGTCGGCCGGCTGGTTCTGGGGTGCGGTCGCGGTCGGGGACCTTTCCGCTTCGCCGTTGCCGTCGCCGCAGGCCGCGGCGGTCGGTACGAGGACCAGGACCGCTGCGGCGGCCAGTGCCGCGGCGCGGGGACGCTTGGGGAGACTCTTGTGGACCATCTGGCTCACCACCGGGTTCCGGGGTCTGTGCCTTTTTGGGCCTTCTTGGGCATAGTGCAAGGAATCGCCCTATCTCGCCAGCGGAGCCAGCGGAGGCCCGGGATGCCGACATCGCGACTGCTGTGGTGGGGCGGGGTCGTGGCCGCCGCCATCGGCGCGGTGCTGTGCGTGCTGGGCTGGTACGGGGTGTCCGGCGAGCGTTTCGCGGAACGGCAGATCCCGTACCTGGCGTCCTGCACGGTGCCCGGCGCGGCGCTGATCGTCGCGGGGGCGGTCCTGCTGGGCGGGGCGCCGGTCCCGCGCGGCTCCGGGGCCCGGCCGCAGGAGCCGCAGGCCGGGACGGACCGCCCGTCCTCCGACGCCCCGCCGGTGCGGGTTCCGGGCGGGACGCTGGCGCACCGCCCGGACTGCCCCCTCGTGGCGGGCAAGGCGGACGTGGTGCCCGCCGGCGACGCGGCGCTGGACCCGTGCCCGGTGTGCGAGCCCGAGAGCTGACGTGTCGTCCCTCACGTACGAACTCGTCCTGGCCGGGCTCGCGGTGGGCAGCGCGGCGGCCCTGACCGGCATCGGACTGATCGTCACCTACCGTGCGACGGGCGTGCTGAACCTCGCGCACGGCGCCATCGCCATGATCTGCGCGTACGTGCTGCGGCACCTGGTGGTGGAGTGGGGCTGGCCGCTGCCGCTCGCCGCGTGCCTGACGCTGCTGGTGGTGGCACCCGGCATCGGGCTGGTGCTGGACCGGGCGGTGTTCCGGCCGGCGGCGGTGCTCGACCTGGACCCGGCGCGGACCCTGGTGGCGTCCATCGGCGTGTTCGTACTGCTCGTCGGGGGCGCGGCGCTGGTGTGGGGCGGCGGGGCGCGGGCGGACGCGCCGGTGCTGCTGGGTGACGACCCGTGGGCGCAGTTGGCCTCGGTGCTGCTGGTGGGCGGCGCGGTGGGGGCGGTGACCCGCTGGACGAAGCTGGGGCGGGAGCTGCGGGCGGTGGTGGACAACCGGGCGCTGGCGGTGCTGGGCGGGATCGACGCGGACCGGGTGTCGGCGGTGGGGTGGGCCTTCGGGGCGTTCACGGCGGGGCTGACGGGCGTGCTGCTGGCGCCGTACGTACGGCTCGACCCGTACGGGCTGCCGCTGCTGGTCGTCGAGGTGATCGCGGTGGCGGTGGTGGCCCGGATGCGGAGCCTTCCGGTGGCGGTGGCGACCGCGCTGGTCGTCGCGGTCTCCCAGGCCCAACTGACCCGGTTCCACCCGATGGGCTGGGCGGGCCCGCTGGTCCAGGCCGTCGCCACCAACCTGTTCGTCGTCGCCCTGCTGGTCGCCGCGCTGGTGCTGCCGGGCGTGGGGGCGCGGGACGCCCTGCCGCGTACGTCGACGGCGGGGGCGCGCGTCCCTCCGGGGGTGTGGGTGGCGACGGGCGTGCTGTTCCTGCTGCCGCTCGGGTTCGCCGGCGGCGACCTCCAGACGGCGGTGCGGGTCCCGGCGCTCGCCGTCGTCCTGCTGTCCCTGGTCGTGGTCACCGGCCGGGGCGGTCAGATCTCGCTGGGCCAGGCGGCGTACGCGGGCCTGGGCGCCCTGTTCACGGCGCTGCTGGCGGCGGGCCGCTTCCCGGGCCTGCCCCGCCTCCCGGAGCTCACCGCGCTCCTGGTCGCCGCCGTGCTGGTCGCCCCGCTCGGCCTGCTCACGGGCTGGCCGGCGATCCGCCGCCACGGCCTGGCCCTGGCGCTGGCGACGCTGGCGGTGGGCGTGGCCGTGAGCCGGTTCGTGTTCGCGCAGCCCTATGCCACGGCGGGGCTCTCCCTGTCGCGCCCGGCGGGCCTCGCCTCGGACCGTGCCTACTACGCCGTCGAGCTCGCGGTCCTGGCCCTCGCCCTGCTCCTGGTCGCGGCCCTGCGCCGGGGCCGTACGGGGCGGGCGCTGGCCGCGCTGCGCGACCACGAGGCGGGCGCGGAGGCGGCGGGCGTGCCGGTCCCCGCCCTGAAGGTCTGGGCCTTCGTCGCGGGCGCGGCCCTGGCGGCGCTGGGCGGCGGCCTGCTGGGCATGGGCGTCCAGGCCTTCGACCCGGAGGCGTACGACCCGGTACGCGGCCTGCTGTGGTTCGCCGCGGTCCTGGTCCTGGGCGCCGACAGCCTGCTGAGCCCGCTGGTCGCCGCGGTCCTCCTGGTCGGCCTCGACGCGGGCGCCCGGGGCGGCGCGGCGGCGGCGGTGATCGGCCTCCTGGCCGCCTTCACGGCCCGCGTCCCGCCCCTGACGTCGCTGCTGCCGGGGGCGGCCCGCCCACCGGGCCCTCCGGCCCGCCGACGCCGCCCTGCACGCGCGCGTGGAACCCACCCGCCCACAGCCGCCGCCGGCCGGCCGGCCACGGGAGGGCCCGCACCCGACCGTCCCAGCCGCACGGGTGGTGCCGGTGGCGTCACCAGCCCGGCCGGACGCCGGGCGCACCCCCGCCGGCCCAGGGCCGCACCCGCCCCCGCCGCCCCCACCCGCGGCCTGGAGGCCCGCGAAGTCACCCTCCGCTACGACGGGTTCACCGCCCTCGACCGCGTGGACCTGCTCGTCGAACCCGGCAGGGTCACCGCCCTCGTGGGGCCCAACGGCGCCGGCAAGAGCAGCCTGTTCCACTGCCTGGCCGGCACCGCCCGCCCCGCCTCCGGACGGGTCAGCCTGGACGGGACCGACATCACGGCGCGGCCCTCCCACGCCCGTACCCGGCTCGGGATCGCCCGGACGTTCCAGGAGCTGGCCGTCTTCCCGTCCCTGACGGTCGAGGAGAACGTACGCGTCGGCGGCGAGCAGGGACGCGTGCGCGACGATCCGGACGCCGTCGAGCAGGCCCTGCGGCTGCTCGGCCTCACCCGCGCCCGCCACCTGCCCGCCGCCGGGCTGTCCACGGGCGCCCTCCGCCGGGTCGAGGTGGCCCGCGCCCTCGCGGGGCGGCCGCACACCCTGCTGCTCGACGAGCCCGCCGCCGGGCTGGACGCCGATGAGACCGCCGCCCTCGCCCGCGTGCTGAAGGCCCTCGCGGCGGACGGGACGGCCGTCCTGGTCGTCGAGCACGACCTCGACCTGGTCGCGGACGTCGCGCACACCGTGCACGTCATGGAGGCGGGGCGGATCGTGTCATGAGCGTCGAGATCGCGCTGCGCGCCGCCCACGTCCGCTACGGCCCCCTGGAGGCCCTGCACGGCGTGGACCTGCCCGTCCCGCCCGGCACCGTCACCGTGCTCCTCGGCCGCAACGGCTCGGGGCGTACCACCGTGCTGCGCGCCCTCGCCGGTACGGTGCCGCTGAGTGCCGGACGCGTGCTGTGGCGGGGCGCCGACGTGACCCGGCTGCACGCCCACCGGCGGGCGCGCCGCGGCCTGTGCTTCGTACCGGACCGGCGCGCCGTGTACGCCACGCTCACGGTCACCGAGAACCTCCGGCTGGGCGCCCCGGGCCGGGACTTCACGCCCGCCCTCGACGCGTACCCCGAGCTCCGCCCGCTGCTCCCCCGCCGCGCCGGCACCCTCTCCGGGGGTGAGCAGCGGATGCTGGCGCTCTCCCGCGCCCTGCTCACGCCCGCGCGTGTCGTCCTCGTCGACGAGCCGGCCCTCGGCATGTCGCCCGCCGTCGCGGCCCGTACCTACGGCCTGCTGGGCGGCCTCGCCGACCGGGGCGCGGCGGTCGTCCTCGCCGAGCAGCGCCCGCCGGCCGGCCTCCCGCACGGCACCCTGGCCCATGAACTGCGGCGCGGCGCGCTGTCGTTCAGCGGCGAGCTGGCCGAATTCACTTCCCGATCTTCGGGGGGACCTTCTTCGGGGGAACGGCGGCCCCCTTCGGGGCCGGCTTGAGGCCGGGGAGGGCCAGCATCGTCCCCGGCCGGATCGTGTCCGGGTCCGCCCCGACGGTCTTCTGGTTGGCCTTGTACAGCGCCTTCCAGCCGCCCGGCACCTTGAACCGCCGCGCCACGGAGGTCAGCGTGTCCTTCGGCCGGACGGTGTGGGCGCGGCCGGAGAGCCCGTACTTCTTGGAACAGGTGGGCCAGGCCACCCAGCCCTGCCAGCGGAGCACCTCCTCCGCGACCGTGATCTGCTGCCGCCGACTGGCCAGGTCGGCGCGCGGGGCGTGGGCGAGGCCGCCGTACGTCTCCCAGGTGGACTGCTTGAACTGGAGCCCGCCGTAGTAGCCGTTGCCCGTGTTGAGGTTCCAGCGGCCGCCGCTCTCGCACTCCGCCACGCAGCCCCACGGCCACTGGTCGTCGGCGCAGCCGGCGGCGCCGCGTACGGCTTCGCTCCGGGGTCCGGGCGCGGGCGGCGGCGGGTGGCTGCCGGGCGCGGCCGGTGCGGCGACCGCGTTCGTCGCCCCCGTCACGAGCAACAACACGGCCGGCACCACGGCCGGCCACAAGCGGATCTTCGGCATCGGCCCACGCTAGGCATGGTCATGGCGCCGCACGCCGCCGCCGCGCGGGGGCGGCGGCGAGGGCCACCCGGTCGGCCGACGCGCCGAGGCGCGAGGCAACCCGTGACTCCGGCAGAGGATCGCCCGTTGAACTCTTCATGAGACGAGCCGGGATCCGCCCGGCATCGCACGCAACGAGTCCGAGGAGCCACCCGTGCCCCGCATGCTCGACGTCAGCGAGGACGTACGCGCCGAGATCGGCGATGAAGAGGCCGACCGGCTGCTCGCCGGCGAGAACGCCCCGGGCAGCTACGACTGCACCTCCTGCCGCACCCCGGGCGACTCCGAGCAGGAGCGCACCAGCACCGTGCTGTTCGTCGGCGAGGAGACCGCCGTCCTCGCCTTCGCCCACGCCACCTGCATCCCCTCCCAGGTCGTCAAGGTCGCCGAGGAGCAGCTCCAGGGCGCCGTCCGGTCCATCACCGGTACCGAGGCGCAGGCCGCCCCGGTGGCCCCCGCGGCGCCCGTGGCCGCCGGTGACCAGGCCGTCCTGGGCGTCACCAGTGGTCTCGTACTGATCGACAACGAACTGCACCCGGCGCTGGTCGTGGAGCCGACGGCGCCCATCGCCCGGCCGGGGTCGACCGGCGGCGGTGACGAGTTCCTGCCGCTGCTGCTGGAGCAGGGTTTCCTGCCGGTCGCCGACGTGAACCAGAAGCCCGCGGCGATCGGCGGCTGGTCGGTGCTGCTGGCCATGGGCCAGTTGCACGCCATCCTCCAGCCGGGTACGGGGGGCGGCAGCCCGGTCGCCTGGTGGCAGGCCCACCAGCCGCTCCAGGTCACCGAGGGCTGGCGCGCCGCCGCGAACAAGTCGCACACGGTGCTGGTCTTCGCGGCCCCGGTCGGTTCCATCGGCCAGCAGCCGCGCGAGGACCTGCTGCGTGACGCCCTGGAGAAGGCGGCGGCGAACGGCCGGCTGGTGGCGGCGGCGATGCCGCTGGCCGGCACCTGATGCACGCCAGGGCCGTGGACGACCCGGCCGCGCGCCCCGGCACACGGCCCGCGTACGGGCCGCCGGTCACACCGGTACCGCGACCGGCGTTTTCCGGCCCGGGGCCGCATCCGAAGGGCGGCGAGGTCGTTGGCACATACGTGCACGCATACGAGCCATCCCGCCAGCCGTACCAGCAGATTCCCGCCATGCGTTCCGCGCACGAGGGACTGTCCACCCAGTCGGCCACGCCGATCTACGACGCGCTGTACTCGGAGTACCTCAGGTCGTTCCGGACGTTGCCGGGCGATCGCAGTGGCGAGGAGGACCTGGGGTTCAAGGCCTTCGGGACGTTCGGCTCGGGCGGCACCGGTTCGTACCAGACACAGCACAGCAGCGGCTACACGACGGGGTGGCAGCAGGTCGGCATGCGGCGGCACACCGGCCACCACCACGTACCGGCGGCGCTGCCGCCGGCGCCTCGCAGGGGGCTGTGAACGACAGCGGGAACGACGACGTCGGGGCCGGAGCGAACGATTCGCTCCGGCCCCGACGTCGTCATCGGGTCACTTCTTGCGGCCGCGCTTCTCGCGCACGCGCACCGAGATGTGGATCGGGGTGCCCTCGAAGCCGAACTCCTCGCGCAGCCGGCGCTCGACGAACCGCCGGTAGCCGTGCTCCAGGAAGCCCGACGCGAACAGCACGAAGCGCGGCGGCTTGGTGCCCGCCTGCGTGCCGAACAGGATGCGCGGCTGCTTGCCGCCCCGGATCGGGTGCGGGTGGGCCGCGACGAGCTCGCCGAGGAAGGCGTTCAGCCGCCCGGTCGGGACGCGGGTCTCCCAGCCGGCCAGCGCCGTCTCGATCGCCGGGACGAGCTTGTCCATGTGGCGGCCGGTACGGGCGGAGACGTTGACGCGCGGGGCCCAGGAGACCTGCTGCATCTCGGTCTCGATCTCGCGCTCCAGGTAGTAGCGGCGCTCCTCGTCGAGCTCGTCCCACTTGTTGTACGCGATGACGAGCGCGCGGCCCGCCTCGACGGCCATGGTGATGATCCGCTGGTCCTGGACGGAGATGGAGTCGGTGGTGTCGATCAGGACGACGGCCACCTCGGCCTTCTCGACGGCGGCCGCCGTACGCAGCGAGGCGTAGTAGTCCGCGCCCTCCTGGAGGTGGACCTTCTTGCGGATACCGGCGGTGTCGACGAACTTCCAGGTGGTGCCGCCGAGTTCGATGAGCTCGTCGACCGGGTCGCGGGTGGTGCCGGCCATCTCGTTGACGACGACGCGCTCCTCGCCGGCGACCTTGTTGAGCAGGGACGACTTGCCGACGTTCGGACGGCCGATGAGCGCGATGCGGCGCGGGCCGCCGACGGCGGTGCCGAAGCTCTGCTCAGGCGCCTCGGGCAGGGCCTTGAGGACCTCGTCCAGCAGGTCGCCGGTGCCACGGCCGTGGAGCGCGGAGACGGGGAACGGCTCGCCCAGGCCCAGCGACCAGAGCATGGCGGCGTCGGCCTCGCCGGAGGGGCCGTCGACCTTGTTGGCCGCGAGGACGACGGGCTTGCCGGCCCGGCGCAGCAGCTTGACGACGGCCTCGTCGGTGTCGGTGGCGCCGACGGTGGCGTCCACGACGAAGACGACCGCGTCGGCGGCCTCGATGGCGTACTCGGCCTGGGCGGCGACGGAGGCGTCGATGCCGAGGACGTCCTGCTCCCAGCCGCCGGTGTCGACGACCTTGAAGCGGCGGCCGGCCCACTCGGCCTCGTAGGTGACGCGGTCGCGGGTGACTCCGGGCTTGTCCTCGACGACGGCCTCACGGCGGCCGATGATGCGGTTCACCAGGGTCGACTTGCCGACATTCGGCCGGCCGACGACGGCGAGGACCGGGAGCGGGCCGTGCCCGGCCTCCTCGATCGCGCCTTCGACGTCCTCGATGTCGAAGCCCTCTTCGGCGGCGAGCTCCATGAACTCCGCGTACTCGGTGTCGCCGAGTGCCCCGTGGTCGTGCTGGTCGTTCATGAAGTCCGTTCCTCGTTCATCATCGGCGGATCGAGCGATCCGCTACTCAAGTCTGGCTCAGCGCCCGGTGAGGCGCTTGGCGTTTTCCAGGTGGGCGGTGAGCCGCTCCTGGATGCGTACGGTCGCGTCGTCCAGCGCCGTGCGGGTGCGGCGTCCGGAGCCGTCCCCCGCCTGGAACGCGTCGCCGAAGACGACGTCGACGCGGCTGCGCAGCGGGGGCAGCGCCTTTATCAACCGTCCGCGGCGGTCGGTGCTTCCCAGGACGGCGACCGGGACGATGGGGGCGCCGCTGCGTACGGCGAAGTACGCGAGGCCGGCGCGCAGCGACGCGAAGTCGCCCTCGCCCCGGGTGCCCTCCGGGAAGATGCCCAGCACGCCGCCGTGCGCCAGCACGTCGAGGGCGCCGGTGATGGCGGTGCGGTCGGGTGCCCCGCGGTCCACCTTGAGCTGGCCGATGCCCTCCAGGAACGGGCCGAGCGGCCCCTTGAACGCTTCCTTCTTGATCAGGAAGTGCACGGGCCGGGGCGCGGTGCCCATCAGCATGGGGCCGTCGAGGTTGTGCGCGTGGTTGACGGCGAAGATCACGGGCCCGGAGGCCGGGACCCGCCAGGCGCCGAGGACGCGGGGCTTCCACAGCCCGTACATCAGCCCGATGCCGATGCCCCGGCCGACCGCGGCGCCCTTCTCGGAGGGTGGGGTCACGCGGCGGCTCGCTTCTCCTCGATGAGGGTGACGACGCACTCGATGACCTGCTGGAGCGTGAGGTCGGTGGTGTCGACCTCGACGGCGTCGTCCGCCTTGGCGAGCGGGGACGTCTTGCGGCTGGAGTCGGCCGCGTCCCGCTTGATCAGCGCCTCGCGGGTGGTGTGGACGTCGGCTCCCTTGAGCTCGCCGGAGCGGCGGGCGGCGCGGGCCTCGGGGGACGCGGTGAGGAAGATCTTCAGGTCGGCGTCGGGCAGGACCGTGGTGCCGATGTCCCGCCCCTCGACGACGATGCCCTGCTCGGCGCTCGCGGCGATGGACCGCTGGAGCTCGGTGATCCGCTGCCGCACCTCGGGCACGGCGCTCACGGCGCTGACCTTGGAGGTGACCTCCTGGGTCCGGATGGGTCCGGAGGCGTCCACGCCGTCGACGGTGATCGTCGGGTGGGAGGGGTCGGTGCCGGAGACGATGGTGGGCTTGCCGGCGGCGGAGGCGACGGCGTCCGCGTCGGCGACGTCCACGCCATTGGTGATCATCCACCAGGTGATCGCCCGGTACTGCGCGCCGGTGTCCAGGTAGCTGAGCCCCAGCTTGGCGGCGACCGCCTTGGAGGTGCTCGACTTGCCCGTGCCGGAGGGGCCGTCGATGGCGACGATCACGGATTCCACGGTGTCGGACACCTTCCTGGTACGCGGGAGAGGGCCGGCCGGATGCCAAGGGGCCCGGCACAAGGTTACCGACTGCTGCCCGTACCCCTTGCACCCATTCGAGCTACGCCCGCCGCCGGGGGGCTACTGCCGCAGTGCCCAGCCCCTTTCGCGGAGGGCCGCCGAGAGGACGGGGGCGGAGGCGGGCTCGACCATGAGCTGGATGAGGCCCGCCTGCTGGCCCGTCGCGTGCTCGATGCGGACGTCCTCGATGTTGACGCCCGCCCGGCCCGCGTCCGCGAAGATGCGGGCGAGCTCGCCGGGCTGGTCGCTGAGGAGGACGGCGACCGTCTCGTAGGCGACCGGGCCGCCGCCGTGCTTGCCGGGGACGCGGGCGCGGCCGGCGTTGCCGCGGCGCAGGACGTCCTCGACGCCCGTGGCGCCGTCGCGCCGCTTGTCCTCGTCGGCGGACTGGAGGGACCTGAGGGCCTCGACCGTTTCGTTCAGGTCCGCGGCCACTCCGGCGAGGACGTCGGCGACCGGGCCGGGGTTCGCCGACAGGATCTCGACCCACATGCGCGGGTCGGACGCCGCGATGCGCGTCACGTCCCGGATGCCCTGCCCGCACAGCCGTACCGCCGTCTCGTCGGCGTCCGCCAGCCGCGCGGCGACCATCGAGGACACGAGCTGCGGGGTGTGCGAGACCAGCGCGACCGCCCGGTCGTGGGCGTCCGCGTCCATGACGACCGGGACCGCCCGGCACAGGGCGACCAGCTCCAGGGCGAGGTTCAGCACCTCGGTGTCGGTGTCCCGGGTGGGGGTCAGCACCCACGGGCGGCCCTCGAAGAGGTCGGCCGTCGCGGCGAGCGGGCCCGAGCGCTCCTTGCCGGACATCGGGTGCGTACCGATGTACGCCGAGAGGTCGAGGCCCAGCTCCTCCAGCTCCCGCTTGGGCCCGCCCTTGACGCTGGCCACGTCGAGGTAGCCGCGGGCGATACCGCCGCGCATGGCTTCGGCGAGGGTGGCGGCGACGTACGCCGGCGGTACGGCGACGATCGCCAGGTCGACGGGGCCCTCGGGCGGTTCCTCGGTGCCCGCGCCGCGCGCGGCGGCGGTACGGGCCCGGGCGGGGTCGTGGTCGACGAGGTGGACGGTGACGCCGCGCCCGGTCAGCGCGAGGGCGGCCGAGGTGCCGATCAGCCCGGTTCCGATGACGACTGCGGTTCTCACTGGGCGATGTCCTTGCGGAGGGCGGCCGCGGCGCCGAGGTAGACGTGCGCGACGGCGGACTTGGGCAGGTCGGTCTCGACGTGGGCGAGCAGGCGCACCACGCGCGGCATGGCGCCGGCGATGTCCAGCTCCTGGGCGCACAGCAGCGGGACGTCCACGATGCCGAGCTCGCGCGCCGCCACGGCCGGGAAGTCGCTGTGCAGGTCGGGCGTCGCGGTGAACCAGATGCTGATCAGGTCGTCGGCGGTGAGGCCGTTGCGCTCCAGTACGGCGGTGAGCAGCTCGCCGACCTGGTCCCGCATGTGCCCGGCGTCGTCCCGCTCCAGTTGGACGGCCCCTCGGACCGCTCGTACCGCCACGTGCCTGCTCCTTCGTCCGTGCCGCTCGCGCGTGTGCTGTCGTTCAGCCTAGTCAGCCGGGGCGGACGCGCCGGATGTGTCCGGCATGCAGACTGTCGGCATGCTGTTTCATGTCGTACCGGAGCCCGAATGGACGGCCGGCCCCGAGGCCCCGTACCGCCCCGCCTCCCTCGCCTCCGAGGGTTTCGTGCACTGCTCGCCCGACGAGGACACGGCGCTGGCCATCGTCGACGCCCACTACCGGGACGTCCCGGGTCCGCTGCTCCTGCTGCTCCTCGACGAGGCGCTGCTGACCGCCGAGGTCCGCTGGGAGGGCTCGGGCGACCGGCGCTTCCCGCATGTGTACGGTCCGCTCGACCGCGCCGCCGTCGTGGGCGTACGGGAGATCCGCCGTGATGCGGCCGGCCGCGTCACGGGGCTCGCTCCCCGGGCGTAACCGTCAGCGCGGTTGCTTCGTCCGGGGGGCGCAGGGGGCCAGGATGCGGCCCATGAGTCCAGCACCCACCCCCCGCCGTACCGTCCTCGCCGCCGCCGCCTCCGCGACCGCCGCGCTGGTCACGGGCTGCGGCGACGACGGCCCCACGTCGCCCGCGTCGCCCGCGTCCCCTGCGCCGCCCACGTCCACGCCCACGCCGCAGCCGCCGGACGGCGAGCTGGCCCGCACCGCCGACATCCCGGCCGGCGGCGGCACGATCTTCAAGGAGCGCAAGGTCGTGGTGACCCAGCCGCGGGAGGGCGAGTTCAAGGCGTTCTCCGCGGTCTGCACCCACCAGGCGTGCATCGTCGCCACGGTGGAGAACGGCACGATCAACTGCGTCTGCCACGGCAGCCGGTTCCGCATCGCCGACGGCTCGGTCGCCCGCGGCCCCGCCACCCGGCCGCTGCCCGCCGAGCAGATCACCGTCACGGGGGACAGCATCCGTCTGACGTAGGGTCTGGCGCATGCCGACCCCCGACGAACTGGTGCGCGACCACACGATCTACTCCTGCGTCATGGGGTCGCGCGCCTTCGGGCTGGCCACGGACGACAGCGACACCGACCGCCGCGGTGTGTTCCTGGCCCCCACCCCGCTCCAGTGGCGGTTCGACAAGCCGCCCACACACATAGAGGGCCCCGCGGAGGAACAGTTCAGTTGGGAGCTGGAGCGCTTCTGCGAGCTGGCCCTGCGCGCCAACCCCAACATCCTGGAGTGCCTGCACTCACCGCTCGTCGAGCACGTCGACGACACCGGCCGCGAACTGCTGCCGCTGCGCGGCGCGTTCCTGTCCCGCCAGGCGCACCAGACCTTCGTCCGGTACGCGACCGGCCAGCGCAAGAAGCTCGACGCGGACGTCCGCCAGTACGGCGCGCCCCGCTGGAAGCACGCCATGCACCTGCTGCGCCTGCTGGCGACCTGCCGTGACCTGCTGCGCACCGGCGAGCTGGTGATCGACGTGGGCGACGCGCGCGAGCGGCTGCTGGCCGTCAAGCGCGGTGAGGTGTCCTGGCAGGAGGTCGAGTCGTGGATGACCCGCCTCGCCACCGAGGCGGACGAGGCGGCCGTGCGGTCCCCGCTCCCACCCGAACCGGACCGCCGGGCCGTCGAGGACTTCCTGTTCCGCACCCGGCGGGCGTCGGCGCTGCGGGCCGGGTAGCCGGCCGGCGGGATCAGGCGTCCCAGAGCGCCCCCAGCGTCAGCAGTTCGCTGCCGTACTCGATCCGGTCCGCCCACTCCTTCGGCCACGCCCCGGCGCCGAGGTGGGCACCCGCGAAGGCGCCGGTCAGGCAGGCGATGGAGTCGGAGTCGCCCTTGGTGCAGGCGGCACGGCGCAGGGCGGTGAGGGGGTCCTCCGGGAAGAGCAGGAAGCAGAAGAGGGCGGTCGTCAGGGCCTCTTCGGCGATCCAGCCCTCGCCCGTCAGCAGACACGGATCGGTCTCCGGGTCGGCCGTGCGCAGCGCGGCGTCCAGTGTGGTCAGCGCGTCGGCGCACTCGTCCCAGCCGCGCTCGATGAAGGCCTGCGGCGTGGCGTCGTGGGAGTACGTCCACAGGTCGCCGAGCCACTGCTGGTGGTAGCGGGAGCGGTTCTCGTACGCGTACGAGCGGAGCTGCCCGACCAGGCCCATCGGCTCGGCGCCCTGCGAGAGCAGGTACACCGCCCGGGCGGTGAGGTCGGAGGCGGCCAGCGCGGTGGGGTGGCCGTGCGTGAGGGCGGCCTGGAGCTGGGCGGCGCCGGCGCGCTGTTCCTGGCTGAGTCCCGGTACGAGCCCGATGGGCGCGACCCGCATGTTGGCGCCGCAGCCCTTGGAGCCGATCTGGCTGGCCTCCTGCCAGGGCCGGTCGCCGCCGGTGTCGAGCTTCCGGCAGGCGACCAGGCAGGTGCGGCCGGGCGCCCGGTTGTTCTCGGGCGAGTGGTACCAGTCGACGAACTCCTCGCGCAGCGGCCGGACCAGCCGCAGCGGGGCGAGCGGGCCCCGGCCGAGCGCGGTCCGGACGGCACGGGCCACCGCGAGGGTCATCTGGGTGTCGTCGGTGACGATCGCGGGCTTCGGCAGGGCCATCCCGCGCCACGGCCCGAACTTGGCGAGGATGGCGGGGACGTCGTTGAACTCGGTCGGGAAGCCCAGCGCGTCGCCGAGCGCGAGCCCGATGAGCGAGCCGGTGGCCGCCTGCTTGGTGATGGTCCTGGACGTGATCATTCCTGCCGTCCTTCCGGTCGCAGCAGTGGCGGGTGCAGGGCCGTGGCCTCTCCCGCCCGGTACAGAGCGGCCGGTTTCCCCCGTCCGCCGGTGAGGCGCGGCGGCCCTTCCACGGCCTGGACGAATCCGGGTGTGGTGAGGACCTTGCGCCGGAAGTTGGGGCGGTCGAGCTCGACGCCCCACACCGTCTCGTACACCTGCCGCAGCTCGCCGAGGGTGAACTCGGGCGGGCAGAAGGCGGTGGCGAGGCAGGTGTACTCGAGCTTGGCGCCCACGCGCTCGTGCGCGTCGGCGAGGATCGTGTCGTGGTCGAAGGCGAGGGGCCCGTACGAGCCGTACGGCAGCCACTGCGCGTGCGCCGCGTCCCCGCCGCCCCTGGGCTCCGGCAGGTCCGGTACGAGGGCGGTGTACGCGACGGAGACGACCCGCATCCTGGGGTCGCGGTCCGGGTCGCTGTAGGTGCGGAGCTGTTCCAGGTGGAGGCGGGCGGCGGTGGCGTCGGACAGGCCGGTCTCCTCGGCGAGCTCGCGGCGGGCGGCCTGGCCGGCGGACTCGCGGGGCAGCACGAACCCGCCGGGCAGGGCCCAGCAGCCCTTGTAGGGCTCCTGTCCGCGCTGGACGAGCAGGACCTGGAGCGCGTCCTCGCGGACGGTGAAGACGGCCAGGTCGACGGTGACGGCGAACGGCTCGAAGGCGTACGGGTCGTAGCCGTCCGGGCGCGGCTCGCGGCGCTCGCTCATACCCGCATCACCCCCACCGCGCAGGCGTAGGGGCCTGAGCCACCCCCGTGGGTCCAGGTCCGCCCGCCGTACGCGGCAAGGGTGATGGGGAGTCGCAACGCCGCCTCCTTAAGAGTCACCTTGACTATAAAGGTGCCCGAGGGCACCCCACAAGCGCGAAAGCCCGCGGCCTTTCCGCAGGCCACGGGCTTTCTTACCGGTATGGGCTGTTACAGCCCGACTTCCTTCATCAGCATGCCGACCTCGGTGTTCGTCAGGCGGCGCAGCCAGCCCGACTTCTGGTCACCGAGCTGGATCGGACCGAAGGCGGTCCGTACGAGCTTCTCGACCGGGAAGCCCGCCTCGGCGAGCATGCGGCGCACGATGTGCTTGCGGCCCTCGTGGAGCTGCACCTCGACCAGGTAGTTCTTGCCGGTCTGCTCGACCACCCGGAAGTGGTCGGCGCGGGCGTAGCCGTCCTCGAGCTGGATGCCCTCCTTGAGCCGCTTGCCCACCTCGCGCGGCAGCGGGCCGGTGATGGCGGCCAGGTAGGTCTTCTTCACGCCGTACTTCGGGTGCGTGAGGCGGTGGGCCAGCTCACCGTGGTTGGTGAGCAGGATGATGCCCTCGGTCTCCGTGTCGAGCCGTCCGACGTGGAAGAGCCGCGTCTCACGGTTGGTGACGTAGTCGCCGAGGCACTGGCGGCCGTCCGGGTCCTCCATGGTCGAGACGACACCGGCGGGCTTGTTCAGCGCGAAGAAGAGGTACGACTGGGTCGCCACGGTCAGCCCGTCGACCTTGATCTCGTCCTTCTCCGGGTCGACGCGCGTGCCCTGCTCGATGACGATCTTGCCGTTGACCTCGACCCGGCCGGCGTCGATCAGCTCCTCACAGGCACGCCGGGAGCCCATGCCGGCGCGGGCGAGCACCTTCTGGAGCCGCTCGCCCTCCTGGTCCCCGAACGTCTTGGGGGTCTTGATCTGGGGCTTGTTCGCGTACCGCTCGCGGTTGCGCTCCTCGATCCGGGCGTCCAGCTCACGCGGGCGCGCCGGGGTCGTGCGGCCGCCACCGCGCTGGGGGGACTGCTTGGGTCCGCCCTTGGCGCCGCCGCGGGCCGCGGCGCCGCGTCCGCGCTTCGGGGCCTCGGACGGGCCGCCCACGTCGTAGCTGCGCTCCTCGGGGCGGGGGCGGCGCGGGTTGCTCCCGCGCTTGGGGCCCTGCCGGTCGTCGCGGCTGTTACCGGCACCCCGGTAATTGCCACGGCCGCCGCTGCTGCCGCGGCCGCCGCTGTTGCCACCACGGCTCCCGCCGTTGTTTCCGCTGCTGTTCCTGCCGCTGCTGCTTCGCATCAAAGTTCCGTCTTGTCGTCGTCTGGATCGAACGACGGGAGCCCTTCCTGCGTCTCTGCCTCGATCGCGTCCGCCTCGGGGAGGAAGGGCGCGAGCTCGGGGAGCTCGTCCAGGCCGCGAAGGCCCATCCGCTCCAGGAAGTAGTTCGTCGTCCTGTACAGGATCGCACCTGTTTCGCGTTCCGTGCCCGCCTCCTCGACCAGACCCCGCTGGAGGAGGGTGCGCATGACCCCGTCGCAGTTGACTCCGCGTACCGCCGAGACCCTCGACCGGCTCACCGGCTGGCGGTACGCGACGACCGCGAGGGTCTCCAGGGCGGCCTGGGTGAGCCGGGCCTGCTGCCCGTCGAGGACGAAGCTCTCCACGGCCTCCGCGTACTCGGGGCGCGTGTAGAACCGCCACCCCCCGGCGACCAGCCGCAGCTCGAAGCCGCGCCGCTGTACGTCGTACTCGTCGGCCAGCTCGCGCAGCGCGTCGGCGACCTCCCGGCGGGGGCGGTCCAGCACCTTGGCGAGGTGCTCCTCGGTGGCGGGCTCGTCGACGACCATGAGGACGGCCTCCAGGGCCGGCTTCAGCTCCATCACGTCTCCTCCTGGCCGCTCTCGCGGTCGAACTCGTCCGTCACGGCGACGCCGTCCGTACCCGTCCACCGCACGACGAGCTCCCCCAGCGCTTCGTCCTGGTCCAGGGCGACGGCCTTCTCCCGGTACAGCTCCAGCAGCGCCAGGAAGCGGGCCACCACGGTGAGGGTGTCCGGGGCGTCCTGGGCCAGCTCCCGGAAGCTCACCTCGCGCCGCTCCCGCAGCCGGGCGATCACCACCTCGGCCTGCTCACGGACGCTGACCAGCGGGGCGTGGATGTGGTCGACGTACACCTGCGGCTTGGCCCTGGGCTGCATGGCCTTGACGGCCAGTTTGGCGAACCCCTCGGCGCCGATGCTGATGACGACGTCCGGCAGCAGCTCGGCGTGGTGCGGTTCGAGCCCCACCGTACGCGGGTACCGCCGCCCCTCACTGTCGAGCCGGTCGCTGAAGATCTCGGCGACCTGCTTGTACGCGCGGTACTGGAGCAGCCGTGCGAACAGCAGGTCCCGCGCCTCCAGCAGCGCGAGGTCCTCCTCGTCCTCCACCTCGGCGGCGGGCAGCAGCCGGGCGGCCTTGAGGTCGAGCAGCGTGGCGGCCACGACCAGGAACTCCGTGGTCTGGTCGAGGTCCCAGTCGGGCCCCATGGCCCGGATGTGCGCCATGAACTCGTCGGTGACCCTGGACAGGGCGACCTCGGTGACGTCCAGCTTGTGCTTTGAGATGAGCTGGAGCAGCAGGTCGAAGGGCCCCTCGAAGTTCGCCAGCCGCACGGTGAACCGCCCGTCCGTGACATCCGGAACGGGTCCCGGGACCGGCTCGGAGGCGACCGGGGCGTCCGGAACGGGTTCTGGGGCGACCGCGGCGTCCGGAACGGGTTCCGGGGCCTCCGGGGCGGGCTCGGGGGCTTCCTGAACCGGCTCGGGGGCGCCGGCCGGTTCGGGCGGAGCCGGCAGGGGCGGCGGTTCGGGCGCCCGGGAGCCGGGGGCCTCCGGCCGTGCGGCCCCCGGGCCGCGGCCCAGGGCGCGGCGGCGGGGGGTGGGAGCGTCGGTCGGGGGCATCCTGGTCCAGGGGCGAAGCGAAAACGGGCGGCGGCCCGCGCAGGCTACCGTCAGCGCCCGCGCAGGCGCCGCACGAGGATGCTCGCGTCGCCGCGCGACTCCAGGTCGGCCAGCACCACGGCGACCGCCTCGCGGACGATGCGCCCGCGGTCGACGGCGAGGCCGTGCTCGCCGCGCAGGACCAGGCGGGCGTGCTCCAGGTCCATGAGTTCCTCGGCGGAGACGTACACGGTGATCTTCTCGTCGTGCCGTTCGCGTCCGCTGGGCCGCCGGTTCGCCGCGCGTCCCCGGCGGCGGGCCGGCGCCGGGGCGGCCGCCTTCGCGGGCGGCGAGGCCGGCGAGGCCTGCGCGGCGGGCGCGGGCGCCGGGTCCTCCGCCGCCCGGCTGCGGGGCTCCGCCGCGTCCGCCTCGGCGGCCGAGTGCTCCTCCGGAGCGGAGGCGGGGGCGGGGGCCGCCGCCGAGGTGTCGCTCTCGCCGGCCGGCGCCGGCACCCGCGGCTCGCCGTTCTGGCGGCGCGGGGTGGACGACTGAAGCGCCATGCCCCCTGTCGTACGGAACAACTCGTCGGCACCGGGCAGACTCACTCGGCGTGACACCGGGCGAGCACCTCCCTGGCGAGCTGGCGGTAGGCGGCCGCACCGACCGAGTTCGAGGCGTACGTGGTGATCGGCTCACCCGCGACCGTGGTCTCCGGGAAGCGCACGGTCCGGCCGATCACCGTGTGGTACACGTGGTCGTCGAAGGCCTCGACGACGCGCGCGAGCACCTCGCGGCTGTGCACCGTGCGGGAGTCGTACATCGTGGCGAGGATGCCGTCGAGCTCCAGCTCCGGGTTGAGCCGCTCCTGGACCTTCTCGATGGTCTCGGTCAGCAGCGCGACGCCACGCAGCGCGAAGAACTCGCACTCCAGCGGCACTATCACCTTGTGAGCGGCCGTCAGCGCGTTGACGGTCAGCAGACCGAGCGAGGGCTGACAGTCGATCACGATGTAGTCGTAGTCGTTCAGCAGGGGCTTCAACGCCCGCTGCAGCGTGGACTCTCGCGCGACCTCGCTCACCAACTGCACTTCAGCGGCTGACAAATCGATATTGCTGGGCAGCAGGTCCATGTTGGGCACGGCGGTCTTCAGCAGGACCTCGTCCGCCGACATGCCCCGCTCCATGAGCAGGTTGTAGACGGTGAGGTCGAGCTCCATCGGGTTCACACCGAGACCGACCGACAGGGCTCCCTGCGGGTCGAAGTCGACGAGCAGGACCCGCCGTCCGTACTCCGCGAGCGCGGCGCCCAGGTTGATGGTCGACGTCGTCTTGCCCACGCCGCCCTTCTGGTTGCACATCGCGATGATCTTCGCGGGACCGTGGTCGGTCAGCGGTCCGGGGATCGGGAAGTACGGCAGGGGCCGTCCGGTGGGGCCGATCCGCTCGCGGCGCTGGCGGGCAGCGTCGGGGGCGAGGGTGGCCGCGTACTCGGGGTCGGGCTCGTACTCGGCGTCAGGGTCGTAGAAGTGCCCCTCGGGGACTTCGTCGTAGGCGGCGAAGTGGGTGGACTCTCGGCCACTCTCGTTGCCGGCCATGGCGTTCACGTGTTGGCCGTCCATCATCTTCATCGTGTGGGCTGTCGTCATGTGCTGCTGGCCGGCCGCGAAGGTTCGGACAGCGACCGAGCCGGCATCGCCGACCGTTCCTGGCTGACCACCTCCGGGAGTAAATGTCGACTCATTCACAAGTCGTCTTACCTCCTTGGAAGTGGCCAGGAAACTTATCGATAGGTCAGCGTGGCACCATGCCGACGGTTGGCGACTCTATGGCGTGTCACCGCTCCGCAGCAACACAATCGCCCGGACGCGGGCCGATGTGTCGGCAAAGAAACACTCCCCTGTCAAGGGCGCACGGCCACGCATCGACACGTTTCGCGGGTGTGCGAAACGGTTAAAGGGTTACGTTCGAGACGACTTGAGCGTCGGTCAGGAGGCCGCCGGACACACGTCCGGCCGGACCTCGTCGAGCAAGGTCCGGCCGGATGTGTGAGGTTGACGGCAACCGTTGACGGTCAGCCGGCGGGTCAGCCGATGAGCGAGCTCAGCTCGACGTGCTCCAGGCCGTGGGCCTCGGCGACCTCCCGGTAGACGACCTTGCCGTCATGGGTGTTGAGGCCCTTGGCCAGCGCCGGGTCGCGGCGCAGCGCCTCGGCCCAGCCGTTGTTGGCCAGCGAGACGATGTACGGCAGCGTGGCGTTGGTCAGCGCGTACGTGGAGGTGTTCGGCACCGCGCCCGGCATGTTGGCGACGCAGTAGAAGACCGAGTTGTGGACGGTGAACGTCGGCTCGGCGTGCGTGGTCGGACGGGAGTCCTCGAAGCAGCCGCCCTGGTCGATCGCGATGTCGACAAGGACACTTCCGGGCTTCATCTTGGCGACGAGCTCGTTGGTGACCAGCTTCGGGGCCTTGGCACCCGGGATGAGGACGGCGCCGATGACGAGGTCGGCCTCGGTGACGGCCTTCTCCAGCTCGAAGGCGTTGGAGACGACGGTCTTGACCTTCGTGCCGAAGATCTTGTCGGCCTCGCGCAGCTTGTTGATGTCACGGTCGAGCAGGGTCACGTGGAAGCCCATGCCGACGGCGATCTGGGTGGCGTTCCAACCGGAGACGCCACCGCCGATGACGACGGCCTCGCCGGCGTGGGTGCCCGGGACACCGCCCGGCAGGACGCCACGGCCGCCGGCCGAGCGCATCAGGTGGTAGGCGCCGACCTGCGGGGCCAGCCGGCCCGCGACCTCGGACATCGGGGCGAGCAGCGGCAGGGCGCGGTTGGCGGTCTCGACCGTCTCGTACGCGATGGCCGTGGTGCCGGACTCGATCAGGGCGTCCGTGCACTCACGGGAGGCGGCGAGGTGCAGGTAGGTGAAGAGGGTCTGGTCCTTGCGGAGGCGGTGGTACTCCTCCGCGATCGGCTCCTTGACCTTCAGCAGCAGGTCCGCGGTGGCCCACACCTCGTCGGCGGTCGACAGGATCCGCGCGCCGGCGGCGACGAACTCGTCGTCCGTGATCGAGGAGCCGACACCGGCGTTCTGCTCGATGAAGACCTGGTGACCGTTGCGCACGAGCTCGTGCACACCGGCGGGGGTGATGGCCACCCGGAACTCGTTGTTCTTGACCTCGCGGGGGATGCCGACCTTCACGTCGATCACGGTCCTTGGCTTTGGGGGTACGGGGGCAATGCAATACATACCCGGATGCACAGGACGCACCGGGATACACCGCGGTCAATCGCGGCTCACCCAGTCTATTGAAGGGTCTCCCGTTGTCTAGCCTTGCAAAGCCCTAATCTTTGGCTGAAGCACTGCGGATTTCGTAGGCAGTCCCACCGGCGGAGTCCTCCGTTCCCAACAGTCGATCAGCCGCCGCCCGGTGCAGCCGGGCCGCGGCGGGATCGCCGAGCCGGTCGAGCGTGTCCGCGAGCCGGAGCTGGAGCGCCGCGAGAAGCCGCACGTCCTTGGCCCGGCGCGCCCACTCCACGGCCTCCTCGCAGGTGCGCAGGCAGTCCTGCGGCCGGCCGGCGTACTCCTGGACCCGGGCCGCCTCGCTCAACGCCCGGGCGTGGCCCGCGAGATCACCGAGTCGGCGATATCCGGCCGCGGCCGCCCGCCAGTTCCTCAGCGCCTCGCCGTACCGGCCCTCGTAGGTGTGTACGGCACCGAGCCTGCCGTACAGCCGCGCCTGGTCCGCCCGCTCGTCGCGGGCCAGGCGCTGGGAGAGCGCCCGCCCGTACCAGTCGGCGGCCCGCTGCCAGTCCCCCAGCTCCTGGTACGCGCCGCCTACGGATTCCATCGCGCGGCTGATCGCGTACGGGTCACTGGCGAGCCTTCCGGCGTCCAGGGCGGCCCGGTAGCGGGCCAGCGCGTCGGTGGTGCGGCCGGTGCGGGCGTCCAGGTCGGCGAGGTTCAGCAGGGCGGCGGCCCGCTCGCGGTGCAGACCGCGGCGCTCGGCGACGTCCAGCACGAGCTGGTGCAGCCCGTACAGCTCGGGCGCGGCCTCCTCGGTGCCCCGGTGCGCGGCGAGCGCCCGGACGAGGGCGGCGACCAGGCGGCGGGCCAGGGTGTCGAGCTCCCCGTCGGCGACGGCGACCCGGGCGGCGGCCAGCAGCGCGGGCTGCCGGGTGCGCAGCCAGTCGGCGGCGGCCTCGCGGGTCGGGAAGCGCAGCGCCCGGGGCAGCCCGGCGAGCTTGCGCCGGGCGGGCGAGCCCTCCGGCTCGGTGACCGCCCGGCAGGACTGGAGCAGCCGTACGGTCCGCTCCAGCATCCGGGCGCGGGCGAGCTGCACCTCGGCGGGCCGGTCCTCGGTGTCCAGCCGCTCCCGCAGCAGCGGCAGGAGGCAGCCGGGCACCTCGTACTGTTCGGCGTCCGCCTCGTGGAGGAGCCCGAAGGCGGCGAAGCCCTCCAGCATCGACCGGGCGGCCGACACCGAGCAGCCGGCCAGCGCGGAGGCGGTGTGGGCGTCGGCGAGACCGACCGGGGCGAGGGCGAGCAGGCGCAGCATCCGCGCGGCGGGCGCGGGCAGCGCCTCGTAGGCCAGGCGGAAGGCGCGCGCCAGCGGGCGGGAGGCGGCGGGGCGGTCCGGCTCGTCGGGCAGGGAGCGCAGCCGTTTGGTGAGGTCGGCGACGGACGACATGGGGCGGGCGGCGAGCCAGCCGCCTGCCAGCACGAGGGCGGCGGGCTGGCCGCCGCACAGCTCGGTGAGCGTCTCGGCGGCCTGTGGGTCGACGGTGATCCGTACCGAGCCGGTGAAGCTGTCGAGCAGTTCGATGGCGGACTTGGCGTCCAGTCCGCCGACCGTGCAGGGCCGTACGTCGGGGACGCCGGTGAGCGGGCCCCGGGCGACGGCGACGACCAGGCAGTCGGGGTTGTCGGGTAGCAGCGCGTCGACCTGCTCGGCGTTCGCGGCGTCGTCCAGCAGGAGCAGGGCGCGGCGCTCGGCGAAGGTGTCCCGGAGGAGCTGGGTCAGCTCGTCCTCGCCGGCCCCGGCGGGGGCGGGGACGCCGATCCGGTCCAGCAGCCCGCGGGCGACCCGCTCGACGGGCACCGGCTCGCCGCCGGGCTCGGTGAGCCGGGCGCGCAGCACGCCGTCGCGGTAGCCGCGGGCGAGGTCGCCGACCAGTTCCTCGGCGAGCGCGGTGCGCCCGCTGCCGGGCCGTCCGGCGATCAGCAGGACCCGGGCGCGCGGGGAGGGCCGCCCGGCGAGGGTGTCGAGCCCGGCGCGGGCGATGTCGGCCCGCAGCTCCTTGAGCTCGCGCACCCGCCCGAAGAACCGACGGCGCCCGGCCCGCGTACCGGACCGGTCCGCACCGCCCGAGCCGCCGAAGTCCACCGCCTGATCCGTCACGGGCCACGCTCCCGTCCGCCTGCGCACGTGCTGATCCCGCCGGATCCCCGAGCGGGCGATCCGAGCGTAGTTCAGCCTCCGGTACGCACCTCGTGGACCACGACCGCCGAGTCCCTCAATCGGATCAGCCGATCGTCACACCGGCCCGGGGTCTATGCCTCGAACGGGCGGGCCGGCCAGGGGGCTTCCGCCGGACGGAGGGCGTCCAGCCCCTCGCCCGCGCGGGCGGCGAGGACCGACAGCACGCCCACGACCAGGCAGTTGTTGTGCAGCTCGCCCGCCAGGACACCCCGCGCCAGCTCGTCGAGGGGCACGCGGGCGACCTCCATGTCGGCCTCCTCCTCGGCCACCTCGAACCGCTCGCCCTCCGCCGCCGACAGGCCGCGCGCGAGGAAGATCCGTACGGCTTCGTCGCAGCCGCCCGGGGTGGTGTACACGTCCGTGAGGACGTTCCACTTCTCGGCCTTGACGTGCGCCTCCTCGTACAGCTCGCGCACCGCCGCGCTCAGCGGGTTCTCGCCGGGCACGTCCAGCAGTCCGGCCGGGATCTCCCAGAGCTTGTGCCGCACCGGGTGGCGGTACTGGCGCAGCACCAGGACCCGGTCCTCGTCGTCGAGGGCGAGGACCGCGACCGAGCCGGGGTGGACCTGGTAGTCCCGGCGTACGACGGACCCGTCCGGCATGACCACGTCGTCGGCGCGGACACTCGTCTTGTTGCCCCGGAACGGCACCGTCGACGCGGTGACCTGCCACTCCTCGGGCGTGTCCTTGATGGTCATGAAAGACGTCCTCCTCGCACGGACTTCGTACACAGAAAACCGGGGCACGTGCCCGCTGAGGGCGCGTACCCCGGTCAACCGTATCGCTAGCGGGTCACTTGCCCGTCTTGCGTGCGGCCTGCTGCCGTTCGACGGCCGCCTTCACCAGACCCGCGAAGAGGGGGTGCGGGCGGGTCGGGCGCGAGCGCAGCTCCGGGTGCGCCTGGGTGGCGACCAGGTAGGGGTGCACCTCGCGCGGGTACTCCACGTACTCGACGAGCTTGTTGTCCGGGGACGTGCCCGAGAAGACGATGCCCGCCTTCTTCTCCAGCTCGGCGCGGTAGGCGTTGTTCACCTCGTAGCGGTGACGGTGCCGCTCGTCGACGTACGGCTGGTCGCCGTAGACCTCGCGGACGATCGAGCCCTCGGCGAGCTTCGCCGGGTACAGGCCCAGGCGCATCGTTCCGCCCAGGTCGCCCGCGCCCTCGACGTAGGCGAGCTGCTCCTCCATCGTCGAGATGACGGGGTGGGAGGTGGCCGGGTCGAACTCGGTGGAGTTGGCGTCCGTGATGCCCGCCAGGTTCCGCGCGGCCTCGACCACGATGCACTGGAGGCCCAGGCACAGGCCCAGCAGCGGGATCTTGTTCTCGCGGGCGAACTGGATGGCGCCGACCTTGCCGTTGACGCCGCGCTCGCCGAAGCCGCCGGGGATGACGATCGCGTCGACGTCGCCGAGCTGCTTGGCGGCGCCCGCCTGGGTCTTGCAGTCGTCGGAGGTGACCCACTTGACCTTGACGCGGGCCTTGTTGGCGAAACCGCCGGCGCGCATCGCCTCGGTCACCGACAGGTAGGCGTCGGGCAGGTCGATGTACTTGCCGACCAGCGCGACCGTGACCTCGTGGTCGGGGTTGTGCACGCGGTCCAGCAGGTCGTCCCACGTCGTCCAGTCGACGTCGCGGAACGGCAGGTCCAGCTTGCGCACCACGTACGCGTCCAGACCCTCGGTGTGCAGCACCTTCGGGATGTCGTAGATCGACTTGGCGTCGATGGCCGCGACCACGGCCGCCTCGTCGACGTCGCACATCAGCGAGATCTTGCGCTTGATCGCGGTCGGTACGTCACGGTCGGCGCGCAGCACGATCGCGTCCGGCTGGATACCGATGTTGCGCAGCGCGGCCACGGAGTGCTGGGTCGGCTTGGTCTTCAGCTCGCCGGACGGGCCGATGTAGGGCAGCAGCGAGATGTGCACGACGAAGACGTTGTCGCGGCCGACCTCGTGGCGGACCTGACGGACGGTCTCCAGGAACGGCAGCGACTCGATGTCGCCGACCGTGCCGCCGACCTCCGTGATCACGACGTCCACGTCGTCCGTCGCCATGCGCCGGATGCGGTGCTTGATCTCGTTGGTGATGTGCGGGATGACCTGGACGGTGTCGCCGAGGTACTCGCCGCGCCGCTCCTTGGCGATGACCTGGCTGTAGACCTGGCCGGTGGTGACGTTGGCCGAGCCGTCGAGGTCGACGTCGAGGAACCGCTCGTAGTGGCCGATGTCCAGGTCGGTCTCGGCGCCGTCGTTGGTGACGAACACCTCGCCGTGCTGGAACGGGTTCATCGTGCCCGGGTCGACGTTGAGGTACGGGTCGAGCTTCTGCATCGTGACCCGAAGGCCCCGCGCCTTGAGGAGCGCACCCAGGCTGGAGGCGGTCAGGCCCTTGCCGAGGGAGGACGCGACACCCCCGGTGACGAAGATGTGCTTGGTCGTCGTGGATTTGGGCGGCATGGCCAAGAGGGGGCTCCCGTGGTCGCGGTCTGGAGGTGCGTACCGGCGTCCGGTCCGGAGGATTCCGGGGAGTTCCGGGGGTGCCGTCGCTGCGGTTCGGGGGCCGCCGATTCGAGGTGCGGCGCCCACCGGTCCACGGGCTACCAGGGTATCAGCGACCCGGCACCCCCGCTTCCGCCACACGCGCCACGCCGCCCGGCCGGCGCCCGGCGGCGGGCGCGCCCGACCGGTCCCGTCCCTTGCGGCCGGTGCCGGGAGCTCCGGGGACACGCAGCGCACGCGTGCGGATACCCGGTGCGCACGACCGGGGCAGGGGTTTCACGGGGGGAGACCAGGGTCACTCGTTCTGCTCAACAGCTCTACCGGAACGATCACACAGAGGGCCGGAGGGCGTCGTATCCTGCTCGGAAACCCGCTGCCGAGCCAGGCCCCCACAACGGCACCACCCCCGCCCGTCACCGGGCACGTCGTGCTCGTCGGCGGTCCTTGACCTTGACCCCAGAAAGCGCCCCACGGGGGCGAACGTTGCCGTTCGACTGGAGATTGCACGTGGCCGGGCGCATCGAGGACTACGCACTCATCGGAGACATGCAGACCGCCGCCCTGGTCTGCCGGGACGGAACGGCCGACTGGCTGTGCCTGCCCCGCTTCGATTCGCATGCCGTCTTCGCAGGACTCCTCGGTACCGAGGAGCACGGTTTCTGGCGGATCGGGCCGGCGCACGCCGATGACGCCGAGCCGCCCGCCGCCGACCGGCGCCGGTACGTCGGGGACTCGCTGATCCTGGAATCCGAGTGGGACACGGGACGCGGCACTGTCCGCGTGACCGATTTCATGCCGCCGCGTGACGGCGCCCCGCAGCTCGTGCGGATCGTGGAGGGCGTCAGCGGCCGGGTACCAATGCGGTCCGCGCTGCGGATGCGGTTCTCCTACGGCCGCGTGGTGCCCTGGGTGCACCAGGTGGAGGGCCGGACGGTCGCCGTCGCCGGCCCCGACTCCATCTGGCTGGACACCGACGCGGAGACGCACGGCGAGGACCTCACCACGTACTCGGACTTCACCGTCAAGGAGGGCGACCGGGTCGCCTTCACCATGAGCTGGCAGCCCTCGCACCACCCGCAGCCGCCGATGGCGGACCCGCTGGGCGCGCTGGAGGCCACGTCCGAGTTCTGGCGCGAGTGGGTCGAGCACTGCACCTACCGGGGGCCCTACCGCGAGGCCGTGGTCCGCTCACTGATCACCCTGAAGGCGCTGACGTACGCCCCGACGGGCGGCATCGTCGCCGCGCCCACCACCTCCCTGCCGGAGGACATCGGCGGCGTACGGAACTGGGACTACCGCTACACCTGGCTGCGGGACGCGGCGATCACCCTGTCCTCGCTGCTGCGCACCGGCTACCGCGAGGAGGCCCGTGCCTGGCGCGAGTGGCTGCTGCGCGCGGTCGCCGGCGACCCCGAGAACCTCCAGATCATGTACGGCATCGCCGGTGAGCGCGAGCTCGGCGAGGCGGAGCTGGACTGGCTGCCGGGCTACGAGAACTCCGCCCCGGTGCGGGTCGGCAACGGCGCCGCGCAACAGCTCCAGCTCGATGTGTACGGCGAGGTCACCGAGGCCCTGCACCTGGCACACATGACGGGCCTGTCGCGCAACGACTACGCCTCCCTCCTCCAGCTCAAGCTGATCCGGTACCTGGAGGACCACTGGGACCAGCCGGACGAGGGCATCTGGGAGGTGCGCGGGCCGCGTCGTCACTTCACCCACTCCAAGGTGATGGCGTGGGTCGCGGTCGACCGGACGATCAAGCTGATCGAGTCGGGTGACGTGGACGGGCCGCTGGACAAGTGGCGGGACCTGCGCGACACGATCCACCGGGACGTGTGCGAGAAGGGCTACGACCCGGAGCGCAACACCTTCACGCAGTCGTACGGCTCGAAGGAGCTGGACGCCTCACTGCTGCTGATCCCGCAGATGGGCTTCCTGCCGCCGGACGACAAGCGGGTCATCGGCACCATCGAGGCGATCCAGCGGGAGCTGTCCACGGAGGACGGTTTCATCCTCCGCTACCCCACCGAGGGCGCGGAGGAGGGCGTGGACGGCCTGCCGGGCGACGAGGGCGCGTTCCTGGCGTGCTCGTTCTGGATGGCGGACGACCTGGCGATGATCGGCCGGGTCGACGAGGCACGCAAGCTGTTCGAGAAGCTCCTGGGACTGCGGAACGACCTGGGGCTGCTGGCGGAGGAGTGGGATCCGCGCCTGCAGCGCCAGGTCGGGAACTTCCCGCAGGCGTTCAGCCACGTGCCGCTGATCGACACGGCACTGCGGCTGACCGCCTCGGGCGCGTACGGCGGTTAACACACCGCGATGACTTCCCGGGCGGCGCGCTCGCCCTCGGTCGCGCCGCCCTCCATGAAGCCCTGGAAGTCGTAGGAGCAGTGCTCGCCGCCGATGTGGATGCGGCCGCCGGGGCCCTGCGCGGTGCCCTCGTACCCGGCGTACCGGTGCAGGTAGCCGACCGGCCACATCGAGTACGCGCCCAGCGTGTACGGGTTGCGGTGCCAGGCGGAGAGCTGGGCGCGGCCGGTCCAGGCCTTGGACGTGCCGGGGAAGAACGCGTCGATGCCGCGCAGGCGACGGGCGGCGAGGTCGCGGACGTACGGGTCGGACTCGGTGGAAAACGGCCCGGCGGGCGTCAGGGACTGGGCGAGGGTGCCGCCGTTGTACTGGATGAGGATGCCGCCCGTGCCGGGCTGGATCTTGGTGGTGTCCCAGGTCTGCTGGACGTCGGTGTCGGTGAAGCAGTCTCCGGCGGAGACGCCCGGCCACGGGCCGGTGCCGCGCCAGGGGCGGGTGCCGCACTGCATGTTGAGCTTGGTGCAGTGACCCATGCGCGCGTCACGGAGCAGGTCCTTCATGAGCGGGTCGAAGCCCGCCTGGGTCAGGTCGAGCCGCTTGAGGATCGGCAGCGGTACGCACAGGATCGTGTGGTCGGCGGTGACCGTGCGGGTGGTGCCGCCCTCGCTGAAGGTGAGGGTCTGGGTGCCATCCGCGTTGGCGCGTACGGCGGTCAGCGACCAGCCCATGCGGAGGGTGCCGGAGGGCAGGGACCTCGCTATGGCGTTGGGGAGTTGGTCGTTGCCGCCGGTGATGTGGTAGCGCTCGTTGGACAGGCCCCAGACGTTGAAGTGGCCGGGATTGGTCTGGTAGCCCATCAGCAGCACGAGGGCCAGGGAGGACTGCTCGGTGGTCTCGGCGCCGTACTCGACGTTGTAGGCGACGTCGATGAACTGGCCGAGGGGCGAGGAGTGCCCGCCGGGGACACGGCTCTCGATCCAGTCGTATATCGACATGTTGTCGAGTGCGGTGCCGGCCGGGGTGGACTGGTTCCACTTCACCTCGCCGGCTTCCTGGAGGTCCCGGTGGAGCTGCTGGTAGACGGCCTTGAAGTCCTCGTCGGCCTGGTGGCGCGGGTAGTAGGTGCCGTCGAACCACAGGACTTCCTCGGCGCCGGCCGGCCCGCCGCCGAGGAAGTCCTCCAGCGGCAGGTCGAAGCGGCGGCAGAGCTCCTGGATCTTCTTGTGGCTGGTGTCGATCAGCTCGCCGCCGATCTCGGAGATCTGGCCGTAGGCCCAGTGGTCGCGCTGCGTCCACATGCGGCCGCCGACGCGGGTCGGGTTGGCCTCGTACAGCGTGCAGTTCAGGCCCGCGTCCTTGAGGGTGAGGGCGGCGGTCAGGCCGGCGATTCCGGCGCCGACGACGGCGATGCGCGGGGCGGTCGCGGCGTGGGCCCGGGTGGTAGTGGCCGCCACGGCGGTGCCGACACCGGCGGCGAGGCCGAGGGCGGCGGCGCGCTGGAGCAGTTCGCGGCGGGTGGAGCCGCGTACGGCGGCGACGGGCATACCGAGCCGTTCGGCGGCGGCGCGGTGGGCGGCTATGTCGCGCAGGGCGCGCATCAGGGGCGTACGGGACATGGTGGTGCTCCTCAGACGGTCGCGGCGGGCTGGTCGTCGTGCTGCTGGGTGTCGTCGTCACGCTCGGCCGCGTCCTCGAGGACGATCCGGCCGATGATCTCGTACCGGTCGGGCTGTTTGGCCTTCAGGTAGAAGCCGAGCCCCAGGCCGCCGAAAAACACGGCGCCGACGATCCACGGGATGAGGGTGAAGAAGAGGGAGTCGGCGGCGAGACCCGCGGCGGTCTCCATGTTCAGCACCAGCAGGACGACCACCGCCGTCATGCCGATGCCGCCGAGGAGCGGTGCGGTGAACGTCCTGAACCAGTGCCGGTCCTCGGGGTGGTTCTTGCGGAAGTAGCCGATGACGGCGAACGAGCACAGCGTCTGGACGATGAGGATCGCCATCGTGCCGAGGATCGCCAGCAGCGTGTAGAGGTGGATGTACGGGTCCTGGCCGGTGAGCCAGAAGGCGCCGACGAGGACGACGGCGATGGCGCTCTGCACGTAGGAGGCGATGTACGGCGAGCCGTGCGTGGCGTGCGTACGGCCGAGTGCCGGGTGCAGGAAGCCCTCGCGGCCGATGGCGTACAGGTAGCGCGAGGCGCACTGGTGGAAGGCCATCCCGCAGGCGAAGGAGCCGGTGAGCAGCAGCCACTGGAAGGCGTCGACGGCCCAGGCGCCGATGTACGAGCGCGTCGGGTCGAAGAACAGGTCGAGCGGGCTGGCGGACGCGGACACCTTCACGGCGCCGTCGAGCCCGTTGCCGGCGATCGTCATCCACGACACGTAGATGTAGAAGAGCCCCACGCCGACGACGGAGACGAGGGTGGCGCGGGGAATGACGCGCTTGGGGTCGCGGGACTCCTCGCCGTACATCGCGGTCGACTCGAAGCCGACCCACGACCAGAAGGCGAAGAAGAGGCCCAGTCCGGCGGAGGCGCCGGTGAAGGCGTTGGCGGGGTTGATGGGCTCCATGGGTATGCCGTCGGGCCCGCCGCCCGCGAGCAGCACCGCTGTCGCCACCGCGAAGAGCACCGCGACCTCGGCGACGAGCATCACGCCGAGGGCCTTGGCGGTGAGGTTGATGTCGAAGTACGCCAGGACGGCGGTGACGGCCAGCATCGCGGCCGCGTACACGATCCACGGCAGGTCCACGCCCAGTTGGTCGGCGACGGTCGTCTTGGTGAAGTAGGCGAAGACGCCGACGATCGAGGCCTCGAAGACGATGTACGCGAGGACCGCGAGCATGCCGGAGGCCATACCGGCGATACGGCCGAGGCCGTGCGAGATGTAGCCGTAGAAGGCGCCGGCCGCGGTGATCCGTTTCGCCATGGCGACATAGCCGACGGAGAAGACGGTGAGGACGAGGGTCGCGAAGAGGTAGCCGGCCGGGGCGCCGGTGCCGTTGCCGAAGCCGACCGCGATGGGCAGGTTGCCGGTCATCGCGGTGATCGGCGCGGCGGTGGCGACCGCCATGAAGACGACGCCGACGAGGCCGACGGAGTTCGCCTTGAGCCGCTGCACCTCGCGGCCTGCTGGGGTGGGATTCTGTGCCATGGCCGGACACCTTCCTCCCGAGTGACGTACGCCACAATCGACAGGCGGTCACGCAAATGGCGGGCCGGCACGACGAGTTGTCGCCCGCTGCCGGCAGTCGTCATCTCCCGGTGATGTCCTGGGCACACGCCCGCGGGTAGCGTCCGGCCGTATGACCTCGATGACCTCCATGAACGACCAGGGCGGGATCACCGTGCAGCGGGCGCTGGAGCTGCCCGGGCTGCGCGGTGGGCTCCCGGAGGTGGTGACCGGGGCGGACCGGCTGCACCGGACGGTGCGCTGGGTGCACGCCGGCGAGGTGCCGAACATCGCGTCACTGCTGAAGGGCGGCGAGCTGCTGCTGACGACCGGGCTGGGGCTCGGTACGCGGCCGGCCGAGCAGCGGGCGTTCGTGCGGCGGCTGGCGGAGCGCGGGATCGCGGCGCTGGTGGTGGAGCTGGGGCCGAGGTTCTCCCGGCTGCCCGCGACGATCGTGGAGACGGCGCGGGCGGCGGGGCTGCCGCTGGTCCAGCTCCACCGGGAGGTCCCGTTCGTCTCGGTGACGGAGGAGGTCCACACCGAGATCGTCAACGGGCACTACGCGCTGCTGCGGCGGGCCGAGGACGTGCACCGGCGGTGCACGGAGGCGCTGCTGGGCGGGGGCGGGGTGCCACAGGTGCTGGGCATCCTCGCCGATTTCGCCGCCAATCCGGTCTTTCTGGAGACCGCGGACGGCCAACTGCTGTACGCCGCGGGCGGCGGTGCGGGGCCGGCCGATCCGCTCCAGGTGTGGGAGGGGCTGCGCGGCCAGCGCGAGGCGCGGGAGGCGGGCCCGCCGGCCGGGGCGGTGCTGGTGGACGTGCCGGGCGGCGGTCCGGGCGCGGCCGCGGTACGCGCCCGCCTGGTGCTCCTTTCCGTCTCGGGCGCGCTGCTCCCCGTCCACCGCATGGCGGCGGAACGGGCGGCGGGCATCCTGGCGGTGGTGCTGATGCAGGCACGGCAGGAGGAGGAGCTGGCGGCGCGGGGCCGGGGCGACTTCCTCACCGACCTCGCGGAGGGCCGCATCACGGCGGACGACGCGCCCGCGCAGGCGCGCGTGCTGGGGTTCAAACCGGGAGACGGCCCCCTGCTGCCGGTCGTCATGCGCCTCGCGTCCGATGTGATGCCGTCCGGCAACTGGTCCGTGCTGGCCCGCGCCGTGCTGGAGGAGCTGTCCGCCGTGGGCGTCCCGGTCCTGCTGGGCGTCCGCCCCGTCGAGGGCCGGGTCCCGCTCCTGCTGGGCCTGCGTACCTTGTCGGAGCGGGCGGCGGTCGCCGACCGGGTGGCCGCGGCGCTGCGGGCGGGCGTGGCGCGGGCGGGGCTGGAACGCGCGGGGGCCGGGGCGCCGGTCGTGGTGGTGGGCGTCGCGGGCAATTGGGCGGCGGCGTCGGCGGGCCTGCGGCACGCGGCGGAGACGGCGACCGCGGCACAGGGCCTGCCGGAGCGCCCCTGGTACGACGCGCGGCGCCTGGACATCGACCTGCTGCTGTGGCGGCTGCGGGATCATCCGGACCTCGCCGCCTTCGTGGACCGGGCGATCGGCCCGCTGCGCGACCACGACCGCACGTCGCGTCCGCCCCTGCTGCCGACGCTGGAGACGTACCTCGCGCACGCGGGCCGCAAGGCGGAAACGGCCCGCGAACTGCACCTCAACCGCCAGACGCTCTACAACCGCCTGGCCCGCATCGGCGACCTCCTCGGCACGGACCTGGACGACCCGCAGACCGTCCTGGCCCTCTCCCTGGCCCTCCGGGCACGCCGCCACACGGCGTGAGGTGCCCGGGACCGGGCCGCGCTCCCGGACCGCGAGGCGCGGGGTGAGGGGGCGGAAGCCCCGCGGCGCGAAGCTGCCGCGCACGGGGGCGTGGGGGCGTACCCCCGCGAGGCGTGGGGGGGCCGGCCCACCTCCGGCGGTGCGAAGCTGCCGCACACGGGCCATGGGGAAGCGCCAGCCCCCATCCCCCCAGGCAGCAGGCCCGGAGGGGGAGCCGGCGGCTCCCGGCGGCGCGAAGCCGCCGCACGGGGCCGTGGGGGCGCCGGCCCCGCAACCGGCCACCCGGCACGAGTCCCGGGGCGGAACCAGCGCATCCGGCGGCGCGAAGCCGCCGCACGGGGCCGTGGGGGTTGCGCCAGCCCCCGCAGCGGCCGCTCGGCCAGGGGCCGGGGGCGGAGCCCCCGGTTTCGGGAAGGGGCGGGGTGGGGGAAACGTCACCCGCCCGCGCACAGCTCGTCGTACACGCTCAGCACCTGGGCGATCGTCTCGTCCTCCGTCGGCCACGTCCCCGCCTGTGCCCGCCCCGCCGCCGCCAGCCCGGCCCGCCGCGCGGGGTCGGCGAGCAGGGCCGAGACCGCGGCCGCCAGCGCGCCCGCGTCCCCGTACGGCACCAGCACCGCCGCGTCCCCGACCAGTTCCGGCACCCCGCCCACCGCCGTGGCGACCAGCGGGACGCCGAGCCGCAGGGCTTCCTGGGCGAGTGGGGCGCGCGCCTCCCAGCGGCTCGGGAGCACCGCCACGTCCGCCGCCGCGAGCAGCGCCGTGACGTCGTCGCGCCGCCCGAGCAACCGCACCGGCAGGCCCTCCGCGTCGATCCGCCGCTGGAGCCCGGGCCGCTGCCGCCCCTCCCCCGCGACGGCGACCAGCGGCACCGGGTCGTGGCACAGCCACAGCCGGGAGGCGTCCAGGAGCGTGCCGTAACCACGGTGCGGTTCCAGCGCGCCGACTGCCATGACCAACGGCCGGTCCATGGCGCCGAGTTCCGCCCGCGCCTTGCCCGCTTGCGCCTCGGCGACGCCCTCGTGCGGGGCGGGGACCGAGACGGGACCGAGCCGCGCGTCGCGGGCGCCGCGCCGCCGTGCCCGGTCGACGAGTTCGGACGAGGTACCCAGCACAACGGCCGCTGCCCGTGCGGTCTTTCGCTCCATGAGCCGGATCAACTGGCCACGGGCACCCTCGGCGTGCGTACGCGTATGCCACGTCACGACGAGCGGTACGGGCTGGGAGCCCAGTGCCAGCCCGGCACGCACCGAGGCGTTCAGCCCATGGGCGTGGACCACGTCGGCGCCCGTGAAAGCCATGCGCAGGGCCCCGATGGCGACCGGGTCGCTGCGGCGCGGTACGGGCATGAAGTGGGCCCCGGTGCCGAGGAAGTCGTAGTCGTGGTCCAGTTCGGCGGGGGCGCACACGGTCACTCGTACGCCCCTCGCCACCAGCCCGGCGGCCAGTGATCTGACATGAGCGCTGCTGCCCGCGCTGCCACCGCCCAGCACTTGGACCGTACGCAGTGTCACGTGCCCAAGAATGCCAGCCCGTACGCACGTTCCGGCACCGCCCGGGCGAAGCGGCCGTGTCGCGGGGCGTAAACCGCGCCCCGCGATCACTCACACGGGTGATCCTGCCAGGCGGCTGACGGTGTCTCCGTACGCCGCGGCGGCGACCAGCCCGGCGGCGTGGACCGCGAGCCCGGCGCGCCCGTTGGCGGCGGCGATCGCGGTGCCGAGGGCCGCGCCCAGGGCGTGGGCACCCGCGTCGCCGAGCATGGTGCGCTCACCGAGGTCGTCGGCGACGACGGCGGCCGCGGCGCCCATCGGCGCGGCGGCGAGCGGCCCGCCGCGCAGCAGGCCGGGCACCCCGAGTGCGAGAACCGTGAGGGCTGCCCGGCCGGGCCGTACGTCCACCAGGTTGACGAAGTGGGCGGTACCGGCGATCACCACGCCCGCGAGGACCTTGTCGACGGGCCGCTCCTTGAGCAGCGCGCCGGCGGCGAGAGCGGCGGCGCCCACCCCGAAGAGCTTGACGGCCCCGCTGGTGACCTCGCCGTCCCGCAGGGCGCCCAGGTGGGCCCGGAAGCCCCGCCGGTGGTCGCCGTTCCTGTCGTCGTACGCCCCGCAGGCGCCCGCCGCGAGCCCGGCCAGCACGGCGGCGCCCCGCTCCCGGCCGCTGCCGCCCGCCGGGAGGGCGCCGAGCGCGGCGCCGGCGGCCACGGCGGGCCCGGCGTACAGGTCGACGGTCCGCCCGGCGTAGTTCTTCCGCCGCCAGCCCTCGCCCCGCCGGCCCTCGTCGTGCCGCGACCGCAACGCCCGGTACACGCCACGGGCGGCCCCGGCGGCGACGGCGAGCCCCATGACCCTGCTCAATCCGATCATGGGATCACCTTACGAACCCCGCGCCCGGCATCCATCAGGGCATCGCCATCGTCCGTCAGGCGTCCGCCCTGGCCGTCGCCAGCAGCTCCTCCGCGTGCGCCCTGGCCGTCTCGGAGTCCTCCTGGCCGGCCAGCATGCGTGACAGCTCGCGTACGCGGTCCTCGCCCTCCAGGACGGTGACCCCGGACCGCGTCACGGACCCGTCGTTGGTCTTCTCGACGAGCAGTTGACGGTCGGCGAAGGCCGCGACCTGCGGCAGGTGCGTGACGACCACGACCTGGGCCGACTTGGCGAGCTTGGCCAGCCGACGCCCGATCTCCACGGCCGCCTTGCCGCCGACGCCCGCGTCGACCTCGTCGAAGAGGTACGTCGGCACGGGGTCCGTACCGGCGAAGACGACCTCGACGGCGAGCATCACCCGGGACAGCTCACCGCCCGACGCGCCCTTGGCGATCGGCCGGGGCGGCGCTCCCGGGTGCGGGGCGAGCAGCAGTTCGACCTCGTCGACACCGGCCGGCCCGTAGGCGACCGTCCGGCCGCCGACCTCGACGCCCTCCGGGTCGTCGGTCTGCCGGATGTCGAACGACACGCGCGCGTGGGGCATGGCGAGCGACGCCAGCTCGGCGGTGACGGCGTCCGCGAACCGCGCCGCCGCCTCCGTCCGCGCGTCCGTCAGGGCCTGGGCCAGCCCGGACAGTTCGGCGCGCAGGGCGTCCCGTTCGGCCGCCAGCTCGCCGATCCTCTCGTCGTCACCGTCCAGTTCGGTGAGCCGGGCGGCGCCCTCCTCCGCCCAGGAAAGGACGGCGGCGACATCGGAGCCGTACTTGCGGGTGAGGGCCGTCAGCGCGGCGCGCCGCTCCTCGACGGCGGCCAGGCGCCGGGGGTCGGCGTCGAGATTGTCGGCGTACCCGGCGAGCTCCCCGGCCACGTCCGCGAGGAGGATCGAGATCTCGCCCATCCGGTCGGCGAGCGCGGCGAGCGCCGGATCGTGCGACCGTACGGCGTCCAGCGCCCGCTGCGCGCCCGCGACCAGGGTCGTCGCGTCGAGGACCTCCGGGTCCTCGGGGTCGCCCGCCAGCGCCCCGTGGGCCAGCGCGGCGGCGGACGCGAGGGCCTCGGCGTGACCGAGGCGCTCGGCCTCGGCGGCGAGCTCCACGTCCTCGCCCGCCCGCGGCTCGACCGCCTCGATCTCGGCCAGCCCGAAGCGCAGCAGGTCGGCCTCCTGCGCCCGCTCACGCGCGCGCGTGGTCAGCTCGTCGAGCTGGGCGGTGACCGCCCGCAGCCGTCGGTACGCGTAGGTGTACTTGGCGAGCGGGACGGCCACCGCGTCACCCGCGTACCGGTCGAGCGCGCCCCGCTGCCGCGCCGGCTTGAGCAGGCCCTGCTGATCGGTCTGGCCGTGCACGGCGACGAGTTCGTCGGCCAGCTCGGCGAGCACGCCGACCGGCACGGAACGCCCTCCCAGGTGCGCGCGGGAGCGGCCCTCCGCCGAGATGGTGCGGCTGATGAGCAGCGCGCCCTCGTCGAGTTCGGCGCCCGCCTCCTCGGCCCGGACGGCGGCGGCCGCGCCGGGCGGCACACTGATCCGGCCCTCGACGACCGCGGACGGCGAACCGATCCGTACCAGGGCGGGGTCGGCGCGCCCGCCGAGCAGCAGTCCGAGGCTGGTGACGACCATGGTCTTGCCCGCGCCGGTCTCGCCGGTCACCGCGGTGAAACCGGGTGACAGCTCGACCACCGCGTCGTCGATGACCCCGAGCGACCGTATCCGCATCTCCTCCAACACGGAGAAGACCTTACGAGGTCCGGGGCCCGCTGTGCGACGGCCCCCGCCCCGCGTCGCCGAAGCCGCAGGTCGGGGCGCGGAGGCCGCCGTCATCTGTCACCCGCCGGAGTGGGGATAACCCCCCTCTCGATCCGGGGAGCAGCGTCATGGCGCGGGCCGTGCGCCGCCCGTCACCATGATCACTATGAGTATCCGACTCGCCCTCGCCTCACTGCGCGCACACCCGCCGGCCTTCATCGGCACGGCGGTCGCCGCGCTGTTCGCGTCCACCGTCGTCAGCGCGTCGACGATGATGCTGATGGTGCCGACCGCGCCCGGGACCGGCGAGATCGCGCTCGTGCTGCTCGTCGGATCGGTCTACATGTCGATTTTCGTGGTCGCGTCCACGATGGGCACGGCCATCGCCCAGCAGCACCGCGAGCTGGCCCTGGTGCGCGCGGTGGGCGCCCGCCCCGGCCAGATACGGCGGGCCGTGGCCGTCCAGGCCCTCGCCGCCTCGCTCCCGGCGGCGGCCGCGGGTTTCGCCCTGGGCGGCCTGCTGGCCCGGGTCTGGTTCGGCGGCATGGTGACGCACGGGCTGGCACCGGCCGGGGCGGAATTCCGGTTCGGCTGGCTCGCCCTGCCGGTGTGCCTGGCGGTCGCCGCCGTGACGTCCACGGTCGCCGCCGTGCTGTCCTCGCTGCGGTTCTCGCTGCTGCGCCCCGCCCGGGCGCTCGCGGAGGCCTCGTCGGGCGGCCGGCCCGGGCTGGGGTGGCCGAGGGCGGTGCTCGGGCTGGTCGCGGTGGCGGGCGGGGCCGCCCTGAGTGTCCTGCTCCAGCGGCAGCCGGCCGAGAAGGCGGGCCAGGGCGCGTTCCTCGTCCTCATCCTCTTCTGCGTCGGTACGGGGCTGCTGGGCCCGCGCCTCATCGGCCCGGCCGCCCGGCTGGTGTCGGCGGTCACCGGCCGGATGGGCGGGAGCGCGCGGCTGGCGATGCTCAACGTACGTTCCCAGCCGAGGCGGTTCGCGGCCGCCGTCGTCCCGCTGGTCCTCGTCGTCGGGTTCGGCTTCACCAAGATCGCGGCCCGTACCACCGCCGAGTACCGCACGGGCTCGGCCGGCACGGCGAGCGAGGTGTGGCTGGACTACTGCGGTACGGCTCTGTACGCCGGCTTCGCCGCGATAGCCGCGGCCAACACGCTCGCCATGGTCTCGTTCGAGCGGCGCCGCGACGTGGCGCTGCTGCGGGTGGTCGGCGGCCAGCGCCGCCAGGTACGGGCGATGGCGGCCTGGGAGGCGCTGACGGTCACGCTGACCGCGCTGCTGCTGGGCGGGGCGATCGGGCTGGCGACCCTGGCCCCGCTGCTTCGGGCCGCCTTCGGGTCACCCTTCCCCTACGTGCCGTGGCCGGTGCTCGCCGGCATCGCGGCCGGCACGCTGCTGCTGACGCTGCTGTCGACGGGCCTGCCCGTACGTGCGGTGATGCGCCGGCGCGCGATATCGGTGGTCAAGGCCACCTAGGCCCGGGTCGACCAGGCGCCGACCCGGGCCCCGGCCAGACCCACACACCCAACCCGACCAGACCGACCGCGGCGCGGCCGCCCACGCCCCCTCAGTGCGGCGCGCCGCGCCAACCCGACACCGGGAGGGCGAACTTGGCGACCAGCCGGTCCGTGAACGACGCGTGGTGGAGCCGGGCCAGCCGTACCGGCACCGCCCCGCGCCGGACCTCCACCCGTGCGCCGGCGGGCAGTTCGACGGTGCGCCGCCCGTCGCACCACAGCACCCCGTGCGGGGTGTGCGGCTCGACCTCCACCGCCAGCACCGAGTCCGGCGTCGTCACCAGCGGCTTGGCGAACAGCGCGTGCGCCCCGATCGGCACCATCAGCAGTGCCTCCACCTCGGGCCAGATCACCGGACCGCCCGCCGAGAAGGCGTACGCCGTCGAACCGGTCGGCGTCGCGCAGATCACCCCGTCGCAGCCGAAGCCGGTCACCGGCCGGCCGTCGATCGCCAGGACGACCTCCAGCATGCGCTCTGCCGAGACCTTCTGTACGGCGGCCTCGTTGAGCGCCCAGTCGCTGTGCAGCACGTCGCCGTTGTTGTACACGGTGACGTCCAGGGTCATGCGCTCCTCGACCTCGTACGCCCGCGTGACCACCCGGTCCACGACCTTGTCGAGGTCGTCGCGCTCGGCCTCCGCGAGGAAGCCGACCCGCCCCAGGTTCACGCCGAGCATCGGCACCCCGGAGGCGCGGGCGAACTCCGCGCCGCGCAGCAGCGTCCCGTCACCGCCGAGGACGATCAGCAGCTCGCACCCGTCCAGCACGTCGGGCGACGCCTCCGGCACCGTCTCGACCGTCGGCGGCAGGGGCAGGTCGGCCGCCTCGGCGGCGAGGACGCGCACGCCGATGCCGCTGCGCAGGAGCCCGAGTACGACCAGCTCGGCGCTGCGGACAGCAGCCGGCCGGCCGGTGTGCGCGAGCAGGAAGACGGTGCGGGGTGCAGCAGTCGTCGTAAAGGCTGTCGATGAACTCAACGAGGTCCCTCCGCCACGGCGCGTTCCACATCCGCCGGATCCAGCGCGGGCGCGCCCGCCCGCAGCCACAGAAAGTACTCGACGTTGCCGGACGGGCCGGGCAGCGGACTGGCGGTGACGCCCAGCACGCCGAGCCCGAGTTCGCCGGCCTGCCGCGCCACGTTGCGCACCGCCTCGGCGCGCAGCTCGGGACTGCGGACGACCCCGCCGCTGCCGAGCCGTTCCTTGCCCACCTCGAACTGCGGCTTCACCATCAGCACCAGGTCGGCGTCGGGCGCCGAGACGCCCGCCAGGGCGGGCAGCACCAGCCCCAGCGGGATGAACGACAGGTCGCCCACCACCAGGTCCACCGGATCTCCGTCGATCGCGTCCAGCGTCAGCTCACGCACATTCGTACGGTCCTTGACGGTCACGCGTTCATCGCTCTGGAGCGACCAGGCGAGCTGCCCGTAGCCGACGTCGACGGCCACCACGTGCGCGGCCCCGGCACGCAGCAGGACGTCGGTGAACCCGCCCGTCGACGCGCCCGCGTCCAGCGCCCGCCGGCCCTCGACCTTCAGCCCGCGCGGGACGAACGCCGCCAGCGCCCCCGCGAGCTTGTGGCCGCCGCGCGAGACGTAGTCGGGGTCGGCGTCGTCCTGCGCGACCACGATGGCCGCGGCGGTCTCGACCTGGGTGGCGGGCTTGGTGGCGGTGGTACCGCCGACGGTCACCCGCCCCGCCGCGATGAGCTGACTCGCGTGCTCCCGCGAGCGGGCCAGCTTCCGGCGTACCAGCTCGGCGTCGAGACGGCGGCGTGCGACTCCTGCCACGTTCGGTTCAGCTCCTGTGTTCGTACGAAGGCGAAGGCTGGGGACCCGCGTCGAGCGCGGCCAGCGCCTCCCGCAGCCCCCGGTGTACATCCTCGTACACCTCCAGGTGCCCCTCCGCCGGGAGGTGGTCGGCGTCACCGAGCCGCTCCAGAGCCGCGTCCACCCGGGGGTGCCCGGTCGGCATCCGCTCGACGCCCAGGGGCGCGGGCGCGGCCGGGTCGCAGGACTCCACGGTCCGGTCCCCGGCGCCTTCCGGGATCTCGGGGGCCTCGGGGGCCTCGGGCATCAAGTCGCTCATGCCCAGACGCTACCGCGAAGGGCTGCGGTACGGTCGGTCACGATGGCCACGATCGAGGAGTGCCGCAGCGCACTCGACAGACTCTCCGACAACCTCCGGCACGCGAACGGCGAGGTGCGCAGCGCCGCGGCGCTCGACCGCACGCTGAGCTGCCACATCACCGACCTGGACACCACCTTCACGGGCCGCCTGGTGGGCGGCCGGATCGAGGTGCGGGACCGGTTGGACGGCCCGCCCCGCGAGAAGGCCGAAATCCGGCTGGCCATGGCCGGCGACGACCTGGTGGCGCTGGTGGACGGCGAGCTGAACTTCGCGAAGGCGTGGGCGTCGGGCCGGATCAGGCTGGAGGCGGGCTTCCGCGACCTCCTGCGCCTCCGGTCCCTCCTGTAGCGAGACCCGAGCGGCCCGGGACCGCAGCCGGAGCGGCCCAGGCCGGGGACCCAAGCGGCCCAGGCCCGGGACCCGAGCGCCCCAGGCCCACGGCCCAAGCGGCCCAGGCCCACGGCCCGAGCGCCCCAGGCCCAGGACCCGAGCCGCCCCGGCCCGGGCGACCGGCCCCGCTCCGCCCCGGCCCAAGCCCCCCCGGGCCGCCGCCCTGAACCCCGCCACTCCCCGCCGCTCTCCCGCTGAGCCCCTACTCCCCCACCGCAGCCGCAGCACCCGCCGCGGCAGCCACCCGCGACCCGCGTGACCGGGCCTGCCTGGACGCCGGTACGACCAGCGGCGTGCCCGTCTCGGGGTCGTCGATGACCTGGCAGCGCAGCCCGAAGACGCGCTCGACCAGCTCGGCGGTGACCACCTCGGACGGGGGGCCCTCCGCGACGATCTCCCCGTCCCGTACGGCGATGAGGTGCGTGGCGTACCGGGCCGCGTGGTTCAGGTCGTGCAGGACGGCGACCAGGGTGCGGCCCTGGGTCTCGTGCAGTTCGGCGCACAGGTCGAGCACGTCGATCTGGTGCTGGATGTCGAGGTACGTCGTCGGTTCGTCGAGCAGCAGCAGCGGGGTCTGCTGGGCGAGCGCCATGGCGATCCACACGCGCTGGCGCTGTCCGCCCGACAGCTCGTCGACGTACCGGTCGCCCAGCTCGCCCACGCCCGTCGCGTCCATCGACTCCTGGACGATGCGCTCGTCCTCCGGGGACCACTGGCGCAGCAGGCCCTGGTGCGGGTAGCGGCCGCGCGCGACGAGGTCCGCGACGGTGATGCCGTCGGGCGCGATGGAGGACTGCGGCAGCAGACCCAGCGTCCTGGCGACCTTCTTGGCGGGCATCGAGTGGATGGCCTGCCCGTCCAGCAGCACCCGCCCCGCTGTCGGCTTCAGCATCCGCGACAGGGCCCGCAGCAGCGTCGACTTGCCGCACGCGTTCGGGCCGACGATCACCGTGAACGAATTGTCGGGTATCTCGACCGAGAGGTCACGGGCGATGATCCGCTGCTCGTAGGCGAGGGTGACCGCCTCCGCGCTCAGGCGCTGCTGCATGGACGTACTCCTGGCGTTCTTCTCGTCGTTCACGGGGTTCCCCCGGTTCCCGGGGGCGGGGGTCATATGCGGCCTGCCTTGCGCTCGGTCACCAGCAGCCACAGCAGGTACACGCCGCCGACGACGCCGGTCACGACACCCACCGGCAGCTCCCGCTCGCCGAAGGCGTTGGTGGCGGTCCAGTCGGCGACGAGCAGCAGCGCGGCGCCCATGAGGGCGGAGGCGGCGAGGTTGGGGCCGGGGGCGCGGGTGAGCCGGCGGGCGAGCTGCGGGGCGCTCAGCGCGACGAAGGTGATCGGACCGGCGGCGGCCGTGGCGACGGACACCAGCAGCACCGCCGACCCCATCAGCACCAGGCGCGTCTTCTCCACCTTCACCCCGAGCGCGTACGCGGCGTCGTCGCCCATCTCCAGCATCCGCAGCGGCCGCCCGTACCCCAGCACCAGCGGCACGAGCAGGGCGCACACGGCGAGCAGCGGCCAGAACTGGGCCCAGTCACGGCCGTCGAGGGTGCCGGTCATCCACAGCACGGCACGGGTGGCGTCGATCAGGTTCGCCTTGGTGATCAGGTAGTGGATGACGGCGGTCAGAACGGCGGCCGCGCCGATGCCGATGAGCACCAGCCGGAAGCCGTGCACGCCCCGCTTCCAGGCCAGCAGGTAGATCAGTACGCCGGTCACCACACCGCCCACGACGGCGCCGCCCGCCACGGCCGTGGCGCTGCCCCCGAAGAGCACGATCACGGTCAGCGCGCCGACGGTGGCGCCCTGCCCGAAACCGATGATGTCGGGGCTTCCCAGCGGGTTGCGCGAGACGGACTGGAAGACGGCGCCGCCGAGGCCCAGCGACGCGCCCACGAGGACCGCCACGAGGACGCGCGGCAGCCGCAGGTCCTGGACGATGAACTCCTGCGCCATTGTGCCGTTGCCCAGCAGCGTGGCGACGACGTCGCCGGGCGCGATCGGGAAGTCGCCGCTGCCGATGAGGACGACGCCGGCCGCCAGGGTCACCACCGCCAGCAGCAGCACGACGACGGCGGCGCGCGGCTCGTAGCGGACGGACAGGCCCCCGGGCGTACGGAGGGCTTTCACCGTACGTGCGGTCACGGTACGTGCGGTCACAACTGGGCCATCCTCTTGCGGCGTACGAGGTGGATGAAGACGGGCCCGCCGACGAGCGCGGTCACGATGCCGACCTGGAGTTCGGAGGGCCGGGCCACGACCCGCCCCAGCACGTCGGAGCCCAGCAGGAGCACGGGCGAGAGCACCGCCGCGTACGGCAGGATCCACCGCATGTCGGGGCCGGTCAGGGCGCGCACGAGGTACGGGACCATCAGGCCGATGAAGACGATCGGCCCGCACGCGGCGGTCGCGGCGCCGCACAGCAGCGTCACCGACACCATGCCGAGGGCGCGCGTCCGGTTCAGGTGCGCGCCCAGCGCGCGGGCGGTGTCGTCGCCCATCTCCATGGCGTTGAGCGGCCGCGCGATCAGCAGCGCGAGGACGACGCCCACGCCGATGAACGGGGCCACGCTGCGGACCGTCGCCATGTCGGCGTTGGCCAGCGAGCCGACGGTCCAGAAGCGCAGCCGGTCCAGGGCGGCGGAGTCCAGCAACTGCACGGCGTTGACGTACCCGTACAGCGCGGCCGTCGCCGCCGTACCCGCGAGCGCGAGCCGTACGGGGGTGGCGCTCCGGCTGCCGCCGAGCGCGTACACCACCACGGACACGACGGCGGCGCCCAGGAACGCGAACCACACGTAGCCGGTCAGCGAGGTGACGCCCAGGAAGCTGATGGCGGTCACGACGGCGGCCGATGCGCCCGCGTTCACGCCCAACAGGCCGGGTTCGGCGAGCGGGTTGCGGGTGAGGGCCTGCATCACCGCGCCGGACAGGCCCAGCGCGACGCCGACGATCACTCCCAGGACGGTCCGGGGCATCCGCAGGTCCTGGATGAGGACGTCGTTGCCCGTACCGGAGCTGTGGAACAGGCCGTGCCACACATCGCCGAGCGGGACCGGCTTGGCCCCGACCACGATGCTCGCGACACAGATCAGCAGCAGGACACCGACGGAGACCAGCAGTCCCGCCGCGCGCACCGCACGGCGGCGGCCCCGGGCGGGCTCGGCTGCGGCTGTCGGATCCGCGCTCTGTTCGGGAGGACTGTCGATCAACACCCGGTTAGGTTAGCCTACCTTTCCCTGCCCTCCACGGGCGGACCGCCGGCCCTCACCACCCCAGCCGGGCCAGCGCCTTCCCCGCGTCCAGCGCGCACGAACCGTCCCCGGCGTACGTCCACGCCGCCGCGCACAGCGCCCGCAGCCCGTCGATGACGTCCCCTTCCCCCTCCAGCACCAACGCCGCACCCCTCACCGACGCCGTCCACCCGCCACACCCGAATCCGGCCTCCGCCGTCCCGGCCACCTCCGGCTGCCCGGTCAGCAGCCCCCGAAGATCGGCGTCCACGTACGTCGGCCGGTGCTCCGGCACTGCGGCCAGCAACCGGGCCGCGTCCGTCACCCCGGTCAGCACCAGCAGCGAGTCCACACCCCCGTTGAACGCCCCCTCGATGTCGGTGTCCAGCCGGTCCCCCACCACCAGCGGCCGCTCCGCACCCGTCCGCAGGATCGTCTCCCGGTGCATCGGGGGCAGCGGCTTGCCGGCCACCTGCGGCTCGGCGCCCGTCGCGATGCGCACCACCTCCACCGCCGCCCCGTTCCCCGGCGCGATGCCCCGCCCGCTCGGGATCGTCAGATCGGTGTTGGACGCGAACCACGGCACCCCGCGCGCGATGGCGTACGACGCCTCCGCGAACCGCCCCCACGGCAGCTCCGGCCCCCCGTACCCCTGCACCACGGCCGCCGGGTCGTCATCGGCCGACTCCACCGGCTCCAGCCCGCGCTCACGCAGCGCGACCCGCAGCCCCTCACCGCCGACCACCAGCACCCGCGAGCCCCGCGGGAGCTGCTCGGCGATCATCCGGGCCACCGCCTGCGCCGAGGTGATCACATCGGACGGCTCGGCCGGCACCCCCAGCTCGGTCAGATGCGCGGCGACCGCGTCCGGCGTCCGCAACGCGTTGTTGGTGACGTACGCGAGGTGCATCCCGCCGTCCCGGGCCGCCCCCAGCGCCTCCACCGCGTACGGGATCGCCTCCCCGCCCGCGTACACCACCCCGTCCAGGTCGAGCAGCGCCGTGTCGTACGCCTCGCTCAGCGCGCGCGCACTGCCACCCGGCCGGTTCCTGCCCCGCTGCCCCATGTCCCGAACTCCTCGCTGACGAAAGCCGATGCCCCCGATCATCGCTCATACCCTCGATCCACATACGATGCAGGGATGAACACCACAGGTTCTGCGGCCAACGGCGGTCTGCACCTGACACCTTTCCGTGGGCTGCGCTATGTCCCCGAACGGGTCGGGAGCCTTGCCGCGGTGACCTCTCCGCCGTACGACGTCGTCGTCCGGCCCGACGGTGTGCACCACCTGGAGTCGGCCGACCCCCACAACATCGTCCGGCTGATCCTGCCGCAGGCGGCCACCACCGAGGCCCGCCACCGCCAGGCCGCCGACACCCTCCACGCCTGGCTCTCCGACGGCGTCCTCGCCGCCGACGCCGAGCCCGCGCTCTACGTGTACGAGCAGCGCAAGGGCGACCTCCTCCAGCGCGGCCTCATCGGGGCCCTGGAGCTCACCACCCCCGCCGAGGGGATCGTCCTGCCCCACGAGGACGTCATACCGCACGTCGTCGAGGACCGCGCCTCCCTCATGCGCACGACGGCCGCCAACCTCGACCCGCTGCTCCTCACCTACCGGGGCAATGGCACCGCCACCGGCGCGACCGCCGTCATCGAACGCACCGCCCTCCGCGCGCCCCTCCTCGCCACCACCACCGAGGACGGCATCAGCCACCGGCTGTGGTCCGTCACCGACCCGGCCGCCCTCGCCGAGGTCGCCGACGACCTCGGCCGGCACCAGGCACTGATCGCCGACGGCCACCACCGCTGGGCCACCTACCTCCGCCTCCGCGAGGAACACCCCACGCCCGGCCCCTGGAACTACGGCCTCGTCCTCCTCATCGACACGGCCCGCTACCCGCTCCAGGTCCGCGCCATCCACCGGCTCCTCAACCGCCTCCCGGTCGCCGACGCGCTCACCGCCCTGGACGACACCTTCCGCGTCCGCACCGTCGACGGCCCCCTCCCGGCCGCCCTGGACGCCCTCGCCGACGCCGCCTCGGAGGGCAACGCCTTCCTCCTCACCGGCGGCGGCACCGGCCCCTTCCACCTCATCGACCGCCCGGCGCCGGACCTCCTGGCCCGTACGATCCCGGCGGACCGCCCGGAGGCCTGGCGCACGCTGGACGCGACCGTCCTGCACGCCGCACTCATCGACGACATCTGGCGCGTCCCCGACACCCCCGAGGACATCACCTACATCCACGACGCCGAGGCCGCCGTCGCCCAGGCCGAACGCCGGGGCGGAACGGCGGTCCTGATGCACCCGGTACACGAGGAAGTCGTCCGCGACCTGGCCCGCCAGGGCGTCACCATGCCCCGCAAATCGACCTCCTTCGGCCCCAAGCCCGCCACGGGCCTGGTGCTGCGCAGCCTGGACGTCGACTGACGCGGTCACGCAGGCATACGAAAGGGGCGGCACCCGCGAGGGTGCCGCCCCTTTTCACGTCAGTCAGTCGCGCGACTCGTCGTCCGCCTCGACTTCCTCTCCGTCCTCCGCGGCGGCGTCGACGAACTCCACCCCGTCCAGCTCCGCCAGCCGGTCGGAGGCGTCGGTCGAGCCGTCCTTGTCGGCCTCCAGCGCCTTGGCGAACCACTCCCGCGCCTCGTCCTCACGCCCCGCCTCCAGCAGGGCGTCGGCGTACGCGTAGCGCAAGCGCGCCGTCCACGGCTGGACGGAGTTGGACGCCAGCTCCGGGCTCTGAAGGGTCACGATCGCGGCATCGAGCTGCCCCATGTCCCTGCGCGCCCCGGCGGCGACCAGCCGCATCTCGACCTGGCCGACCTTGTCGAGCTTCTGCACCTCGGGCTCACCGGCCATCGCCATCGCCCGCTCGGGCCGCCCCAGGCCGCGCTCGCAGTCCGCCATGACCGGCCACAGCTCCACGCTCCCGGTCATCCGCCGGGCGGCCCGGAACTCGGCCAGCGCCTCCGCGTACTTCTGCGTCGCGTACGCGGCGAAGCCGGCGGCCTCCCGCACGGCGGCCACGCGCGAGGCCAGCCGCAGCGCGATGCGCGAGTACGCGTACGCCTTCTCCGGGTCCTCGTCGATCAGTTGGGCGACCATCACCAGGTTCCTGGCGACGTCTTCGGCCAGCGTCTTCGGCAGGCTCATCAGCTCCTGCCGGACGTCCTTGTCGATCTCGTCACCGGTGACCTCCGGCGGGATGGGCAGCCGCTTGATGGGCTCCCGCTCCCGGTCACGCCGATCATCCCGGCGGTCGTCCCGACGGAACCCACCACGGTCGTCCCGCCCCCGGTACCCACCCCGGTCACGGTCGTCCCGCCGAGGCCCACGCGGCCGGTCATCCCGGCGGTCGTCCCGACGGAACCCACCCCGGTCGTCACGCCGGTCGTCCCGACGGGGCGCCCGCTCGTCGCGCGGGAAGCCACCACGGTCGTCACGGCGATCGTCACGAGGCCGGTAACCGCCACGGTCGTCACGCGGGAACCCGCCACGGTCATCACGCCGGTCGTCACGCCGCTCATCACGACGGAAGCCACCCCGGTCATCACGACCACGATCGTCCCGGCGAGGCCCACGGTCGTCACGGTTGAACGCCGGGCGGTCATCGCGACGGAACCCGCCACGGTCGTCGCGCCGGTCGTCACGCCGCTCATCACGACGGAAGCCACCCCGGTCATCACGACCACGGTCATCCCGGCGAGGCCCACGGTCGTCACGGTTGAACCCCGGGCGGCCACGGTCGTCGCCCCGGTCGTCACGGCGGAACGCGGGCCGCTCGTCACGACGGAAGCCGCCGCCACCGCCACGGTTGTCGTCCCGGCGGAAGCCGCCACGGTCACGGTCATCCCGCCGGAAACCGCCACCGCCGGCCGAGGGGCGCCCACCGCGGTCGTCCCGGCGGTCATCGCGCCGGTCGTCCCGGCGAGGCGCGCGGTCGTCACGGGGGAACCCGCCACGGTCATCACGCCGGTCGTCCCGACGGAACGCACCACGGTCATCACGGGGGAACCCGCCACGGTCATCACGCCGGTCATCACGGCGGAACCCGCCACGGTCGTCACGGCGGTCGTCCCGGCGAGGCGCGCGGTCATCGCGGCGGAATCCACCGCCACCACCGCCACCACCGCCAGCGGGGCGCCCGCCACGGTCGTCACGGTCACGACGGAACCCGCCGCCACCGCCACGGTTGTCGTCGCGACGCGGCCCACGGAAGCCGCCCCGCTCACCACCGTCCCTACGACGCGGCTCGCGCTCCGGACGATCGTCGGGGGAGTTGGTGGACATGGCTATGGCTCCTGTCTTCGGGTACCGCAGTCATTCTCGCGCAGCCGGCCGCCCGACGCGCTTTGAGAAAAGATCAAACAAAAACAAAAAGGACCCTTGGTCCCAGCATGCACGCTGGGACCAAGGGTCCTTCAAAGATTGTTCGGCGGCGTCCTACTCTCCCACAGGGTCCCCCCTGCAGTACCATCGGCGCTGAAAGGCTTAGCTTCCGGGTTCGGAATGTAACCGGGCG